>NZ_FQZM01000017.1 GCF_900142025.1 Desulfofundulus thermosubterraneus DSM 16057 | reverse complement strand
TTGCCCTGGCCGAAACGCCCAGCATTTTCAAGAACCTGGAAGGCTGGATGCGGAGGAGGCTGCGCATGTGCCTCTGGAAGCAGTGGAAGCGAGTGCGGACAAGATACCGCGAGCTGCGTGCACTGGGACTGCCTGAATGGGTAGTACATGAATTCGCCAACGCTCGCAGAGGGCCATGGCGGATGGCCCACGGGCCAATGAACAGAGCCCTGGGCAACGCCTACTGGCAGTCCCAGGGCCTGATGAGCTTAACCGAACGCTATCAAAGTCTTCGTCAAGCTTGGTGAACCGCCGGATGCGGACCCGCATGTCCGGTGGTGTGAGAGGACGGGGGCTAGCCGCCCCCTCCTACTCGATACACCTGCGCTCAAGCCGGCTCACAACCCCGGCACCGCCCATAACTAACCGGCCGCTCCAGCGGGGGCGGCACCCGCCCGTCCGCACCGCATCCCGGCATCACACATGCCTGTCCAGCCGGCGCTCTTCCATGATGCCCGCCGCCACCCTTTCCCGGTCGACAAGGTAGGTGCCTTCCGCAAGCCGTTTTTTTAGCGATTCAACCAGTTCATCCCTGACTTCAGGAAGCTTTTTTAAATGTGCCCGGTAGAGCTGTAATTCCTGTGCCCGGTCGGAGATTTCCACGGAGTCGGCCCGTGGGAAATGTTTGGGGCTGCCGTTCTTCTTGCTTTCTTCTATCTTAAGACTTTTCTGGTAAACGTCCATAACCTGCCGGGGATCAAGATTATTGGTAATCCTCATTGCCCATCTACCCCCTGTTAAAACCGTGCGCAGCGGTTTCCCTGCTGTCATCCTGTAAAGGTGTTCTCTTAACTTTAATTCGGAAGAAACCCGGAATTTCTTTAGCTGTTGTTGCGGAAAATATTTGGTGCCAGGCACAACTTATTAACTTATTGGAGTGGGACCGTCCCCCGGCCCCTTAACGGTTCCTTTTTCCGCTTTCCGCGGCTTGGTGCTGAGGAACCCGCGGGCCGCTCCCGAAGCCGATGAAAGGAATGATCGTGGTGGAGAAGGGCATGGAAACGGGAAGATACTGAGCCCGGAGACCAGGGCGGAATTCGAGGGAAAGATGCACCGCAATGAGGGTTTTGTGCCAGTCCAGTTTTGTGAAAATCAAAACCTACAGCCACTCGAAGCTCTGGATCACGATGACTCCTTCCGCCCGGGCCTTTTCTATGGCCTGGGGCTTGGCGAAATGGGTGACCAGAAGTTTGATTATTTTTGTGCCGGGATATTCCCTAGCCACGGCAGCAACCTTTCGCTTCAACTGCCCGAGCTTTTTACCGGCACTGGTGAACTTAAGTTCCGTTTCTCCCACGATGATTATGTTTTCGCCGTTTTGCGTCCCGCGGCCAAAGAAGTTGATCTCCTCTTCACCTATATACTTGCGGACAAATTTTTCGGTGACAGCAATGCCCAGTTGTTTCAGGTAGGCCGGTAGCTTCTGGTAGGCCTCGTTTTCCAGGGCGTAGGCCATGCTTTTGGCTAGGCCGTTTTGTTCGGTTCTCAGGTTTGCGGTTATGCGGCAGAGACCACGCATCTCCTCGGCCAGTGCTTTGACACTTTGTTCAGTTTTTTTCTGCGCCTCAGCCAGTTCCTCAACCTTTGCTTCCGTTCTCTTCTGTGCCTCAGCCAGCTCCTCAACTTTTTCGGCTAGTTTATCAACTCTCGCTTCCGTCCTTTTCTGCGCCTCACCCAATTCTCTGACGATCTCTTTTAATTCGTTAAAATCACGCGCCCTCACGACATCACTAAGCTGCAGGCGTAAAATCTCGTACATATCTGCCAGCACGCTGGCCTGATTTCTGTCAAAATAAGTATAAAACCTCTGTTTTATGTCCCTTCTTTCATGTGTTTCATTCATAGGAACCATCCCCTAGTTATGAATTAAGTAACGGTCGTGCAGACCTTTCCCAAAGCAGCAGAATCACCGCTCTTAAAGGGCGGGCGTTACTGGAGCAAATCATTTAGAATCTGCCTGGTCAGGGGCTGGAAGTCCAGGTAGTCCCGCCAGGTTTTTTCTATGAAGTCATATGTTTCTTCGTCATCCCTGGATACCAGCAGCAGGCCTCGGGTCACATGATAACAAAACCCGTTGCCGGCCTGGTTTAAGGCGTGTACATCCACCGGTATGTGCAGCAGGGAGGTCAGCTCCACAGAGAGATCCAGGGCCAGATCAAAAATAGTTTCCGGGTCAAGCTCAGGCTCAAAATAAACACCAATATCAATATCACGGCAGGGAATCTCATCCAGAAAAGAACCGTGTAAAAAGGCAAAGCGTATTTCCGGGCGTTTATGCAGGAATTCCTTAAGCCGGGCTGTTATTTGCTCCTTTTGCCCGGCTGTAAATGAGTATCTTTTTTGTTCAAAATCCATTTTCTCAAATAATTCCATCTCATCCATATGTTCTTTCCGGTCATCTCCATCATGCTCCATTCCGGCCATCACCCCCATATGCTGCAACACTTCTTTCAGGTGGCCCTGCATGTATTTCCGGTAATTGTTCATCGTCCCACGTCCCTTGAAACCCTCTTAAGAAACGTCAAAAATCTCCTTCAGGTTAATTTCCAGCTCCGGTAGGAGGGGGGAAACCAGCGTATCCTCTTCGTCATAAACACCTGCCCGGTACCAGCCTTTATCCTCCCGGGCAAAAACCTCCGCAAGCTGCACTGCCGGATCTATGAGCCAGTATTCCTTTACTCCGGTGGTGTAATACAACTGGCTTTTTTGTTTACGGTCGTATTTTTGTGTGGATGGGGAAAGGACCTCAATGATCAGGTCCGGTGGCCCTTGAATGTTTGTTTCTGATATAATGGACAAACGTTCATGAGTGATATAGATTATATCGGGAGAAACCACCTGGTTGCCAAAAATTACGTCCACATCCAGAAAAATTTTCCCCTGTATGTTTCGCTGCTTGAGAAAATTGTGCAGGGCGACATACAACCTGCCAACAACCTCCTGGTGCAGCGGCCGCGGCTTTGGCGTCATGAACAGCTTTCCCCCGATAATTTCATATTCGTACTCATCGTCTAACTGTAAGTAATCTTCATAGGTATACCATTTATCGGATTTGATTATTATTTCCTGCATAACAACACCACCTGCTTGTTGGCAGCAAAGGTAAATCACCCACGCTTCTGCATTCCGGCACTATTATACCATTTTACGTATTCCTGAGAAAATATAATTACGCTCTCATTTTTTCGGCGGGTCGATCTCCTTCTGGCACCTACTTAAATTCTATACGGCCTAACGATTCCTTTCCCTTGATGTTCATGCCGCCGTATGATACGATATTAAAAAATTTGAAGCCACCCATATGTTTTAAGGTGATATCATGTACCGCCAGGAATTTGAACTGGCCCTTGAACTGCTGGTGCCGGCCGTAAAGGAGGTTTACGGCTCCCGTTTGGTGTCCCTGGCCGTTTTTGGTTCGGTAGGCCGCGGTACGCCCCGGCCGGATTCGGACATCGACCTGCTGCTGGTGGCCGAAGACCTGCCGCGGGGCCGGATGAAGAGAATGGCCGAATTTGCCGTAGTGGAAGAGAAAATGCAGCAAGAATCCTCCCGGTTCACTCATATAGTGCCGGACCTGTCCCCTGTAATCAAGGAAAAACAGGAAGTTCTGCAGGGCAGCCTGCTGTTTCTGGACATGGTTGACGACGTGAAAATTTTATATGACCGGGGAAATTTTCTGGCCCGCTACCTGGTCCGCCTGCGGAAAAGACTGCAGCAATTGGGTGCGCGGAAAATTTACCGCGGCGGCGCCTGGTACTGGGTGTTAAAGAAGGACTACAAACAGGGTGAGGTGATCGAAATTTGACCAGCACCACCCTGGCCCAGAGTTATTTGCTCAAAGCCACCAAAAGGTTGAAAATACTGCCCGTTCTATTTGAGGAAGAAGCCTATTCCGACGTAATCCGCGAAGCCCAGGAGATTGTGGAGCTAGCCCTGAAAGGCGTGCTGCGCTGGATTGGGGTGGACCCGCCCAAACAGCACGATGTGGGTTATTTACTGGTGGAGTTCCATGACCGCCTGCCGCCCGAAGTCGGGCGGGAAGCGCACAGGCTGGCCAAAATATCCAAGTGGCTGCGGAAAGAGCGGGAGTTTGCCTTCTACGGCGATGTGGACTTCATTCCTACGGAAGAGTATACGAAAGAAGATGCGGCGAGGGCGATGGAGGACGCCCGCTTCACCGTGCAAATGGCAGCTCTGGTAATCGGGCCGCAGGAAGATTAATGCCGGTCAGTCATCGGGCCGGCCGTTTTCGTTTTGAAGCAACTTTTGCTCTACAGATAGCAGCCGCGTAAGATTTCAGCAGGTGCCGGGAGGGGAAAAGCCCGTGATCTTGACGCGGACTTAATGAAAGCAGGGTTTGACAGCGGAAACATTAAAGAATATAATAATGTTAACATTAAGTTATTCTTTAATGGAGGAATCAATCATGGAACGGATTATCGGGATTAACGAGGCCCGGCCCAGACTCACGTCCATTATCGAATCACTGACCCTCGGCGCGGAGCCGGTTATACTCACCGTTAACAGTGAACCCAAAAGCGTGCTGCTTAATTATGAGGAATATTGCCGGCTCCGAAAAATTGAAAAAGATTGTAAGCGTTTAGCCCTCCAGCTGGCGATGGAAAAGATCAGGTCCAGTGCCGGGAAGGCAAAGATTACGGAAGAGGATGTTCTGGAAGAGGTACGGCTCGTAAGGAACCGAAAAAGAGGATACAGGCAATGAGGGTAGTTCTGGATACTAATGTTATTATATCCGGTATTCTCATTCCGAACGGGCCTCCTGGAATGATCGTAGATTTTTGGGCGAAAGGCAAACTCACCGTTGTTATAAGCCAGTCACTGTTGGAGGAATATCTGGAGGTATTGCTGCGTCCAAAGTTTAATAAGGTAGGTACAATCAATGAGAGACAGGGTATTTTAGAGCAATTCCTTGACCTGGAAAATACGGTTTTGGTATCTCCTGATTTCCAGTTAAACGTTATAGAAAATGATCCTGACGATAATAGAGTTCTGGAGTGCGCGCTGGAGGGTGGGGTTCAATACATTGTTTCCGGAGATGAGCACCTCTTAGCCCTGAAAGAGTTCCAGGGTATTATCATTGTTTCACCGGCAGAATTTGTTAAGCTTTGTGTATAGTTTATCAAAAAACTTGAAAAAGGAGCAATAACCTGCACATGGGAACTCGTGCCGACCACCTTGATCCACAAATACCCGCCATTGACGGGGGTGAACCCGTACGGGAAACCTATCTTCCCTATGCCCGGCAGTGGATTGAAGAAGACGACGTCGAGGCCGTCACCCGGGTACTGCGGGGAGACTGGCTGACCACCGGCCCGACCCTGGCCGAATTCGAAAAGCAATTTGCCGCCCGGGTAGGCGCCCGTTATGCCGTGGCCTTCTCCAGCGGGACGGCGGCCCTGCACGCGGCCTGTTTTGCCGCCGGTGTGGGTAGGGGTGACGAAGTGATTACCAGCCCCATTACCTTCGTGGCCAGCGCCAACTGCGCCCTCTACCTGGGGGCGAAACCCGTGTTTGCGGACATAGATCCGCGCACATATAATATCGACCCGGCAGAAATAGAAAAAAAGATCACTCCGCAAACAAAGGCGATCATTCCCGTACATTTCACCGGACAGCCCTGCGATCTGGATGCCATTCACGCCCTGGCTGAAAAGCACAATCTTGTGGTCATTGAAGATGCCTGCCACGCCCTGGGGGCGGAATATAAAGGGCAGCCCATCGGCTGCTTGAGCGATATGACCGTATTCAGCTTCCACCCGGTGAAACACATCACCACCGGGGAAGGGGGAATGGTAACCACCAATTCCGGCGAACTGTACCAGTGGCTGCTGCTTTTCCGCAACCACGGGATCACCCGGGACCGGGAATTGATGGTGGAAGATCAGGGCCCCTGGTACTACGAAATGCTGGACGTTGGTTACAACTACCGCCTCACGGATATCCAGGCTGCCCTGGGTTTGAGCCAGCTGCGCAAGTTGGACCGTTTTCTGGAGCGCAGGCGCGAGATTGCCCGCACTTATAACGAGGCCTTTGCCAGCCTGCCCGAAGTGGAAATCCCGTACCAGGCGCCATACGGCCGTTCGTCCTGGCACCTTTACGTGCTGGCTCTAAACCTGAACCTTCTAAAAGTGGGGCGGCGTGAGGTCTTCGAAGCCCTGCGGGCGGAAAACATCGGGGTAAACGTGCATTATATCCCCGTGTACCGCCATCCCTACTACCGCTGGCTCGGAGACCCGGACAGCTGCAGCCTTTCCGGGTTTTACTGTTTCCACGCAGAAGAGCTGTACGAGCGGATTATCACCCTGCCCCTTTATCCGGCTATGAGTGACGGGGATGTACGGGACGTGATCACGGCGGTGCGCAGGGTTATAGCCTGGACACGAAAGTGAAAGGTAATTCCACCACTTTCGTCTTAGTCGATGCTTTCTTTGGTTTTTACTCTATGTCTTGTGTCAAAAAGCTTAAGTCTTTGTTATTTTTTTGTGTTTCTTCTTCTCTATAGAAGGAATTTGGGAGATCGTGTCAAATAACTTAGTTACCAAAGTCAACCTGCTTTTTAAAAAATAACCCACCTTAGCACATTGTCCAGGGGCAAACTTCACCGAAAGGGAGGGACGCAAAGCCACGGGCCTAAAGCGGACTCCCGCTAAGGCAGCCGGGTTGCGACAATGCTTCCCGACCTCCGGGTCGGTTTTTTTAACAATAATTTACATGGGTGGTACATTGCGGGGAGCGGCCCCCAAAGAAGATCATGGCAGCCGGGAGGTGGTTTTTTGGATCTTTTCGCCAGTCCCATTCTGGTGGCGCTGCAAAAGCAGCTGGATGCAGCGGCACTAACCCAAAGGGTAATTGCCCATAACGTGGCCAATGTGAATACGCCGGGATTTAAAAAATCTTCCGTCAGCTTTACGGAGGAACTGCGGCGGGCGCTGGGGGAGGGCGCCCTGCCGCTGCTTACCAGTGACCCCAGGCATATCGGGGCCCCGGTTCCGCTGGCCCGGGTGGAACCCACGGTGGTGAAGGAGGAAGGCACCACCATGGGTTACAACGGCAATAACGTGGACATTGATCAGGAGATGGTAAACCTAGCCGCCAATACCCTGACGTACCAGGCCGCCGCCCGGGCACTGGGCGACCGCCTGTCCCTGTTAACCTATGTCATCCGGGGGAGGTAACAGGCGATGCCTCTATTAGATATATTCGGCATTAGTGCTTCAGGCTTAACAGCATCGAGGCTCTGGCTGGATATTACGGCCAACAATATTGCCAACCTGCAAACGGCGGGCAGGCCCAACGACCCCCTGAACCCGGCCTACCGCCGGAAAGTTCCCGTGTTTGCCGAGAAACTGCGCCAGGCCCTGGACTCCCTGCCCGGCCGGCCCTCCTTCAACGCCGCCGGTGTGAGCGTGGCGGCAGTAGTGGAGGATCCTTCCCCGCCCCGGCTTGTTTACGAGCCCTCCCATCCCCTGGCCGACCCCAATACGGGATACGTGGCCTATCCCAACATCAATATTGCTAACGAGATGGTTAGCATGATTGCAGCCACCCGGGCCTACGAGGCCAACGTTACGGTTTTGAACGCGGCTAAGGACATGGTTCTGAGGGCTCTGGAAATAGGCAGGGGCTGATATTCGTATGTATTCAGTCGAATCGTGATAACATGGATGCGTCGCTGTCCGGAGCGAACGACTTGCGAAGCGCCGGTAACAGCACCCGGTGAACCCAGCACTCACTGGCAGTGGTGCTCTTTCTAGCCTGCTATGAAAGATAGTGAGCGGCATGTTTTTCCCCGTATGGCTTTTTCAGTGAGTGCTGGGCGGCTCGGCTCTCGAGGAACGCAAGATTGTCTAAGCGTAAGAAAAGCTTGAAACACATTAGTTAACAGCTTACAATGAAGTACAATTAGTCACGGGCAATCCGCAGAGAGCCAGAGCCGGCCCGAAGCGAGCCGCGGTGCTGTCGGCGCGGAGCACTGGAGTGAGCGAGGACAGCGACGCATCTAACAAGGTTCGTTGAACATTTTATAATTATTCATGTTGCTGACGAAAGGGGCACTCTGTAGATGCAGGTTTTACCCGTTTCCCCCTTAACCCTGGCACCCACGGTAAGCCAACCCACAAAACCGGACGCTGCTGCCGGTGCCCCCGGTTTCGGCCGGATGCTTGCACGGGCCCTGGAAGAGGTGAATAACGCCCAGGTGCGGGCCGACCGGGTGGGCCTCGACTTCCTTACCGGCCGGGTGCAGGAACTGCATCAGGTGACCATTGCCATGGAAGAAGCCCGGATAATGATGTCCCTGGCTGTGGAGGTGCGCAATAAAATAGTAGAAGCCTACCAGGAAATTTCGCGCATGCAGGTTTAAGGAGCTGTTGTAGTCGATGGACCCCAAACCGATCCTGGCCCCCATTAAGGAGCGGTGGCAGGCGCTGCCCCGGTCCCGGCAGGTCCTTTTCACTGCCGCTGCGGCGGGACTGCTGGCGACCGTAATTTACCTGGCCGTTCTTATTACCCAACCTGCATATGCTCCCCTGTTCACCGGCCTGGAGCCAAAACAGGCGGGCAAAATTGCCGAAGAACTGAAAAACATGAAAATACCTTACCGGCTGGAAGACGAGGGTAAAACCATCTCCGTGCCGGAGGGTCAGGTGTACAGCACCAGAATTCAGCTGGCCAGCAAGGGGATACTGGCCGATTCGGGGGCCGGGTGGGAGCTTTTTGACCGGCAAAAGTTCGGTGTCACCGACTTTGAGCAGCAGGTTAACTACCAGCGGGCGCTGCAGGAAGAACTGCGCCGCACCATTACCAGCCTGGACGAGGTGGAACAGGCCCGGGTGCACTTGGTGTTGCCCCGGGAAAGCCTCTTTCTGGACAACCAGGTGGAACCTTCTGCTTCGATAGCCTTAAAACTCAAGGGTGAATTGAAGCCCGAACAGGTAAAGGGCATTATGGATCTGGTGGTGGGCAGCGTCCAGGGAATGAAGCCGGAAAACGTACATATCATTGACATGGAGGGCAACGTCTTAAGCGATAACCTGGCCCTGGCCGACGAGCGAGCCAAGCTGGCCCGCCTGTCCATGGATCAATACCAGGTGCGCCGGCAGTATGAAAAGGAGCTGGAGACCCGCATTCAGCAGATGCTGACCAAAATCCTGGGACCAAACAAAGCGGTGGCCATGGTTACAGCCGACCTGGATTTTGACCAGCGCCAGACCACCACCACCACTGTGCAGCCGGGGCAAACTTTGAGCCAGCAAACCATTACCGAAAGCGGCTCGGGCACGGGTGCAGGTGGGGTGCCGGGAACTCCAAGCTCTCAGCCAGGAAGTACCGTTCCCGCACTGACAGGCGGCAATTCCCAGTACCAGAAGCAGCAGACCATCACCAACTATCAGCTGGGCAGCCAGCAGCAAACCCTGGTCGCCGCGCCGGGAACCCTGCGCCGGCTCTCGGTAGCCGTGGTTTTAAACGGCAACTACAGCGCACCCCAGTTGCAGCAGATCCAGGACATGGTTTCGGCAGCGGTGGGCCTGCAGCAAAACCGGGGGGATCAGATTAACGTTTCGGCCATGCCTTTTAACACTGTAAGCCAGCTGCCATTACCGGAAACCGCGCCAAAGCCATTTTCCAACTTGCTCAAATACTGGCCGGTACTGTTGGAAATAGGCGCACTTTTGGTGGGGCTGCTACTGCTCTTGCTGTTGCTGGTATTTTACCTACGCCGCCGGCGGCGGATAGCCATGCTGGAGCGACCACCGGAGCTGGTTCTGTCAGATGTCGTTCCCGGCGATGAATCGTTAACTGAAGCTGCTCATGAACCTGAACAGGAGCCTTTGCGAATCCAGGAACTGCGGGAGTTTGCCCGGCATAATCCCGCCCAGGTGGCAGAGGTATTGAAGTTGTGGCTAAGGGAGTAGGTCATCTTGAATAAGTCAAAACTAACCGGCGCAGAAAAAGCGGCTATTATTTTAATTACACTGGGAGCCGACCTCTCGGCCAGGGTTCTCAAGCATCTTCCGGAGCATGATATCGAGGTGCTTACCCGGCAAATTTCCATGCTGGAGAACATACCCAGAGATATTCAGTCATTGGTGCTGATAGAATTCTTTAAGTTAACTGAGGCACGGAATTACCTGATACGTGGCGGTTCCAAGTATGCCCGGGAGGTATTGGAAAAGGCTTTTGGCCAGCAGCGAGCTGAAGAAATTTTTGAAAAAATGTTAGCAGAGGTTCAGAGTATACCTTTCAATAATCTTCGCCGTACCGATGCTAAACAATTGCTCAATTTCATCCGGGACGAACATCCTCAAACTATTGCTCTGATCCTGACCCACTTAGTACCGGAACAGGCGGCATTCATCCTTTCCTCCCTTCCACCAGAAAAGCAGAGCGATATTGCCCGGCGAATAGCCATCATGGACCGCGTGCCTCCGGAAGTGATAAAAGAAGTGGAAGGAATACTGGAGAGAAAACTCTCCGTGGTAGTGCAACAGGAACAGGTCGTTGGCGGTGTAAAGGCCCTGGTCAATATCCTGAACCGGGTGGACCGCAGCACCGAAAAAACCATCCTGGAAGAACTGGAAGTTTCCGACCCCGACCTGGCCGACGATGTACGCAAGAGAATGTTTGTTTTCGAGGATATCGTCAAGCTCCACGATACGGCCATCCAGCGGGTCCTGCGGGAGGTGGATACCAAAGATCTGGCCAGGGCCATGCGGGGGGCCAACGAGGAAGTTAACGAGCGCATCTTCAAGAACATGTCCCGCCGGGCGGCCGATATGCTGCGGGAGGAAATTCAGTTCATGGGGCCGGTACGCCTGCGGGATGTGGAAGAAGCCCAGCAGCGCATAGTGCAGATTATCCGCCGCCTGGACGAAACGGGCGAAATTATTATCGCACGGGGTGGAGAGGATGCGATCATCATTTAGGATCATCCGGGGGAGCGTATCCTGCGATGAGGACCCCGTCTTTATAGCTCTCCGCTACGATTTTCCCGTACTGCCTTTAAACCGGGACGAACACAACGAGGGCAGCGGGAACGGCTGGGGGCAGATGGTTTCTCCGGATGAAACCCGGGCAAAAAGCGAAGAAATCCTGGCTGCGGCCCAAAGGGAAGCCGCAGCCATACTGGAAAAGGCACGGCACGAAGCGGAGGTTCTGGCCCGAGAAACGGCCGCCAGAGCCCGGGAAGAAGGGCTGCAGGAAGGGTGGGAGGAAGGCTACCGGGAAGGTTACCGCAAAGCCGTGGAAGATGCTGCGGCCGAGGCCCGGACCTTGAGGGAAGAAGCCCGCCTGGTACTGCAGCAGGCCGAAGAAATCCGCCGGACCACCCTGGAAAACCTGGAGGGAGAAATGGTGGCCCTGGCCCGGGAAATGGCGGAAAAAATTGTGGCCGCCCAGTTGACCATCGACCCCGCCATAGTGCTGAATATAGCGCGGGAAGCTCTGGAAGCGGCCCGAATACGGGAACAGGTGGTTATTTATGTAAACCCGGAACAGAAGAAGTTGATGGAAGAAAGACGGGAGGAAATACTCCTTACCCTGCCCCCCGGAACGGTCCTGAATATTATAGGTGACCCGGCCATAGAACCGGGTGGGTGCCGTATCGAAACGACCGACGGCAGGGTGGACGCTACCCTGGACGCCCGCTGGCAGGCCCTGGAGGAAGTGTTGAGGGAAGCTGGACTGCAAGTTGCCGGGTAAGGGAGGGTAGAACCCTCATAGTTTTCGGAGGCTTCACCGGAACGAGCGAAAGCCAGAACAGGATTTGGAAAGGGGGGATAACGCAGATGGCTCTACCCCAAATCGATCTGGAACGATGGCGCCGGCGGGTGCGGGCGGCCAAACTGCTGCGCCCCACCGGGCAGGTGGTGCGTGTTATCGGCCTGACCGTGGAGGTGCGGGGCATTGCTGCCCGCATCGGTGAAATCTGCGACATCCACGTGCCCGGCGAAGCACCGGTGGTGACCGAGGTGGTGGGTTTCCGGGAAGATGTCACCCTGCTTATGCCCCTGGGGGAACTGCGGGGCATTTTCCCCGGCTGCAGCGTGGTGCCCCGGGGCCGGGGCCTGTCGGTGGCGGTGGGAGAACACCTCCTGGGGCGGGTACTGGACGGGCTGGGCCGGCCCATGGACGGCCGGGAGCTCATTGCTCCGGACCAGTGTTACGTACCGGTGGACAACTCCCCGCCCAACCCACTGTCCAGACAGCGCATAAGGCAGATATTTTCCACCGGGGTACGGGCCATCGATGCCTTTCTCACCTGCGGCCGGGGACAGCGCCTGGGTATTTTTGCCGGCAGCGGGGTGGGCAAGAGTACGCTTTTGGGTATGGTAGCCCGGTACAGCAATGCCGATGTGAATGTGATCGCCCTGGTGGGGGAACGGGGCCGGGAAGTGCGGGACTTCATTGAAGGGGACCTGGGTCCGGAAGGCCTGGCCCGTTCAGTGGTAGTGGCCGCTACTTCGGACCAGCCGGCGCTGGTGCGGGTAAAGGCCGCCTTTCTGGCCAGCGCCATTGCCGAATATTTCCGCGACCAGGGTAAAGACGTACTGCTTCTCATGGACTCGGTCACCCGTTTTGCCATGGCCCAGCGGGAGGTGGGCCTGGCCATCGGCGAACCCCCGGCCACCCGGGGTTACACCCCTTCGGTTTTTGCCCTGTTGCCCCGGTTGCTGGAACGCTCGGGGATGGGGGCTACGGGTTCCATCACCGCCTTTTATACCGTGCTGGTGGAAGGGGACGATCTGAATGAGCCAATTACCGATGCGGTGCGGGGCATCCTGGACGGGCATATCGTCCTGTCCCGGGAAATGGCGGCCCAAAACCACTACCCGGCCATCGATGTATTACAGAGCGTAAGCCGGGTAATGCCGGAGATAGTGGATCGGGAACACTTAGCCCGGGCCGACCGGCTGCGGGACCTGCTGGCCACCTACCGCCAGTCGGAGGATTTAATCAACATCGGCGCCTACGTGGCCGGGTCCAACCCCCGGATTGACGCCGCGGTAAAGGCCTATCCCCGCATTGTGCAGTTTTTACGCCAGGACATGCACGAGTACAGCAGCTTTGAGGAAACGATGAAGACCTTACCCGATCCCGGATAAATGATTGGCCCGTCCGGCGGTAGAAGGGCCGCCGCTTTCGGTGCCGTTTGTTGCACACCTGAAGCTTAAGGAGTGTCTGGCATGCGCAAATTTCGTTTTCGCCTGCAACCTGTACTGCAGTTCAGGGAACAGAAGGAAGAGCAGGCCATCCTGGCCCACTCCCGGGCACAGCGGGAATACATGGACCGGGTGGAAGAGCTGAACAGAACAACCTCCCTGCTGGAAGAAAGCTTTGCCGGTTGCAGCGTAGGGCCAATGCGGCCGGAGAACGAATTTCACCTGTTGCTCTGGCGGGAGTGGCTTATAAATGACCGGAACCGCCGTCAGGAAGAGGTGGCCAGGGCCAATGAGAAGCTGATGCGCTGCCGGATGGAAGCCTTTGAGGCCCGGCGCCAGAGAATGGTTTTACAAAGACTTAAGGAAAAGCAACTTCACGCCCACACCCTGCAGGCAAACCGAGCCGAACAAAAGGAAACAGACGAACAAGGGCTCAGGCGGTTCTGGTGCCGCCGGAATTAAGCAGTAAGCTGCCTGCGGGATCATTTGACCCGGCAGACGAAAAGCAGGATACTGCCGGACAAGTGCTGCAGTGTTTGAGCTACCCGGGGGAGGTGATGGCACAAAAACGGGAAGGAAGATTTTAGAAAAGGAGGTGAAACGATCATGGAAATTAATTTTGTCTCCCCGGCGCCGGAACGGCCATTTTCTCCAGGCGGCATTGCTGCCGGCGCATCCGGTTCCAGCACGTTTCTTTCCTTATTAATGCAGGTGCTGGGCATAACCGGGGAAAGTACAGCCGCTGCAAACGCAGCCGTTGGGAATTTTAGCGGGGATTCGGAAAACGGTAGTACACCGGGACCACTCGACGGCGTTTTGAAAGCAACTTTTACGGATATAGCTTCTCTGTTGTTGCCCGCAGGTATTCTTTCCGAAGAACCGTTCGCACCAGTAACCAATAGCTCAGAGGGGACAAAGGAACAAAATGCAAACAATAATGGGACGGAGATTTTCAATGATTGGGCGGCCCTTTTGGCGGCAATCTTAAACCTTTGCAACGAACCGGAAAACAAAACATTGGAATCCGTATTGGGTACCGGTAATAACAGCGGAAACAAAAGTATTCCCACAATTGCCGCAGCTGCCCCGTCAAGCCAATACCAGGGAGTAGCAGAATTTCTCCCTTCACCGTCACAGAAGGCTGCATATGCGGCCGGGCAAGTCGAGCAAAACATAAAGCCCTGGGATTTAGTCTTGAAGGAGCTAACCCTGCTTGACTTGCAACAAAATGGTGTTGATGTCTTCCATGACGTGGAAATTAACCAGTTAAAACCTTTTCTGCTTCAACTCATGCAACAAAATGGAGGGGAAGTTCTCCAGAAAAAGGCCGGTTCCGGGGATGAAAGGTTGCTGAACAACACCGGCGGGCTTGAGCTAGGTGCGCGGGTACCGGTGGAGGCGGCCCCGCAGAACACACTCCCCGGGGAAGTTCCGGATTCCGGCAGGTTGGAGGTTCCCCGGATCCGGGACGGTGCGGTGCCCCGGCAAATCGTACAGGATACAACTTCTCCCGTCATGACCCGTAATGACAGCGTCAGCACTCCGGGCCATAATCCGGCGCAGTACCAGTCAGCCAATCCCGGCGGAGGCGGAGTTACCGGAACTTCCAATAATTTGTCCAATCCAGTAATGCACCAGGAGAATGTAAACCCGCTGCAAATGCCGGCATTAATCGGCCGGGTGTTACGGCAGGCCGTGGCGCGGCATGCCGAGGGGCAGACCCACCTCTGGTTCAAGCTTGAGCCGGAGCACCTGGGTGAGGTTATGATCCGCCTGGTCTACCGGCACGGGGATGTGAGCGCCTACTTCCTCGCAAGTAACCCCGCCGCCGGGGACGCCATTGAAAGTGCCCTGCCCCAGCTGCGAGAGGCCCTGGCCGCCCAGAACCTGCACCTGCAGAGCGCTTCGGTGTCGGTGGGAAATCAGGGCGGTCCTCCACCCCAGAGCGATTACCAGCAGCCGGGATACAATTTTGTGCGGCAGCACAGCGGTTCCGGCGAAAGACCGGGCGACAGTGCCGGGCAAGAACCGCCGGCAGATCCATTACCGGGCGGTATCAACCTTTTCGTTTAAAGGTGGGATGTACAGATGGAAGTTAATTCAGCAAGCAGTATCTACTACAATCCGCAGGACAAATTACAGCCGGCCAAAAAGGAACTGGACAAGGACGCCTTTTTACAAATTCTAGTTGCCCAGCTGCGCTACCAGAACCCCATGAGTCCCATGGACCAGGACCAGTTCATGACCCAGATGACGCAAATTACCGCTCTGGAGCAGATAATGAACCTCAACAAGAACATGGAGGTATTGCTGCGGACACAGGAGCTTTCGCTGACTGCCAATCTGGTCGGCAAGCAGGTAACCGCGGTGGGGGAGGACGGCCGGGACGTTGAGGGAACGGTGGAAAAGCTCATTATTAACGAAAACGGCATCAAACTGGTGATCAATGGCACTCCTTATGACTATGATAGGGTAAAGGAGATCCGGAGTTAAATGGATGTCAAGATTCCCGGACTTTTGCCTGCACCGCTAGCTCTCCAGGTTTCCCGGGAAGGCCGTCCTGAAAAGCAAAACAAGGCATCCCAAACGGGCTCTTTCAGGGAAGTGCTGCGCCGGAAAATGGACGGGAGCCGGCTGAAACTATCGGCCCATGCCGAAAAACGCCTGCGGGAGCGCAACATCACCCTGAATAAAGCCGACATGGAAAAAATCAGCCGTGCAGTGAGCCTGGCCGCCAGCAAGGGGGTGAGGAATTCACTGGTTATATACCACGACCTGGCACTGGTAATGAGTGTACAAAACCGCACGGTAGTAACAGCCCTGGATCGCCATTCCGAATCCGGGCGCATTTTTACCAACATTGACGGGGCAATAATTGTCGAGTAACGGCCGGACCGCAAGGAGGCCGCGTAGCCGCTGAACGACGGAGGCGGCGGGATGAGAAGTGAGATGTGCGAAGTGAGAAGTGGGAAAAAACGAATGCCTTAAGTTTTAAAACGTGATATTTTCGTAAACGGACGTAAGAACAATTTTTCAGAGCGGAGGCGGAATAAAAAATGATCCAGTCCATATATACCAGCCTGGCCGGGATGCTCAGCCACCGCACGCGCATGGACGTTCTGGCCAACAACATCGCCAACATAAACACCCCGGGGTACAAAGCGGCCCAGGCCAGTTTTCAGGATACCCTTTACCAAACCATACGCACCGGCACGGCTCAAAGCAATCCTTCCCAGGTGGGAACGGGGGTTACGCTGGCCGCTGTGCTCAACAACTTCAACCAGGGGTCGCTTGTGCCAACCGGCCGGTCGCTGGATTTGGCCATTAACGGGAACGGATTTTTCGGCGTACTAAAGGAAACCGATGCAGGAGAGGAACTTTACTATACCAGGGAAGGCTCCTTCTATATGGATAAGGATGGTTACCTGGTGAACTCTAACGGCCTGAGGCTGGTGAACGACAGCGGTAGCGCCATCCAGCTTCAACCGGAGAGCGGCAAATCCATCAGCTCCATAAGCGTTACGCAGTTGGGCGAAGTGGTGATAACCTACGGTGATGGCACCACTTCCAGCGATAAGCCCAGGATTGGCCTGTTCGATTTTCCCAATCCCAACGGACTTACAAAGATAGGGAACAACCTGTACAGCGACAACAACGCGGCGCAGGCCGGCGCTGCAGACAACCCGGCAGGGACGAGAATTGACGGCAAGCCGGGGGAAAACGGCCTGGGCACCATCGAATCCGGCTGCCTGGAGATGTCCAATGTGGACCTGGCCACCGAACTGGGCAACCTGATCGTCACCCAGCGCGGCTACGAAGCCAACGCCAAGGTCTTCACTACCTCCGACGAGGTGCTTCGGGAAACCATTGAGCTGAAACGTTAAGATTCAACCGGGATTTCGTCAGATGCTGTATGATGTTTCGTCCTGCGATGGTTAATGAGAACAGGCCAGTTCGCAAGGATGGTAAAACAGCTACCCTTTTCCCATTAACCCCTGCTTTGTAATAAAGAGGGCTAACTATAAAACCGGAGGGATTAAAAATGATCCGCTCTCTTTTCGCCGGCGTCGCCGGCATGAAAAACCACCAGATCCGCATGGACGTCATCGGCAACAATATATCCAACGTGAACACCGTGGGCTTTAAAAGCGGCCGGGCCAACTTCCAGGACGTGCTCTACCAGACGCTGAAAAGCGCCGGCACATCCACCAACCCGGCCCAGGTTGGCCTGGGCGTCTCCCTGGCCGGCATCAGCAACAACATGAGCCCCGGCGGCCTGCAGTCCACCGGCCGCACCCTGGACCTGGCCATCAACGGTGAGGGTTTCTTCGTTGTTGTGGATCCAAATAATAATAACGAGAAATTTTACACAAGAGACGGGGTGTTTTATATAGACCAAAATGGTTACATTGTTAACGCAAATGGATACAGACTGCAAGGCATGTCTAGTACTAATACCAAAGGAGATATACAAATTAGTTTGGATTCAAATGGTGACGGGACTGTCGATAGAGTAGTAGCCAGCTTAAATATCAGTAACGATGGAAAAATTACCGGTAAATTTAGTGACGGGACAGATCTTGTCTTCGTAAATAGTTATGATCAAATTTACTTAACAAACTTCCCTAACCAGGATGGCCTGCAAAGAACAGGCAAAAATTTGTTTAAAAAAAGCGTTAGCAGCGGCAATCCGATTGACGGCAAACCCGGTTCCGCCGGTTACGGCACCATCGAGTCCGGCTACCTGGAGATGTCCAACGTGGACCTGACGGACGAGTTCACCAACATGATCACCACCCAGCGCGGCTACCAGGCCAGCGCCCGGGTTATCACCGTTTCCGACACCATGCTGGAGGAACTGATCAACCTGAAGCGGTAAGAGTCAGTCAACAGTATCGAGCTACAGGCGGTACCCGGTTCAGGGCCGGCGACAAGCGCACGGTTGCCGGGTGTCGCCGCTAAAAATCCCGGCTGCCGGTTTTCAGTTGAACAACCGGCAGCCACAAAAAGGGTGTTCCCAAATGCCTGTCAGCAGAAAAAAACAAACCGGCGGGGAAAGCGAGAAAAAACGGGGTGGCGCAGGCCGCACCATCCTCATCGTGCTCCTGGCCGTCATTATCAGCGGCGGGGCAACCTTCGGTGCCCTGTGGTTCTTCGGCCCCCTGGCCGGGCCGGTACAGGCCACGCCCAAAGAGCGCCCCATGGAAACCCTGGACCTGGGGGACAGGGTAATCAACCTGGCCGACGAAGGTCCCAGCCACTACCTGCGGGTGCAGGTGGTGCTGGAGTATCCCCGTGATAAAAAGCTGGCTGAAGAAATTAAGGCCAAACAGCCCATGCTTACCGAGGCGGTGCTGACCATATTGCGCAGCAAAAAAGCGGATGAAGTGCTCCCGGTGAAAAACCAGGATGCCATTAAAAAACAAATTCTCGACCACATCAACAGCCAGCTTCTGCACGGCAAGGTGGAACGGTTGTATTTTACCGATTTCCTGGTGCAATGAGCCCTGGCCGGCGCGCCATACCCTGAACGGCTGAATAACTATTAATGAAAGCAGGCGGTACCCGTGATCACCGAAGATGAAATCAAGGATATGATTAAGCGTATGGAAGGGCGGCAACCAACGGTCAAAAAAGTAAGCTTTCCTCCCCTGACCGCCCCGGCGGGGGCTGACCGCCTGAAAATACCCCTCGATTACCTGACCGACGTGACTGTAACCATAACGGTAGAACTGGGAAACACAACCATGAAAGTGCGGGACATACTGCGCCTCTCCGAAGGCTCGGTGGTGGAACTGGATCGCCCGGCCGGCGATACGGTGGAAGTGCTGATCAATGACCAGCCTTTTGCCCGAGGGGAAGTGGTGGTCCTGGGCGGCAACTTTGGCGTCCGTATTGAAAGTATCCATGAAATACGAAAAACGCGGCCGGGTGGGGAAAAACAATGAGCAACGGCGACCTGTTCTGGGCAGTGGTGCAGCTTGCCGTGAGCCTGCCCCTGGTGGCCGGCCTGGCCTACCTGGCCGTGCGCTACGGGCTGGGCCGCCGCCTGGCCATCAACCGGGGTCGGCACATGCGGGTGGTCGAGCAGATACCCCTTGGACCGAAAGCCGCCCTGACTCTCGTGCAGGTGGGCCGGCGCTACTATCTCCTGGCCCAGCAGGAGAGCGGTGTGACCCTGCTGCAGGAATTCGACCACCTTCCGGAAATGCTACCGTTTCCCGGTACGCCCGCCGGGGACGGGCTCCAGCCGGCCTCATTCCGCCGGGATCTATCCCTGGCCATTAACCGGTTGAAGGAACGGTTCACCGGTGGAAAACCGGCTGCGCTGGATAACGGGCAAAAGCTTTTTTTAAACCGACATCAAAGCCATCGGGATGAACAAAAAGATGAAAACACTGCCGGAAAGAGATAATCGCAAAATCCTGAAACGCCCCGCCTGGCCTTACAGCCTGCTGGTCCTGCTGTCTCTGCTGACCCTTTTATTGTCTCCTGCAGCAGCCCAGGCGCAGCCCCTGCCGGGCATCGACCTGCGGATCACCCCCACGGACAACCCGGCTCAGGTGGTGGACAGCGTCAAGCTGCTGGTTCTGCTAACGGTGCTAGCCCTGGCCCCGGGCCTCCTGATCATGGTCACCAGCTTTACGCGCATTGTGGTGGTCCTGTCCATCCTGCGGGGAGCCCTGGGCATACAGCAAACGCCGCCCAACCAGGTGATCATCGGCTTGGCCCTGTTTCTGACGTTTTTTGTGATGACACCTACCTTCCAGGAAATTAACCGGGAGGCCCTGCAGCCCTATTTAAATAACCAGTTGACCCAGGAGCAGGCCTTTGAGGCCGCGGCCAAACCGCTGAAGGCATTTATGCTCAAACAAACCCGGGAAAAGGACCTGGCCCTGTTCGTAAGCCTGGCCAAAATGCCCCGGCCGCGGAATGCAGACGACCTGCCCATAACGGTGGTCATCCCGGCCTTTGTGATCAGCGAATTAAAAACCGCCTTTCAAATGGGTTTTCTTTTATACGTGCCCTTTCTGGTCATCGATATGGTGGTGGCCAGCGCCCTGATGTCCATGGGCATGTTCATGCTGCCCCCGGTAATGATCTCGCTGCCCTTCAAGCTGCTGCTTTTTGTGATGGTGGACGGCTGGTACCTGGTGGTCCGGTCCCTGGTGGAAAGCTTTCATTAACAAAACGGCTGTAAACCGCCAGCATAGGGGGAAAACGCTGTGACCGATACCCTTGTCACCCAGATTGCCCGGGAAGCGCTGATGATGATCCTGATCCTGTCCCTGCCCACCCTGGCGGTTTCGCTGCTGGTGGGACTGGTAATCAGCATACTCCAAGCCACAACACAGGTGCAGGAGCAGTCCCTGACCTTCGTGCCCAAGATCATTGCCGTCTTCCTGACGCTGGCCATCACCGCTCCGTGGATGATCCGGCTGATGACCAGTTACACCACGCGGCTTTTCAAGCACCTGCCCAATCTTACGGGGTAAGGAGAGAGCCAGATTGCTCAACTATGAAGCGGTAGTAACCTTCATCTTAATCTTCGTCCGGGCCAGCGCTTTTTTAGCGGCGGGACCCCTGTTCTTCTTCCCCAACGTGCCCCGGTCGTTCAAGGCCTTCATGGCCTTTGTGCTGGCCGTGGTGCTCTTCCCCGTGGTGCCGGGAGTGAAACCGGACTTTCCAGGAGGGCTTTTGGGGTTTGCTCTTGCGGCGGCAGAAGAAGCCGGGGTGGGTCTGGTTTTGGGCTTCATTGCCAGCCTGGTCTTCCAGAGCCTGGCCATGGCGGGACAGATCATGGACATCCAGATGGGCTTTTTCATGGCCAACCTTTTCGACCCGGCCATGGGCCACCAGGCCACCATCAGCTCCCGTTTCCTGTACCTTCTGGGCATGGTGCTCTTTCTCATCCTGGACGGTCATCACGTGCTCATTGCCGGCCTGGCCAGGAGTTACGAACTGGTACCACTGACCGGTACCGCCCTGGACGGAACCACCACCCTGGCCGTGGTCAAGATTTTTGCGCGCATGGCGGCCCTGGCCGTCCAGATTGCTGCCCCCGTGGTGGCGGTGGTGCTGATCATCGATATCTGCCTGGGCCTTTTGGGCCGCACCGCCCCGGAAATGAACATTTTCATGCTGGGCTTTCCGTTGAAGATCGCCCTGGGCATCCTCACTTTAAGCGTGATGGTTCCGCTTTTCGGCGTGGTCTTTCGGGCCATGGTGCGCATGATGGAGCAGGACCTGTATACAGTGATCCGCGGACTTTCCGGGTAACAACGAAATAAGTTAATAAATTGCGTGCCAGGCACCTGATTTATTAACTTATTGGGAAGAGGGGATGGAGATTGGCCCACGGCGGGGGCGCCCAGCAGAAAACTGAAGCCCCAACCCCAAGGCGATTGCAGGAAGCCAGGCGCAGGGGCCAGGTGCCAAAGAGCCGGGACTTTGCCGCGGCAGTAGTGCTCATGGCGGCTGTCATCCTGGCCTACCTTTTAAGGGGTCCGGCCATGGAAAACTGGCAGAAAGAGCTCACCTGGTATTTCAGCAACTGTCTGGCCTTTGATCTGGCACCCGAACACCTGCCCCGGGTAATTTACGATGTCGCCCGCGGGGCGATATGGATGTGCACGCCGTTTTTTCTGGCGCTCACCGGTGCAGCCCTGGCGGTGCACCTGGTGCAAACAGGCTTCATCTTTGCTCCGGAGGTGATCAAACCCAACCTGGAGCGGCTGAACCCGGTAAGCGGCCTTTCCCGCATGTTCAGTCTGCGCACCCTGGTGGAGCTGGGTAAAAGTATCCTTAAGGTAACGGTGGTGGCGGGGGTCAGTTACCTGGTGGTCAAAGCGCACCTGCATGAGCTGCTGCTGGTTTTTCACCGTGCCCCCCAGGCGGCCTTCGGTACGGTGACCGGCGTCATGCTGGCGGCGGCCGCGGCCGCGGGCGGCACCTTCCTGCTTCTGGCGGTAATTGACCTCTTCTACCAGCGCTGGGAATATATGCGCAGCATGCGCATGACCAAACAGGAGGTAAAGGATGAACTTAAACAGACCGAAGGAGATCCGCTCATCAAAGGCTGGCAAAGGCGCCGCCAGCGGCAGATTCTGCTCAACCGCATCCGTCAGGAAGTGCCCCGGGCTACGGTGGTAATCACCAACCCCACCCACCTGGCGGTAGCCCTGCGCTACGACGAAAAGGAAATGTCCGCACCCCAGGTGGTGGCCAAAGGAGCCGGAGACCTGGCCCGCCGCATCCGGGAGCTGGCCGCCGAGCATAAAGTACCAATCATACATAATCCCGAAGTGGCCCGGACCCTTTACCACCAGGTGGAAATCGGGCAGGAAATCCCGGTGGAACTCTACCAGGCCGTAGCCCAGATCCTGGCCCTGGTCTACCGCCTGAAAAAACGGCCGGTGTAAGTTAAGGAGGGACAAACCATGCCCGCACCCGGCACAACCTTAAGATCACAATTGAAACACAACACCGACCTGCTTATCGCCGGTCTGATCGTGGGCATTGTGCTGATGATCATCATCCCCATGCCCCCCAGGGCTCTGGACGTACTGCTTTCCATCAGCATCACCCTGGGGCTGGTGATCCTGCTGATTACCATGTTCACCACCGAGCCCCTGCAGTTTTCCATCTTTCCGGCCCTGTTGCTGGTGACAACCCTGTACCGTCTGGCCCTGAACATCTCCTCCACCCGGCTGATCCTGGGGCAGGGGTACGCGGGCAATGTCATTGACGCCTTCGGGCATTTTGTGGCCGGGGGCAACTACGTGGTGGGATTCATCGTTTTCATCATCATCACCGTGATCCAGTTTGTGGTAATCACCAGCGGTGCCGGCCGGGTGGCCGAGGTGGCCGCCCGGTTCACCCTGGACGCCATGCCCGGCAAGCAGATGAGCATCGATGCCGACTTCAACTCCGGCCTGATCACCGAGGCCGAGGCCCGGGAAAGACGCAGGAGGCTGCAGCGGGAGGCCGATTTTTACGGCGCCATGGACGGTGCCAGCAAATTTGTGCGGGGAGACGCCATCGCCGGCATCATCATCACCCTGATCAACATCCTGGGGGGCATCGCCATCGGCACCCTGCAGATGGGCATGCCCGTATCGGAAGCCCTGCGCACCTTCACCGTGCTTACCATCGGGGACGGGCTGGTGACCCAGGTGCCTTCGGTGCTCATCTCCACCGCCGCCGGCATCCTGGTCACCAGGGCCACCTCCGATGCCAGCTTCGGCACGGACATCTCCCGGCAGTTTACCGGTTTTCCCCGGATCCTCTACCTGGTAGCGGGGATCCTCTTCGTCCTGGGATGCATCCCGGCCATGCCCAACGTTCTTTTCCTCCTGCTGTCGGGAATCAGTTTTGTCGCCGGAAGAACCTTAGTGCAGGAAAAGCAAAGGGAGGAAGCCCGCCGGCAGGAGGCAAGGGCCAGGCAGCAGGTGCAGGAAACCCGCCGGGAACCGGAAAATGTGACCACGTATTTCCAGGTGGACCCCCTGCAAATTGAAATCGGCTACAACCTCATTCCCCTGACCGACGAGTCCCAGGGCGGGGATCTGCTGCACCGGCTGGCGGCAGTGCGCCGGCAGTGCGCCATAGAAATGGGTATTTACGTGCGGCCCATCCGTATCCGGGACAACCTGCAATTGTCACCCAACGCCTATGTCTTTAAAATCCGGGGAGAACAAACCGCCAGTGGAGAATTGATGCCCGGATACTACCTGGTGATGGACCCTACGGGGCAGGCCACCGATATACCCGGCATACCCACCACCGAACCCACCTTTGGCCTGCCGGCCTGGTGGGTGCCGGCCGGTGAAAAGGAAAAGCTGGAGCTGGCCGGACTTACGGTGGTGGATCCTTCCACCGTTATGGTTACTCACCTGACGGAATTCATCAAGGCCCACGCTCACGAACTGCTGGGCCGCCAGGAAGTGAAGGAACTGCTGGAGGCCATTAAAGAGAAGGATCCGGCGGTGGTGGAAGAACTGGTTCCCGATCTGCTGACCCTGGGCGAAGTGCAGAAGGTGCTGCAAAATCTCCTGCGGGAAAGGGTGCCCATCAGAGACCTGGTGACCATTTGCGAGGCCCTGGCCGATGGAGCCCGCTTAAACCGGGATAGCGATTTTCTTACCGAACACGTACGCAGCCGTCTTTCCCGCACCATCAGCCGGCTCTACCTGACGCCCGAAAACAAACTGGCCGTGCTCACCCTGCACCCCCGGATGGAGCAAACCATTACGGATTCCATCCAGCAGACCCAGATCGGGGCCTACCCGGTGCTGGAACCCGGGCTGGCCAGAAAGATCCTGGAAAGGCTGCAGGAGCAGGCCGAAAAGATAAGCCTGAAGGGCCTGACCCCGGTGGTGCTCTGTTCGCCCCGGATAAGGTTACCCTTCCGGCGGTTGATTGAACGCAGCCTGCCGGCAGTGGCCGTATTATCCCTGAATGAAATCGCACCCGGTATCGAAGTGGAAGTGGTGGGGACGGTGATTGTGGAGTGAAAATTAAAAAATATATCGTCAGGGAAATGCAGGAAGCCATGCGCCTGATCAAGGAGGACATGGGACCCGATGCGGTGATTATCGGCAGCTACCGCCTGCCCAGGAAGAGCATTTTTGATTTTTTCCGCCCGCCGCAACTGGAAGTAACCGCGGCCCTGGACGAGCTGCCTGCGGCCCCCGCCCCGGCGGAGCTACCTCCGGGAAGGCCGCCCGGGGCTGATCCTGCCACGAGGGAAGTGGTAACCGCCGGGACGTTTGCCCCGCCTTCGACCACGCCCCCGGAGGTACGGCGTACACGGAGGGAAGAGGTAATACGGTTGGAAGCGGATGTTTTAAAGATGCATGACCCGGCACAGGCATTGCCTGCCGGTGAAAAAATATCCGAATTCACCTTGGGCACGCCAACCGGACAGGAGGAAAACAATTCCTTCTCCTTTAATACTATCCTGAAACAACAGGAGGAAGCCATG
Source organism: Desulfofundulus thermosubterraneus DSM 16057 (assembly GCF_900142025.1). GTDB lineage: Bacteria > Bacillota > Desulfotomaculia > Desulfotomaculales > Desulfovirgulaceae > Desulfofundulus > Desulfofundulus thermosubterraneus. Next base: position 53,441 of record NZ_FQZM01000017.1, on the reverse strand, counting down.
ATGGACGGGGACGTTCTTGAAAGATGGCGCCGGCGCCTGCTGGACATGGAAGTGATGGAAGGAGTGGTGGAAAACCTTTTACGCGGTCTCGAGGTAAACGATACCACCGGGGACGGCGAGGACTTTTTGCTCCTGCAATTAAAGGGACGGCTGGCCTCCCTGGTGGAAGATGTCTATTCTGCACGGGACCACAGTGGCAGAATCTATGCCTTTATCGGCCCCACGGGAGCGGGCAAAACCACCACCCTGGCCAAACTGGCCACCAGACAGGCCCTTTTCGACCAGAAAAAAATAGCGCTAATCGCCGTGTACAGCCACCGCTTCGGGGTAGTCGAGGAACTGAAATTTTATGGCCAGACGATCGGCGTGCCTGTAGAAGTGGTAATGACTCCAGCTGAACTGGCATCGGCAGTAGAAGCCCATCAAGACAAAGAAGCCGTTTTCGTCGATACCGAGGGCATTTCCTGCCGCAATGCCAGTCAGCTGCTTAAATTAAAAGGGTTTATGGACGCCCTGCCGCCGTCCCGCCGGATCTTCCTTGTCTTAAGCGCCACCACCCGCAACCGGGATCTTTTACATATGGCCCGGGAATTTGCCCGGGTGGGATATTCGGAGTTCATCTTTACCAAACTGGACGAAACCCAAACCCGGGGAGGGGCGTTAAACCTGATCCACCAGATGCGCCGCCCGCTGGCCTACGTCACCAACGGGCAGAATGTCCCCGACGATATCGCCGGCATGACCCCCCGGCGCCTGGCCGCCCTCCTCCTGGAGGGGGGCGAAAACAATGTGGGGGCGGGCTTCCGGGGTTAAGGGGGGGCGCATCTTCGGCCGCGTACCGGGTGGCAGCCCCCCGGCAGGCGTCAACCCGGATGAAGACGTGGTTCCGTCAGCGGAGTCCCGGACTGCCGTGGCCCGGGTCATCGCCGTCACCAGCGGCAAAGGCGGGGTGGGCAAAAGCAACCTGACGGTAAACCTGGGACTGGCCCTGGCCGCTTTAAATCAGCGGGTGATTATCCTGGACGCCGACCTGGGCCTCGCCAATGTGGAAGTGCTCCTGGGAATAAGCCCTCCCTGTACCCTCTACGACTGCCTCTACAGGGACCGGGATATCCGGGAAGTGCTGGTGCCCGCTCCGGGAGGGGTGCAGTTCATTTCCGGCGGTTCCGGTTTTTTGGAACTGGCCAACCTGGACCGGGCCCGCTGGCAAAGGCTGCTTACATCCCTGGCCCTTTTGGATAACCTGGCCGACTTCATTCTCATCGATACGGGGGCGGGTCTTTCCAAAAATGTGCTGGGCTTTCTGGCTGCCGCCGGGGAAGTAATCGTGGTCATCACCCCTGAACCCACTTCCCTCACCGACGGTTACAGCTTGATCAAGGTACTGGCCCGCTTCAAGGTACACCGGGAGGTCCTGCTTGCAGTCAACCGGGCCGGCAGCGAACAGGAGGCCCTGGCCACGGTCCGCCGGGTGGGAACGGTGGCCGACCGTTTTCTGGGTCTGCCGGTGACCTACCTGGGTGCCATCCATGAAGACCGGGCGGTGATCCGGGCCGTGCGAAACCAGAGGCCTTTTTACCTGGCGGAACCCCGCTCCCAGCCCGCCAGAAGTGTAGCCGCCATGGCCCTCTGCCTCACCGGCGGCGGGTTCCGGGAGGAACCGCCCCGACCGGGATTTCGGGGTTTTGTGCAACGCCTGGCCAGGTTATTTGACCGTTAGGGAAACTGTACGGGAGGTCACGCATATTGTTGGACCAGCTCAGGATAAACCAGAAGATACAGGTGGCAAGGGAGGGGGAAAGGGACTGGTATGCCTCCACCATCCAGGACATCAAAGGCGGTGAACTGCACATCGCCCTGCCCCGCCTGCGGGGGGATGTGCTCGTCTTGACGCCGGGCGATAATGTAAAGATCCGTTTTTTCGACGAAAATGCCAGCTTCATTTTCCCCGCCCGCTGCCTGGGGCGTACCATAGAAGCCATACCACTTTACCGCCTGGCTCCCACGGGAGATTGCCAGCGGGTGCAACAGCGCCAGCACGTGCGTCTGAAGACTCTCCTCGAGGTCCACTACGCCCATCCTCCGGAGAAAAACCGCCGCCCCCGGTACAAAAAATCCTTTACGGTGGACATCAGCGGCGGGGGTATGCTTCTGGCCATGGACGAACCGGTCCTACCCGGCAGGGAACTGCTGGTGGAGTTCAACCTGCCCCTGCGCACCGGTGCCCGGAAAATGGAACTCCGGGGCCGGGTGGTGCGTCTTCAGGAAAGGGAAAAGTCAAAATACCACGTAGCCCTGGAGTTTGTGGATATTACAACCGCCCAGCAGGATCTGATCATGCGCTACATTTTCCAGTGTATGGCCCAACAGACCCGGCTCACCAGGATGTGAGAGCGTGGATAATAAAGAAAAGCTCTGGCAGGAGTACAAGCGAACAAGGAGCCCGGAAATCCGCCACCAGCTCATTCTGTCTTACCTCTGGCTGGTCAAGTATCTGGCCGGCCGGTTGGCTGTCAAGCTGCCTGTATGCTTGAGCCAGGAGGACCTGGAAAGCTGCGGGATTTTTGGATTAATAGAAGCAATTGACAAATTTGACCCCGACCTGGGGTGCAATTTTGAAGCCTACGCCAGTACCCGGGTGCGGGGAGCCATGCTGGATGAGGTGCGCCGGGCCAACTGGGTGCCCCGCACCCTGTGGTACAAATTACAGCGGCTCAGGGTTGCCCGGGATAAGCTGGAAAACCTGCACCAGGAAAAGGTACCCATGGAGGCGGTGGCGCAGGAAATGGGTATTTCCCAGGCCGAAGTGCACTACCTGGACAGCCAGCTGTACCGCCTGTTCACCCTTTCCCTGGATGAAATGGTGGCCACAGGCAACGGTGAGCCCGTCCGGCTGGGGGACCTGTTGCCCGACGAGACCAGCCCCGACCCCCTGGACCGCATTATGGAGGAGGAAAACAAGGAACTGCTGGCCCGGGCCGTGGCCAGCCTGCCGGAAAAGGATCAGCTGGTGCTGGCCCTGTACTACCAGGAGGGGCTCACTTTAAAGGAAATCGGGGCCGTGCTGGAAGTTTCCGAATCAAGGGTATGCCAGCTGCACAGCCGGGCCATCAACCGCCTGCGCAAGAAGCTGGCGGAATTAAGCTGATAAATTTTGAAACCCGTACCGATGGCAATCTCCAATACTTTTTAAGGGGGAACCCTGATCATGATCCGTGGCATTTATACCGCCGCTTCCGGCCTGGGCGTGCAGCAAGCCCGGCTGGACGTGCTGGCCAACAACCTGGCCAACGCCTCTACCAGCGGCTTCAAGGCAGACGGCGTCATTCAAAAACCTTTTCCCGAACTCCTGCTGGTGGAACAGCAGGACCGGGGACCCGCGAGAACCGGGCCCCGCTGGCGCTATGTGGGCGTAACCAACCAGGGCGCAGCCATCACGCGGGTGGTCACCAATTTTTCCCCCGGTTCCCTCAAAGCCACGGGCAAAAACACCCACCTGGCCCTGGCCACCGCCAATGCATTTCTGGTGGTTCAAACACCACAGGGGGAACGTTACACCCGGGATGGAGAGCTGGCCATAGACGGCGAGGGCTACCTGGTGGACTCCCGGGGCAACCGGGTGCTGGGGGAAACCGGGCCGGTGCAGGTGGAGAAGGACGATTTCCACATAACTGCCGGGGGAGAAATTATCCGGCCCGGGCAGGGAACAATAGACCGCCTGCGTATAGTACAGTTTGCCGATCTCAACCTGCTGGCCAAAACCGGAGACAACTACTATACGGCTCCGGCCGGCAGCGCCCAGCCGGCGGTCAATCCCGAAGTGTGCCAGGGCTATCTCGAAGGAGCCAATGTGGACCCCGCTGCTTCCATGGTGCAGCTGGTCAGTGCCATCCGTTCCTACGAGGCCAACCAGCGCATCCTGCAGGCCCAGGACCAGCTTCTGGATCTGGCGGTCAACCGGGTGGGAGCGCTGCGGTAACGCCTTTCCTTCACATAGAAACGACCTGCCGCCCGGGCAACAAAACATATCTTAATGAGGTGATCCCATGCTGCGAGCCCTTTCGACCGGTGCTGCGGGGCTAACTGCCCAGCAGATCCGCCTGGATACCTGCGCCAACAATCTGGCCAACATAAACACATACGGCTACAAAAAGCAGGGGGTCAGTTTTGCCGACCTGCTCTACCAGGAAATGGGCCGGGAAGGTATACCCGCCGAAAGGTTGACCCCGCCGGGAGCAAACACCCCCGGCCCCACGCCCCCGGAGGGAAGTGGTGTGCGGGTGGCCGCCGTTTCCCGGGACTTTCGCCCCGGCGGCTTGGTCCGTACCAACCGGCCGCTTGATGTGGCCATCCAGGGCGAAGGTTTTCTCCGGGTGCTTCTTCCCGGCGGCGAATACGCCTACACCAGAGCCGGCAGGCTGACCGTGGATACGGACGGCCGCCTGGTCACCCTGCAGGGCTATCCCCTGGAACCGGAAATAATTTTGCCCCCCGGATATCAGTCCGTCACCCTTCATTCCGACGGGCGGGTGACGATAATAAACAGTGATCGGCAACAGGAAGAGGTGGGCCGGCTCGCCCTTTACTCCTTTACCAATCCGGCGGGTCTTGCCGCCCGGGGGGAAAACCTCTACCTGGCCACGGCAGCCAGTGGCGAAGCAGCGGAATATTATCCGGGAACCGGCAGCGCGGGTACTTTAATCCAGGGCTGTTTGGAGGCCTCCAACGCAGACCTGACCACCGAGTTAACCGGACTTATCGAAGCCCAGCGCGCCTACCAGATGGATTTACGGGTAATCAGCTCGGCCGATGAAATGTGGAGTATGGCCAACAACCTGCGCAAGTAAAACCGGTACTGGCCGGGGACAGACGAAAAACCCCGGCAGGCAGCCCCAAAAGGAGGAATGGAATGGAGCCGGCCAAGGTTGGTAACAACCCTGTGGAAATACAGGTAGGTATAGCCGATTACAAGATTGGCAGGGAGCCGGCCCGGCTGATTACCCTGGGCCTGGGCTCCTGCGTGGGGGTCAGCCTTTACGATCCCGTGCTTAAACTGGGCGGGCTTTTGCACCTGATGCTTCCCGACAGCACCCAGTTCAACAACGTTACCAAGCCGGCTAAATTTGCCGACCTGGGCATTCCACTATTGATTGACGAGATGAGAAAAAACGGCGCCCATCTGAACCGCCTCCAGGCCAAGCTGGTGGGAGGAGCCCAGATGTTCTCGGGTCTGGACAACAAAATGATCCTGAATATCGGACAGCGCAACGTGGAAAAGGCCCGGGCGCTGTTAAAGGAAGCAGGTATTCCCATCCTGGCCGAAGAGGTGGGAGGCAACCGCGGACGGACCATGATTTTCGACACCAGCAATGGCCAGGTAAGTATCCGCATGCTGGGGAGCAAATTGAAGGTGATTTGACCATGGATTTTACCCGGTTCAAAGAAATGATGCGCCAGCACTTTCGCCTGGACCTGAACAGCTACAAGGAAACCCAGCTCAAAAGGCGGCTGGATGCCTACCTGGTGCGGCAACAGCTTGCCGGTTATGGAGCATTATTCCAAAAACTAAAGGATGACCCCTGGGCTTACCAATCCTTTCTGGACTACCTGACCATAAACGTATCGGAGTTTTTCCGGGACCCGGAAAGGTTCCGGGAGCTGGAGAGCATTATTCTACCGGCCCTTTTAAAAGAAAAAAGAACGTTAAAAATATGGAGCGCCGGCTGCGCAGCGGGTGCCGAACCGTACTCGGTGGCCATCATCCTGGAAGAGCTTACCCCGGGGCACCTGCACCACCTGGAGGCTACGGACATAGATCAAAACATCCTGGTCAAAGCAAAAGAAGGCCGGTATCCTCCCGAGGTTGTACGCAACGTTAGCCCGCAGCGGCTGGCCCGGTTTTTTGACCGGGAAGACGGTCTGTACGTCATAAATGAAAAATTTCGCCGGCGGGTGGCCTTCCGGCGCCACGACCTGCTGAACGATCCTTTTGGTCAGGGTTACGACCTGATCCTGTGCCGCAACGTAACCATTTATTTCACCCGGGAAGCCCAGGACAGGCTGAACGAGAAACTTGCCCGGGCCCTGGCCCCGGGAGGGGTACTGTTTATTGGAGGAAGCGAGATGATCTTTAATTATCAGGAACTGGGGCTGGAAAAATTGCGCACCTGTTTTTACCGCAAGCGGGAGGCAAAGGGGGGGGGCTTTTGAGCTACAGGCATCTTTCACCGGTGGAACTGGACGCCCTTAAAGAAGTTGGCAATATCGGGCTGGGCAACGCCGTAACTTCCCTCGCCCAGCTAATTAACCGGCGGGTGAACATGCGCGTGCCCCGCAGCAGCTTTCTGCCCTTTGAAGAAATGATTGAACTGGTGGGGGGCTACGAGGAGCTGGTGGGATGCGTGAGCCTGCGGGTGCTGGGCGATGCGCCGGGAATAGTCTTATATATTTTTGACGGGGAAAGCACCCTCCACCTGGTGGATATGCTCATGGGGCTGCCGGTGGGAACCACCGAGGAACTGGACGAATTGGCCCAGTCGGCAATAAAGGAAATCGGCAATGTGCTTACGGGTTCCTTTGTCAGCGCCATCAGCATGATGACGGGTTTGAACATGATTACCACCGTGCCGCTGTTTGCCTTCGACATGCTGGGGGCGGTGCTAACTTCCCTGATGGTGGCCGCCGGCAGAGTGGAAGAACAGGTGCTGGTTATTGAAACCGAACTATTCCATGAGGATGAAACATTGATCAAAGGACATTTTTTCCTGCTCACCGAACCGGGTGCCATAGACCGTTTGATGGCCGCTCTCGGTTTCAACGAAGGGTAGAGCGCTCAATATATGTGAGGGGGAAACAGCATGGGTAAAAGGATCCTGGTTGTTGATGACGCCGCCTTCATGCGTATGATGATTAAAAACATCGTCACCAAAAACGGCTACGAAGTGGCGGGGGAAGCCGAAAACGGCAAGCAGGCCGTTGAGATGTACGCCGAATTAAAGCCCGATATTGTCACCATGGACATCACCATGCCCGAGATGGACGGTATTGAGGCGGTTAAGGCCATTAGAGCCATTGATCCCAACGCCAGCATCGTCATGGTCAGTGCCATGGGCCAGCAGGCCATGGTCATGGACGCCATCCAGGCCGGGGCCAGGGACTTCATCGTCAAACCCTTCCAGCAGGACCGTCTCCTGCAGGCCATTGAGCGGGTATTGGCCCGCTCCCGCAAGTAATACAAAAGGGGGCACATTGAATGCAGGAAGTCCTGAGCCAGGGGGAAATAGATTCCCTTCTGGCGGCCCTTACTTCCGGCGAGCTGAGCCTGGAGGAGGTAAAAAAGCCTCCGGCTCCTCCGATTAAACCTTACGACTTCCGCCGGCCGAACAAGTTTTCCAAAGAACACCTGCGCACCCTGGAAATGTTGCACCAGCATTTTGCCCGGCTTTTGTCCAGCTTTCTTTCCGGTTACCTGCGGACGGCGGTCAACGTGGAAATGGCCTCGGTGGGGCAAATGATTTACGAAGAATTTATCCGTTCCATTCCCAGTCCCACAGCCCTGGCCGTCTTTGGTTTAAAGCCCCTGGAAGGCTCGGCCTTGATGGAAATCAACACCCAGGTGGTTTTTCCGATGCTGGACCTGCTTTTTGGGGGACCGGGTACTTCCACCGTTCAGATGAGGGAACTGACGGACATTGAGCTGACCGTGGTAAGACGGCTGGTGGAACGCATTTTAGAGCACCTGGCCCTTGCCTGGCATGATTTTTATACCGTAGAGCCCCGGGTCGAAGCCATCGAATCCAATCCCCGCATGCAACAGCTGTACTCACCCAACGAAGTGGTAGCCCTCATTACCTTTGCCGTAGCCATTAACGAGGAAGAACGGGGCTTTATCAATCTCTGCCTGCCGTACATATTGATGGAGCCGGTGATATCCCGGCTTTCGGTCCGCCAGCAGTTCAGCCGCCAGGTGGGGGGCCCCCGCCCCGAGGATCTGGAGCGGCTGAGCCACTGGCTTGGGTTTTCCCGGGTGGAATTGCAGGTAGTCCTGGGAGAAACGGAAATCACCGTACATGAATTGCTGCAACTGCAGGAAGGTGACGTGCTGGTGTTAAACCGTCATGTAAACCAGGACCTGGACCTTTACGTGGAAGGGGAACGTAAATTTGGCGTGCAGGCCGGTCGGGTGGGGCAAAACCTGGCGGTGCAGGTGGTATCGCTCAGCGGGGAGGAAATGAATGGTGTCCGATAATAGTCAGTTTTTAAGTCAGGAAGAAATAGACGCTCTGTTAAAGGCCGCTGCCGGAGAACCTGCGCCGGAAGCGGCGGACGAGGTGGCGGCCACAGCTGCGCCTGCCCTGGAAGTGGAGGTCCCGGCAGCCGCCCCCGGGGAAAATCCGGAACTGGCAGCGGGGGGACCTGCAGGCACCAGCCATGCAGAGAGTGAAGCGCCCACCACAGGCTGCAGTCCGGCGGTGAACCTGACCCCGGAGGAAAGGGACGCCCTGGGGGAGATCGGCAACATTTCCATGGGGTCGGCAGCAACCACCCTGTCGGAGCTGTTGAACCAAAAAGTAACCATTACCAGTCCCCGGGTATTAACCTGCACCCAGGAGGAGTTTTTTTCCAGTTTCAAAGTGCCCTATGTAATCATTCAGGTGGAGTTTAAGGAAGGGCTCAAGGGGTTCAACGTACTCATCATCCAGTTAAAGGACGCCATGGTCATGGCCGATTTGATGATGGGCGGCGACGGCACCAACGTGGCCGAGCAGATTTCCGAACTGGAGCTTTCAGCCGCATCGGAAGCCATGAACCAGATGATCGGCACGGCCTCCACCTCTCTGGCCACCATCTTCCGCCGTACCATCAACATCTCCCCACCCCAGACCACGGTGCTGGAGGTGTCCGAAGGAGGGGTCGGTTACCGGCTGCCCACCGAAGACCCCATTGTCGTGGTTTCCTTCAAGATGACCATCGGCGATCTGGTGGATACGGAGATCATGCAGATCATGAGTCTGGAGACGGCCAAAGAGGAGGCCGCCATGCTTTTGGGGCAGTTGGTGGCGGAAACGACAGCTCCCCCTCCGGAACCGGCAGCCGGGGAGCAGGAGGCCGCTCCGAAACCAGAACCCCAGCCGGCAGCTGCCCGGGCGGAACCACCCCCGGCAAGTAGCGGCGAAAGGCGTGCTTTTGGCACCTTGAGCGAAGAGGAACAGCGTAAGCTGGAGCTGTTGCTGGACATCCCCTTAAAGGTCAGTGTAGTCTTGGGCCGCACCCGGCGGCCAATTAAAGAGGTACTGAATCTAACTCCGGGAGCCATTGTGGAACTTTCTTCCCTGGTGGATGAGCCGGTGGAGGTGCTGGTTAACGGCACTCTGGTGGCCCGGGGGGAAGTGGTGGTGGTAAACGAGAACTTCGGTGTGCGCATCACCAGCATCATCAGCCCGGAAGAGCGGGTGGAACAGCTGGGAACGCGATATTGATTAACCAAGGCGGGTAGAAACCCCGCCTTAAAAGTAAACGGATCGAATGTATTTTTTTGCAGGAGGATTTTACAACAAAAAAGGAGTTAGATGCAGGAATCATGGAATTATTGTAGAATGGTGTAATCTGTGCATTAAAGTATCCCGACAAAACTTTATAACACAGAAGGAGTTAGACCCATGGCCAAAGCAACTGCTACCGCCCCCCGGGCGGCCCGGACAGGGGAATCAGTGGAGGCCGCGGCTGCTGCCCGCCCCTGGACCTACCAGGTCGCCTTCTGGGGACTGGCAGCGCTGCTCTTTTTCCCACCCTTTTTCCGGGGGCTCTTCTTTCCCCCCGAGCAGGAACTGGCCCTGATGGGCGCGGCGGTGGTCTTCTGGTTCACCTGGCTCTGGAAGCACGGTCGGCGGGATTACAGCTTTTTATCGCATCCCCTGGACTATTTCACCCTGGCCCTGCCGCTGGTGTACATTATTGCCGCCTTTGGTGCGGTCAACTACGGCCTGGCGGTGGACGAGATCGTTAAGAACGTCCTGTATTTCCTGGCCTACTGGGTGGTCGCTCAGGTGGTGGAGCGGGAAGAAGACGCCGGCCGGCTGCTGCATGTCATTTATCTGGCCGCCGCCGGTGCGGCGCTGGCCGGGCTCTTCACGGCCACCGGCTTGGTATATATAAAGGACGGTTTCCTAAACGGGCGCATTTATTCCACCTTCCAGTACCCCAACGCCCTGGCCAGCTACCTGGCCCTGGCGGGCTTCCTGGGGCTATTCTTCTGGTCGCATTATGGTTCCCGCACCGTGGGTGAAACCATCACCGACCGGGCGCTGCTCAAAACCCTGCCCCGGCGCCTCCTGGAATGCCGGCCGTACAGGTATTTTTACGCCGCGGCCAACTTTATCATCCTGGCCGTGTTCTTCGGCACCAGATCCCGCGGCGGCCTGCTCATCACCGGAGCGGTGTTCGTGCTCTACCTGATCGGGCTGCACTGGCAAAAGCGCCTGCCCGTACTGCTGCACGCGCTGTATGTGGGCGGCCTTGGTTATATTGCATCCCATAAGTTCATTGCGGCGGCCATGGCCAAGCAGGTGGGAACGGCCTGGCTCTGGATCTTAGGTGGGCTGGCCCTGGTGCTGGCCGGGCAGTGGGTTTACGCCTTTGCCGGAAAACGCTCTTTATCCCCGTGGCTGGAAGATAAAAAACGGGTGAATATGGCTTTAGCCTCCATGATACTGGCCTGTTTGATTGCAGGCACGGCGGTGTTGACCACACACCCCCAGGCACTGGAGAAGGTGACAAGCTTTACCTACCTGCGCAACGCCTTTGAACGCACCTATTTCGTCCGGGATGCAGTGGCCATGATTAAAGACCGCCCCGTTCTGGGCTGGGGGGGCGGCGGCTGGGAAGAGGCCTACCGGGCCTACCAGGGTTACCTGTACAACTCCAACGAAGTGCACAGCCACTACTTCCAGGTGGCCGTGGAGACCGGCATGGTGGGACTGCTTGTGATGCTGGGCATCTGGGCCTACTTCCTGTGGGCCGCCCACCGGGCGTACTGGAGAGCGCCCGCCGGCAGTACCCGCCGGGCCATGGCCTGGGCCATGACCGCCGGAGCCCTGGCCGTGGGCCTGCACGCAGCAGCTGACTTCGACCTGTCCCTGTCCGCCCTCACCCTGGTCCTGTGGGCACTTTTCGCCTGCACCCGGGCGTTAAGCGATAACAAAATTGAATCATAAACGGGAATGGTGAACATTGGGAAAGAAAAGCAGGCACAAAAAAGAACTAAAAAACGAGAGCTTACCTGTAACAAATCCCCCTGAGCCGGGGGTGACTAAGACCAGGCCTGTACGGAACCAATCTCGCCCGGCGATCCTGGTTACGGCATCTATTACTGCCGCGATGGTGTTCCTTTTTGCCTTTTTTCTGGCCTCGGCCAACAGCTACGCCCGTCAGGCAACTGAATACCTGCAGCAGGGAAACGTCCAGCAGGGCCTGGCCGCCATGCAAAAGGCAGCGGCATATAGTCCCCTCAACGCCGACTACCATACCGTCCTGATGCGCATTTACCTCAGTATGGGCAGGCCCCGGCAGGCCCTGGAGGAAGCCCGCCGGGCCGCCGCCTTAAGCCGTTACAGCGCCGGCCGCCAGGCCGACCTGGCCCGGGCCTCCCTGGCCGCCGGCAGGTATACCGACGCCGTGGCTTACGCCCGCCGGGCAGTGGAACTGGCACCGTATCAGATCGCCTGGTACGAAACCCTGGCCGCCACCTGTGCAGCCGCCGGCAGGGGTGAACTGCAGGCAAGCAACAGGGATGCCGCCCGCCGGCACCTGGAAGAAGCCCTGAAGGTGCCGGAGATGATCCAGGCCCGGGTGGCGGGGCTGGGGGAAGAGGAGAAGAAGCTCTGGGTAGACGCCCCCATGCTCTCTGTTACGCCCGGAGTGCACCTGGGGATGGGGCAGGCCCGGTACCTGCTGGGCGACCTGCCGGGAGCGGAAAAAAGCCTGCAGGCCGCAATGCAGGATAATCAGTTGAAAGGAGAAGCATCCCTCTGGCTGGCCCTGGTGAGAGAAAAGCAGGGTAAAACAGAGGAAGCGAAAAAGCTGGTGAAGGAAGCCGGGCAGATAAACAAAAGTTTGGAAGCGATTTTCCAGCAGTTGAAGGCGGTTCCGGCCTTGCAGGGATAAATCAAGCAGGTGCAATAATATGTGTGAGCAGATCAAAGAGATTTACGCCTACAGGGAAATGCTCAAAAATCTGGTGGCCAAAGAGCTCCGGGCACGCTACAAAGGATCGGTGCTCGGTTTTTTGTGGACATTCTTCAATCCTCTTTTGATGCTGGTTGTTTATAACGTCGTATTTTCTTTTGTCATGCGGGCTCAAATTGAAAACTACGCCATGTTTCTTTTTGTGGCTCTTTTACCCTGGAACTATCTTTCGGTCTCAGTCCTCCAGGGGGCGACCAGCCTGGTGCAGAACGGCGCCCTGATTAAAAAAATCTACTTCCCCCGGGAGGTCCTGCCCCTCTCGGTGGTCCTGGCCAACCTGGTCAACTACCTGTTAAGCCTTTTAATCCTCGTTCCGGCCCTTCTGGCCTTCAAAATTAAGCTCACCGCAGCGCTCCTGGCCTTCCCGGCAGTGCTGCTGGTGGAAACCATGCTGGTGACTTCCCTGGCCCTCTGTGTTTCGGTGACCAACGTTTACTTCCGGGACCTGGAGCACATCGTGGGTATTTTGATGACCGTGTGGTTTTTCCTCACCCCCGTGCTCTACCCGGTGGACATAATACCGGCGAAAGTGAAACCCTTCTTCAACCTCAATCCCGCCACCCCCCTGATGGAAGCCTACCGGGCCATTTTCTTTTACGGCCGCTGGCCCGACTGGACGTCCCTGGGCTACCTAGCCGCGGGCCTGGCAGTTCTTTTGACGCTGAGCCTGATTTTCTTCAGCCGGCTGCAGCGCAACATAGCCGAAGAAATTTAAAGCGGAGGGCATGCCAAACATAAACCTCACATGCCTGGCCCGCATCCGGGAACTGCAGGGGCAGGGGAAGACCATCATCTTCGTCACCCACGCGCCAAAGCAGGTGGATGAACTGTGCAACCTGGCGGTGTGGCTGGAAGAAGGAGCAATAAAAAATCAAGGGGAGGCCAAAGAAGTAGCGCAGGCTTACAGGGAAATTGTGGGGACCGTAGGGTAAAGAAAGTTGTTTTAATGACGAAGGCATTACTTGGTTATACAAAGACATAAAGAGCAGGAATAGAGGTAAGCCGTGCCATGAATGTAACAGTTATTGGAACCGGATATGTTGGCCTCACCACCGGTGCTGCCTTGGCCTATCTGGGGCACCGGGTCACCTGCGTGGACAAAGACCCTGCCAAGCTGGAACTCCTCTGCAGGGGGAAGAGCCCCGTCCACGAGCAGGGTCTGGAAGAATTGATGTCGCTGGCCGGAAGAAACCTCAACTTTGCCCACCGAATTCAGGAGGCTGTAAAAGACGCAGAAGTAATTTTAGTGGCGGTGGGCACACCGGCCAAATCTAACGGGGAGGCGGACACGCAGTACGTGGAGGCTGCCGCCCGGGAAGTGGCCGAGGGCCTGAAAAAAGGCCGACTTCACTGCCTGGCAGTAAAGTCCACCGTGCCTGTCGGTACCAACCGCCGGGTATCCCAGGTGGTAAGGCGGGTCCTGGAGGCCAGGGGTGTGGGAGACAAGACGACCATCCTTGTGGTTTCCAACCCCGAGTTCCTGCGGGAGGGCAGGGCCCTCCATTGCACATTTTACCCCGACCGCATCGTGGTGGGGGCGGAACAACCGGAAGGCGTAGATATGCTGCGGCGGCTTTACCAGCGGATACTGGAGCAGACCTTTGACCCTCCTCCCTTTTTGCCCCGTCCTGAAGGTTACAGTTTGCCACCCCTGGTGAGCACCGATCCTACCAGTGCGGAAATGATTAAATATGCCTCCAACGCTTTCCTGGCCCTCAAGATAAGCTTCATTAACGAAATCGCCGGCTTGTGCGAAAAGGTAGGCGCTGACGTGACAGAAGTGGCACGGGGTATGGGGCTTGACCCACGCATCGGATCCGGTTTTCTCGCCGCAGGACTGGGATGGGGAGGAAGCTGCTTCCCAAAGGACACCGCGGCTCTCCTCGCCATGGCGGAGGAGCACGCCTACACCATGCCCATCGTGTCGGCTTCCCGGGAGGTAAACTCCCGGCAGAGGTACAGGATTGTAGAAAAACTCCAGGAAACCCTGAAGGGAGTGCGGGGCAGGGTAATAGGGGTGCTGGGCCTGGCCTTCAAGCCCGGCACTGACGATGTGCGGGAGTCTCCCGCCCTGGATGTAGTGAGGATTCTGGTCGAGCGGGGCGCCCACGTGCGGGTGCACGACCCGGTAGCCATGGACAACGCGCGGCGGGCTTTAGAAGGATTGGAGGTGGAGTTTTTCCGGGACCCTTACGCCCTGGTCTCAGGCGCCGAAGCCCTGGTGCTGGCCACCGAATGGCCCGAGTACCGGCACCTGGACCTCGCACGCCTGGCGGGAACGATGTGCACCCCGGTTCTGCTAGACGGGCGCAACCTGTTCGACCCTGAAGAAGCCAGGCGAGCGGGCTGGACTTATATGGGAATAGGCCGGTGGGCTTAATCAAACAGACACAGCATCGCAACGGCGCGCTGCTGTCCGATGGGGGAAGGAGAAATGAAGCTCATTATTCAAATCCCATGCTACAACGAGGCAGAAACACTTCCCATCACACTCGCCGCATTGCCGCGTAAGGTGCCGGGATTTGATACCGTTGAGTGGCTGATTATTGACGACGGCAGCCGGGATGATACCGTGAGAATTGCGAAGGAGAACGGGGTAGACCATATTGTTTGCCATACGTGTAACCAGGGGCTGGCGCGGGCCTTCATGACAGGCCTGGAAGCATGCTTGCGCCTCGGCGCCGATGTGATCGTGAATACCGATGCAGATAATCAGTACAATGCAGACGACATCCCCGCTTTGGTGGCTCCCATTTTGGAAGGGAGGGCCGATATTGTCGTCGGAGCCCGCCCCATAGATGCTATTGAGCACTTTTCACCCGTCAAGAAAATGCTTCAAAAGTTGGGGAGTTGGGTGGTACGAATTGTCAGCCGCACCGACGTTCCGGATGCACCCAGCGGCTTTCGCGCCATAAGTCGGGATGCAGCGCAGCGCCTGATGGTATTCAGCGACTATACCTACACGCTAGAAACCATAATCCAGGCCGGTCAGAAAAACATGGCCATCATGTCTGTACCGGTACGTGTAAATAAGGACCTGCGGCCTTCTCGGCTCATTAAAAGTATTCCATCTTATATTGAGCGTTCTATCGTGACAATGGTGCGCATCTTTATCATTTACCGGCCGTTTCGTTTTTTCGCGAGCCTGGGCCTAATATTAACCGGTGCGGGCTTTTTGCTTGGGTTGCGTTACTTGTATTACTACTTCACCGGACGAGGAGAAGGACACGTTCAATCCGTTATTCTGGCGGGGGTGCTGCTCGGCATGGGATTTCAAACGTTTCTGGTGGCTTTCGTGGCCGATCTCCTGGCGGCAAACAGGAAGCTGCTTGAGGATATTCGCTATACGGTAAAGCATATTTTGAGTGAAAACAACAGTTTTTTCAACAAGGAGGGTAAACGTGGCTGATCAAGGGACAGAGGGGCTGTTGTCGTCTTTACTTCGTTCGCAACGGTTAAAGGCGGTCCGACCGTATGTAAAGGGGCAGAGTTCTGGATGTGGGCTGCAGATCCGGGGCGCTGGCAGATATGGAATGCAGCTTAAAGCTTGCCGTGTACAAGAGTTTTCTGTTTGGTGCCAACAAGCTGGCCGTGTTTCGACGAACGGAGGATTTCTCATGAAAATCTCTGGTGGTCATACCGAAAAAGGCGTGGAGGTGGGTAACTGTTATGACAAATACGGGTCACGTAATCCCATAAAGTCGTTAGCCAAAGTCAGTGCTGCTAGTTTGAATGGGAAGATTAATTCAATGAAAAGTCCCGTTAGCAAAAATAAGAAAAAATTACGTGTTATTTTCATCACGCGGAAATGGCCTCCGGCTGTGGGCGGTATGGAGACCTATTCGGTTGAGCTCGTTAACGAACTCAAGCAACACACTGATCTATTAGTGAAATCTCTGCCAGGACGCTCCGATGGTCAGCCGCCTTCGATACTAGCACTTTTTAGGTTTTTCCTCTCGGCGACGGCGTTGATCGCCATCGGACGGCGTGTTGATGTTGTTCATATTGGAGATCTTGTGCTCTGGCCGCTTGCACTTATTGCGCGGATCTTTCAGCCACATGCTCGTATAATTGCTACCGCTTATGGCCTTGATATAGTCTATGGTCTACGTAAAGGCTTGTTGCCTCGCATCTATCGTCTCTACCTAGCCGTATGCGTTCGGTTCTGCCGTCACTTTCTTCGAATTATAGCCATTTCTCACGCAACTGCAGCACTTTGCAGGGGGGCTGGTTTTTCTGATGTCGTGGTAGTGCCCCTTGGCGTGCGCTCAGTGCCTGTTGGGGAGGTTATGGATGTCAACCCTGACCGATATGTGCTTTTTGTAGGGCGTCTTGTACGGCGTAAGGGTGTTAGCTGGTTCATTCGTAATGTGCTACCACGACTTGACCAGGACATAACCTTGAAAATTGCTGGGACTTGCTGGGATAGAACGGAATGGGAGGCCATTACCAGTGACCCGCGTGTTGAGTTCCTTGGAGTGGTTTCCAATAAAGATTTGGTTCACCTTCGCCGTAAGGCATTGGTCGTAATTATGCCAAACGTGGATACCGGTGGTCTTGACTTTGAGGGTTTTGGCCTCACAGCGCTGGAAGCGGCGGCGGACGGTGGTGTATTGCTCGTCAGCGGTATTGATGGCATCGTTGATGCGGTTGTCGACGGCAGAACGGGATTTCTCTTGCCCCCAGGTAATGCCGATGCTTGGGTGAAGAAAATTACCGAGATTGCTGGATGGAGTGTGGAGCAACGTCGCGCCTTTATCGCCGTTGCCCATGAAACGGTTATACGCGACTTCTCATGGGAGCGAGTCGCTCGCGAAACGCTGGCTGCCTATGAAGCGCACGCAGGAGAAAAGAAATGAATGGCGCACTGCCCTCTTCCCATGCCATACTCGATAGGGAATCACGTGAGAAAAAAGCTAAGAAAATTGAAGCTCTTGTCAGACTTTATGCTCATCTTGGTATGCGTGCTATGCTGGACATAGGAACTGGCTCCGGTTACATAGCTGCATATTTTTCCAGATTGGGTTACGGCCCATCAGGGACCTATGCTGTGGACATAACTGATCAACGACAAGTGAAAGAAGGGTTTCAATTTCAGCTAGTGCAAGGCACGCGTCTGCCATACCCAGATGCTGCATTCGATTTCATTATCTCAAATCACGTCGTAGAACATGTTGGGGGGAGTATGGCGCAAATGGAGCACGTACGCGAAATCTACCGCTGCCTGGAACCTGGAGGAGTACTCTATTTCGCGGTGCCAAACCGCTGGCGCCTAATCGAACCGCACTACAAACTTCCTTTTCTGAGTTGGCTGCCCATTCCGCTTGCGTCCGCTTATATGCGGCTCACTAGGCGGGGAACCCGCTACGACTGCCGTCCGCTCTCACGAACTCAGGCCCTGAACCTGCTGGCTTCGCAAGGTTTCAATGTCACCGAAGCCACCCTTGACGCGATCAGACTTGTCGGCGAAATTGAGTATAAAAGTGCCTTGGCGAAACTCATAACGCGATTGCCCAAGGCTTTCTGGAAGATATTCTCATTCTGGATGCCTACCCTCATCTTTGTCGCCCGGAAGCCTCGGGCTGATTCGCCCAATAAGGAGCAGCGGACATGCGTATCTCCCTGAAAAAGCTTGGCATCCCGCTGACCCTGTTGGCCACAGGTTTCTTTATCCGTTACTTCATTGAGCAGTTTCACCGCATCCCTGCGCTCGGATGGAGCGCGCACACACTGCTCGTGCTCCTGTTCACGACCTTCCTCTCTGCGCTATGCGTCGGACTGGGTGGGGTCATCTGGCAGGTACTGCTGCGTAGTCTTGGTGTGAATACAGCTTGGCAACGTATCCAGGTCATCTACTCCGTCGGGCAGTTCGCAAAATATCTCCCCGGCAATGTAGGCCAACATTTCGGTCGGGTGTTCATGGCTCGGGAAGTGGGAATTCCTACGTCCGCAACGGTACAAACCATGTTTCAGGAAATCTCTTGGGGAGTCGCCGTTGGTGCTGGGTTGACCCTGTTTTCCCTCCTGTATCTTATCGAACCTGGGAAACTGCCCGGCGTGCGAATAATCAGCATAGCCTTGTTGTTTCTGGCAACCCTGTTCCTGCCTTGGGTGGCAATACGCTTGATCAACGGTTTCTTTCCCTCGTTGGGCAGCCGGTTTACCGGAGGCGAGCGCCTCGTCGTACCGACCTTGGGTACCCTGGTCAAGGTAATAGGGCTCTTCCTACTCTGTTTCCTGCTCGTGGGCATCGTGCTCGACGTGCAAGCACGCTTTCTTTTCGGCCAAACCGAAAGCCGCATTTTGGTGCTCACCAGCCTCTTTGCCGTCTCCTGGATCGCCGGTTACCTGACGCCCGGTGCGCCGGCGGGACTGGGCGTGCGGGAGTCCGTGTTGGTACTGTTGCTTTCGTCACTTTATGGCAGTGGCGTCGCCGTCGGGCTCAGCCTCACCCTGCGTGTGGCCACGACCTTGGGGGACGGTCTGGCCTTCGCTCTCGGACTACTTGGGTGGCAAGTATCGCGGGTACGGGAGGTCAGACAATGAGAGCAGGCACTGGCATGCAAATCGTACATTGGGGAACCTACGACGGGGGTAAATCTAGGGTGTATATCTCGCCGGGGGTTCATCCAGAAAGATGTAGAGATCATCGAGTGCCACTGTGAGGTCTGGGGTAGCATCGAGGACAAGAGCCGACTGCGCTGGCTTGGCCCGGAAGTGGTGCGGGCGATAGGCTGGCAGGCGGTGTTTCTGGCTGTATCAGGCTGCGTGTTTGTTGGCACTATGGTGCTGGTCGCACCGCAAGCCATCGATACGGCTATATTGCCTGCGGGGCTTACCTGGTTGCCTGGCTTGCGGGTCTTATCACCCCAGGTGCACGGTGGGTATGTGAGTGCGGGAACTGGTGTTGCTGTTTTTGCTTGGTGGCAGGATTACGGAATCTGATTTACTGCTCGCGTAGTGCTTGGGTGGTTGATAACAGTTTTGTGGGATGTGGGGTTTTTGTGTTTGCATCCCTAATGAAGTTGTGGGGTGGATATTACATGTGGGAAGCTAAAAGAACCAGAACGAATTGGAAAGCAATTGCCGTTTTCATGCTGGCGCTGGCTTTTGTGCTGTTTTTGCACGGTGCAGTGCCATTCGTCGCGGTACCAACGTTAGGCCAGGCAGTGGCGGCGACCGGCTATTCTCAGTCGTTCGTGAATGAATCGCTTTTTTCTATTTACGCGAAAAATTTTGGCTTACCAGACCCGGCACCGGCCCTTTGCGGCTTGGTCGTCCTATACCCAGCAGGTTTCCTCATTGCAGCGGGTTTGCATCCGGCGGATGCCTATGCAGCAATGGCAGCGCTTTGGCTGGCGGTGTCGTTTTTCGGGGCCTGGCGCATCGGCTTGATGTTTGGTCTGCGCGCGCCGCTTGCAGCGGTGGGAGCGGTGTTGTGGATGAGCATGCCAGTGGTCTGGGCGCATGCGTGTTATTCCATGTTGTCACTCGGTATTGGGTTATTGTCGTTCTATTTCTGGGCAGCCCTGCGGATATTCACCCTTCTGCCAACCGACCGAGTTGATGCTATCTGTTCGGCCGCGTTGTACGTTGCCGTCTGTCTGATTGCTATCTTCATGGACGGGTACAGTTTCATGATGTTTGCGGTTGGCTCTAGTTTGTTGGCTGCTTATGTGTTTATACGTTTCGCCGAGAGGCGGCGCCATTTGCTAGTGTTTGCATTCCCGCTTCATGTAGTGGGATTGGGGCTGGCCTATGCGCTGTACGCCGTCTATGTCGGAAAACCGCAATTTGAACCAGCACCCTTGGACTTCTTCCGTGGCTGGGGCGTTGATCTGACCTTCCTTGCCATCCCGACCAAGGGGATGCACTGGTTATGGGATGCGTTGGGACTAAGTATGCCTCGATCCGACCGGGAGTTTTTTGGCGATGCGTCAGTGTGGATGACCACATTCTCAATTCCGGTGATTCTTGTTGGACTTGTGGCATGGTGGTGTACGAGGAGAAAGACTAAGCTGGCAGCGGGTTTCTTATTGGTAGCTTTGTTCGGCTTTTATATGTCGCTGGGTCCATCTCTCAAGGTCAATTCGGTCAAGCCACATGAAATGGGTCCACTTATGCCTGCTGAGCTTGCGGTCGCCCCGACCGGCAGTGCTTGGCTA
This sequence comes from Desulfofundulus thermosubterraneus DSM 16057, assembly GCF_900142025.1. Taxonomy (GTDB): domain Bacteria; phylum Bacillota; class Desulfotomaculia; order Desulfotomaculales; family Desulfovirgulaceae; genus Desulfofundulus; species Desulfofundulus thermosubterraneus. Next base: position 33,033 of record NZ_FQZM01000017.1, on the reverse strand, counting down.
TCCGAGAACCTTCCAGGTTTTAAGAATATGCGGGCAGCGTATCGTTGGAGCGCTCTTGGGGTATTCGGCTTCTGGGCGTTGATCGTCTTACTGATTGCCCGCATGGACAGGCGCGCTCAGGTATGGGGTTTTGCATTGCTGTCGCTGCTGATCGTGTCAAACCTGCCTCTACCTGAAAAGCAGTGGATAGAGAAAGTTAATAACCGTGAGATGTTTTTCCGCATCGATGCTGATCTTGTTGACGACATGAAGAAAGTGCTGTATCAGGGTGAATTGGTGGCGTTTCTTCCCTACCGCAATGATTTCCTGGTCAACTATCTTGCTTCACGCCTGAACATTCGTACTTACAATATTGGAGGTGATAAGAACCTGGTCGAAGCACGAAAACACTGGCCTTTGACCATGCGAACTTTCCAAATGGGGAGAGTCAATAGTGGTTTCTCCAACCGGGTGTTGCTTCTTCTCGTACGGCGTGAAGCAGATACAGTCGTGTTGCCCTATATCGACATGCTGTGGGCGGCGCATGCGTGGCCTGCTCCATTGAAGTACAAGCAGGAGTTGGAATCGATTATCAGGGAATTGGCAAAATCTGGTTATGTGCATATCGAGGAGCGGGAGCACTACGCGATTGTTAGACTCTCTAGCAAATATGTTCAAAGTTCAAGCTTGTATAATTTGGAGCGGGATATTTTAAAGATACATGTTTTTCGATTCGACGAAAGCAATACACTCACCCAGGTGGGAATACTCAAAGAGGGGCGGCTTGTTTCCGATGGTCGCGCCGGATTCCTCTTGTTTGGTCCCTATAGCCCAGTGAAAGCCGGGGAGTATCGCCTTGTAGTTAAAGGCTCTGCTTCTGCGGTTGACTCAGCCTGGGTTGACGTTGTCTCGCAAAAAGGTACAGTCCAGCACGCTAAATTCCCCCTTGCGGTGACGACTGAGGGGATATCTGGTGTCCTTGCGGATGGCCTGGTGAGGCTTGAAGCGCCGGTGGACGACCTTGAGGTGCGGGTCTACGTCGGTGCGCAAGATAGGGTGCAATTGGAGGGTTACGAGCTGACCCCGGTTGAGGCTGGTAGGGAGAGGTAATAGGGATCGGCAAACGGGGTCCGGTCTGGAATCTTAACATTTCATTACTTGATGTGATACAAAGCCCTCTGGCAAGACCATTGAGGAGAGAATACCGTCGTGTACTCTATCACATATACATTGAAGCTAAGGACAGGGAGGTTTTTCTTAGTATCCTTAAAGAAGTAAAGATACCATCATCCAGGCCGGGCAGAAGAACATGGCCATCACTTCGGTGCCCATCCGGATGAATAGGGATCTTCGTCCCTCGTGACTGGTGAAGAGTATTCAGTCCTATGTTAAGCGTAGCATTCAGGGTCAGGGGTATGTGCAGTCCCTGATACTCGCCGACGTGCTACTCGGCATGGGTTTTCAGACGTTTCTCATTTTCCTGAGCCGGTCCGTTATATTGAATGAAGCGGTCAGCGATCAGGAGGTTCGGGTGCGAGTGGACGAACTTGCGGATATTGAGCTGCACGGTTACACACTTCGTCCTGTCAATGATTAAAATTAAGCAGGTACCTGTATGGGATTCAAAATAAGGGTGCGAAAAAGAAAGGAATTCCACCTCTTTTGGCGAATAATGTAAAGATTGTATCAGGAAATGTCAAGAGCCGCCCGGATTAGGGGCGCCAGGGGTACCTGGCGTTAAGAAGCATTATTCTCCTTAAAAGAAACATGGCATGGAGTGACCCTCTTGGTAGCAGTTGAAGTCAAGGATGTCTGGAAAAAATTCCGCCTTTACCACGATAAAGCCTATAGCCTTAAGGAACGCGTTATCTTCTGGGGCAGGCAGAAGGCCGAAGACTTCTGGGCCTTGAAAGGCGTAAACCTTACAGTACCCAAGGGGAGCACGGTCGGGCTTATAGGCCGTAACGGCTCAGGTAAAAGCACCCTGCTTAAAATTATAAGCCGGATACTTTACCCTACTAGAGGAGAAGTGAAGGTAAACGGCCGGGTCTCCACTTTACTTGAGCTCGGTGCCGGCTTCCACCCTGACTTTACCGGAAGGGAAAACGTATTTTTAAACGCCTCCATTTTAGGATTAACCCGCAAGCAGACCAAGGAGAAACTAGAGGAAATCATTGCCTTTGCCGAGTTGGGCGACTTTATCGATAACCCCGTGCGCAACTACTCTTCCGGGATGTACATGCGGTTGGGGTTTGCTGTGGCCGTGCACGTGGCCCCGGATATCCTCCTTATCGATGAGGTGTTGGCCGTGGGAGATCTGGCCTTCCAGGAAAAGTGCCTGGCCAAGATAAGGGAGCTACAAAAAAGGGGAACCACTATCATCTTTGTCACCCACTCGCCCGGGCAAGTGGAGGAACTTTGTGACGTAGCCGTGTGGCTGGACCGGGGGGAGGTAAGGATGCAGGGTTCGGCCGCGGAAGTGGCCCGGGCGTATGCGGAATTTGTGGGCGGGGCGGCGGTGTAAAAATTTGCTGCGCCGGCCTTATAGGCTTAAAAAGTTAATACAAAGCTAACGAAATTATACAAAGATGAGCCAAAGACAAAATATAGCAAGAAGAGGAAACGGAGGAAAGAAATTGACTAAAACTGCTTTAATTACCGGCATTACCGGCCAGGATGGAGCATATCTAGCCCAATTTTTATTGAAGAAAGAATACCGCGTTTGCGGGGCCTTTCGCCGCTCCAGCACCGTAAACTTAGAACGCCTGGACTATTTAGGTATAACTGATAAAGTAGAGCTGGTCCCGTTAGACCTCCTTGATCTCGGGAATATCATCCGGGTATTGGAAAAAGTGCAGCCGGACGAGGTATACAACCTGGCTGCACAGAGCTTTGTCGCCGTGTCCTTTGACCAGCCGGTGGCAACGGGAGAAGTTACCGGACTTGGATCGGCCAGGATGCTCGAGGCCATCCGCATTGTCAACCCCAAGATAAAGTTTTATCAGGCGTCCTCCAGTGAAATGTTCGGCAAAGTGCAAGCTGTGCCGCAGAATGAAAAAACGCCCTTTTACCCGCGCAGCCCCTATGCGGCGGCAAAACTTTATGCCCACTGGATGACAGTAAACTACCGGGAGGCCTACGGCATTTTTGCCTGCTCAGGTATCCTCTTTAACCATGAATCTCCTTTACGGGGTCTGGAATTTGTAACCAGAAAAATAACCTATACGGTAGCGCGCATAAAGCATGGGTTGGCAAAGGAGCTGAGGCTGGGTAATCTTGAAGCTAAAAGGGACTGGGGCTACGCCCCCGAATATGTGGAGGCCATGTGGCTTATGCTTCAAGCGGACCAACCTGATGACTATGTGATTGCTACCGGCGAAACCCACAGCGTCCGGGAATTCACTGAAGCGGCCTTTACCTGCGTTGGCCTGGACTGGCGGGACTACGTGGTGGTAGATCCTGCCTTTTACCGCCCGGCTGACGTAGAGCTCTTGGTAGGCGACGCTGCCAGGGCAAGGGAAAAGCTCGGCTGGCAGCCGCGCACGACCTTCAAAGAGTTGGTGCGAATAATGGTCGAGGCCGATTTGGAAAGAGTGAGGAAAGAATGCGGGCAATAATTACCGGCGCGGCTGGTTTTGTAGGTCGCCATATGGTTGAGTTTCTTAAGGGAAAAGGCTACGAGGTGCTGGCAACTTACCATACCCTGCCGCTGGACGACATTAACTTCGAAAAAGCCCAAGTGAAACAAGTAGACGTAAGTAACAGAGGGGCTTTGCGCTCTCTAATCTATGAGTTTGCCCCAGATGAGATTTATCACCTCGCCGGCATTGCCGTTACTACAGGCAGAGACCCGGATGTTTACTACCGGGTCAACTTTTACGGCACCTTGAAGCTATTCGAAGCGGTACGCGAAGTCGCGCCACAGGCCCGGGTGCTTTATGTTGGCTCGGCTGCCGCCTACGGCGCGGTGCCTCCGGAAAAGCAGCCTATCCGGGAAGAGATGCCGCTTACGCCAGTCAATCACTATGCGGCAAGCAAAGCCGCCGCTGACGTGGCGGCTTGCGCCTGCGCCGCGCAGGGGCTACATATCGTCCGGGCACGCCCCTTCAACCATACCGGTCCCGCCCAGACTACCGATTACGTCTGCTCCCGGCTGGCTAAAGAAGTGGCAGAAGTGGCCCTGGGCCGTACCAAACCGGTGATCACCGCCGGGAACCTGGATGCCGCCCGGGACTTCACCGATGTCCGGGATGTGGTGCGCGCGTACTGGCTGCTACTGCAAAAAGGCCGTCCCGGTGAAGCTTACAACATCTGTAGCGGCAGGGCCTATACGGTGAGGGAAATTGCTGAAACCCTGGCCGCAATAGGCGGGGTGAAAATTACTCTACAGTCCTTACCGAAACTCCAGCGCAGGACCGATATCCCGCTCCTGTTAGGCTCGGCTGAAAAGATATGCTGTGATACTGGGTGGCAGCCTGAGATTCCCTTCCAGCAGACCCTGGCGGACCTGCTGGACTGGTGGAAGGGGAAGTTGGTGACGCCAGCTTGATGTCGAATTAAATTACCCTTAAGAAAAATTAGTTACATCGTTTTTGTCCCCGAGGAGGTGTGCTTTTAATGGGAGAGGATCCGGTTATACAAGCTATAAAACGGGATATTGAAGAATTGCTGGTAACTAAGAGGACAGTTACTTCAGGGTTTTCCGCTGCAGCCGATCTTGGAGCTAACGGCCAGGGTGTGATGGAGGAAATCCGGTGGGCGCTGAACCGGGCAGCAGAAAAAGCGCAGGTGGATATGAACCGCATCCCCGTGCGTTCCTTACGCCCTTTCTGGAGCCCTTTCATTACCTTCTTCAAGCGGGCGGTACGGAAAAGCACCTACTGGCTCTACCAGCCCCTTTTCCAGCAGATAACTAATTTCAACATAGCAATTTTAGACTGCCTGGACAGGATCGCCTTGCGGCTGGAAGAAGCTGACCGGGCGACACAGCGGCCGGTGCTGGAGGAAAACGTCGCTGCACTGCAAGAAACACAGCGACAACTCGCTCAGAAAATCGAGCTGTTAGAAAAAGCCTTTCAGGAATGGGATGCCAAAACCAAGCAGGTTCTCACCGAAGTGGCCACCGATAAGGCCGATTTGCAGCGCGAGGTGATTGAGGCCAAGCAGCAGGTCCAGGATACGCTCCGAGAACTTGCTTCCCTGCGCCGCTTGGTGGAGGACTACCGGGCGGAAGCAGCCTTCCTGCGGGCCAAGCTGGCCCTGGCCCTGCAGTACCAGCGCACGGGCAGATGGCCCGTGCCGCAGGAAGAAGAAGGCCCAGGTCACGCACTACGCCCACTTCAGGATCCCGCGGACACCACCTGGCTGTACCATGCCTTCGAGCAGCAGTTCCGCGGCCCGGAGGAACTCATCAAAGAAAGGCAGCGGGCGTACCTACCCGACGTGCAAAAAGCTCACGAAGCTTGCGGCGGCTACCTGCTGGACCTGGGAGCGGGAAGAGGGGAGTTTCTGGAGCTCTGCCGCGAGGCGGGCATCCCCGCCAAAGGGGTGGACTTGAACGAGGCCATGATCAGCCGCTGCCAGGAAAAGGGCCTGGAGGTGGAAAGGGCGGAGGCTATCTCTTATCTCCAATCTCTGCCAGACGAGAGTCTCTGTGCCGTTACCGCCTTCCAGTTAGTTGAACACCTTGCACCCTCGGAACTCTGGCACCTGGTGCAGACGGCCCTGGTCAAGCTTAAGCCCGGCGGGGTAATAATCCTGGAGACGGTGAACCCGCATTCACTGGCGGCGCTGCAAAACTTCTACCTCGATTTAACCCACCAGCGCCCCATCCCCGCTCCGACCTTGCGCTTTTTGCTGGAGGCGGCGGGTTTCAGAAGGGTGGCGGTCAGGTTCAGCTCCCCTGTGCCTGAGGCACTGTGCTTGCAGGGTGATGATCTGAACGTTGCTAAGCTCAACGATCTCCTTTTCGGGTACCAGGATTACGCAGTAGTGGGGTGGCGGTAGTGATTGAGAACTCTTCTATAGCCATTCTGCTACCGAGCCTTTCTTCAGGAGATGCCATAGGGAACGATGTGCTGGAGGAATACAAACTCCTCAGACAAAGGGGAGCTAGGGTATACCTTTACGCTGAGTATTACGAACCCCAGTTTGCTCCTCTTATGGCCAGCATGGATCAAGTAAAAAATGTGGAAGCAATAATTTACCACCACGGAATTGAGTGGCCGGCAGGGGAGAAGCTCCTTAACCAGCATATGGGATCTTACCGGTTTTTGCGCTATCACAATGTAACGCCGCCTCAGTTTTTTGCCGGCTACAGCGCGGAATTAGAAAAACTGGTAAAGCGCGGAAGAGAACAGACTAGGCGTTTGATCAAGCTCTGTACCCATTTTCTTGCCGATTCTCGGTACAACTGTGAGGAGCTGATTAGCGAGGGGGCGCCTCCGGATAAATGCCTGGTAGTGGCTCCCTTTCACCAAGCCGATGAGTTACTTTCTCTACAGGCTGATATTAGAACATTAGAAAGCCTTCTGGCTGACGCCAGACCCATAATTCTTTTTGTTGGGAGGCAGGCCCCCAACAAAGGCTTGCATCATTTTGTCCGCGTGGCCCGCTCTCTGCTGAACCTTTACAGCGCTAAGTTTCGGTTTATTTGGGTAGGCGGCAGGAACCCGCAGCTTGCGAAGTATTACCGCGAGGTGGAGAATTATTTGGCGGCAAACCGCCTTCTTGACCTGGTTACCTTTCCGGGAAAGGTCAGCCAAACGCAGCTCAAGGCCTTTTACATGGCTGCAAGCGTCTTCTTAACGCTCAGCGAACACGAGGGCTTCTGTGTACCCATAATCGAAGCCCAGGCTGTAGGTGTGCCGGTGGTGGCCCTGGGGCGGGCTGCGGTGTCAGAGACAACTGGGGAAAACCAGCTTATCTTCGAAGAGCTGGATTATGAGCGTTTTGCCACGGCTGTAGCGGTGCTCTTGGCCAATCCTGATTACCGGCTTCACCTTGCAAGTCATGGCAAAAATAACTACCATAGGCGTTTTGCGTGGCAGGTTCTGGAGGCTGCCTTCCTCGGGGCTCTGGGAGGAGTGTACTCCTCATGAAGCGAGTGGCTTTAGTGGTTCAGCGGTTTGGCGGTGAGGTTCAGGGCGGGGCAGAAACTTATGCAGGCGTCCTTGCCAGAGTCCTAAAGGCGCCCTGTGAAGTAACTATTTTGACCTCCACTGCGAGGGATCACATCACCTGGGCGAGATATTACCGGGAAGGGGAAAGTGTTGAGGACGGCCTGAGCGTGCTGCGCTTTCACCCCGACTTTGAAACGCCGCCCTATTTTCACGAGTTGAACCGGATTTTCCTAGGCGGGATCAATCCCGAGCGCTTCTTTGAGCTTTCTCCTTTGCAGAAGAGAAGCTGGCAGGAGCGCTGTTTGAGGCTGCCGGTAAGCTTTCAGGAGGAACTCATCCGGTGGCAGGGGCCCTTTTCTTCCGGGTTATTTCAGTACCTCCGGGATAACTGGCCCCTTTACGATGCCGTGATTTTCTTTACCTATCTATACCCCACCACCTATTTCGGGGTGGACTGTGTCGGTGATCCGGGAAGGGTCTTCCTTCATCCCACCCTGCACGACGAAGCCCACGCCTATCTCTCCATATGGCGCAAGTACTCCCGGTATAACCTCTTATTTTCGACACAAGAAGAGGCTGATTTGGCGCGGCGGCTCTGGGGGGAAGTAAAAGGTCGAGTGGTGGGTTACGGTTTGGTCGACCAGAATGCGGGTAGCGAAGGAAGTACGCTCTGCCACAAAACGAAGCATGGCAGTGAAAAGCACTACCTCCTTTATGCCGGACGTATTGATGCTGCTAAGGGGGTAAATATTCTGTTGGATTACTTTAGCCGCTACAAGCTTGAGCACCCCGAGAGCCTGCTCAAACTAAAGCTTATCGGCAGAGCAAGCCTGAACCTGCAGGTGGAGAAAAGTGCAGGGATTGAGCTTTGTGGCTTTGTTTCCGAAGAGGAAAAGCTCCGGCTCATGGCTGGCGCTTTGGCAGTTGTTCTGCCCAGTCCTTACGAGTCCCTTTCCATTGTGGTTTTGGAGGCCTTTATGATGGGTACTCCGGTAGTTGTTAACGGCTATTGCCCGGTGCTGGCTGGGCACGTTAATCGATCAGGCGCCGGATTTGCTTACCGTAACTATCGTGAGTTTGTAGATGCTGTGGAGACCTTGCGTGGCAATCTAGTTTTGAGGAATGAGGTTGGAAAAAAAGGACGGGCTTATTTTCTGGAAAACTACGAGTGGTCGCGCTACAAGGCGAGGCTATTAGAGGCCTTAAATTTAGTGTGAAAAACTGGCTCTGAGTCTTAACTAAATTTTGGTTCTTTAATTTAGAGGGGTACAGTGAATGATGAATGTGGGAGGTAAGAAAAGAAAGATAGCTATTGTTCATCCCCATTTTTGGTGGGGAGGGGGGGAAGCAGTGGCTTTATGGACAGCACAGGCACTTAGTAAGTCATATGACGTAGCTTTCCTCACTTTTGACGATGTCAAGCTGGAGGAACTAGATAATTTTTACGGCACCAGTTTGTACGAAACAGATGTGTCCGTCTGCGTTTTACCTTTACCCCCCTTCCTCAAGAAGAACAAATCAAGGTTTACTATAATAAGGCAACAATACATGATGAGGTGGTGTAAACGCCTCAAAGAACAATTCTCGCTTTTCTTTAGCACCTATAATGAAATGGATTTTGGCATCAGGGGAGTCCAGTACGTCCATTTTCCCTTGCTCGCGGGAGCAGAAGTAGCCAGGCTTGGGGATGCTGAATTTTTTGATGCCTGGTATCACCGATCCTCTTCTGTGCGCTGGTTATACGAAGGTTTTGGTCGGCTCTTAAGTGGATATAACGCTGAACGCATGAAAACAAATGTTACACTGGTAAATTCCAATTGGACGGGTAAGATAGTGCAATCGGCTTATTCTATTTCTACCGTTACTGTTTACCCTCCGGTAGCATGTTTTTTTGGAGATAACGATTTTGGAGACCTAAGTTTTGAAAAAAGGGAAGATGGTTTTGTTACTATCGGCCGCTTTGAGCCTAGCAAAAAAATAGCGGAGATCATTCAAATATTGAGGAGTGTGCGTGAGGCCGGGTTTAACGTCCATCTGCACATTGCTGGTCAAAGATACAACGAGTCCTACTACAAAAGGCTCCTGGAATTGCAAAGAGAGAATGCTTCCTGGATATTCCTAGAAGAATCTCTGGGGCGTACCGACTTGCTCAGGCTTATATCTAGCCACAAATTTGGTATCCACGGAAAAATAAATGAACATTTTGGTATTGCTGTAGCCGAGATGGTTAAAATGGGTTGTGTTGTATTTGTACCTAATAGTGGCGGCCAAGTAGAAATTATTGGTAGCAACCCGCTTTTAGTTTATTCCACATTAGAAGATGCGAGCAAAAAAATAATCGACGTTTTACAGAATAGAGAACTTCAGTATTCACTGCATAGCGAAGCTAAGAAAAGGGGAAAACTTTTTTCTGCTCAAGGATTTATGCAGCAGGCAAAGGAAATCGTTGGAAGTTTACTGGAATAATAAGAACTAAACAATTCGTAATGGTTGCAAAGCAAAGCGGAGGTTCTTTATATGAGACTTGTTTTAATTTACCTGGGCAGGCTTGGTGGCGGTGCGGTGTATAGCCTGGAGGTAGCAAGAGCCCTCGGCAGGAAGTGTGACTTAACTGCCGTCATTTCAGCTCAGGTAGAAAATCTAAATGCTTGGAAGGAGTTGGGGATTAAGATTATAGCCGTTCCAACGTATAAAAATGCTGGAGAATTTATCTTTTCTACTCTATTTCTTTACCGCTGGTGGAGGATAGCTTTAAAAATTAAGCAACTGAAGCCAGAAGTCCTTTATTACCCAATGATTCACTTTTGGACACCCTTGATTAACTGGCACTTTCCACATATTCCCAAAGTAATTACTTTACACGATCCTGTTTTACACCTTGGGGAAAGAAATCCATTGCAAAAGTTTATTCAAGACATTAGTACAGGCCAAGCCACGCGGTTAATAATCCTGAGCAGGATATTTGAAGACTGCTTGATATCTAAAGGAATAGCTCGTTCAAAAATAGACATCATTCCTCATGGAGTATTTTCTTATTATAAAAAGTGGAAAAAAAAGCACACACCTTTCCTTTCAAGTAAAAATATTTTATTTTTCGGAAGAATAACCCCATATAAGGGTCTGAAAGTTCTGTTGCGCTCCTTTCCACTAATTAAAAAAAAGGTGCCGGAAGCAAAGCTCATCATAGCAGGAAGCGGTAATTTAAAGCAATATGGAAAACTCTTCAGGGATTGTTCAGATGATATTCAAATAGTTAACAGATGGATTCCGGAAGAAGATGTTGCTTCCTTTTTTGAACAGGCAAGGCTTGTAGTATTGCCTTACACCGAAGCCACCCAGTCAGGTATAGTCCCCATTGCGTATGCATTCGGTCTGCCTGTTGTCGCTACTGATACGGGAGGACTGAGGGAGCAGGTTATCCATGGTAAGACAGGGTACCTGGTCCCTCCCGGCGATCCAAACAGTATGGCTGAAGCCTGTATCAAATTGCTCCAGGAAGAAGAAACGGCCCGTAAGATGGGCATGGCAGGTTATGAAACAGCAATCAAGGATTGGAACTGGGACGTGATAGCTGAAAAAATACTCTATTCTTGTCAACAGTCCAGGAGCTAGCTTTTTCAGGGCATTATCGGTGACGAAAAGAGCAGTCCTGGCCTGAGTGTAAAATAGAATTAGAACAGGAGGCGATTTTCGACTTGCTCAAGACATCTCCTTTCTTAAACCCCTCAATCTTCCGGGAATACGACATCCGGGGCGTGGCCGGAAAAGACTTAACCTTTGAAACTGCCCGTACCCTGGGAAAAGCCTTCGGCACCTTTCTTTTAGAACAGGGCTTAAGTGAAGTGCTGGTGGGCCGGGACAACCGGGCCAGCTCCGGAGAATTGCGAAACGGAATTTGCGATGGGCTTTTATCAACGGGATGTGATGTTATTGATCTGGGCCTGGTGGTTACACCCATCGTATACTTCGCCCGTTACCACCTGGGCGTAAAAGGCGCCGTGATGGTCACCGGCAGCCACAACCCGCCGGAGGAAAACGGATTTAAGCTCGCTGCGGGCGGTGCGGAAACGATCTACGGGAAAGAAATCCAGAGGCTCAGGGAGATTTGTTCGCTCGGTTCTTTTGCAACCGGCCGGGGGAAAATTAAAACTGCTGACGTTGTTCCCGCCTACCTGGAAATGCTGGCTGATAAAATTAAGCTTGGTCCCCGCCAGTTAAAAGTGGTCGTGGACTGCGGCAACGGTACGGCGGGTTACTTTGCGCCGCAGCTCTTGCGCCGCTGGGGTTGTAACGTGATAGAGCTTTATTGTACTCCCGACCCGGTCTTTCCCCACCACCACCCCGACCCGGTAAAAACGGCCAACCTCCTCGATTTGCAAAAGAAAGTTTTTGAGGAGGGGGCAGACCTGGGCGTGGCCTACGACGGGGATGCCGACCGCCTGGGGGTTGTGGACGACCGGGGGAACGTGGTCTGGGGGGACAGGCTGATGATCCTCTTCTGGCGCGAAATTCTTCCCCGTTTCCCCGGTGCCCCGGTGCTGGTGGAAGTCAAGTGCTCCCAGAGCCTGGTGGAGGAAGTTGCCCGCCTTGGGGGGAAGCCCATTTTTTCCCGCACCGGGCATTCCCTGATCAAGGCCAGAATGCGGGAACTTAACGCTCCCTTTACAGGGGAAATGTCCGGCCACATGTTTTTCGCCGACGAATATTACGGCTACGATGATGCGCTGTATGCTACCGGGAGGCTTTTGCGTATTTTATCAAATACGGAAGAACCTCTTTCTTTGCTTTTGGCTGGCGTGCCGCAATATTACTCCACGGCGGAGACGCGCGTACCCTGTCCGGACGAGGTTAAATTTGCCGTTGTAGAGCAACTTGTTAAGGAGTTTCAGCGCCGATTCGAAGTTATTGACGTGGACGGTGCCCGGGTACTGTTTGAGGACGGGTGGGGACTTGTGCGCGCTTCCAACACGCAGCCCGTGCTGGTGGCCCGCTGCGAGGCGAGGACGCCGGAAGGGCTGCAAAGAATTTGCGACTTGATGAAAAAAGCCATTACCGCCCACCCACAGGTGGAAGATTTCCAGTGGGAGTTTTAGCCGGGTGATGCCGGCAAGCAGAATGACCGCTTCTTGAAACCCTTCTGAACCTGAGGTAAACTGTAACCATAAAGAATATAAGGAGACGGCTCGATGACTGAAAATCAGATCGACCATGACCGCCTGTTTAAAGAATTGCTGGAAACATTTTTTGCCGAATTCATGGAGTTGTTCTTTCCGGAAGCCGCCCGATCCATAGACCTGACCCAGATCAGGTTTCTCCAGCAGGAAATCTTCACCGATGTTACAGCCGGTGACAGGCACAAAGTGGACATTCTGGTGGAAACCAGGCTCAAGGGCCAGCCCGGTTTGATTCTGGTACACATTGAACCGCAATCGTATGTGCAAAAGAATTTTAACGAGCGGATGTTTGTTTACTTCAGCCGGTTATACGAGAAGTACCGGCGGAAAATATTACCGGTGGCCGTGTTCGGCTACGACCGGGTACGGGATGAACCGGACAGCTTCGGGATTGCCTTCCCCTTCCTTGATGTCCTGAATTTCCGGTTTTACAAGCTGGAGCTGAAAAAACTTGACTGGCGGGAGTACATACTTAGCGATAATCCGGTAGCTGCGGCGTTGTTGAGCAAAATGGGCTTCAGGCCGGAAGAAAGGGTGCGCGTAAAGCTGGAGTTCCTGCGCATGCTGGCCCGGATGAAACTGGACCCGGCGCGGATGGAGCTGCTGGCTGTTTTTTTCGAAACCTACCTGAAGCTGAACCGCGAGGAAGAAGAACAACTTTACCGTGAATTGGGCAAAATGGACAAAAAGGAGGTTGACGCCATTATGCAGATAACCACCAGCTGGCATGAAAAAGGTCGTGCGGAAGGTCGTGCCGAAGGCCGTATGGAAGGGCGTATGGAGAAAGCGCGGGAAATCATTTGTAAATATCTGTCCCGTAAGTTTGGGGATAAGTCGGCCGGCTTGCAGCAAAAGGTCGAGCGGATGACCGATTTAGAAACGCTGGACTATATCCTGGAGCAGCTGTTCGCCGCCAGCACTCTGGAAGAAGCTCGGGTCATCATCAATAACGGCGTTAGAGAGCGATAAAGACCGGGGTAAGGACTGCACAAAGCGGTGTATGCCCCGCCGTACGGGGGGATGTGTTTTTGTTTTATGCCGTAATTATGGCCGGTGGGGCGGGGGAGCGCTTCTGGCCCCTTTCCCGGCGGGATAGACCCAAGCAGTTCCTCTCCCTGGTGGGGGAGCGCACCATGCTGCAGCTGACCTTTGACCGGCTGGCAGGGTTGGTACCGCCGGAGAACGTGCTGGTCGTCACCGGTGTCAATTATATCGAAACCGTGCGCCGGCAGTTGCCGGAGATTCCGCCGGAAAACATTGTGGCCGAACCGTGCGGCCGGGATACGGCGGCCGCCGTAGGGCTGGGAGCCCTCCATGTTTTGCGAAAGGATCCCCGGGGGGTAATGGCGGTGCTGCCGGCTGATCACTACATTGTCCATGTGCGGCGGTTTCAATCGGTGCTGCAGGCTGCAGTATCCCTGGCGGCCGGCGGCCAGTGGCTGGTAACCATGGGCATTACCCCCACCCGGCCGGACACGGGATACGGGTACATATGCCAGGGCGAGTTGCTCGAATACCATGAAGGCATACCAGTTTACCGGGTGGAAAGGTTTACGGAAAAGCCGGGGCCGGAAAAAGCCCGGCAGTTTCTGGCTTCAGGCCGCTACCTGTGGAACAGCGGGATGTTTATCTGGCGGGCTGATTTAATTTACCGGTTGATTGAGGAACACCTGCCGGCCCTGGCGGCCGGGCTGGCGGAAATTGGGCGGGCCATGGACCGCAGCTCTTGTCAGGAAGTCTTATCCCGGGTCTACCCGGACCTGCCGGGGGTTTCCATTGACTACGGGATTATGGAAAAGGCCCCCAACGTGCTGGTCCTGCCGGGTGACTTTGGCTGGGACGACGTGGGTTCCTGGCCGGCCCTGGAGCGGTGCCGGGAGACGGAAGAAAACGGCAACGTGATCGAGGCGCGGGGGGTTTTTCTGGAAACCCGCAACAGCATCATCCACGCCCCCGGCAGGCTGGTGGCCACCCTGGGGGTGGAGAACCTGGTAGTGGTGGACGACGGGGAGTGCCTGCTGGTGTGCCGTAAAGACCGCGCCCAGGAGCTGAAGCGTCTCACCGCCGCCCTTAAGGAAGCAGGTCTCGAAGATGCTTTATAGGGAGGTCCCTGCCTTTGATTATGGGAAAAAACAAATTTCCACAGTATTCGGATGGTAAGGCTTTAGCTTCAGGTGAAAACTGATTGTATTTGCTATGTGCCTCCTGCGTGCTATAATGTGGCTGCCGGAGGTGATTCCATGAAGGCGGGTATCAGGGAAGTCAAGAACCGCTTCAGCGAATACCTGAGGCAGGTTAAGCAGGGCGAAATACTTGTCATCACCGAGCGTAACGTCCCCGTTACCAGGCTGGTGCCGGTTCAGGAAAAAGGGCAGCTTCCCGTTTTAACCCTGGTGGATGAGAAATTGGCTTCCTGGCAGGGGGGTAAGCCACGCGGTGCGGCAGTGCCGCCGGCGGTTCCCGGCACTGCCTCGATCGCAGCGCTGGTCGTGGAGGACCGCCGGTGATCTGTTACCTGGACACCAGTACGCTGTGGAGCTTGAGGTGGTTCCGGAAAACAGGCCTTAATCCGCACCGCATTAAGCGAGGGGATGAGATCGATGTGGACGCGGACGTCCCCGTGTACCACGCCACGGCCGAAACCCGCATACCCTACCCGGACGGGGAGATGTTCGCCGCAGTGTCCCGCGTGACGGAGCACTTCCGGAACACCCACCCAGTGATTGACGTTGTCGGGGTATGGTATCATGGAAAAAGTTAGGCTCCTCCAGCTAATTACCCTTTCCGAACTGGGCGGCGCCCAGAAGGTGCTCTACCACCTGGTGGCCGGATTGAACCGGGAGCGCTTTGAGATTACGGTGGCCTGTGCGCCGGGCGGGGAGCTGGTGCACTGGCTTTCCGGGCACGAGGGCGTGAGGATCGTGGAGGTGCCGTATCTCTGCCGGGAGGTGTCGCCTCTAAGGGACCTGTCCGCCTTTTGCTTTTTGCACCGCCTTATGCGCCGGGAACGCTTTCACATCGTGCACTGCCACAGCTCCAAGGCAGGTATCCTGGGGCGCCTGGCGGCCTGCCTGGCCGGGGTACCGGGCATCGTCTTCACCGTTCACGGCTGGGGAATAAACGATTACCAGTCCCGGGCGGCCCGGCTATTATTTGTGCTGGCTGAAAGACTGGCCGGGCGGGCGAGCAGCCGGGTGGTGTGCGTTTCGCAGGCCGATTTACAAAAGGGCCTTGAGCTGGGGCTGGCTCCGCCTTCCCGGCTGGCGGTTATTCACAACGGCCTGCCGGAACCCCCATTCAAGCCGGGTGCCCTGCGCCGGGAGCTGGGCCTGGACGAGGACGCCCTGCTGGTGGGTATGGTGTGCCGGCTGCGTGCGCCAAAGGATCCCCTGTTCTTCCTGCAAACGGCCCGGGCACTGCTTTCCACGGGGAAATGGTCGAACCGCCTTTATTTTGTGCTCATTGGCGACGGCCCTTTAATGGCCGGTTGCCGGGAGTTTGTGGCGCGCCACGGCCTGGCGGGAAAAGTTTTCCTCCCTGGCGGCCGCGAAGATGCCCCGTCCCTTCTGGGCGATCTCGATGTTTTCGTCCTCTTCTCCCTCTGGGAAGGCCTGCCCCTCACCATTATCGAGGCCATGTACGCGGCAAAGCCGGTGGTGGCCGCGGCGGTGGGCGGGGTGGGGGAACTGGTCGTCCCCGGGGAGACGGGGTTCCTGGTCCCGCCCCGGGACCCGGTGGGGGCGGCAAAGGCCCTGGAGGCGCTCCTGGAAGATGCGCGGCTCCGCCGGGAGATGGGGGAAAAGGCCGGGCGGCTGGCCCGGGAAAGGTTTTCGGTGGAACGGATGGTAAAAAACTATACGGCACTGTACGAGGAAATTCTCCCGGCACCCTGTTGAAGGAAAATTGCTCCAACCGTCGAAGTAAGTGAATTAAGTAAAAAGCAGAACCCCAATACATTTACTGGAAGTTTCACCTATGAAAAAATTCCTGCGTCTTTTAAAACCACTTTTTCCCTGGCTTCTGGCACTCGGGGACGCCCTGGGGGTCCTGGGCGGCTATTACCTGGCCTTTATCCTGCGCTTTGCCGGCGTGCTGCCGCCCGAAAACTGGCAGGCCTTTCTGCAGGCGCTTCCGGGCATCGGGGCAGTTACGTGGGGGATCTTCGGTACCCTGGGGCTGTACCAGAGGAGTTACAACGGCTTCATGCCCGTGCTGCGTGCGGCTTTAACCGGCGTGGCGGGCGTGGCTGTGGCCGCCATGGCCCTCACCTTCTGGCTGCGGGGTTTTGCCTTTCCCCGCAGCGTTTTGCTGCTGGCGCCGCCCATCCAGGCGGGGCTGATCTGCCTGTGGCGCTGCTTCTTCTGGCATCTCGAACACCGGATCTACGGCCGGCGGGAGTTGCTGGTGGTGGGGCCGCCGGAGGAGGCCGCAGAAATCCTGGGCAAGGTGCTGGAGCTGCCCCGGGGGTGGTTCAGGGTACGCCGGGTGCTGGCGCCGGGGGAACTGGGAGAATTAAAGAAATGGCTGCCCGCGGTGGATGCCGTGCTGGTGGTGCCCTCCCTTTCCCGGGAGGACAAGGCCGGAGTGGTCGGTGCCTGCCTCAAGGCCCGCCGGGAGGTCTTCCTGGTGCCGGATTTGTACGACATTTTGCTGATCCGGGCCAGCCTGACCCAGCTGGACGACCTGCCGGTGGTGGAGGTGCAGGACATCCGCCTCACCTGGCCGCAGCGGGTGACCAAGCGCGCGATGGATGTGGTGGTGGCAGGTTTGGGTTTGATTCTGGCCGCTCCAGTAATGGCTCTTTGTGCCCTGGCCATAGCCGTCACTTCTCCCGGCCCCGTCTTTTACACCCAGGAGCGAACGGGTTTCCGGGGCAAAACCTTCCGGGTCTATAAGTTTCGTACCATGATCCAGGATGCGGAAAAACAGACCGGGCCGGTACTGGCAGGAGAGAAAGACCCCCGTATCACGCCGGTGGGCCGCATCTTGAGGGCCACCAGATTGGACGAGTTGCCACAGCTTTTCAATGTGCTCAAGGGGGATATGAGCCTGGTAGGTCCCCGGCCCGAACGCCCTTTTTTCGTTAAACAGTTCGCGAGCGAAATACCCGATTATCACTACCGCCACCTGGTAAAGCCCGGGCTTACCGGCCTGGCCCAGGTCAACGGCAAGTATACCACTTCCGCGGCGGACAAGCTCCGCTATGATCTCTACTACATCCGGAACTATTCCCTGCTTTTGGATCTAAAAATCCTGCTGCAGACCATCCCTGTCATCCTGGGGGGTGAGGCGGCCCGGGGACAAAGCGAGGCGGACCCGGAAAAACGCGCAGCGATCCATGCCCTGGTGAACGGTCAGCAGGAAGCAACACCGGGGAACCGGGGGCAGCAATCTGCCTGGTAACATCGATCTGGACTGCGATGAAGAAGACCAGTATTCGGATAGTAAGGCTTTAGCTTCAGGTGGAAACTCAGCTTGTATTTGCTATGTAGCCTCCTGCGTGCTATAATGTGGCTACCGGAGGTGATTTCATGA
This sequence comes from Desulfofundulus thermosubterraneus DSM 16057, assembly GCF_900142025.1. Taxonomy (GTDB): domain Bacteria; phylum Bacillota; class Desulfotomaculia; order Desulfotomaculales; family Desulfovirgulaceae; genus Desulfofundulus; species Desulfofundulus thermosubterraneus. The sequence goes on along the minus strand of NZ_FQZM01000017.1, from coordinate 15,224 downwards.
AGGCGGGTATCAGGGAAGTCAAGAACCGCTTCAGCGAATACCTGAGGCGGGTTAAGCAGGGCGAAATAATTGTCATCACCGAGCGTAACGTCCCCGTTGCCAGGCTGGTGCCGGTTCAGGAAAAAGGGCAGCTTCCCGTTTTAACCCTGGTGGAGGAGAAACTGGCTTCCTGGCAGGGGGGTAAGCCACGCGGTGCGGCAGTGCCGCCGGCGGTTCTCGGCACTGCCTCGATCGCAACGCTGGTCGTGGAGGATCGCCGGTGATCTGTTACCTGGACACCAGCGCACTGGTGAAGCTCTATGTGCACGAACAGGGCTCGGAGACTGTACGTAAACTGGTGGACGCAGCTTCGGTGGTAGCTACCAGCAAGGTGGCTTACCCGGAAGCGCGGGCAGCCTTTGCCCGGGGTTTCCGTGAGGGTCTGCTGGGGGAAAAGGATTACCGCCTGGTTGTGGCGGCCCTGCAGCACGATTGGCCAAGGTATCTCGCCCTGGAAGTATCGGATTCCCTTGCCTGGCTTGCCGGAGAAATGGCCGAGAAACACCGCCTGAGGGGTTTTGACGCCATACATCTTACTGCTGCGATAACCCTGAAGACACAGGTTAAAAGCCGGGTCATAGCAGCCTGCTGGGACGTGAGGTTATGGGAAGCCCTGTGCGCTGTGGAGCTTGAGGTGGTGCCTGAAAACAAGCCATAATCCGCACCGCATTTTAAGCGAGGGGATGAGATCGAGGTGGTGTTACAATAATGCCGCGAAAGAGCCAGTCAGGGCCTTTTCCCGCAAGCATACAGGGGGGTGAAATCGATGAAGGCAGCACTTGCAGAGATCGCCGCTGCCGGCGAAAAAAAATACACCTACGCTGATTATTGTAAGCTCCCCGAGGGGGCACCCTACCAGCTCATTGGAGGTGAATTAGTCGTGACGCCTGCACCGGGAACTTACCACCAGGCTGTTTTGTTTAACCTGGGATTGGAAATGGGAAATTTTGTACGGCAGGAAAACCTGGGAAGAGTGCTCTTCGCCCCAGTTGACGTCTACCTCGGCGAAACCGAAACCTACCAGCCGGATATCATCTTTATCGCCCGGGAGAGAATGAATATCATCGAACCGCAGCGGATAAACGGCGCTCCCGACCTGGTGGTGGAAATTCTCTCCCCGGCCACCGCCTATTACGATCTGCGGAAAAAATTCAAGGTTTACGAGCGGTGCGGCGTCAAGGAATACTGGATCGTGGACCCGGAAGAGAAATCGGTACAGGTTTTTCTGCTCAAGGAGGACAGGTTCGCCCCCGACCAGGAGGCAGAGCGAACAGGCGAAATTTCATCCCGTGTCCTTTCCGGGTTCACCGTTCGTTTGGAAAGCATCTTCGAAGTTAAATGTTAAATGTGAGGGGATAGTGCTTTATGTATGAAAGAAAGAATCTCCTATCGCCCGGTTTCCTTTAGCCAAACACTCTGCACATTATCACGCATAACAACTATGCGTCCCGGCCATTCATCTTCCCGGAACTGATTAATAGCCCTGAGCACGCGCTCATGAATTTTCTTACGATTTGGCTGACGAAGCCGAACGATTATGATGCCATAATGCCGTTCGCTGCGCTTGTTCACAAACCCTTTATCTGTAGTAATAAGCAGGCATTTCAGGCGCAGAACAATTTTCCAAAGATCTCGATCGGCAATTCCTTCTTTTGGCGTTCCCCGGTGATCAAAAACTTCGTGACCCAGTTCCCGCAGGACTTGAACTGTTCGCGATGGGATATTTTCATCCACATAAATTTTCATGATTGCGACATAACCTCAATCGGGGTGATCTGTTCTTCAGCGAGTAAAGCCGCATATTCGAGGCAGGCCAGAATATCCTCCCTTTGCAGGGTTGGATATTCCGCCAGCAATTCTTCAATGGTATCTCCATTCGCCATCATAGCGATAATTTGATGCACAGGAATACGGGTTCCTTTTATGCAGGCCTGACCGTGACAAACAGCCGGGTCAATTGAAATACGCTCAATCATTTCCAACACCTCCTGCTCAACTAAGCCTCAAACAACTCTTCCCGGTTCCCCTGGAGGATACTGGCGATCATCTACAGTTATTTTTACATGCATTATAAGGCAAAAAAACCTGTAAATCAATATCCCGTCTGGAATCGTCCTCAAACCGTACGATGTCGTCTTCCGCCAGTTACCTGCCTGTTTGGCAAGAGACAACTGCACCTCGAAATGTTGACATTTGGAAAAGGTAATGGCTAAAATCGTACCAACAGGTAAGATCTTGCTGCAGACCATCCCTGTCATCCTGGGGGGTAAAGCGGCCCGGGAACAAAGGGAGGTGGACCCGGAAAAGCGCGCAGCGATCCATGCCCTGGTGAACGGTCAGCAGGAAGCAGCACCGGGGAACCGGAGGCGGCAATCTGCCTGGTAATCATCTTGCTATCGGCGTTAAAGGAGATAAACTGCCTTAAGAAATATTAGTGGGGGGCTTCCCCATATTTGGCCCTGGACCATGACCATAAATGGGGATTATTCAGTGACCAATAATGCCCCTTTTTAGATTACCACCTACAGCTTTTCCGAGCCTGTACCCGCTGGACTTTCGGGTTTGCTTTTTCGTAAGCGTAAAATACCCCCCCTTGCATTCAAGGTGGGGGCTAAAACAAGCTAATTATTCATCCGGCATACAGGAGGCAAAGTTTCCGACCACGGCAGGAGTTGATCCAGGGCATCTTTGTCCTGGAGGTCCAGGTTGGGGAGTTTTTCGAAGAGGTGAATGAGGTACTGGAAGGGATTTAACCCGTTTTCTTTGGCTGTTTCTATGATGCTGTAGATAATGGCGCTGGCTTTGGCACCCCGCGGGGTGTTGGCAAACAACCAGTTCTTGCGGCCAATGACAAAGGGTTTGATCGACCGCTCACTCCGGTTGTTATCCAGTTCCAGGCGCCCATCCTGCAAAAAGGCAACCAGTTTATCCCACTGGCTCAGGCAATAGTTAACTGCCTGACCAAAGGAACTTTTGGGCAGTACCTGCGTTTTCTGTTTTTTTAGCCACGCCAAAAAGGCGTCCAGCACAGGCCGGCTGCGCACCTGGCGAATTTGATAGCGTTCTTCCGGTGTTGCCTCTTTCAACTCGCGCTCAATGGCAAAGAGCCGGTTGCAGAACTCCAGCCCCTCCCGGGCGGCTACTGCTTTATTGCGTTTATCTTCCGGCAGGGCCTTTAACGCTTCATCAAACTTGCGCCGGGCATGGGCCCAGCAGCCCACCAGGGTGACATCCGGCAGTTCGTTGTAGCCGGCGTAGCCGTCAACGTGCAGGTAGCCTTTAAAACCTGCCAGGAACCGGCGGGGGTGCTTGCTGGCCCGGGTGGTCTGGTAGTCGCAAAGGATGATTGATGGTCCGTCCCGCCCGGTACGGTAAAGCCAGAGATATGATTTGGTAGCAGCTTCCCTCCCGGGTTCCTGGAGCACCTGTAAGGTCGTCTCGTCGGCATGGAGGATATCTCTTTTAAGCAGGTGTTCATGGAGGCGGTCATAAATATGGGTTAGCCAGGTGTTGGCTCCATGGAGCACCCAGTTGGCCATTGTCTGCCGGGAAAGGTCTATCCCCAAACCTTTAAACTGCTGCTCCTGGCGGTAGAGGGGCAGGCCTGCCCCGTATTTCTGGGTCATGATGTAGGCCAGGAGGGAGGGAGATACCGGGCTGCCGGGAAGTATGGGTGCCGGAATAGGTGCCGTGATAACGGGAGTACTTATCTCTTCCCGCTCGCAGCGGCGGCAGGAATAGACGTAGCGCACATGTTTAACCACTTTCACCTGGGCCGGGATTACTTTTAGTTCCTGCCGTATTTCAGTGCTCATCTCATGCAAAGGACCACCGCAGCACGGGCAGACCCGTTCTTCTTCCGGCAGGCGGTGCTCTACTACTTCTACCGGCAGGTTTTCCAGGTTCATCTCCCGGCGACTGCGCCCTTTGCGGCGCTGGTAGGTGATGGTTTCCAAATCAGGTTCTACTGCCTCAGGCCGGGCTTCCACTTCCGCTTCGTTAAAAAGCGAGAGCTGCTCTTCTTCTAAAGAGTTGGTCCGTTCGCTGGAAACACCGAATTGCCGGCGTTTGCTCAAGCGAAGCTGCTCCATAAACCAATTCAGTTTAGCGGTCAGCTCGGCATTCTGTTGTTCCAGCCATCTGCACTGCTCTTCCAGCTGTAGACAGCGGCTTTGCAGCTCTTCTATATTCATGGCAGCGATAGATTGCGAAGTAGTGTTCATGAATAAAAGATTCGACGAAACCCGTCGAATCCCTCTAGAATCAACCACAAAGTGAAAATATTTCTTTCTGCTGCTTTATTTTTATATTACAGTGCGTGCTTTTACCTCGGGATGAGCTTTAGGCTGTTCTATCGATAGGCCGTCGAGCAGCCAGCGCAGTTCCCGGCGGCTAATGGTAATAGTTGAAGAAGTGCTTCTTTCCGGCCAGGGGAATTTGCCTTTCTCCAGCCGGCGGTAATAGAGCCAAAACCCATTGTGGTCCCAGTGGAGAATTTTAATTTTGTCCCGCTGCCGGTTACAGAAGACGAAAAGGCAGGAAGAGAAGGGGTTCAGCTCAAACCCTTCCTTGACCAACACCGCCAGGCCGTCAATGGACTTGCGCAGGTCGGTGGCACCGCAGGCGAGATAAACCCGGTCGATACTAAATTCATTTAGCATAACGCTACCAGCACCTTAACTACCTGAGAAAGCAAGGCTGGATCAAAGCCGGGTTTTACCTCGATGTTGGCCGGTCCTATTTTGACCAGTAAAGTATGGTCCTCTTCTATAAATGACTGGTTGCTTATTTCCACCGGCAGCCACCGGTTTGATTTTCCTGGGGTAACTCCGTTCCGGTCTTTAAACTTTCGCAGCCAGTACCATAACTGCCTGGGGCTGATGCCTTCATGTGCGGCGCACCATTCTCTGACGCTTTGCCCACTCATCTTGTATTCGGCTATTCGGGTTTCCCATAGTGCTTGCCGTTCGGCTTTGGTCATAAGAAAAAATCCTCCTCATCGAGCTTATTTTCTGAGAAAGATTATCCCTTAAACTTGGGTATTGCGCCAAGGTGGGTTGTGTTTGACGCTTACGCTTTTTCCCCGTGGGCTGTACAACATGAGTGTCCCTGTAAATTTTGACCGTAGCTTTTCGTCCAACGTTTTAGACATCTCTTACACTCATCAAGCGGCAACCTGCTGCCCTTTGTGATCATTTTTGCTAAGGCTTCTGCAGCTTCCCGCACAGAGATTATACGGTATTTCACGAGTTGTTCGAGCAGCCACAGCGTTCCGTGAACCGTTACACATTCTTTCCGTGCCGCTACTCGCAGGTTTTTGTCGCCGGTTAACAAGGTTAAACCTTCTGTTTTAGCTAAGGCCAGGGCAAAAAGATCAACGGTACCGGGCTTTCGGTGAGCGCTTCTGAGCCTCATCACTTCTTCAATTTGCGATCTTCCAAGTTCTACGCTCAGTAAGCCCATTTTGACAAGCTCCTTACCATTAGGTTTCTTCAGTTCTGCCACAATCACATCCGGGCTAACTAACCGAAAGGGGAGGTGGAATATCAATGGCAATAACTCGCCTGCATCAAGGTCTATCCAAATGTTCGCGTCAACTACCAAAGTCGGCGGGAAGTCCGTCATGTTTCTCAGCCACCTCCCGCCAGAATTCCGCGAACGGTTTGCCCAATAGTTCGGCGGCACGTGATTCCGAGATTAACTCTTCTGAAAGTGCCCGCATAATCAGCCTTTCAAAACGCTTGGGCTCTTCGACCGGCAAGGAGTCTCCAGGTTCTTTACGATACCAACCCTTGAGCCGAAACTGACGAAACAAGTTTCTGGCAGACGACTCAGACAAAACACCCAGATCCTTAGCCCGGTAGATCCAAGCTTGCATGCTCAACCCATACTTGTGCTTCAACAGGTGAAGTTCGTAAATACTGAGGGTGCGACGGTGTCCGCCCAACTCCCGGCGGACCGCTTCAGCAGGAGCCAGGAACGCACCAGCAAACCTGTGTGCCACTTTTTCCGGATCTACGCCATTTACTGGTTCTATGACTATATGTCCCAACTCATGAGCTAGGCTGAAGCGTTGGCGATCCCCGTACATACTGCGATTGATTACTATAACTGGTTCGTCCTCTTCAGTCACGAAAGTACAAGCGTCGAAGCTGTCGGGGCCTTCTACCAGTCCGACTTTAACGCCTTTTTCTTCAAGCAGTTCAGTAAGGTTTTCGATGGGATCGGAACCGATATCCCATAGAGTTCTCAATTCGTCCGCTTTCTTTTCGGCTTCATCCAGGGAACCAACCGGACCTTTTACGTTTTTTAGAAGCTCACAGGCTGGGGAGACATCGGGGCGATCGGGGAACAGATCTTCTACTTCTAAATATCGTTCGAGCCAGTCCTCTGCCTGGCTTAAAATACTTTTTTCCATTTTTGACGGCAGGGAAGATCGCTTACGCCAGGCCGGCGTGCGAAGTGACACCCTGCGCATGCGGAAAAAGTATTCTACTTTGACGTCCAATGCGATTGACAGTCGCAAAAGCACACCCGACGAGGGAATATCAAGTCCTCGCTCGTACTTGGAAATTGCCTGAGCGCTGACACCTACCTGTTTAGCTAACGCCCGCAAACTCAGGCCGACAGCCATGCGAGCCTGCTTAATGCGTTTTCCAATTATACCGAACACCTCCTTTGGTTTACATTATATTAACTTAAGTAGCTTTTGTAAACTGAATTTTATTGGTCCTATTACACGGTCGTTGCCGGTGGCAGCCACCCCGGCCTTTCCCCACCACCACCCCGACCCGGTAAAAACGGCCAACCTCCTCGATTTGCAAAAGAAAGTTCTTGAGGAGGAGGCGGATCTGGGCGTAGCCTACGACGGTGATGCCGACCGCCTGAGGGTGGTGGACGACCGGGGGAACGTGGTCTGGGGAGACAAGCTGATGATCCTCTTCTGGCGCGAAATTCTTCCCGTTTCCCCGGATGAAAAAAGCCATTACCGGGCAGCCCCAGGTGGGAGATTTTGAATGAGAATATTAGCCGGGAGATGCCGGCAAGCAGGCGGGATTTGCCCGGTGCCGCCGACAACCTGCTCTACACGGAGCGGGGCAAACTGGCGGCATTAATAAATATAAGGACTTCAGTTCCGGAGCAAAAATTCAAAGACTACCATATTGTGGTAGTTGTTGTTGCTTGGAAGTAGAGCGAAGAGTTGAACGGAGCGGGGTTGTTGTAAAGCGGTAGCGGGGAGATTCGGTAAATGAAAAGGCAAATTGCGGGATTAAAAACCGGGGTTGGGACGGCATAAGCGGCGCATGCCCCGCCATTAAGCAGGAGATTGTAAGGCCTCGTTCCTTATGTTGTACTTAATGTAATACAGGCAGGGGTGTGATGTAGATGACCACTGGAAATTCTAAAATCACAGCCGTAAGGTTGCCTTTGGGGATCGTCCAGAAAATTGACGCCCTGGTGGGTAAAGGGAATCGCTCCCGGTTTATAGCCGCGGCCATCGAAAAAAAGCTCAAACGCAAAGCGCGTCTTGCCCATATCGCAGGTGTGGAAGGTTTCATCGCCGACGATTTAGACACCCTGGCTTTTGTTAACCGCTTAAGGGCTGCGGACGAAAGGAGAAAATAATGGTTAACCGAAACCTACCAGCCGGACATCATCTTTATCGCCCGGGAAAGAATGAATATCATCGAACCGCAGCGGATAAACGGCGCTCCCGACCTGGTGGTGGAAATTCTCTCCCCGGTCACCGCCTATTACGACCTGCGGAAAAAATTCAAGGTTTACGAGCGGTGCGGCGTCAAGGAATACTGGATCGTGGACCCGGAAGAAAAATCGGTACAGGTTTTTCTGATCAAGGAGGGCCGGTTCGTCCTCGACCAGGAGGCAGAGCAAACAGGCGAAATCTCCTCCTGTGTCCTTTCCGGGTTTACCGTTCGTTTGGAAAGCATCTTCGAAAGTTGGCCAGGTTAAACCTTCCCTGTTACAGGGCAATTGTAAAGTGTTGATATTTGAAAAAGGAAAGGCTAAAATTGTACCAACAGGTACGTCTAAGTTGTACATAAAGTTGTACTTCGCGAGAAGGAGGGACAACCGATGAAGATAGCAAAAGCCCACGAAAAGTCCCCGGGTAAGCGGGCGTACCGGGAAGCAAAAAAGAGGCAGTGGGTTTTGAAGCTCAACCCTAAAGGGCAGGCAACCATCCCATTGGAAGTGCGCCGGATGCTCGGTGTCGAAGGCGTGTGCCGGGAGTTGAAGCTGGTTGCGCTGGAAGACGGGTTTCGTCTCCTGCCCCACAAACCGCCGCCTCCCATTCAGAAGTATATAGGTTGCTGCGCCGAGGAACTGGCGGACGTGAGCGACGCCGCGGCCTTCGTCCGGAAGTTGCGCGGCTGGGAACCCGAGCCGGGAGATAAGCGTAATATGTCCCGATTGCGGTAAGACGCTGGGGTTCCCCCGTCATATACTCCCGGACTTTCTGGTCGCCGCCCACGCCCTGCACCGGGCAGACCTGCTACTTACGGCGGATAAAGGAATCCCGCAAAGATACTTCCCCACGTTGAGAATCAGTGACCCGCTGGAACCAACCGGAGACTGAGATCAGAAGCGGACTCTCACCCCAGTATCCTGTGTTCGTGCCCTTAAAAAACGCCGGACTCCTGGAGACGCCGCTGGCCGCGGCGGAGCTTGCGGTATCCGGGTGGTGATTGGTAACGCTGGGGAAATGACTGAACCAGTAAAAGGTGGTCATCATGTGTGGAGTACCGAAGCAATTATTAGCCCGGCTTGTCCTTGGGCTGCTTATCTTTCATCTAATCGTTTCTTCTCCCGCCCGGGCCGCCCAGGAGCTGACCGTCTATTCCCCGGCCGAACAGAAGGGGAAACCGGCGCAGTTTATCTGGCAGTTGTCCGGGGTGGGCCGCCTTTCGGGGGACATAATGGTTGGTCCCAACGGCCTTTTATACCTCCCCGTGGGCAACAAACTGGCGGCGGTGGACACCCGGGGGCGGGTGGTCTGGGAGGGGGCCGGTCCGGCGGGGGGAAGGATGGGCCGGCCGGTTTTCGGTCCCGCCGGTTCTATTTTTTTACCCGGGAGTACCGTGGTGCAGGAAATAAAAATGAACGGGGCGGCGGGGTGGAGTTTCAGTGCCTTCCAGGGTTCCACGGCATCCGGGCCTGCCTGGTTGTCTTCAGGTCCGCGGGGTTACCTTTACCTGCCCCTGCCTGCGGCATTGTACGCCGTGGACACCATTGGCCGGTATAAATGGGCGTTGTTACACTGGGATGCCGGCGATCTGTACCGCGCCGTCCCCCTTAAAGACCGGGCAATTGACGGTTGTGCCGGCGACGAGCGGGCGGTATACGTGGTTTGCAGCCGCAGGCAGGCCGGATCGACCTTGCTGGCTGTGGACGGTGCCGGGAAAATCCTCTGGCGTTACTGGCTGGGAGAGATAAAGGAGGTCCACCTGGTTCCGGGGGGCGACGGCGTTCTCTATGCAACGGTTAATCCGTCGAAACTCGACAAGTTGAATAAAGGGAAGGTATATGCTTTCCGGCCGGAGGACAGCGGCCGGCCCGCCTGGAGCCAGACCATACCCTTCGACGACCTGACCGCTCCGGTTCTTTCCCCGGATAAAACCCTTTATGTTACTGCCGGTGGACGCATTTATGCCCTGGATGCGCCAACCGGGCAGCAAAAATGGTATCAGCCGCTCTTGAATCTGGTTTCAGCCCCGGCGGTGGACGGCAGGCGGAACAGGATTTATGCCGGAACTTCCGACAAACGCCTGCTGGCGGTCGGCACCGGAGGGCGGTTGCTCTGGGAATTGGAGCTGGACGGGGCCGTCGACAGGCCGCCGCTTGTGGACCCGGACGGTTACCTGTACGTAGTCACCGGCAAGGGGAGTTTATACAAAATACTGGACGTTAAGCTATAGCGAAAGATACGCTCATGTAAGTCACCCGAAGGCACCGTCCCTCTGGCCTGTTGTTAACGATGGTGGCACACGTACCGGCGGGTTGGTGTTCTTGATATGAGGCGATGTTATCAGGAAGGCAGTTTCTCTTATATTTTTATATCCTGGATATATCCTGGAGGCAGCCAGGTTGGTGTTTCTGAAATGAGGCGATTTCACCTCCAGTTTGTCCTGCTGATGGCGGGAATTATTGCAGGGATTATGTTTATTTTGCCTCCCCGGGTGGCAGCGGGGGAGTCAGCCGGAACAGAATGGTTTAAGGATATACGGAACCACTGGGCCAGAAGCCACATCCTGCGCCTGGCCGCCCTGGATCTGGTCCGGGGTTATCCCGATGCCACCTACCGGCCCCAACGCCCCCTCACTCAGCTGGAGCTGGTAGCCCTGGTGATGCGGGTGGGCGATTTCGAAAAGGCCGCGGCAGAGGCGGCCCGCCGGGGAACCCAGAGGTACACCGTTGAGGCTGCCGGCACGCCTTCGCCTGCTGGAAGCCCTATCCCCCGGGTTCCCTGGGGCCAGGATTCCTTTACCCTGGCAGTAAAAAAGGAATTTTTGCCCCCGGAGTGGGTGGCATCCTTTAATTCGGAAAAACCGGTAACCCGGGCCGAAGTGGCCGCTTTACTGGCCCGGAGTTTTTACCTGGCCGTACCGGAAGAGGGAGACACTTCCGGCAGTGCCCCTTCCACCGGCGACTTTCCCGACATCGACCGCGCCCCCGCCCCTTACCGCCCCTACATCCGGGCCGTGGCTGCAGCCGGGATCATGTCCGGGTATTCCGACGGCACTTTTCGTCCCGCCCACATATTGAACCGCGCTGAAATGGCGGTCATTCTTTCCAGCCTGCTGGATCGCAACTGGGTTAAAGTGCCGGCGGGCCGTAGGCTGGAGGGTTGGGTTTCCAATGTGCGTATGGACCCGAAAGGCCTGGAACTGGAGCTCACCTCCCTGGTCGGGGTGCAAAAGTTGCGGGTAAGTCCAGATTGTCACTGCTTTGCCAATGCCAGGGAATGCACGTTGCTCCAGGCCGGCAACCACCGGGTGGAAGTCATCCTGGACGGTCGCCGGCAGGTCCGTTGGGTCAACCTGCTGGAGGAACGGAAGATAGCAGGTAATACAGAGAAAGTAACCGGTTCGGTGAAATCCGTAGTCCTGGGTGAAGATAACCTGCTGGTATTGAACGATTTGAACTGCGAGGATCGTATTCTCTCTTTGGCCTGGGATGCGGTGCTGGTGGGGAAAAGGGCCAAACAGGATTTCCGCTCCCTCAAGCCGGGCGACTTTGTGGAAGTGGAGCTTGACGGCGGCCGGGTAAAGCGGGTTACCCTGCTCGAGGTGAAAAAAATCTCGGGTACCGTAGGTACACTCACCAGCAAAACGCTGGGGCTGCTGGGCAGGTCCGGCCAGAAGGGCGGGCCGGATCGCTTCGATTACTGGGACCGGGCCAGAATAGTGGACAAGGAAGACCGGCGCGCCGGGGGCGTTGTACGGGGAGACCGGGTGGAAATTACCTACCTCGATCCTATCCCTGGGGAAATCCAGGACGAACGGGTGCTTCAAATTAAGATAACCTCCCGTCCCGGCCTGAAAAAACAAACGGGCAAACTGCAGGCCATCAAAACAACTGGAGGGACTTACCGCATTATCCTGGAAAAGGACAAGGAGTATGATGTGAACCCCGCGGTGAAGGTAACTGATCCCTTGGGCAACAGAATTGCCTTTTCCGACCTGGACCGGTACATCAAATCCCAGGTCGAGTTGTGGCTGGATGGAGCCGGCGTGGTCATGGAGGTCCGGACTGCAGGGGAATAGCACGCTTCGCACCTGTTAAATAGTATCCCTCTATCCCACCCTCACCAAAGAGATTGCTGCCGGCATGTGTTTATAAGCTTTACCCGCTACCCGGTACGCATTCACCGGTATCCTGCAGGGACCTCACCCCTGAGAAGTTAACGGAGACGCGCGTCAGCGCGGCTACGGCCGGATATAGCACCTCTGGCGGGGAGATGCCCTCAGCAGCTCCCACCTTACGAAAATATTTAGTTTTAAGGAGGCAATCCAACGGAATAATGAAGGTCAATAAAGCTGAGGAACTTGTTTCAAAAGGTAGAGAGTTCTTGGAGAAGGGCGACTTCCGGGCCGCGGAAAAAGCCTTTGCCGCAGCCCTGGAAGAAGACGACGCTGTTCCCACACGCAACAACCTGGCGCTGGCCGTCTTTATGGCCGGGGAGCCCCGGCGCTCCCTTGAGATTCTGGAACCGTACCTGGACCCGGAAAAGGAAGATGCCGGGGCGAATCCCTTTACCTACGCCCTGGCCGCCAGGATTTACCGCTCCCTGGGCCAGGAGGTACAGGCCCGCCGGCGGCTGCAGCAGGCCGTGCGGAGCTTCGAGGAGGGATTGTCGGAACTGCGCCGAAGCCTGGGACAGGTCCCGTATGCATTCCGGGAGTATACGGTGACTATCATGCAGGCGGCCGCCGACCTGAGAGATCACCGGCAGGTGTTCGAACTTTACCGCCGCTGGGAATCTTACCATGTTTCCTGGGAAAACAAATTTCTGGCCGCGGTGGCCTGCTTCAACCTGGACCGCTACAAGCGGGCCGCAACCTTGTGGTCTTCCATAGCACAGGTGTCCAGGCTGTTTTCCGGCATGCAGCAGGTGGCCTTCCTGGTGGAGCGGGGCGTCATCCCGCCCTTTGAAATGGGCTACGAGCGCTATTCCCAGGAAAAAATGCAGGAGATGATTGAAGAGGCCGCGGCCAGCGAGGAAGCGCGCCGGCGGTACGCGCAGGACGGCTTTTTCCGTATGATGCTGCTTGCCTGGCTGCTGGAAGGGGATAACTCCAAAAACGCCGCCCAGGGAGTATATACCCTGGTGTATTACGGCGGCGAGTGGGGCGAAAAGCTGGGGCGGCAGGTGCTTGAATACCCCGGGTTTTCTCCCTCCCTGAAAATTGCGGCAGTGGACGCCCTCATGGCCAGGGGCATCCTGCGGGAAGGCGAGCCCGTTCCCATGTTTATCGACGGGGAGCGGCGGCTGGTGAAAATCAAAAAGACCCCCGTTTTGATGGAACCGGACCAGGAGCTGGACAAAATAGTGGACCGGGCGATTAAGTTGCGGGACGAAGGGAAAATAGACGGAGCTGTGGAGCTGCTGCAGGGTATCTACCGGGAAGGGAAGCTCTACCCCCGGGCGATGATGACCCTCGCCAACCTCCTGCGCCAGAGAGGCGAACTGGAGGAAGCGCTACATTTAATGGAAATGCTGGAGGAGATAGACCCGGACAACCCGGTTCTCCTGTTCAACCTTTCCTCGCTGATGCTGGAAATGGGAGAAATAGAGAAAGCCCGCGAATATTTTGACAGGATCGATGGTCCGGAATTTGAGAAAGAGTTCGCTGAAAAGTTAAAAATTCTGGAAAGGGAAATAGAGCGCTATGAAAATGTTGTTCTCTTGCCGGAAATGATTATGCATGCCTATGAGGAAGATGAGCGCCGGAAAATAGAGGAAAAACCGCTGTCTGTGGACGCCTCCCTTGCCCGGGGATTGAAAAACATGCCCGCCCACTGGCTGGAGGGTGCCTGCAGGCATTACGGTCTCGAGCCCGCGCGGCACCGTCGGCAGCGGGAAGAGCAGTTGCGGGAATTTCTCTCCCGCCGCGACAACCTGGAAAAGGAAGTGGGGGAACTGGAAGAGGAAGAAAGGGAACTTTTAAAATATCTTTTGCAGCGGGGCGGCTGGAGCCGGTTGAACGCCATCACCCGCAAATTCGGCTCTTTAGAAGGGGACGGTTTTTTCTGGCAGGAGCGGGAACCGGAATCTTTTCTGGGCTTCCTGTGGTCCCTGGGCCTGGTGATGGTGGGTAAAGCTACGCTGGAAGGGCGCCGCGTCAAGATTGCCACAATCCCCCTGGAACTGCGGCAACCCCTGAAGGAAATACTGGGCATATAACATTTACGCCACCGGAGGCAATTACGCCCACTCTTATTACTCCCTCAAAAACATGTCCCTGACCATGCCGGCAAACAGGCGTAAATCACCGAGATTGTTTCGTAAAATCCCATACAGGATTTCGGGATCAATTCTGGCGTAATCGTGAACGATAACGTTACGAAATTGCGCCATTTTTTTTAAATTCTCCAGCCTGGCGGGAGGAAGATATCCTGCTTCAGTAAGAACAACCATGATGTCTTTGTAGTCCTGGGGTTCGCGTAGCTGAGAGTCGGCAATAATATGGTTGCCGATATCCAGGCAGGCTTCAACAGCCAGGTGAAGGGTTCGCTCAATGTATCGCCTGATCATTTTGTTTTGTTTTAGTTCCTTTAAGCTGATGTGGGACTGTTCCTCCAGGTCGGTAATGTACTCCGTTAACAGTTTGCATTTTTCCCGTAACAATTCACGATCTACCATTTTTCATCCCCCAGTTTTTTTAACCGTATATCCAGGCGCCGCCGGTCGTACCATTGCATGTCCAGGTAGCGGCGGCGTGACCGCACTTCAAAAGCAACGCGGTAGGGCCTATCTTTGTCCACCAGAAGGAGCCCGTATTTGCGCACCTGATGTTGCAATCCGGGGGAAGCTGTTTCGAGATCGACCACCTGCACAGGGCGCTTGAGCTTTTCTTCCAGGGCAATCTCCATTTCCAGGCGCCGGTTAAAACGGGCAAATTTGTCCTCCATGGAAGGGGTGAACAGCACCGCTATATCTACGTCACTGTCCTGTTTGCCCCGGCCCCGGGCCAGGGAGCCAAACAGGTAGGCCGTTATCACATCTGCTTGCTGTTCCATATAGCTGGTAACCGTGCTTATAATGCTGTTGATACCCGGCATTTCTTTAAAGTCGGCACACAAAATTCACACATCCTTTGGAACTCTTATCGAGTAGGAGGGGGCGGCTAGCCCCCGTCCTCTCACACCACCGGACATGCGGGTCCGCATCCGGCGGTTCACCAAGCTTGACGAAGACTTTGATAGCGTTCGGTTAAGCTCATCAGGCCCTGGGACTGCCAGTAGGCGTTGCCCAGGGCTCTGTTCATTGGCCCGTGGGCCATCCGCCATGGCCCTCTGCGAGCGTTGGCGAATTCATGTACTACCCATTCAGGCAGTCCCAGTGCACGCAGCTCGCGGTATCTTGTCCGCACTCGCTTCCACTGCTTCCAGAGGCACATGCGCAGCCTCCTCCGCATCCAGCCTTCCAGGTTCTTGAAAATGCT
>NZ_FQZM01000032.1 GCF_900142025.1 Desulfofundulus thermosubterraneus DSM 16057 | reverse complement strand
GAAGCGGACATCATTGTTTCCGGGGGGCGGGGGATGAAATCGGCGGAGAACTTCAAGATACTGGAAGAATTAGCGGATGTGCTGGGGGCGGCGGTGGGAGCCTCCCGGGCGGCTGTGGATGCGGGTTATGCGCCGCACAGCATGCAGGTGGGTCAGACTGGTAAGACCGTATCCCCGCAGCTGTACATTGCCTGCGGCATTTCGGGGGCCATCCAGCACCTGGCGGGAATGGGTTCCTCCAAGGTGATTGTGGCCATCAACAAGGACCCGGAAGCCAATATTTTCAAGGTGGCCGATTACGGGATTGTGGGTGACCTCTTTGAGGTGGTGCCCCTGCTTACCCAGGAGTTTAAAAAAATACGGGCGGAACAAAACCAGTAAGGGGCGGTTTTTCACCGCCCCGCCATTTATTTACTGGCAATGGCTTAAAAATTACCTGAAGAAAGGTAAACCCTGTTTTAACGGTGACAAGCTTGGGTTCGACTTGAGCCCGGTGGCCTTGGGCTTGTCCCCGGCCTTTGCCGCTCTGGTGGCAAAACTACAAAGCCCGTACCCCATCTAATGCCGATCCCGATAATAACAGTAATAAAAAAAACTGGCTATAACTAGTACAGGGGATTTTACGCGCCTGTGCAGAAATTGATCCAACCGGGTAATTTTTATCTTGTCTTTGAGATTGTATTTTTATACAATCAATTGTATAATTATAAAGCATTCCCTTATAGAAAGGAGCCTCAGAGGGTGACCAGAAACCCCGGCCTTCAGGCCGCCCGGGTTTGCACCTGACGATTATGGTTATTAAAGCAAGCATTATCGGGGCCACCGGCTATGCCGGTGCCGAACTGGTCAGGTTGTTAAGTGCCCACCCGCAGGTGGAACTGGTGGGATTGACCACCCAGAGTTATGCCGGTAGGGCTTTCTGGGAGGTTTACCCCCACCTTTACGGGTATGTGGACCTGGTTTGCGAGGAGCAGGATTTGCCGGCCCTGGTGGACAGAAGCGACGTTATATTTACGGCCCTGCCCCACGGCCACGCCATGGCTGTGGCCCGGGAAGTTATTGGTGGGGGAAAAGCCCTGGTGGATCTGGGAGCGGATTTCCGCCTCCGCGACCCTGTAGTTTACCAGGACTGGTATAAGGTCGAACACACGGCCGCGGAGCTGTTGCCTCAAGCGGTGTATGGTCTACCGGAAATTCACCGGGAAAACATTCGTGGTGCCCGGCTGGTGGCCAATCCGGGTTGTTATCCCACCAGCGTAATTCTTGCCCTGGCTCCCCTGTTAAAAGAAGGCCTGGTCGAAACCGGCTCCATTATCATTGATTCCAAATCCGGCGCTTCGGGGGCCGGGCGGGGGTTGTCCCTAAACACCCATTACTGCGAGGTTAACGAGAGCATCAAGGCCTACGGGGTGACCGTGCACCGCCACACCCCTGAGATCGAGCAGGAATTAAGCGCCCTGGCTGGCGAAAAGGTGCTGGTTTCCTTTACCCCCCACCTGACGCCCATGATCCGGGGTATTTTAAGCACCATCTACGCCCGGCTGACCCGGCTGAAGAGCACGGAGGAAATTTTAACCCTCTACCGGGAATTTTACCGGCAGGAGAAGTTTGTCCGGGTGTTGCCCGCCGGCATGCTGCCGGCGACCAAAATGGTGGCCGGCTCCAACCACTGTGACATAGGTCTGGTGGTAGACCGGCGTACCGGCAGGGTGGTAATCATTTCCGCCATCGATAACCTGATCAAAGGAGCCGCCGGCCAGGCGGTCCAGAATATGAATATAATGTTCGGGCTGGCGGAGGATACGGGGCTTTACGGTCCGGGGGTATATCCGTAGAAGATGTAAAAATAGCTTTAACGACGTAGTGGATAAGGAGGAATGCTGGCTTGGCCAGAACATGGGAAGAGAAAAGCGGCGGTGTCACTGCCCCGCAGGGTTTTCTGGCCGCGGGAGTGGCCGCCGGGGTGAAGTACAAAGGAAGACGGGATATTGCCTTAATTTTTTCCGAGGTTCCGGCCCGCGCTGCCGGGGTGTTCACCACCAACCTGGTGAAGGGTGCCCCGGTGCTGGTCACCATGGAGCGTATAGCCAGGGGGCGGGCCCGGGCGGTGGTGATGAACAGCGGTAATGCCAATACCTGCAACGGGGAGCAGGGTATCCGGGATGCCCGGGCCATGGCGCAGGAAACGGCCCGGGTATTGAATATTCCCGAGGAGGATGTCCTGGTGGCCTCCACCGGGGTCATCGGCCAGCCCATGCCCATGGACCGCATTTTGCCGGGTATTGCCGCTGCGGCCCGGGAGTTGAGCTCCGGTGGGGGCGCGGCTGCCGCCGAGGCCATTATGACCACCGATACCGAGCCCAAAGAAACGGCCCTTTCTCTCACCCTAAGCGGGCACACGGTAACCATCGGGGGTATGGCCAAGGGTTCCGGAATGATTCACCCCAGCATGGCCACTATGCTCTGCTTTATTACCACCGATGCGGCTGTATCTGCGCCCTGCCTGCAGGAAATGCTGCGTCATGCGGTGGACCGGAGCTTTAATATGATCAGTGTGGATGGGGATACCAGCACCAATGACATGGTCCTGGCCCTGGCCAACGGCCGGGCCGGCAACCCGGAAATTACCGCCGAAAATGAAGATTATCACCTGTTGCGGGACGCCCTCACCGAGGTATGCACCCGGCTGGCCCGGGCAGTGGCCAGGGATGGCGAAGGGGCCACAAAGCTGCTGGAAGTGAAGGTGATCAATGCCGCCAGCGAAAGGGATGCCCGCCTGGCCGCCCGGGCAGTGGTAGCTTCCAACCTGGTCAAAACGGCCATATACGGTCAGGATGCCAACTGGGGGCGGATCATCTGCGCTGCCGGCTACTCGGGTGCGCACTTTGATCCCGACCGGGTGGATATATACCTGGGTGACATAATGGTGGCCAGGGACGGGGTGGCTTTGCCCTTTGACGAGGAAGCAGCCTCGTCCGTGCTGGCGGGCCGTGAGGTGCGGGTACTGGTGGATTTAAAGTCAGGAGAATATGAGGCCACGGCCTGGGGCTGCGACCTGACCGGCGAATATGTGAACATTAACGCCAGCTACCGGACATAACGGCCTGTTATCCTGTATCCTGGGTTTTTAAGGATAAGTAAACCGGGGGAGGTATCCGATTGCTCAGCGCACAGGAGAAGGCGGCCATCCTGGTGGAGGCCCTGCCTTACATAAGGAAATTCTACGGCAAGACGGTGGTCATCAAGTATGGCGGCCACGCCATGGTGGACTGCGGGCTGAAAAAGGCCGTGCTTACTGATGTGGTGCTGATGAAGTATGTGGGCATCCACCCAGTAATTGTCCACGGCGGGGGACCGGAAATTACGGCCATGCTCCAGAAGCTGGGTATCGAATCCCGCTTTGTGGGCGGCCTGCGGGTCACCGACGAGGAAACCATGGAAATAGTGGAAATGGTCCTGGCGGGCAAGCTGAACAAGGAAATCGTCTCCCTGATCAATCGCATTGGCGGCAAGGCGGTGGGCCTTTCGGGCAAGGATGCCTGCCTGCTTCAGGCGGTGAAGAAACCCGGCAAGGTATACCAGCCCGACGGGACGGTGGAAATGGTGGACATCGGCTGCGTGGGGCAGGTGAAAAAGGTCAACCCGGCCATCGTCCATACCCTGATCAATGAGGGCTATATTCCCGTGGTGGCTCCCGTGGCGGTGGGCCCCGAAGGGGAAAGCTACAACGTCAACGCCGATACCGCCGCCGGGGAGCTGGCGGTGGCCCTGGGGGCGGATAAATTAATTATCCTTACCGACGTGGAAGGCATTCTGGAAGACAGGGAAAACAAGAATTCGCTGATTTCAGTGATCCGGGCGGACGATGTGCCTGATTTAATTGCCCGGGGCATTATTGACGGCGGCATGATTCCCAAGGTGGAGTGCTGTACCCGGGCCCTTTACGGCGGTGTCAACACCACCCACATTCTGGACGGGCGGGTGCCCCACTCCATTTTGCTGGAAGTGTTCACGGATAAAGGCATCGGCACCATGGTGGTCCGGTGAAGCAGGAGGGGAATGGACATGACCAGCGCGGAAATTATCGAGCTTACCGATAAATATGTAATGCGTACCTACGGGCGCCTGCCCCTGGCCCTGGTGAGAGGGCAGGGGGCACGGGTTTGGGACGCGGAAGGTAAGGAGTACCTTGACTTTGTGGCCGGATTGGCCGTTTGCTCCCTGGGCCACTGCCACCCGGCGGTAGTGGAGGCCATAGCCTCCCAGGCCCGGAAATTGATGCATGTATCCAATCTGTACCATATTGAACCCCAGGCGAAACTGGCCCAATTGCTGGTGGAAAATTCCTGCGGGGACCGGGTGTTTTTCTGCAACAGCGGTGCCGAGGCCAACGAGGCGGCTATCAAGCTGGCCCGGAAGTACGGTAAAATTCACGGCGGGCAGGAGAAATACGAAATTATCACCGCCCTGAAGTCCTTCCATGGGCGCACCCTGGCGGCCATCACTGCCACGGCCCAACCCAAGTACCAGAAGGGGTTTGAACCCCTTCCGGCGGGGTTTAAATACGTTCCCTTCAATGATGTGGAGGCCCTTTCCCGGGCCGTAAACCCCAGCACCTGCGCGGTGCTGCTAGAGCCGGTGCAGGGCGAGGGCGGGGTGAACGTGGCCACGCCCGAATACTTAAAGGCCGCCCGGGAGCTCTGTGACCGTTACAATGCCCTATTGATCTTTGACGAAGTGCAGTGCGGCCTAGGGCGCACGGGCAAGTTCCTGGCCTACCAGCATTACGGCGTGGAGCCGGACATTTTTACACTGGCCAAGGCCCTGGGCGGCGGGTTCCCCATCGGGGCCATGGTGGCGAAGGAAAAAGTGGCCGTCGCTTTTAGCCCCGGCGACCACGCCTCCACCTTCGGGGGCAACCCCCTGGCCTGTGCGGCCGGGCTGGCAGCCGTGGGATGCCTGCTCAATGAGGGCGTCATTGAAAATGCTGCCCGGGTGGGTGCTTATCTGAAAGACCGCCTCCTGGAGCTGGCCGGCTGGTTTTCCTTCGTCAAGGAAGTGCGCGGCCTGGGGCTGATGCTGGGTATGGAACTAACTGTCGAAGGCAAGGAGATCGTTAGCAAATGCCAGGACCGCGGTTTGTTAATCAACTGTGTGGATAACCACATTCTGCGCTTCATTCCGCCTCTGGTTATTACCAGGGCCGAGGTGGACGAGGCCGTGGAAATCCTGGCCGGCGTCCTGGCCGAAATGAAACAGTAACTTTTGCAGCAGGAGGATACCCATGCCCAGGCGAAAGGACATCAAAAAAGTACTGGTCATCGGCTCCGGCCCCATTATTATCGGCCAGGCCGCGGAATTTGACTATGCCGGCACCCAGGCCTGCCGGGCCCTCAAAGAGGAAGGGGTTCAGGTGGTGCTGGTGAATTCCAACCCGGCCACCATCATGACCGACAGCCACATGGCCGACCAGATCTATATCGAACCCCTCACCTGGCAGACCGTGGCCCGCATAATCGAACGGGAGCGGCCCCAGGGCCTGCTGCCCACCCTGGGCGGTCAAACGGGGTTGAACCTGGCCGTGGAACTGGCCCGGCAAGGGGTGCTGGAAAAATACAGCGTGGAACTGCTGGGCACTTCCCTGGACAGCATTCGCCGGTCAGAGGACCGGGAGCTGTTCAAGGAAACCATGCTGGCCATAGGCGAACCGGTGCCCCCCAGTACCACGGTCACCAGCGTGGAGCAGGCCCTGGAGTTTGCCCGGGAAATCGGTTACCCCCTGATCGTCCGGCCCGCCTACACCCTGGGCGGTACCGGGGGCGGCATGGCCACAGGCCCGCAGGAGCTGGAGGCCATCGTCCACCGGGGGCTGTTGATGAGCCCCATCGGCCAGGTGCTGCTGGAAAAGAGCGTGGCCGGCTGGAAGGAAATAGAGTACGAAGTGATGCGGGACGGGGCCGACAACTGCATCACCATCTGCAACATGGAAAACATCGACCCCATCGGCATCCACACCGGGGACAGCATCGTGGTGGCCCCATCCCAGACCCTGGCCGACAAGGAATACCAGCTGTTGCGCTCCGCCGCCCTGAAGATCATCCGGGCCTTGAAGGTGGAAGGGGGTTGTAACGTCCAGTTTGCCCTGGACCCGGAAAGTTTCCGCTATTACGTGATTGAGGTCAACCCCCGGGTGAGCCGTTCCAGCGCCCTGGCCTCCAAGGCCACCGGTTATCCCATAGCCCGCACGGCGGCCAAGATAGCCATCGGCCTAAGGCTGGACGAGATCATCAACCCGGTGACGGGGAAAACCTGCGCCTGCTTTGAGCCGGCCCTGGACTACGTGGTGGTTAAGATACCCCGCTGGCCCTTTGACAAGTTCAGCAGCGCGGACCGTACCCTGGGTACCCAGATGAAGGCCACCGGCGAGGTAATGGCCATTGACCGCACCTTTGAGGGGGCCCTGCTCAAGGCGGTGCGCTCCCTGGAAATTGGCGTGGACAGCCTGCAGTGGAAGGGTTCGGGCAGTTGGAGCGAGATGGAACTGCAGCAACTGCTTTCCCGTCCCAACGATCTGCGCTTGTTTGCCATAGCCGAAGCTTTCCGCCGGGCCTGGGCCATGCGGGAAATCTTTCAACTCACGGCCATAGACTACTTCTTCCTGGAGAAAATAAAAAACATCGTGGTTCTGGAAGGAGAGCTGCGGGCGGCCGGCGGCAACCCATCCCCCGGGTTGCTGCGGCGGGCCAAGGCCTGCGGCTTTGCCGACAGCCATATCGCTCGGCTGACCGGTTTGGATTTTGACCGGGTGCGTGCGTTGCGAAAAGAGTGCGGAATTGTTCCGGCCTACAAGATGGTGGATACCTGTGCCGCGGAATTTGAGGCCGCCACCCCCTATTACTATTCCACCTACGATACCGTGGATGAGGTTGCGGTGTCTTCCCGGCCTAAAGTGATCGTCCTCGGTTCGGGGCCCATCCGCATCGGCCAGGGCATCGAATTTGATTACTGTTCGGTACATTCGGTCTGGGGTTTGCAGGCCGAAGGGGTGGAGGCCATCATCATCAACAACAACCCGGAAACGGTGAGTACCGACTTTGACACCGCCGACCGGCTTTATTTTGAACCCCTCACCTTGGAGGACGTCCTCAACGTGGTGGAAAAGGAAAAGCCCCTGGGGGTGATTGTTCAGTTTGGCGGCCAGACGGCCATCAACCTAGCCGGGGAACTGGCCGCCCGGGGGGTGAAGGTGCTCGGCACGCCAGTGGAATCCATTGACGCCGCCGAGGACCGGGAAAAATTCAGCGCCCTTTTGTCCCGCTTGGGCATTCCCCAGACCGAGGGGGGCACTGCTTTTACCGTGGAACAGGCCCGGCAAATTGCCGAGGGTCTGGGTTACCCGGTGCTGGTGCGGCCTTCCTACGTGCTGGGCGGGCGGGCCATGGAGATTGTCCATAACACTCCGGAACTGCTAAAATATATGGAAACGGCCGTACAGGTTTCGCCCCGGCACCCGGTGCTCATCGACAAATACATCCGGGGCCGGGAAGTGGAGATCGACGGCATAGGGGACGGTAGGGATATTTTCATCCCCGGCATTATGGAGCACATCGAGCGGGCCGGGGTGCATTCGGGGGACAGCATGGCCGTTTACCCGCCCCAGAACCTCACCCCGGCGCAAATAGAGCAGGTGGTGGACTACACCCTGCAGATTGGCCGGGCGCTGAAGGTGTGCGGGCTTTTAAACATCCAGTACGTGGTGGCCAAAGACGGCATCTATGTCCTGGAAGTGAACCCCCGGGCCTCCCGGACCGTGCCCATTTTGAGCAAGGTGACGGCCGTGCCCATGGTGCAGGTGGCCACCCGGGCCATGTTGGGCAAAAGGCTGGCTGAGCAGGGATACGGGTCGGGCCTGGGCAGGGCTTCGGATTATGTAACCGTGAAGGCGCCGGTCTTTTCCTTTGAAAAGCTGGGCGAGGTGGAAATTTCCCTGGGTCCGGAAATGAAGTCCACCGGGGAGGTCATGGGGGTGGATCGCACTTTCCCCGGGGCACTTTACAAGGCCATGGTGGCTGCCGGTTTAAGTCCTTTTTCGGTTGTTAACGGCACAAAACCATCCACGTCAAAAGTGGTGCTGGTTTCCCTGGCCGACCGGGATAAAATTGAAGCATTGCCCGTGATCCGCCAGTATGCTGCCCTGGGTTACACTCTTTATGCCACCAGAGGAACGGCTAGGGCCATTGCCGCCGCCGGCATGCCCGTGCGGGAAGTGGAGGATGTGGCGGGCCTGTTGCGTTCGGGCGCGGTGAACCTGGTCATCAACACCCCCACCCGGGGTAAGCACCCCGCCCGGCCCGGCTTCCGCCTGCGCCGCATTGCCGCCGAGTACCGGGTGCCCTGCCTGACGTCCCTGGATACCGCCCGGGCGCTGGCGGCGGTGCTGCAGTGCCTGAAGCAGGGGGAGGAGCCGGACCCGGTAAGCGTGCGGGAATTTACCGCGGGGATGCTGGCCCGGGAGCGTGAGGCCTTACCGTGATTCCGTTATCCTTATGTGTTAAATGTTCAGTAAAACCGAACCTGTAAAGGAAGGGATAATCCAGTGAAGGAAAATTTTAAAGGCCGGGATCTTCTCTCCCTGCATGATTTCACTCCGGAAGAGATTATCACCATCCTTGACCTGGCCGATGACTTGAAGTCCAAACAAAAAAGGGGTATTCCCCACCCTTACCTGTCCGGGAAGACCCTGGGCATGATCTTTCAAAAATCGTCCACCCGCACCCGGGTTTCCTTTGAAGTGGCCATGTACCAGCTGGGGGGCTACGCCCTGTACCTCAATGCCAGCGACCTGCAGCTGGGCCGGGGGGAGTCAATTGCCGATACCGCCCGGGTGCTTTCCCGCTACCTGGACGGGATTATGATCCGCACCTACGCCCAGGCGGATGTGGAGGAACTGGCGCGTTACGCTGACATCCCGGTGATTAACGGCCTGACCGACCTGCTGCATCCGTGCCAGATCCTGGCCGATTTGCAGACCATCCGGGAACATAAAGGCAGGCTGGCCGGCTTGAAGCTGGCCTATGTCGGGGACGGCAACAACGTTTGTCACTCCCTGCTTTTCGGCTGTGCCAAAACAGGCATGCATATCAGCGTGGCCTCACCCCCCGGCTACCAGCCCAGGGCTGAGATAGTGGAGAAGGCCAGGGCCGACGCTCTGTCAACCGGCAGCCGCATCGAAATTCTTACCGACCCGGTGGCGGCAGTTGCGGGGGCGGATGTGGTGGTCACCGATGTCTGGGCCAGCATGGGACAGGAACAGGAAAGTGAACAGCGAAAGAAGGTTTTTGCCCTCTACCAGGTGAACGGAGAACTGGTGCGCCACGCCAAACCGGACTTTATCTTCTTGCACTGCCTGCCGGCCCACCGGGGGGAAGAAGTAACAGCTGAGATCATTGACGGGACCCACTCGGTGGTCTGGGACGAGGCGGAAAACCGCCTGCATGCCCAGAAGGCCGTGCTGGCCCTGGTGATGGCGTGATATGTTCCGGATTACGCGCATGCCGCTCATCCTGGCCCTGCTGGGGGGCGCGGGCATTGTGGCCCTGGCTTTTATTAACCGGGACTTTGTCCACCTGCCCATTCACCTGGGTGCCTGGTTTACCGGCATAACCCTGGGCTGGGCCGTCATGTACTTGCTATGGCTGAGGAGAAAGGAGCGTTAGTATGAAAAAAGTAGTATTAGCCTATTCGGGGGGTCTGGATACATCCATCATCATTCCCTGGCTCAAAGAAAATTACGGCTACGAAGTCATTGCCATGGTGGCCGACCTGGGGCAGGGGGAGGAACTGGCCCCGCTGGAGGAAAAGGCCATTAAAAGCGGCGCCAGCAAGATCTATATTGAGGACGTAAAGCGGGAATTTGTAGAAGAGTACATTTTCCCCACCTTACGGGCGGGGGCCGTTTACGAAGGCAAGTACCTTTTGGGCACCTCCATGGCCCGTCCTTTGATTGCCAAAAAGCTTGTAGAGGTGGCCGAAAGAGAAGGAGCGGAGGCCGTGGCCCACGGCGCCACGGGCAAGGGAAACGACCAGGTGCGCTTTGAGCTTTCTGTGAAAGCGCTGAATCCCGACCTCAAGATTATCGCCCCCTGGCGCGAATGGAACATTCGTTCCCGGGAGGATGCCATTGACTACGCCCAGGCCCGGGGGATTCCCGTTCCCGTGACCAGGGAACGCCCTTACAGCATGGACCGCAACATCTGGCACTTGAGCCACGAAGGAGGGGACCTGGAGGATCCCGCCAAGGAACCACCCGCCGACGTGCTCCTGCTGACCACGCCTCCGGAAAAGGCTCCGGACCGGCCCACTTACGTGGAAATTTATTTTGAAAAGGGTATACCCAGGAAAGTAAACGGGGAATCCCTGGACCCGGTGGCGCTGGTGGAAAAGTTAAATGCCCTGGGGGGCGCCAACGGTATAGGGGTGGTAGATATGGTGGAAAACCGCCTGGTGGGGATGAAGTCCCGCGGTGTATACGAAACCCCCGGTGGTACCATCCTCTACCTGGCCCACCGGGAGCTGGAAAGTATATGCCTTGACCGGATAACCATGCATTTCAAAGAACTGGTGGCCGCCCGTTATGCCGAGCTGGTGTATGACGGCGTGTGGTTCTCTCCTTTACGGGAAGCCCTGGACGCCTTTGTGGAGGTAACCCAGCGTACGGTAACCGGCACGGTGCGCATGAAGCTCTACAAAGGCAACTGCACCCCCGCGGGGGTTAGTTCGCCCTATTCACTCTACAATCCGGAACTGGCCACCTTCAGCCGGGATGAGATCTACAACCAGGCCGATGCTGCCGGGTTTATCAATCTTTTCGGTTTGCCGTTAAAGGTACGCGCGTTGATGGAAAAGAAGGCGGGGCTTAGGAAACCTTGATTTTGAGGGAGTCGCTTGTCCAAATCAACAGTATTTGGTAAAATAAGACAAGGAATACCATGATCGGACGGGCCTCACCTGCCGGGGGAGAATCTTCTCTGAAGGGGGGTGGGGCAGGGATGATTACCGCACAAGACGTAATACAGATCGTGCAGGCAACCATCCAATTGCTCACCCTCGTGGTGCTCATCACCTACTGCAGGGAATTAAGGTAAAAACCCTCTAAACTGTGCCAGCAGTTTAGAGGGTGTAACCTAAAACCTCGGCAGGTCGAGGCATCCACGCCGTCGGTTATGGTATTCCTGTTTTTACTGTAACACAATGATACGTATGTGTCAAGTTAGGCCAGTTGATTTTAAATGCCCGGCTCCGCCGGGCATTTGAGTGAGCGGGGACCCAGCACTCACTGGGATACTAGCTCTTCTTAAAAGCGGATATATCAATTAAACCTGAAACACCAGGAGCGGAGTCATATTTTGGTGAGTGTTGGGCCGCATCCAACGTGTTCACTGAATATTTACTGTTTTGAATATCTGGGGTACCTAAATCGGGGGAATCGGGTAGATATGTCTTGTTAAATTTCGAACGTACTGTATACTATACAGAGAAGGGATATTTCACCTGAAAGGGAGAGGAAGGTGTAACCAGGTGTCTTCCAGGGCCTCCTTTACTTCCCATTCTTCTGAGCCGGTTCGCAGAGCTGAGGTTACCATTCGTTTATCCGAATTTGAAATCCCGCCCATGCAGGACGTGCTGCTGGTAGGGAAAAGGGCACCCATTGGTCCGGAAGCGGTAAGACGGATGGTGGATGCCCTGACGCCGGAGCAGTACGACATTATTTACCTTGACCACGAAATTTTCGAGGCAGCAGTGCTGAAGAGGTCATTATTGAAATTTCTCCCCCAGGAGAAATTTCTGCCGGTCATCCTGGAAGAGGGGATGAGGGTTGCTAACGAAAATACAGTGGTAAAAGCCCAGGTAAACATTGTGGTGCAGGTGAACAGGGCGGTGGATTTATAGTGTTTAGTGCAGGCGACATTATGCATAAAAATCCAGTCACCATTGATCCTTTTGAAAGTGTCGGCCGGGCGGCGGCCCTGATGAACCAGCTCAAGATAGGTGGTCTTCCGGTGGTGGAAGGGGGAAGGCTTGTGGGCATTATAACCTCCAGGGATGTAAGGTACTCCCACCCCAACCGGCTGGTGGCTGATGCCATGAGCAGGAATGTAGTTACCGTTTCGCCGGAATGCTCTTTTTGGGAAGCCAAGGAAACGATGGAGAGCCATGGGATTGAACGTTTGGTAGTGGTGAGGGATGGGCGACTGCTGGGCGTAATTACAAAATCCCGGCTTTATGCCGAGATAGGCAAACACGTGGACGCCCTTACAGGCCTGAACCGGGCCGAATTCCTGCAGCATAAAGCAGCGGAGTTGCTGCAAAGCGGGCAGGAGATAACCGTTATTTTTTTAGACCTGGACAACTTCGGGGCGATAGACAAAGAGTTCGGCCACGTTATCGGGGATGAGATTTTGCAGCAGGTAGGGAAAATTTTAAAAGGTGTCATCGCCGAAGGGCTTGATTACCTGTGCCGTTATGCGGGCGATGAGTTTGCGGTGGTTACCGTCAGGCCGCTGGAAGAAGCGAAACAGTTGTCCTGGCAGATGATAAAGGCGCTTGCCGATGCCAGATGGCCGCAGGGGATAAAGGTTACCGCATCGGCAGGTGTGGCCGGAGGGCGGCGGTCAAGAGTGCGTGGGGAGCCCAATGGCACTCACAACGTGCGAGATCTTATTAATCTAGCCAGTTTGGCCTCCACCAAGGCAAAAAGAGAAAAACGCCCGGTGGTTGTTGCCGGGTGGGTGGAACTGGAAGAGGTGGGATGAGTCTCTCCCTTATTTCATGGGCACAGGAAATTTAAGTAAACCTGAAAGGGCAAAAAGAGCCGTGGAAGGTGAGCAGCGTCTTTTAACGTTGGTTTGCACGGAGGAGGTTTTTGTAGCGTTCCGGGTAGTTGGAGAAAGGAGTTTGTTCCCGCAGAATCCTGATGATGCTTTCCGTACTTTCCCCGGAGTCCAAGAGGCGGAATAAGGTGCGTTCGTTCACATAAACGCTGCTGCCGTCCTGGAATTGAATAAGGTACTTGCTCGTGCCCGGCACAGGGGTAGCCTTAATACCAGCTTCAGCAAAGGATTTAAAATTTTGTACAAGTGCCATGGTGCCACCTCCAACGGGGGTATCTTGAGTTTTATCATACGCCTTCTTGGTGAAAAAGAAATTCTCTTGCGCCCAACGAACTAATTTAGCCGTTTTATGGTGATTGTGAAACGTTAGCCTTTTTACAAGATGTATGTACTGGCGTTTCCGTTGTTCACCACGCTTTCACTGCCCACCCTGGCCGGGGGGAGGGGGGATGCCGGAACAAAATTATCTTAACTATAATTTTAGCATATGGCTTCTAAAAGGCAAGCTTATTTGTGAAAAATATCTCAAGTTCTCCCCGCAACAGAAAATTGTTAACATAAATTAAACTTTACGATGGCCAACTAACACAAATGATAAAAGGGGTTTTCCCGGTTTATGGAGAATATCAATATGGTTACTTTCTGGTAATAACGATGAGGTGGGGAAATGAAAGTTCACGTTGCCAGGTGGACCCATCCGGTGACTGCTGCCTCCCGCTATTTATTTTCCTTGCACCTCCCGTTACAGGTGCTGGGGGCCAGTGACACCCATGTTTTCTGCAATGAACAGGGGCGGGTTATTCTTTATCATGACGGTTACAGGGAGTGTGCCCGGTTAATCAACCGGTTTGCTGCCCAACTGGATGCAGGGGTCACCTGGGCAGACCGGGGCCTGCGCAGCACCACCCATCATTTTGATCCCGGGCGGGGGGTGGGTGTGTGGGCGTGGGCAAATGCCGCCCAGAAATGCAGGCAGTACTTCAACAGGGCGCTATTGTTCTGGCGTCGGGGAAAATATCACAAGTCTTTGTTCATGCTGGGTGCAGCCGTACACCTGGTGCAGGATGCTTGTGTGCCCCATCACGCCTGCTGCCAGCTCTTTGACGGGCACCTGGATTATGAAAGGTGGGTTAGGGGGCGAAAGCATTACTACCGCGTGAGCTCGGGGGGCCTGTACCACCTTGGCCACACCCCTGAAGAATGGGTGGCGGCCAATGCCTGGGAAGCCAGGGAATATTATCCCCTGGTCCGGGCTTCCGCCGGTGAAGAATGTTACCACCAGGCCACGAGCATCCTCCTTCCCCGGGCCCAGCGTTCCACGGCCGGGTTTTTGCTCTTTTTTTACCGGCACATACAGCGGGGATAGCGGCATCTGTACATCCTGCCCCCGCATGATCTTCAGGGCCGGCGGTCATAATAACGGGAAAGAAGGCGGGAGTGATGGTGATGCAACTTTCTCCAGGAGAGCGCTCCATCCTGGCCTACTTTCCTTCCAGCACCAGAGCCCGGCGGGCGATGGAAGAATTGAGATCCGCCGGCTATGATACCATCAGCCTGGACCGGGTATCCCGCTTTGGTGTGGAGGACGATGCGGAAATCAATAATCCCATCGCCGGTCGGGCGGAAACCATTACCGGGTTGACCCTTTTTTCTGCCGGTACCGACAGCTTGTCCAACAGCGAATCCCGGGTCCTCAAGGCGGCAGATCCTTCGGTGAGCGGCATGGCCGCCTATGACTATGGCACGGCGGGGGGGCGGGCGTTTCTCGTAACGGTTGTTACCAGTGAAGACAAGGTCCAGGGAGCCGTGGACATATTGGAAAAACACGGAGCGCAGGTTTAAGGGGTGTAGGGCATGGATGGCCAAAAAAAGGACGGCCTTGAACGACCGCAAAGCTTTGATGAAGCGGTGGAACGTATCCGCGAAAAGGTGGAAGCCCCTGTATTGTCGCCGGCGCAAGCGGCCCTGTGGCGTTCGGGTTATCTAAAGGGCTTCGGTGAGGCCCTGGCCTTGCTGGAACAGGCCAGGCAGGACAAAAATGAAATTGTTCCGGGGATTAGCGATGAAATGTAAGCGGGAGGCTTTAATCCTCCCGTTTTTGTTTTTTGGGGGTAAATTTTTTTCTGATTGTTCGAAAGGGCAGGAATAAAAGTCAGTCACGTCGAAGTTAAGATTAAATATATTAGAAGTAGTAGCAGCTCTAATCGTGTCAATGATGCCAGCAAATGCTGGTCATTTTTGTTCTCCGTACATAATTTTAGTTCAAGGGGGTAGCGAAATGTTAAAGGGAATTGCCGGGGCACCGGGGATTGCCATTGGCAGGGCCTTCATCTTCCGCCCGGAACAACTGGAATTTGAGCGGAAAACTGTTTCGCCGGAGGAGGTTAATCAGGAACTGGTTCGCCTGCAGCACGCCCTCCGGCAGGCTCACCAGGAGTTGGCCGGCATTTACGCCCGGGCCATGTCGGATCTGGGCCGGGACCGGGCGGGCACCTTTCATGCCCAGCTAATGATTTTAGAAGATGCCACCTTTGAATCCGAGTTAATTAGTATCATTCGTTCAGGTGTCAACGTGGAAGGTGCCGTGGGCGAAGTGGTGACCAACTACGTCAAGATGTTTGAAGATTCGGGAGACGAATACCTGCGTGAGCGGGCGGCCGACTACAGAGACGTGGGGTGCCGCTTGTTGCGCATTTTGCTGGGCCAGTCGTGGACGCCGGTGCCGCGCCTGAAAGAAGATTCCATTGTGGTGGCCCGGGATTTGAGTGCCCCCGACAGCATGCAACTGGACCGTTCCCGCATTCTCGGCCTGGCCATTGAAAGGGGAGGCAGGACCTGTACAGCCTGCATTCTGGCCCGGTCCCTGGAAATACCTGCCGTGGTGGGTTTGGGCCGTTTTGTACACCGGGTACAAAACGGAGACCTGATCATCGTTGACGGCAGCAAAGGTACGGTCATCCTCAATCCCGATCCGGCTACGGTCGCCGAATACCAGCACCGGCGGGAGACCTACCTGGCCTGTAAAAAAGAAATGCAGATGCTTTCCGATCTCCCGGCGGAAACCCGGGACGGTTACCGGGTTCAACTCCTGGCCAATATCGATCATCCCGGGGAAGTGACCAGTGCCCTGGCCCAGGGGGCGGAAGGAATCGGGCTGTTCCGTACCGAGCATCTCTTCCTGGGCCGGGATACCATGCCCAGCGAGGACGAACAGTTTGAGTTTTACGTCCAGGTTGTACAAAAGATGCGGGGAAGGCCGGTGGTCATCCGTACCCTTGACTATGCCGGTCCCTCAAGCCCCTTCTTCCAGCCCATGCACTATGAACCCAATCCCTTTTTGGGCTGCCGGGGTATCAGATTAAATTTGAACTTCGAGGAAATTTTTAATACCCAGATCAAGGCAATCCTGCGGGCCAGTGCCTTTGGCAGGGTAAAGGTGATGTTCCCCCTCATCTCCCGGGTTGAAGATTTGCGCCGGGTCAAGGCCATGCTGCGCCAGGCACAGGAAGAACTGCAGCTGGCCGGGAAAAAATTCGACCCCCGGATCGAGGTGGGCCTGCTGGTGGAAGTGCCATCCGCCGCCCTGACCGCAGAGCTTTTTGCACCGGAGGTTGATTTTTACAGCATCGGCACCAACGATCTGGTTCAGTATACCCTGGCGGTGGACCGGGCCAGTGCGGGAATTAATCCTCTGAACCAGGTTTTACATCCCGCCATTCTGCGCCTGGTTAAGAACGTCATTGACGTGGCCCGTAACACCCGCAAGAAGGTGGCCATGTGCGGGGAGATGGCGGGGGAACCGCTGGCTACTTTACTTCTCCTGGGTTTGGGGCTGGATCAGTTCAGTGCCGCCGCGGGCTCACTGCCGGAAATTAAAAAAGTAATCCGGTCGGTTACTTTAAAGGAAGCCCGGGAAGTGGCCCTGCAGACCCTGCAGCTATCGGATCCGGAAGAGGTTCGCCGCTTTTTGGAACAGGAGATGAAAAGCCGGCGCTTGTATTTTTAGTTTTATTTGGTTACAATGGTTAAGGATCAGTGTGTTTGGGAAATGGAGGTCTTTTTTTGAAACGGGTAGTCAGTGTCAGCTTGGGTTCTTCCCGGCGGGACCACCGGGCGGAAGTGGAACTTTTGGGTGAACGATTTGAGATCACCCGCCGGGGTACCGACGGAGATTTCGACCGGGCCATCCAGTTGTTAAAAGAGCTTGACGGCAAGGTGGACGCCATCGGGCTGGGCGGAATTGACGTCTACCTGTACGCCGGAAGGACCCGCTATGTGGTCCGCGACGGCAAAAAGCTTATGGATGCCGTCAGAAAGACCCCGGTGGTGGACGGCAGCGGTTTGAAAAATACCCTGGAAAGGGAAACGGTCTATTACCTGCGGGAGCATACTGATTTGCTTCCTCCCGGCATCAGGGTGCTGATGGTCAGTGCGGTGGATCGCTTCGGGATGGCCGAAGCATTTGCCGAGCTGGGCTGTGATCTAACCTTTGGGGATCTTATTTTCGCGGCGGGCATTCCCTATCCCATTCGCACGGTCAAGGAACTGGAAGAACTGGCGGCCAAGCTACTGCCGGAAATGACCAAATTACCCTTTCACATGCTCTACCCCACCGGCAAGAAACAGGAAACCCAGGATGAGGAAAAAGTAAAAAAATTTGGCCACTATTACCGGGAAGCGCAGGTAATTGCCGGGGATTATCACCTGGTGCGCCGTTACATGCCCCAGCTTGACGGGCAGACTATTATTACCAATACCACCACCGCTGAAGACGTGGCCTTTTTAAGAGAAAAGGGGACGGGTTGCCTGGTGACCACCACGCCCGAATTTCAGGGGCGCTCCTTTGGTACCAATGTCATGGAAGCGGTACTGGTGGCCTTGTTGCAAAAGCCCCGGGAGGAAATCTCTTCCCAGGATTACCTGGATCTTTTACGTCGTTTGGACTTTAAGCCCCGGGTGGTGTATTTACGCTGAAACCTCAGCAGAATTCATTTGGAGGTAGGCATCTTTGGCCAGTCACGAAGAAATTACTGCCAGCCTCCTGGCCTTCCAGGAGGGTTATAACAAGAACGAGCGGTTGAAAATAATGAACCGGGACTGGGACCGGGTGGTTCTGGTGCAGGCCAGCGACATCCCTTCCCAGCATACTCTGGAATTGCGGAACGGGGAATTGTCAGTGCGGGAAGGGGCGCCGCCCCGGGCCGACCTGACGGTAATTGCCGACAGCGAAACCCTGGCGGATCTTTTTTACGGTGATATTACCCCTACCGAACCATATATGAACGGTACGCTAAAGATTATCGGTTCCGAGGATGATATTGTCCGTCTTGATTTCATATCCCTGATGATCTGGGGTGAGTGAAGTGGGGTTAAAACGGGTGCTCACCCTGCGTACCGTGGTTGCAACCAGCGCTGGCCTCACCCTGGCCAGTTCCTCTTTTGTGGCCGCCGTACAGGTGGCCGGTTTTCTGGCCGGAGATACCGCCTGGCTGGCTATTCTTACCGGCGGGTTGTTGTGCCTGGGAGCGGCGTCCTGTTTTTCCGAACTAAACGCCCGCCTCCCCTCCGCCGCCGGCATCCGGCTGTATTTCTCCCGGGCTTTTAACGACCGGCTGGCCCTGACCGTTTCCCTTTTGTATATGGCGGTGGTGATGGGGGTGGTGGGAGCCGAAAGCTACGTTTTAGCTTCCGTCCTCAGTTCCGCCCTGCCGGCGGTACCGCCCCTGGTCTGGATTGTGACCATGTACCTGGTGGTTACAGGCATGAATATCCGGGGAATTAAGATTGCCGGTGCCTTCCAGGACCTGATTACCTACGGACTCATGGGGTCCCTGCTGGTGCTGGCCTTTATCGCCCTGGGCAGGGTGGGGTTTCAGCTCACAGCACCCCTGGCCCCGGGTGGGGTCCTGGCCTTCATCAATGCCGTGGCGGTTGGGGTTTTTCTCTTTGTTGGTTTCGAGTGGGTAACCCCGCTGGCCGAGGAAGTCACCCAAAGCCGCCTGGTGTCCCAGGGTATGTTGCTGGCAGTTGGATTGTTGAGCGTGGTTTACGCCCTTTTCACCGTGGCCATGACCGCTTCAACCCCCCGGGAGGCACTGGTGGCCTCACCCGCCCCCCAGATGGTTTTTGCCCGCACCGTTTTGGGGCCGGCGGGAGTGTTCTGGATGGTGGTTTTAAGCCTTGCCGCCTCTATAACCACCTTTAATGCCGGCTTAATCAGCGTCTCCCGCTTTATTTACGCCTCCGCCCGGGAGTATGTCCTGCCACCCGTCTTTTCCCGCCTGAGCCTGCGCTTTTTTACGCCCTGGGCGGCCATCCTTACCGTCTTTGCCGCCGGTGTGACCATATCTCTGGTGGTACTGGCAACCCACCGTTATCTGGTGCTGGTGAACCTGGCGGCCGCCATGGAGTCGGTGGTTTACGCCCTGGCGGGTCTGGCGGTGATCCGGTTGAGGCAGAAGGAACCGCAAGCTGAGTGTCCCTACCGGGTAAAGGGAGGGGTATTTGTTCCCGCTATCACCGCGCTGGTTTTTGCCGGGCTGGCCGTGGCGGTGATGTTCACGGACTTTTACGTAAGCCTGTACCTGCTGGCCGGTTTTGTCATCCTGTGGTGGTACGTCCACCGGGTGGTGCCGGCTTTGAAGAGCAAATACCAGCCCCGCCGGCCGGCCCGTCGCCGCCGCCCGGTGGCTGAACCGGCCGACGCCGGATGCGAAAAAACCTAGCCCCCTTAAACGGGGGCTCTATTTTTATCAAAACGTAATCCATCTTGGGTGCCTGCCGTCACAGAGAGCAACTTCGTCCTGTAGCTAAAAGCCCAGCGCCCGGTAGGCCGGTTTGTCGATCACGTTGTCCCGGGAAAGGTTGTGCATGGCCCGGAAACGGTAAACGCTTTCTTCCATGTCCCAGCGCCAGGTGCCGTCAATCTTGCCTTTGAACAACCCCAGCCGGGCCAGCGTCCGCTGAACCTCCATAACGTCGGAGCCGCAGAAGTCCCGGCGCAGGTCCCGGAAAGGTGGCTCCCGGTAGGTAAAGGGATTGCCGATAATGATTACCTGCGCCCCCACGGGAACCCAGGGATACAGTTCCTCCACGTCCCGGTTGTGCATGCGGATGCACCCGTGGCTGGCGTAGCTGCCGATGGCCCAGGGCTTGTTGGTGCCGTGGATGCCGTAAAGACCCCAGGGAACGTTCAGTCCCAGCCAGCGGGAACCAAAGCCCGTCCCCCAGTGCATGGCCTTGCGTACTACCCGGAAGTTGCCCAAAGGGGTGGGCGTCTCAAACTTGCCCACGGCCACGGGATACTGGCGGTGGGGCTGGCCGTCAAATAAGACTGTCAAGGTGCGCCGGGTGGTATCGATGAGGATGCTTACATCCTTTGCCGGAGGCTTGTCCTGCTGGCTGGCGGTTGGCCTGGTGGCAGTCTGGCCGATGGCGTTCCAGGTGGCCGGGCCCACCACTCCATCGGGGGTGAGATTGCGGTCCCGTTGAAAGTCCTTCACGGCCTCAGCCGTGGCCTGCCCAAAGATGCCGTCAAGCGGTCCGTGGTAATACCCCAGCCGGTTCAGCAGTTGTTGCAGGTGGCCAACATCGGCGGATACCGTTTGGGAACCACTCATCTGAAGGATTTTTTCCTGTTCCTGGCAGCAGAGATCAAAAGTCCCTGCTCCCCCGCTGGCCGGAACGGTTGCATAAAAAAGGCATAAAAATAAAGTAAACAGGAAACACAACTTCCTTTCCATCTCACTCACCCCCGTTTAGTGCAGGACTCACCTTATTTATTTGCCCCCAGCTTTTTTTTATGCGTAACCAATATCATAATAAGGGAATTCTGTTATATAATGGATATAAAAGTGCTTGGGGGGTAAAAAGGATCATGGAAAGACACGGGGTACGGTGGTGGTTCCGGTACCTGGCGATTCTGGTCCTGGGACTGTTTTTACTGGGCTGTGCGGCGCAGGCCCGGGGAGAAAAACCCCTTCCCCGGCTGGCGGATTCCCTGGAACAGGATTCGGTGCCGGGAATGGAAGCTGGTGCCGGTACCGGTGTGACACATGGGGCCGGGGAACAGTGGAAAGTGATCCCGGTGGTGTTATATTTCAGCGACAACCGGGGTTACCTGGTGGCGGTGAAGAAAGAAATCCCCAAAACGCAGGCTATTGCCCGGGCCACATTGCAGGAGCTTTGCCGGGGGCCGGCTCCCGGCAGCGGACTTAATCCCACCATTCCCCCGGGCACGGTGCTTAGAGATATCAATATTAAAAACGGCCTGGCCATTGTGGATTTTAGCCGTGAGCTTAAAGCAAAACACTGGGGCGGGTCTACAGCGGAGCTGCTCACCGTCTATTCCATCGTCAACACCCTCACCCAGTTTTCCAGCGTGCAGCGGGTGCAGATCCTGGTGGAGGGGGAGCCGTTAAAGACACTGGCCGGACACCTGGACACCAGCGGGCCTCTGGAACGGGAGGCGAGCTTAATACGGGCCAGAGAACAATGAAGTTTAACCAGAAAAGGACCAGCAGAGGCAGGTGGTCCTTTTTTTGATTTTTCCATGGCAGGATTTCCAGAATTGATGTAGAACCCCTATATCCAGTGTGTCAAATCATGTTGAACGATGGCTGGAGTTGGGAGGATGAAGAAAGGGAAACTCTGTCGTGCGTTATCCCTCGGGGCGGTTACCTGCCTCACCGCCGGTTTTTTGTTGCTTTCCGGGCCGGGCGGTTCCCTGGCCGGTGGGATACAAGAAGTTGTTTTTAAAGTGGGGGAAAAAAACTACTACGTAAATGAAAAAAGTTTTATTATGGATGCCTCGCCCTTTATTAATCAGGGGCGCACCTACGTGCCTTTGCGTTACCTGGCATTGGCCTTGAATGTAGCTGAGAAGGACATCCTCTGGGATAAAAATACAAAGACCGTCTTGTTAACCAAAGACGGTGTTGAGTTAAGGCTTACGGTGGGCAGCAGGACCATAACGGTGAACGGGCAGGCAAAGGATATAGATGTGGCCCCGGTGATCAGAGATGGGCGCAGCTACCTGCCCGCCCGCCATGTGGCCGAGGCTTTGGGCTACAGGGTGGAGTGGAACCAGCAAAACCGTACCGTGCTGGTCCAGCCTGCTGTTCCAACGGGAG
The DNA here is from genome assembly GCF_900142025.1 of Desulfofundulus thermosubterraneus DSM 16057. GTDB lineage: Bacteria > Bacillota > Desulfotomaculia > Desulfotomaculales > Desulfovirgulaceae > Desulfofundulus > Desulfofundulus thermosubterraneus. Next base: position 22,222 of record NZ_FQZM01000032.1, on the reverse strand, counting down.
GCGGTACTACCAACCCGGGTTTCCTGGGTCAGGTGGTCGTTCAGGGCAATGGGGTAAATATACGGAGCGGTCCCGGTCTGCAGCACGCGGTGGTGACACAGGTAAACCGCGGGGATCGTCTGGCGGTGTTGGGGAAGGTTCCCGACTGGTACCAGGTGCAACTGCCCGGTGGAGGAACGGGCTGGATTGTAGCCTGGTATGTCCGGGAGGAAGGCCAGCCTGCCGATCCGGGGGACGGCCCCATTCCCGGAGGACCGGTGCCGGGGGATGAAAATTCCCGGGGAGTGCCCGGCGGGCGCCCCCAGCCCGGCGATGGTGGCAATCAGGGCCAGGATTCGGGTGGCATACCGGGGCAACAACCGCAAGAACCCCTACCGGATAATGAAGGGGAACAGAGCCAGAGTCCGGCCGTAACCAGGCTGGATGTTGCCGCGGCGGGTAAAGTCACCCGGGTTACGGTGACGGCCGAAGGGTCCATGGCCTACCATGTATTCAAGCTGACTTCCCCTGATCGCCTGGTGGTGGATTTAACGGGTATACGCCCGGGCAACGTGCCGCCGGAAATGTCCGTAGAAACGGAGGCGGTGAACAGGTTGCGCGTGGGCTGGTTCAGCCGGTCTCCCGATGTTACCCGTCTGGTCTTTGACGTCATGGGGCCTGTGCGCTACCGGACCAGCCTGTCCGCAGACGGGAGAACGCTGGAAATACAAATTTATATCCCCGATCCCGGTGATGTTTTGCGGGATGTTGTTATTGCCATTGATCCCGGACACGGGGGGCCGGATCCCGGTGCTGTGAACAACGGTTTGAAGGAAAAGGATATAACCTTGAGAATGGCCCAGCGGGTGGTCGGCTTGCTTGCAGCCAAGGGAGCCAGCCCCCTGCTTACCCGCAATGCCGATTATGAAGTGGGCCTGTACGAGCGGACGGACATGGCCAACCGGGCGGGGGCAGAAATATTTGTCAGCATTCATATTAACGCCAACATCGACCCCTCCGTCCAGGGTACCGCTACCTACATCCTCAGCTCTGCCGGAGGGGGGGATCCCAGCCGCCGGGAGGAAAGCCGCAAACTGGCCGGTTATATCCAGGCCCGGCTGGTACAAAGGCTCGGTTTGGAAAATGACGGGGTTCTAGAGGCCAATTTTGCCGTCCTGCGCACTTCGGCCATGCCCGCGGTGCTGGTGGAAGTAGCCTACATCAGCAATCCCCGGGAGGCCAGCCTGTTGGCCCAGGACTGGTTTATGGAGGAGGCGGCCCAGGGCATTGTGCAGGGTATTGTGGATTATTTAAGCGAGCGCTGGGGCTGAGGAAGCGGCAGTTGGTTACTTTCCAGAAGGAAAAATCTATGTTATGATGATACAGGTCCTTTACGGGCCTGTCTTTTTTGAACCGGAAAAAAGATCCTTGAGCGAGTAAAAGCACGCTTCATTGAATAAATATTAAGATGGTACTATCCTGAACATAATTTAAAAGGGACAAGGAGAGAGCCTAAAATTGAGCGATCCCAGGCCAATTGGTCTTTTTGATTCGGGAGTAGGGGGGCTCACCGTTTCACGGCAGATTTTTCGCCTCATGCCCGGGGAATCCACCGTTTATTTTGGAGACAACGCCCATGTACCCTACGGTCCCCGCAAGCCGGAAGAATTGATAGGCTTTGCTGAGGATATCCTCACCTTTCTGGTGTCCTGCGGGGTAAAATACGTTATCTTTGCCTGCAATACCAACTCCTCCATCTCTCTGCCCGTGGTCAGGAAACGCTATACCGTACCCATGATCGGCCTGATCGAGCCAGGGGTCAGGCAGGCTGTACGGGTGAGTACCGGGGGGCGCATTGGGGTTATTGCCACGGAAGCTACCATCAAAAGCGGCGCTTACCAGCGGGCGTTGAAGGCTTTAAATCCGGAACTGGCGGTGTTCGGCCAGGCCGCCCCCCGCCTGGTACCCCTGGTGGAGGCGGGTCAGGCTGGTACCTGGGAATCCTTTGAAGCGGTATCTGAGTATGTACAGCCATTGAAACAGGCGGGTATAGATACTTTGATTCTAGGCTGCACCCATTACCCGTTTCTGGAGGCCGAGTTTCGGGAGGTGCTCGGCCCGGAGGTAAAACTGGTTGATCCAGCGGAAGCCACCATCATGGCCGCCCGGGAGGAGATGTACCGGTTGGGGCTGTTAAACAATCCCGGCGGCGATCCGGTGCAGCACCGTTATTTTGTCAGCGGTGATCCCCGGGCGTTTCAAAAGGCAGCCCGCTATTTTTTAGGGGAGGAAATCCCGTCGGTCCAGCAGGTGAAACTTGACTGAAGGTCGAATTCAGCGGCGGCATTGAAAAATTTAGTTGTTTGGTGATATGGTATGGTTGACAAGAGCAACGGGAGGGGAACCGGGGTGAAGTCACGCCGGGTAGGCATTACCACCACCGTGCCCGTGGAGGTGATTTACGCCGCGGGCTGCATCCCGGTGGATTTAAACAACATGTTCATTACCGATCCCAACCCCGGAGGGTTGGTGGAGGAAGCGGAACTGGCCGGCTACCCCCGCAATGTCTGCGCCTGGATCAAGGGGCTCTACAGTACCGTCCTGCGCCACCAGGAGATCCGCACCCTGGTGGCGGTCACCCAGGGGGACTGCAGTAATACCCATGCCCTGATGGAAACTCTGGAGTTGATTAGGGTGGAAGTGATTCCCTTTGCCTATCCCTTTGACCGCGACCGGGATCTCTTAGCCCTGCAAATTGAAAAACTCATGGACCGCTTTGGAGTAGATTGGGCATCGGCGAACCGGGCCCGGGAGCGTTTGGATCAAATCCGGCGCAAAGTATGGGAGATCGACCGCCTCACCTGGCAGGAGGACCTGGTGAGCGGGTGGGACAACCATCTCTACCAGGTCAATTGCAGCGATTTTAAAGGGAACCCGGAAGCTTTTGAACGGGAAGTGGATGACTTTTTGGCCCGTCTGAAGGGGGCCGAGCCCCGCCGGGAAAAGGTCCGCCTGGCATACATAGGCGTGCCGCCGATCATGGACGATCTTTACGATTACCTGGAGGAGCGGGGCGCCCGGGTGGTTTATAACGAAACCCAGCGCCAGTTCACCCTGCCCTTTGAGACGGACGATCTGGTGGAGCGCTACCGGTTGTACAGTTATCCCTACGGCATCTTTTACCGCCTGGAAGATATCATCCGGGAAGTGGAAAGGCGCCGGGTGCACGGTGTCATCCACTACGCCCAGAGTTTTTGCTTCCGCCAGATTGAGGATCTCATCGTGAGGCAAAGGCTCAGGCTTCCCATCCTTACCCTGGAGGGGGACAAGCCCAACCGCCTTGATGCCCGCACCCGCATGCGCCTGGATGCCTTCATTGAAATGTTGCAGTAAAGAGGTGTGTTCCTTTGTACTGTGGCGTTGACCTGGGCAGCCGCAATGTGAAAGTTGCTCTTATGGACGAAGAAGGCCGCCTGGAATTTTTCAAATTCGATACCGTCGCTTTTTACCGGGAGCACGGCTGGTTGGAAGAAGGCCAGCTGGCGGTGGATTTATCCGCCCTGCTGCCCGCTGGAACCAAACCCCGGGTGGTGGTCAGTACCGGTTACGGCCGCCAGACTGTGGCCCTGAAAGGAGCCAGGGTGATCCCCGAAATCAAGGCCCACATCCTGGGGGCGGTCCACCTTACCGGGTTGTCCGACTTCACCCTGCTGGACCTGGGCGGGCAGGACAGCAAGGTGGCGCTGGTGCGGGGCGGGCGGTTGATTGATTTCCAGACCAACGACAAGTGCGCCGCCAGTACCGGCCGCTACCTGGAAAATATGGCGGCCGTGCTCAACATCAGCCTGGACGAGCTCAGTCGCCATTATGAAAACCCGGTGGACCTCAGTTCTACCTGTGCCATTTTTGGGGAAACGGAGCTAATTGGCAAGGTGGTGGAAGGCAACTCCATTCCTTCCCTGGCCGCCGGGGTGAATTACACCATCTTCAAACGTATCCGGCCCATGCTGCTGCGCCTTTTCAGCGACACTTTGGTCTTTACCGGCGGCGTGGCTCAGAACGCCGCTCTAAGGGAGATTTTAGCTAAAGAGCTGGGGGTGCGGGTGGTGGTTCCCGATCATCCCCAGTATACCGGGGCGGTAGGCTGCTGCGTGGAAGCCAAATTGGGAAGTGAGAAGTGAGAAGTGGGAGGTGTTGAAATGCGGATCACTGTTCTCGGTTGCTGGGCTCCTTACCCGGCCGCGGGCGGGGCCTGTTCCGGCTATCTCCTGCAGGACGGCGGGGGCAATATCCTGCTGGATGCCGGCCACGGGACCTTCAGCCGCCTGGTGCAGTTCATCCATCATTGTGACCTGCGTGCGGCGGTGATTACCCACCTGCATCCCGACCACTATGTGGACCTGCACTGTTTGCGCCACGCCACCGCCGCCGGGCTGCGGGAAAAACACCGCTGGCGTAAAGTGCAACTTTTTTTACCTTCGGAACCGCTACATATTTTTGAAGAGTTTTCCGCCTGTACCGATGCCTTTGATGTAGTGCCCATCGAATCCCTGCCGGAAGAGGAAGTATCTCCGGGAATAAAGGCGCGCTGTGGGTCAGTTGGCCCGGTAAGGCTTTTCTTTTTGCCGGCCCGCCACAATCTGCCCGCCTATTCGGTGGGGGTGGAGGGATCGGGCTATTTTGTGTATTCCGGGGACAGCGCACCTACCGAAGAACTGACCGCCCTGGCTGAGGAAGCGGGCATTTTCCTTTGCGAAGCCTCGGGCCTGGATAAGGACGCCGAATTCCTGCGGGGCCGGCACATGACTGCCCGGCAAGCGGGAACCCTGGCCCGGCAGGCCCGGGTAAAGGAACTGATCATCACCCACTTTTATCCCGAATACGATCTGTCGGTTTTAAAGGCTGAAGCCGAGGCGGGTTTTGGCGGAACCGTGGAACTAGCTACCGAGGGGGATACATATTTCCTGTATTAATACGTAACCTGGACATACTATGAAACACTGGAGGACGGCAGCTATTCAAAATAACGTATATTGCAGGAGGACGATTTATGGAAAGGGTAGACGGTAGAAACCCCGGTCAGATGAGGCCGGTGAAGATTACCAGGAACTTTAATAAGTATGCAGAGGGTTCCGTGCTGGTGGAAGTGGGAGATACCAGGGTGATTTGCACGGCCACGGTGGAGGACAGGGTCCCTCCCTTCCGCCAGGATACGGGTATGGGTTGGGTGACTGCCGAGTATGGTATGCTGCCCCGGGCCACAGGCGTGCGCACCTCCCGCGATCTTACCCGGGGCAAGGGCCGCACTCAGGAGATCCAGCGGCTCATTGGCCGCTCTCTGCGCTCGGTGGTAGATTTTCACGCCCTTGGAGAGCGGACCGTGATCCTGGACTGTGATGTGATCCAGGCCGACGGGGGGACCCGTACCGCTTCCATTACCGGTGCCTTTGTGGCTCTGGTGGATGCCCTGGCCCACCTCGTGGGAGAAGGGTTGCTCCCCTGTCTACCTGTGAAAGATTTTGTGGCTGCAACCAGTGTAGGCCGGGTAAACGGAGAACTGGTTCTGGACCTGTGCTTTGCCGAGGATTCGGCCGCTGAAGTGGACATGAACGTGGTGATGACCGGTGAAGGCCGCCTGGTGGAAGTTCAGGGCACCGGGGAGGAAGCTTCCTTCACCCGGGAGGAATTGAACCGGATGCTGGACCTGGCGGCGGAAGGTATCAGGCTGCTGGTGGATTATCAGAAGGAAGTTCTGGGTCCGTCCCTGGTCGCCCAAATTGGACCCAAGGGGGAAATGAGTGATGAAACTGGTACTGGCCACACGCAATCCAGGTAAGGTAAGGGAACTGAGCCAGTTGCTCTCCCCGCTGGGTTACGAAGTTGTTTCCCTGGAACAATATCCCGGCATGCCGGAAATAACTGAGGACGGTGCTACATTTAAAGATAATGCGGTAAAAAAGGCCACCGCGGTGGCCCGCTATACCGGCCAGATGGCCCTGGCCGACGATTCGGGCCTGGAAGTGGATTATCTGGGGGGGGCGCCGGGGGTGCACTCGGCCCGCTTTGCCGGTGCGGGGCATGATGACCGGGCCAACAACGAAAAGCTCTTAAGGCTTTTGGCCGGCGTTCCCCCCGAAAAGCGTACCGCTCGCTTCCGATGCGTGGTGGCTGTCGCCACGCCGGAGGGGAGGGTTTTTACCGCGGAAGGAATCTGTGAGGGAGTGATTGCAGACAAACCCCGGGGCGAGGGAGGATTTGGATATGATCCCCTCTTTTATGTACCCTCCTACGGTAAAACCTTTGCCGAGTTGGACCCGGCGGTGAAAAACCGGATCAGCCACCGTGGCCGCGCCCTGGTCCTCATGCGGGAAATTCTGGCCGGTCTGCGCCGTGAACTGGATGCAGGTTAAGCGGAAAGCAGGTGTTATTAATGCGCGTTGGTGTGGTTAGCGATACCCACGGGAAGGTGGACCGGGCTATAAAACTATTAAATCAGTTAGAACCACTGGATTTATTGCTCCATGCCGGAGATTATTACCACGACGGCCGGCTGCTGGCGGAGGCGCTGAAAGTGCCCGTGCATGCCGTGGCCGGCAACTGCGATTTTGAAACGGGCGGCTCGTGGGAAGAGGTGCTGGCACTGGCAGGGAAAAAGGTATTTCTCACCCACGGCCATCTGTACCACGTGCATTTTTCCCTGCAGAAGCTCCTCTACCGGGCTCTGGAACTGCAGGTGGACGTGGTGGTTTTCGGGCACACCCACACCCGTTACTGCCAGGTGCACGAGAACATTTTATTTTTCAACCCGGGCAGCGGTTACGCCCCCCGGGGAGAACACGCCCCGGGATGTGGCCTTCTGGTAATTGAGGGGCGGGAAGTAAAGGCGAGTTTTGGTCCCTAAGGAAGAGGGCCGTGAATTTCCCCCGGGACAGGCCCGGGGGTTTTCAATAATAAACAGCCCCCGGCGGCTCAAGCGCCAGGGGTTTTTTGCCAGGTCTAGCTACGCATGATGATGCCTTCCAGGGCATTGGCCACGTCTTCGCAACAATCCAGGATGGATTCCATCATTGCGTAAATTTCCTTGAGCTGGATAATCTTTTTCAAATCATTATGTTCATCGAAGAGAACCTGCAAACTTTCTCGGTAGAGCTGGTCTGCCTCTTTTTCCAGGTCGTTGATCCGGAAGGTGTGGCGGCGGATATCAGGCAATTTTTTGGCGGCCAGCAGTTGCACGGCTTCAACAATTTCATCCGTGCAATTTTCCACTATCCGCGCGAATAGGCGCATGTACGGGTCCGGTTCATTAATGCGGTATATGTCCAGCAGGTCCGAGCAGGCTTCCATGCCGTCCAGCACGTCGTCCAGCTTTACCGTCAGCAGCATGATGTCTTCCCGTTCCAGCGGGGTAATGAAGGTCTGGTTCAGCGCTTTGAAAATGGTGTGGGTATACTCGTCACCCCGGTCTTCCAGAAGTTTAATGTTTTCCGCGTAAGTTTCGGTATCCTCCAGAAGCTCGACGTTTTCCCGGAAAAGCCTGGCTGCCTCTTTCAGGTTTTTCGCAATCAGGATAAAATGTTCAAAAAAGATATCGTGCCTGCGTTTTAGAACCATGGAAAAAGTGCCCCCACTTATGTCCGTTATTTGTCTCCTGAACTATTTTAAACTTTATAATGGCCAAAAGTCCAGGGGGATCAGTATGTAGGGACAAAAATTTTATGTTGAATTCTTAACAATCAGCGAGATTGGTGTTAATATACTGAGGGAGATCTTGTCCAACCGTGTTGGGAGAAAGGGGAATAACGGGTGTTGGACACTCACCTGTTGCTCATCTTCGTGATAATCACCCTGGCACTGACCTTTGACTTTATCAACGGTTTTCATGATACGGCCAATGCCATCGCTACTTCCATTTCCACCAAGGCTCTGACGCCCCGGACGGCCATCATCCTGGCTTCAGTGATGAACTTTGTGGGAGCCATGACCTTCACGGGCGTGGCCAAGACTATCGGCGGCAAAATTGCCGATCCTTTTAGTTTGAGTAACGGTCTGGTTATTGTGCTGGCTGCTCTTCTGGCGGCCAGTGTCTGGAACCTGATCACCTGGTATTACGGCCTGCCCAGCAGTTCCTCCCACGCCCTGATTGGTTCTTTAACTGGGGCCGTGATCACCGCTGCTGGTTTCTCGGCGGTAAATTTTCACGGTTTCATTAATATCCTGAAAGCCCTGATCTTTTCCCCGCTGGTGGCCGTGGCTACGGGTTTCACCATTATGACTTTAATCAAGGTAGTTTTTCGTTACGCCGTTCCTCACCGGATTAACCGGCGATTCCGCATGCTCCAGGTCTTTACCGCCGCTTTCCAGGCCTTTTCCCACGGTACCAATGATGCCCAGAAAACCATGGGGATTATTACCTTTGCCCTGGTTGCCGGTGGTTTTCAAAGCTCACTTCACGTTCCATTTTGGGTCAAGCTTTCTGCTGCTCTGGCCATGGCACTGGGCACCTCGGTGGGTGGTTGGAGAATTATCAAAACCGTGGGTACGCGCATCATCAAGCTAGAGCCCGGCAGCGGTTTTTCCGCCGACTTGAGTTCGACCCTGGTGATTCTGGGAGCCACCTTATTAAAGCTTCCCGTGAGTACCACCCACGTCATCTCTTCTTCGGTTATTGGCGTCGGTACCGCCAGGCGTTTTTCCACAGTCAAGTGGGGAACGGCCCGGAAAATCGTCACGGCCTGGTTGGTGACGCTGCCGGTGACTGCAGTCCTGGCCGGGTTGTCCTATGGGTTGTGCGCTGGTATCAGCCGGCTGGCGGCAGTGTTATAGAAAAAGTTGCAAGGGCCGCAAAAAACAGGCCCCCGTGTGACATCCCCCTTTAAAAAATTGAGGAGCATCCCATCGCGAGACGGCGGTGCTTAACGCAGATCAGCCAGCATTCCCCGGGTAACCCGGATGATCATCACCTTGGCCTTGAGGGATGCCACGCTAATGCCCTGGGAGCATTGAGTGCTCTAGAGAACGTATAATTCCGGTTTTGGTGATTTTAGCGGTTTAGTTATGTTTTATTTCCTGATAATTGTTTTGACTTCCACCGATGTTTTCGCTATAATATACTTGCTGCCGATAATTTATACTTTTTCTTTTCGAGCGGGTGTAGCTCAATGGTAGAGCACCGGCCTTCCAAGCCGGGTACGTGGGTTCGATTCCCATCACCCGCTCCAGTTTTTGATCATATGCTTTTTGCTATACCCGGCAGAATGTCTCCCCGATTATTCCCATTCCCTCCCCTTTCACTTTTGCCGGAGGAAAGAGGGTGGTTGACAATGCGGCGCTGTGTGAAATGCAAAGGGGAGTCGGTAATAAATCTCAAATCGACCAATGCAGCCTTTTGTCAGGAGCATTTTCTTGAGTACTTTTTAAGGCAAGTAGCCAGGGCCATCAAAAAATATATAATGTTTTCCGAAGACCAGCAGGTGCTGGTAGCCGTTTCCGGCGGCAAGGACAGCATGGCCCTCTGGGATGCACTTTTATCGCTGGGGTACCGGGCAGACGGCTTACACGTGGACCTGGGCATAGGCGAATATTCCCGGGGTTCCCGGTTGGTTTGTGAAAGGTTTGCCGCCCACCGGGGAGCCAGGTTGTACGTGCTTTCACTGGTGGACACATACGGCAGCAATATGCAGCAAATTGTTCGGCGCACCCGCCGGGTGAGTTGTTCCGTTTGCGGTACGGTTAAGAGGTACCTGATGAACCTTGTAGTCCAGCAAAAGGGATACCGGGTGGTGGCCACGGGACACAATCTGGACGACGAAACAGCGGCTTTGCTTGGTAATTTATTTGGCTGGCAGGAAGGATACCTGGCACGCCAGTATCCACACCTGCCCTCCACTCATCCCCGCCTTCCCGCCCGTGTTAAACCGCTGGTCCGTCTGGGGGAACTGGAAACGGAAATGTACTGCCGGTTAAAGGGTATCGAGTTTCTTGCCGACGACTGCCCGCTGGCCAGGGGGGCAACATCTTTAACTTATAAAGAATTAATTAACTCCCTGGAAGAGAAAATGCCCGGTACAAAACAAAGATTCCTCTTCGGTTTCTGGGACAGGGGGCGCAGGAACTTTACCGATTTACCTGTGGAATTAAAAAATTGTTCCCTATGCGGCCAGCCGACCACGGCTGATACCTGCCTTTTTTGCCGCCTGATGCAAAAAGCCGGCCTTGATCCCCTGATCCAGCCAAAGGTACAGGAAGTTTGAAAAGCTTGTCGCAGACTGTTGCTGTATAATGCTTCGTATTATATAATATAAGAGCTGAGAAACAAAGCTGAGAAACAACAGGGGCAGCAGGCAACCTGCCCCAGGTCATGTCCCAGTAGCTCAGCTGGACAGAGCAACGGACTTCTAATCCGTGGGTCGGGGGTTCGAATCCCTCCTGGGACGCCAGAAGAAGACCGCCTTCAGGCCAAGCCCCGAGGCGGTCTTTTTATATTTGTATTTGCCGTATGGAAAAAGATTAATGGCCGGATAATTCCAGGCGTAGGAGTCTGATTTCCCGGTCATGCTCTTCCAGCTTGATAAAAGTTTTTACTTGTTTTCGTACAAGGTGCTCGACTCTCTCTTCGATTCTGGCTACAGAGTTCCTGATACTCACGAAGTAATCCATGTGGACCGCGCGGGCATCGAAGAGGGCGCGGACCTTATCGATGATTTCATTTTCCATGCGGGTTTCCATTCGTTCCATGCGCCCGGCGATTTCCTGCTGGCCCTGCTCAACGTTGCTGATACGCTGCTCCACTCGTTCCACGCGCCCTACGAGTTCCTGTTGGCCCCGCTCCAGGCCGGTGACACGTTGGACGAGCTCCTGTTGGCCCTGCTCCAGGCCGGTGACACGCTTGACAAGCTCCTGCTGGCCCTGCTCCAGGCCACTGACGCGCTTGACGAGCTCCTGCTGGCCCTGCTCAACGTTGCTGATACGCTGCTCCACTCGTTCCACGCGCCCTACGAGTTCCTGTTGGCCCCGCTCCAGGCCGGTGACACGCTGGACGAGCTCCTGTTGGCCCTGCTCCAGGCCACTGACACGCTTAACAAGCTCCTGCTGGCCCTGCTCCACGTTGCCGATACGCTGCTCCATTCGTTCCATGCGCCCGGCGAGCTCCTCCTGGCCTTGTTCGAGGCCGCCGATGCGCTGCTCCACGTTGCCGATGCGCTGATCCATATTGCCGACGCGTTGATTCAAGGCCTTTAATTCACCGAGTATTTCTTTCAACAGTTGTTCGGACATGGATCTTTCCCTCCTTTCATTATGTTTTTCCTTGCGGGTAGCCATAGGGATACATCGAAGAAGCCGGCGAAGGCATACCCACCTGTTGAATTTTTTACAGCCCGACTCTGGCGCGTGCGTAGGGCTCCATGTGGCCGCGCACATTGAGGCTCTTGGACATGACGATCATTTCCCCGTCTTCCAGGGGGATCCCCGTTTTGGGATGGGGGCCTATCTGCTCAACCAACCATTCTTTGAACAACTGCAGGCCGCCCATGTTAACCGGGAAGCCGCCCCACAAATCCCAGGCCCGGAAGTAGACGTAAAAGTGCATCCGGTAAACGCCGGCCTTTCTATCCATGCGGATTTTGGTGTCAATCAGCCTGAGGCATGGCAGGGACTTGCCCCTGGCCAGGTCGGAGGGAGAAGCGATTTCTATGCACCCCTTCACGTGGTCAAATCCATAAGTGCGGTAGTAGCGAATCAGGTCGTCCACCTGCTGGCAGATGCGTTCGCCGTAAGTGTACGTCTCGTTTTCCGCCTTGTACGGGTTCAGGATATAGGTGGCAAAGTACTCCTCGATCTTGTCCATCGTGGTAGGGGGAGCCGGAATACCTAGTCCGGGCGGCAGGATATCGCAGAGCGGCCGCTCCCAGGGGTGGGTGATCTGGCAGACTACGAAATCAAACTCCCGCCGGCTGTTGTCGCACCGGCCCTGCTCGTCCGCGCCGCCGCCCCACTCGGGGAAATATGTATAGGCGTCAATTACAAACAGCTTTTTTAAAAGCAGGTACCAGGCTTCAGGCAGGTTCCTGGCTCTAATAAAAACTGGCTCAAGGTATTCCCTCATATCTTCAGACATTTCCGCCCTCTCCTTTTGCTGGTATGGCTACCGGTATGAATTTAACATTTGGGAGATTTTTGGTCAAGATATATCTTTGTCCTGCTGGCACTCTTGACCTTATAGAAACCCGCCCCTGAAAACCCACGGCCTTGTGCCGTGAGATGAAAGGGGCATCGCCCGTTAGGGCGATAAAAATATGCCCAATCATTGCTTTTATGGTATAATTGAACCATGAGAGGAAAAACAAATAAATTACCATATCGTGTTTTGCCCAAAATACGACATAAGGTAATCACCGGCAGGGCACAGCCGGCAATGTAAGCTCTGAAACCATCCGCAAGTATATCGAAGCACAGAAATTACCCCGGAAGGGGGTGAAACCTATAGGCTGCAAAAAAATGGTGATTGTGGAAAGCCAGAAGTATATGGCAGCACGCAAGGGGTCACGCCTGGAATTTTCGAAGATTTGATCATAAAGCTGGAAGATATATTCAATTAAATTGCGCCGGCTGCGGCTACACAGGATAACCAGGCTGTTCGTCTCGGAATTCTTCAGCGGATCAGCCGGAAAGCTTGAAATAAGGAGATTTCAAGCGGCCCGAAAAAAACTTACGGGCTTTTTGTTTTTCCTTAAGCTTGTGGGATCATAACCCGGGGAAAAATTTTTAGTTTTAAAATGGGTGACCCGCCGGGCAGGTTTCTAAAAAATACAGGCTGTACATTGCAGTGCCTTTAAAGGAATTGCGTCAAGAACCTTCATTTATCAGGCTTCATATACAGTTTCACCCGCGCCGGGGGCAATTTGTTACAAAATCTAGTTAAAAGAGAGCCGACAAGACAATTTGCAGCAGGAAATTATGAATATTTTGACGAAAAATAGCCCCTTAAATTGACGAAGGGGGTATGGTCATGTCCCGGGGTTTTCAAAGCATGCAGGGCAAGGTGGTCCTGCTGGTGGTCGGCCTTATCACTGTGGCAGCCTTTATCGTTGGTTCTTTGAGCGTGTGGCAGATCAAGCGTTTTGGGGAAAGCGATATGGAAAAAACCCGCGAACACATGATGGCGGAGCGGGAGGGAAAGCTAAAGAGCCTGGTTGAAAGCGCACATAACCTTCTCAATGAATACCTGCAGCGCGCCCAGAAAGGCGAATTTTCCGTGGAAGAGGCACAGGAGCGGGCGTTTAAACGCATCAGCCACATGCTTTACGACGAGGGACAAGGCTATTTCTGGATCCACACCGCGGGGGAACGGGCGGTAATGCTGATGCACCCCATTAAACCGGAATTGAAGGGTAAGGACATGGCCGCCGATGAGGACCTGGCCCTGGTACGCTCCATATTTTACCAGGGACAAATCTATACCAAGGATGCCCCGGAAGTCCAGGAGCGGGTGAAGGCGAAGAAACTTTTTGCGGAAATGAACCGCCTCTGTGCCGAAAAGGGCGAGGGCACCGTGGCCTATTACTGGCCCAAGCCCGGTGAAGACCCCTCGGTGGGTTACCCCAAGATTTCCTATGTGAAGCTGTTCGGCCCATGGAACTGGATTATTGGAAGCGGCATATATGTGGACGATATCGAGAAGGAAGCGGCCATGATCAGGCAGGAAACCATGAAAAGGGTCGGACAGGTGGTGCTGGCGGTTGTCATTTCGCTTCTGGGCTGTCTGGTGCTTGCCGTTTTGCTTGCAGTCTTCTTTGCCCGGCGTTTTGTGCGGCCGGTAAGCGATATGGTGGTGGCGGCGGAGCGGTTGGCCCGGGGTGATCTCACGGCGGCAGTATCTATAAGCTCCAGCGATGAAATAGGCCGCCTGGCCCACGCCTTCGAGCAGATGCGCCAGGGGCTGCGGCAGTTGATTCAGGGCATCAGCCAGGGAAGCGCCCAGGTTTCCAACACCGCGGCGGCACTTTCCTCCCAGATGGATCAGACGTCAAGTGCGGCTACAGAAAATGCCTCTACCGTTGGTGAAATTGCCGCTACGGTGGATAACGTGGCTGAAAACATAAAAGCCGTCTCCGGCCAACTGGCGGAAGCCGGCCGGCAGGCCGACCAGAGCCAGCGGAATATCGACAGGGTGATAGATACCATGCAGGAAATTGAGCAGTCGTCTCAAGAAGCGGCCCGGTCTGTAGAAACGTTAATCCAGGCCATAGAAAAAATAGTGCTCTTTGTAGGTGCCATTAACGATATTGCCGAACAGACCAATCTCCTGGCCTTAAATGCAGCCATTGAAGCGGCCCGGGCCGGGGAGGCCGGCCGGGGGTTTGCCGTAGTGGCGGAAGAAGTGCGCAAGCTGGCGGAAAACTCCGCCCGCTCCGCAAAAGAAATAAGCTCCATCATCGGCGAGGTGCAGCAACAGTCCGCCCAGGCCGTAAGAATTATGGAGAGCGGCAAGGAAAAAACCGTCCAAGGCAGCCGGGTGGTGGAGGAAGTGGGCCGGTCCCTGATGTCTATTATCGAGCTGGTCAAGGAGCTCAGCCAGAAGGCACAGGAAGTGGCTGTGTCTGCGGGGCAGATGTCCGAAGCGGTTCAAAACGTGGCGGCTACCACGGAAGAGCAAACCGCGGCCATGGAAGAAGTTGCGGCTTCAGCCGCCGAGCTAAACAAAATAGCTGGTTCTATGAAGGAAATGGTCAGCCAGTTCAGGCTGGAGTAAAGGAGAATCAAAGAGAAGGCGGGCCTGCCTTTGGGGCGGCCCGCTTTTTTACCGGCCACGTCACTTGTCAATCCGGAGCCGGTTGATTTCCTTCAAGCTATTGAGGTCGTTCATTTTAATCAAGTGATCCGAGACGGTACACAAAACGTTTTCAATGTACAGCGCTCTTTTGACCGGCGTGGTTTCACCCGCTCCCACGGGAGCGTTATTGCTGTGAGCTATCCTCCCCTTTAGTTTAATGCCCTCCGGTTGATTTTTATTTACCGGGCGAAATAGCCTGGCAAAAAGTTCCCCTGATTTTTAAAGGGCAGGGAAAAGGGTGGCTTGCAGAGAATTGGACCTGTAGCCGGAATTTAAAGCCAAAATTTTAAGGATGGTTCACCAAAAGACATGCGAACACTCCCATATCCGGAACAAAAAAAGAGCCCGGGATTTAAAGCCATTATTTCATCCCTGCGCCACCGGAATTTTCGCCTTTTTTGGACCGGCCAGTGCATTTCCCTGGTGGGCACCTGGATGCAGAATATGGCTCAATCCTGGCTGGTGCTGGAACTGACCGGTTCCCCGTTTCTGCTGGGGCTGGTGGGGGCCTTGCAGTTCATCCCGTTGCTCCTCTTCGCCCTGTTTACCGGGGTGGTGGTCGACCGCCTGCCCAAGCGACCCCTGCTCCTGTTTGCCCAGGGCATGTCTATGCTCATTGCTCTTGTTCTGGGCCTGCTTACCCTTTTTAACGTGGTGCAGTACTGGCACGTGGCGGTGCTGGCTTTTCTTTTGGGGACCATGCATTCCCTGGACATGCCGGCACGCCAGGCCTTTATCATCGAGCTGGTAGGCCGGGATGATCTGATGAACGCCATTGCCCTCAATTCCTCTGTATTCAACGGGGCGCGCATCATTGGTCCGGCCGTGGCCGGCCTGGTGATCAGCACCGTGGGGATTGCGGCCTGTTTCCTGGCCAACGCGGCCAGCTTTTTGTTCGTGCTGGGCGGGCTTTTGTTGATCCAAGTACAGGAGGATAAGGATGTCCGGGAGGGGCATAAAAAGCTGTGGGAAGATGTACGGGAGGGTCTTGCCTATATTCGTTCCAACCCAACAGTGTTCACCGTACTGGCCATGGTAGGCAGTATGAGTACCCTGGCCATCAATTTTAACGTGCTGGTGCCCGTTTTTGCTCGAGAGGTGCTGCACAGGGAGGCCCAGGGCTTTGGCTTTCTCATGTCTGCTACGGGGTTGGGGGCCTTTATGGGCGCACTTACCCTCGCCTACCTCAGCAACCGCGGCCCGCGGGTCAAATTGCTCCTGGCCGCCGCTTCAGGCTTTTGTTTGTGCGAGCTATTGCTGGCCCTGGTGCGCTACTACCCCCTGGCCCTGGTGCTGCTGTGCCTGGCCGGCTTTGCTGTGAGCACCTTTAGTGCTTCCGCCAACGCCACCGTCCAAATGAACATTCCCGACCACCTGCGGGGCCGGGTGATGAGCGTTTATTCCCTGGTCTTTATCGGGCTGGTGCCGCTGGGCAATTTTTTCAGCGGTACTGTGGCCCACCTCTGGGGTGCTCCGGCTGGGTTCGCCCTGGGCGGCGGCCTGGCCTTACTGTTCCTGCTTTTCCTTAGCCGCCGGTTGCTGCGGCATCAACATTCTCCAGTCCCTTAATTAAAAAAACCGGGAAACTTCACTGAGTTCCCCGGCGCGCCAAAGGGGTTTTCGCCTTAATGGATGGCCGTGATGAAGGCTCCGGCGGCTACGGCAGTACCGATTACCCCGGCTACGTTCGGCCCCATGGCGTGCATGAGCAGGTAGTTCTGCGGGTTGGCTTCCGAGCCCAGCTGGTGCACCACCCGGGCGGCCATAGGAACTGCGGATACTCCTGCCGCACCGATCAGCGGGTTGACCTTGTTCGTCGTAAACAAGTTCATGATCTTGGCGATCAGGATACCGCCCGCAGCCGCGAAGGCAAAAGCCAAGACACCGAGAATGAAGATGTAAATGGTTTGGGGTTTAAGGAAAGTTTCCGCCGACATGGTGGCGCCAACACCCAGGCCCAAAAAGATGGTTACGATGTTCATCAGCTCATTCCGCGAAACGTCGGTGAGGCGCTGGACCACACCCGATTCCATAAACAGGTTGCCCAGCATGAACATGGCGATTAAGGGCGCCGATTTAGGCACCAGCAGGATAATCACCAGGCTGGCCAGCAAGGGGAAGAGGATTTTTTCTCCCTTGCTCACCGGGCGCATTTGTTTCATGACCATGGCCCGCTCCCTGGGTGTGGTCAGCAACTTGGCCACCGGCGGGATAATCAGGGGCACCAGGGCCATGTAGGAATAAGCAGCCACGGAAACTGCCCCCATCAGATGCGGAGCCAGGTTGGCCGAAAGGAAGATGGTGGTGGGCCCGTCCGCACCGCCGATAATGCCAATGACGGCCGCTTCGGCAACGCTAAAACCAAATAACAGGGCGGTGAAGAAGGCCGCATAAACTCCCAGCTGGGCGGCCGCACCCAGCAGTAAAGTCTTGGGATTGGCAATTACCGGACCAAAGTCGGTCATGGCTCCCAGACCGAGGAAGATCAGGGGAGGAATTAACTCGTTCTGGATCCCGTTATGGAAGAACAAGTAGTACAGCCCTCCCGGTTCCATCAGTCCGGTGAGGGGAAAATTGGCTGCAAAAATACCAAAACTAATCGGCACCAACAGGAGGGGTTCGACCCCTTTTTTTATGGCCAGGTACATGAGACCAAAGGCAACGGCCCACATGATTAAATTGCCCGGGGTCAAACTGAGGAGCCCCGTGCTGTTGATGACCTCGGTCAACTGCTCCAGCATAGCCAGGTTCCACCTTCTTTTACTCCAAAGTTAAGATTACCGTATCCGGGTTGACTACGTCACCCGCATTGGCTTTAATTTCCTTGACCACACCACTGGCCGGAGCATAGATTTTGACATACATTTTCATGGCTTCAATAGTGGCCACGGGATCATTCTCCTTCACTTGATCCCCCACTTTAACATCAACTGAAATCAGCTTGCCCACCATGGGTGAATTGACCGGAGTAGCCACTTACAGAACCCCCTTTCCTAGTGAATTGCAACTGTTTTTCCCTGAGCAGGTGCCTGCTGGGATTGTTGGGCGGCAGCTTTTTTCCTGGCGCTGTATGCAAAAAGCCAGCCGGAAAAGCTCACCACCGCGCTTAGTATGCCCAGGGCCAAAAACACCGAAACAATACCGCTGATGGCTACTACCACAGCATTAGTCCAGTCGATCATTTTATTAACCCCCTTTTTAATTTTTATAAATTCCCGCTTTTAAATTCCCGCTTTCATCAACCCCGCTTAAAATCCCCCGGTAATAACCTTGTGAGAACAGCCGGTTGAAGAATAACCAATTTTTGTTTATTGTATTCAACAAACAGTATATTGTATACAGAAGAGAAATACAACACCCCTTTCTAAAAAGAATATTCAAAATTCTAAATACCAGAAGACATGCTCTCTTAGTTTTTAGAAAGGTATACTTTTTCCCGCTTTTCCGGTGCCGCCCGGAGCCCGCAATACCTCTAGCCTATCGGGACTTTTCGGTGTTTTAATTTTTGACAGAATTTCATATTGCAGTTTTGGCTCTCTTCAGGTAAAATACCTTACTAGTGTACAATGCATATATCGGGCCAACAAGGGCTTTTTTGGGAAAATTTTTACCATAAATTTTTTGGGGGTTGGGAGATAAAAGGCCTTTTTTCTGGAGGAAATATCCTTGAGCCGTAGAATTAAGTATTTACCTTAAAATATGGTTACACTATAATACTGTTCGGCCTATAATGGCAAAAGGAGCTAAATTTGGTTATTTAAAAAGCTTTATAAGGGGGAGCATAGATGAAAGCTAACGCGGAAAGGATAGAGAAAAATACTGTTTTACTGGAAGTAGAGGTAGATGCCGATCAATTTTCCCAGGCAATGGATAGGGCCTACCGGAAGCTGGCCAAAAAGGTTAACGTGCCCGGTTTCCGGCCTGGTAAAGCTCCCCGGATTATCCTGGAGCGGCATATCGGCAAACAGGCATTACTGGATGAAGCAGTGGAAATGCTGATTCCGGAAGCCTATTTTAAAGCAGTACAAGATACGGGTATCGAACCGGTGGCCCAGCCACAGCTGGAGCTGGTCCAGGTGGAAGAGGGTAAGCCGGTGGTTTTTAAGGCCAGGGTAGTGGTAAAGCCTGAAGTGGAACTGGGCCAGTACAAGGCTCTGGAAGTAACCCAACCCAGTACGGAAGTAACGCCCGAGGATGTACAAAAAGAACTGGAACGGTTGCAAAACCGTCATGCCAAGCTGGTGAGCCTTGACGAGGGTACGGTGCAGCAAGGAGACCTGGTTACTATCGACTTTGAAGGCCGGGTGGATGGCGAGCCCTTTGAGGGCGGGCAGGCTACCGATTATACCCTGGAAGTTGGGAACGCCGGGTTAATCCCCGGTTTTGAGGACCAGCTTTTGGGGATGGCCATCAACGAGACGAAGGAGATCACGGTTCGTTTCCCCGAAGACTACCCCAAGCCGGAGCTTTCGGGCAAAGAAGCCGTTTTTACCGTTACCGTGAAGGCCATCAAGCGCAAGGAGCTGGCTCCGCTGGATGACGAGTTTGCCAAGGACGTGAGTGAGTTTGATACCCTGGAGGAATTAAGGGCGGACCTGGAGAATAAATTAAAACAAGCTGCTGAAGCCAGGGCAAAGGCCGAAACCCGTCAGGCTGTCCTGAAGAAGGCGGTGGAAAATGCACAGGTTGACATCCCTGAGGAAATGATTCAAACCCGTTTGAAGGAAATGCTTCAAAGTCTGGAGCGGCGCTTGATGGTTCAGGGCCTCACCCTGGAAAACTACTTGAAGTACTCAAACAGCACCGTGGAGGAAATGGAAGAACGCCTCCGCCCGGATGCCCGGGAGAGCCTGAAGACCATGCTGGTGCTGGATGCCATCGCCAAAGCTGAAAACATCACTGTCACCGAAGAAGAAATACAGGCGGAAATTGAGCGGATGGCTAAAGAAATGCAGCAGGATCCCGCGGTAGTGCGTAAAGTGGTGGAGGGCCAGGGTCAGCTGGAGGCGGTCATAACGGGGTTGGTGCGGGATAAGGTAATCCAGTTCTTAGTGGATCAGGCTAATATAGTCGCGCAGGACGGGCAACCGGCGACGGAATAAGTTCCCGCTTGTGATCGCTGTAGTAATAATAATCCATCCTTTACGCAGGAGGTAGTATTATCATGTCGACTTTAGTGCCAATTGTCGTTGAGCAAACCAACCGCGGTGAGCGGGCATACGATATTTACTCCCGTCTTTTAAAGGACCGGATTATTTTCATTGGCGGACCCATAGACGATCATGTGGCCAATCTGGTTATTGCCCAGATGCTTTTCCTGGAGGCCGAGGACCCGGAAAAGGATATCCATTTTTATATCAACTCCCCCGGCGGCGTGGTCACTGCCGGGTTGGCCATTTATGATACCATGCAGTATATTAAACCAGATGTTTCCACCATCTGCCTTGGGCAGGCCGCCAGCATGGGCTCCTTTTTGCTGGCTGCCGGCGCCAAGGGTAAGCGCTATGCCTTGCCCTACGCCCGCATTATGTTGCACCAGCCCCTGGGCGGGGTGCAGGGTCAGGCGACGGAGATTGAGATCCATGCCCGGGAGATCCTGCGCATAAAGGATATCTTGAATGAACTGCTGGCCAAACATACGGGTCAGCCCAGGGAAAAAATTGCCCGGGATACTGATCGGGACTTCTTTATGTCCGCTGAAGAAGCAAAGGAATATGGTATCATCGATGAGGTGTTGACCTATCGCAAGCCAAAATAAAAGAGGTGTTTAGCTATGTTTAATGACAAAGGTCAGCTCAAGTGCTCCTTCTGCGGCAAACTCCAGGACCAGGTCAAAAAACTGGTGGCCGGTCCCGGGGTGTACATTTGCGATGAGTGCATTGAGCTTTGCAACGAAATAATTGAAGAGGAACTGAGCGAGGACCTTGGGCTTGACCTGGGGGACATCCCGAAGCCCAAGGAGATTAAAGAAATACTCGACCAGTACGTCATCGGCCAGGAGCAGGCCAAGAAAACCCTGGCCGTGGCGGTTTACAACCACTACAAGCGCATCAATCTGGGTGGTAAGATAGACGATGTGGAACTACAAAAGAGCAACATCATCATGCTGGGGCCTACGGGCTGCGGTAAAACCCTGCTGGCCCAGACCCTGGCGCGGTTGCTCAATGTTCCCTTTGCCATTGCCGATGCCACATCCCTGACCGAGGCCGGTTACGTGGGAGAGGACGTGGAAAACATCCTTTTAAAACTCATCCAGGCGGCCGACTACGATGTGGAGAAGGCGGAAAAGGGCATCGTCTACATTGACGAAATCGACAAGATTGCCCGCAAGTCGGAAAACCCGTCTATTACCCGGGACGTGTCCGGCGAGGGCGTGCAGCAGGCTCTCTTAAAAATCCTGGAGGGTACCGTGGCCAGCGTGCCGCCCCAGGGCGGTCGCAAGCACCCCCACCAGGAGTTCATCCAGCTGGACACCACCAATATCCTGTTTATCTGCGGCGGTGCCTTTGATGGCATCGAGAAAATCATCCAGAACCGCATCGGGAAAAAGGGCCTGGGCTTTGGCGCCGAAGTCCAGAGCAAGCGGGACCAGAAAATTGGGGAAATCTTAAGCCAGATCCTGCCGGAAGACCTGCTAAAATACGGTCTTATCCCCGAGTTTGTAGGTCGCTTGCCCATTATCGTCACCCTGGACGCCCTGGATGAGGAGGCCCTCATCCGCATCCTCACCGAGCCCAAGAATGCCCTGGTCAAACAGTATGAAAAACTGTTCGAGCTGGATGGAGTGAGTCTGGAATTCCATCCCGACGCCTTGCGGACGGTGGCCCAGGAGGCCCTCAAGCGCAACACCGGCGCCCGGGGACTGCGGGCCATCCTGGAGGACATCATGCTTGACGTAATGTATGAAATTCCCTCCCGGGAAGACATTGCCAAGGTGATCATCACCAGGGAGACCATCCTGAAAAAGGAAAAACCGCTGGTGGTGGCCTTAGATCGCAAAAAGAAAAAGGAAGAGACAGCGTAATTGCGGGAAGGTGAAATACGGATTGCAGGCACACGTAGCCATACGTGTGCTTTTTTGTTGTTAAGGAAAGTATACTTTTTGGGGGGCTCTTATAGGGGTACCCAATGAGCCCATATTATGGTAATATTTAGACATGAGGTACTCGTCGAAAATTAAAGAAATACTGAAGTTAAAATGGCCTGAGTTTGAAGCGAAGTATTCAGCGGCTATCCGTGAATGCGAAAAGGAAGCTGTCACTAAGGTCCTTGGATGTGGGGACCCCCAAAACGGGTTTGCTGAATACTGGTGTTTAGATTGCGGGGGCAAAGAAAAAAAGATCGTTCCATTTACTTGCAAAAGCAGATTTTGTCCCTCATGTGGTAAGGTTTACACAGATAAATGGGTTGAAA
>NZ_FQZM01000015.1 GCF_900142025.1 Desulfofundulus thermosubterraneus DSM 16057 | reverse complement strand
GATGAGCTTAACCGAACGCTATCAAAGTCTTCGTCAAGCTTGGTGAACCGCCGGATGCGGACCCGCATGTCCGGTGGTGTGAGAGGACGGGGGCTAGCCGCCCCCTCCTACTCGATGTAATGGTGGAGCAGGCGATTTACTGTAATTTTTTAGGAACAATCCAGTTCCATGGCTTGCTTTCTGCAGCGTAATGCTGTAGGATGATTATGCACAGTAATCCTCCCCTATCTGGTTGTCAGGGCAATTACCATGCACGAATAACCAAAATAGGGAAGGAAAGACAGGGATGGAAAACCAGGATTGGCGCCTGCGGGTACAAATACTGTAAGGGTAATTGCCTGACGGGTGGTTGAAAATGCACGAGTTGGGCCTTATTCAGGCAGCCATGGAAGAGATTGCGCGGGTCGCGCGGGCCAATAACATCCGCCGCATTGTCAAGGTGAAGCTCGTGGTGGGCAAGTTGAACGGGGCGCTGCCGGATGCGCTACAGTTTGCGTTCAAGGTAATGGCCCCCGAAACCATCTTCGAGGGAGCCGTATTGGAGATCGAGGAAGTGGACATCAGGCTTCGCTGTCCGGCCTGCGGCCACGAAACGGTGGTGGATGAGATCACATACTGGTGCCCGGCCTGCGGCACGCGAGCGGAGATTTTGGCGGGCAAGGATCTGTATATAGACTACTTTGAAGGTGACGAAGAAGAGGGGGTTGAGCAATGAAGGTAGTGATGGCTCGGAAGCTGCTGAGCGCCAACCAGCAGGTGGCGGATAAAAACCGGACCCGGCTGGGACGGGTACTTACCGTAAACCTGATCAGTTCGCCCGGTGCGGGAAAGACTGCCATCCTGGAACGGACCATTGCGGTGCTGAAAGACGAATTCCGCACGGGCGTAATCGAGGGAGACATTTACACCACGCGAGATGCAGAGCGTATCGCGGTGCACGGGGTGGAGGTGGTGCAGATTAACACCACCGGCGTCTGCCACCTGGACGCCAGTATGATTGCGCAGGCGCTGGATGAGATCAATACGGAAGCCCTCGACATCATGTTCATCGAAAACGTGGGCAACCTGGTTTGCCCGGCGGAGTTCGACCTGGGCGAGGACTATAAAGTGGCCGTTTTGAGCGTAGCCGAAGGCGGGGACAAGCCGACCAAGTATCCGCTTGTTTTCCAGGAGGCACAGGTTGTCCTGATCAATAAGTCTGATCTCCTGCCGTACAGCGATTTTGACCTTGAAATGGTCAGGCAAGAGATCCTGGCCATTAACTCAAAGACAAAGGTGTTTGTGGTTTCCGCGAAGACCGGCGAGGGGCTGGAGGCCTGGTATGCGTGGCTGAGAGATGCGGTGAAGGAGAAGAAAGGATCATCCGCCACCGGATAACCGTTAAGGGCATCGTGCAGGGGGTGGGGTTTCGCCCCTTCGTCTACAACCTGGCAGAAGTATACGGCCTTAAGGGAACGGTGCTTAACGAGGGACACGGGGTGCTGATCGAGGTGGAGGGGCCGGAGGAGGCGGTACGCGCTTTCACCGGGGAAGTGCAGCGGCGCCCCCCCCGGCTGGCGCGGATAAATTCCCTGACTTATGAGGTGTTGCCGCCCTGTGGTTATGCCTCCTTTATCATTGCGGCCAGCGAGGCGGGGGAGGAGAAGGAGGCCCTGGTACCGCCGGACGTGGCGCTGTGTGCGGACTGCGCCCGCGAGACCTTTGACCCGGCCGACCGGCACTATCACTACCCGTTTACCAACTGCACCAACTGCGGGCCGCGGTTCACCATCGTCCGGGATTTGCCGTACGACCGGCCCAGGACCTCCATGGCGGCATTCCCCATGTGCCCGGAGTGCGCTCGGGAGTACCACGACCCGCGGGACCGGCGTTTCCACGCTCAACCGGTGGCCTGCCCCGCCTGCGGCCCCCGGGTGGAGCTGGTGGACGGCGCGGGCCATCCGGTACCGGGTGACTGGAGGGAAAACGCCTGGGAGTTGCTGGCGCAGGGTCGGATCCTGGCTGTCAAGAGCCTGGGCGGGTTTCATCTGGTCTGCGACGCCAGGAACCGGGACGCGTTGGTGGCGCTGCGGCGCCGCAAGGGGCGTAGCGCGAAACCGTTTGCGGTCATGTGCCGGGATCTCGAGGCAGTAGAGCGGTATTGTGTGGTAAGCGAGCAGGAGAAAGAACTTTTGTTATCCCCCCAGGCGCCGATCGTGGTGCTGCAGCGGCGCCCGGATGCCGGGCTGCCGGAAGAGCTGGTTCTGGGGTTGAAAACCCTGGGCGTGATGCTGCCCTACACGCCGCTGCATCTGCTCCTGTTCGAGGGGCCGTTCGACATCCTGGTGATGACCAGCGGCAATTATTCGGAACTGCCGTTGGCCAAGGACAACGCCGCGGCTCTGGAGGAATTGGGTGGGATCGCAGATTACTTCCTGTGGCACAACCGCGACATCGTCAACCGGTGCGACGATTCGCTGGCGATGGTGGTGGCGGGCGAGATAATCCTCATGCGCCGGTCGCGCGGGTATGTACCGCGGCCGGTGGCGGTGCCGGTGAAGGACGGGCCGGTGGTTCTGGGTATTGGTGGGGAGATGAAAAACACTTTCTGCCTGCTTAAGAAAAACCTGGCTTTCGCCAGCCAGCACATTGGCGAACTGGACAGCATTGAGGGAGAGGAAAACCTTTTTACGAGCCTGGTCAATTTCGAGCGGCTGCTCGGGGTGAAGCCGGAGGTGGTGGGGTACGACCTGCACCCTGACTACCGTTCCTCGCGTCTGGCGGCGAAGATTCCGGCCAGGGTCCGGTACGGGGTGCAGCACCATCACGCGCACCTGGTGTCCTGCCTGGCCGACAACGGGCTGGCCGAACCTGCCATCGGGGTGATCCTGGACGGCACCGGGTACGGCCTCGACGGCAACCTGTGGGGTTTCGAGGTGATCACCGGGGATTACCTGGACTTTACGCGCGAAATGCACCTGGCGTACATCCCGCTGCCGGGTGGCGAGCAGGCGGTGCGTCACCCCTGGCGGACGGCGGTATCCTACCTGATCACGTACCTGGGCGAGCGTGGCAGGCGGGTGGCACGCGTGCTTTTTGGTGACAGGGGGCGCGAGCTGGAGGTCGTGGAACGGCTGATCGCTTCCGGTTTTAACTCCCCCCTGAGCTCCGGGTGCGGCCGCTTCTTCGACGCGGTGACCGCGCTCCTGGGGGTGTGCGAAAAGAATACCTACGAGGGGCAGGCGGCGATAGAGCTTGGCGGGTTGACGCTGGCGCCGGAGGCAGGTAAGGATCTTGAACCGTACCCCTTCCGCATCGAGGGGGAAGTTATCCTGCCGGCAGGGACCATTGCCGGTATTCTGGCTGACACTGAGCGTGGGCGGGACAGGGAGTTCATCGCCACGCGCTTCCACAACACGGTGCTGGCCATGGTGCTGGAAGCTGTGCGCCGCGTCGCGCAGCGTACCGGCCTTAACCTGGTGGCCTTGAGTGGCGGCACCTGGCAGAACCCTTACCTTTTTGCGCGGGCAAAGGAGGAACTGGCCCGTAATGGTTTCCGGGTGGTTTGGCACCGGCAGGTACCGGCCAATGACGGGGGGCTCTGCCTGGGCCAGGCGGTTATAGCCCGGATGCGGGCGTTAAAAGATAGGGGGTAATGGATGTGTGCTTGGGCATTCCAGGCCGGGTAATAGAGGTTCACCCGGAGGAGCAAACGGCAGTAATCGAAACCTTTGGCGTTAAAAACCGCGTCTCTACCTTCTTTGTGCCCGACGTACGGGTGGGCGATTACCTCATGGTGCACACGGGGTACGCCATCGAGAAGATCAATGTGGAAGAGGCGGAAATACGGATCAAACTGTTGGAGGAAGTTTTAGGCAATGCTGTTCCTGGAGAAGTTTCGGGACCCGGTCCTCAGTAGAGGTCTTCTGGCCAGGGTCATCAATCGGGCGCAGAAGGTAAGGGAAAAACTCGGCCGACCGGCGGTCTTTATGGAGGTATGCGGCACGCACACGGTGGCCATCTCGCGCGCGGGTCTGCGCAGCATCCTCGGCGAGTACATGGAGTTGCGGAGCGGTCCCGGTTGCCCGGTTTGCGTCACCGACTATGCGGATATCGATCGGATGGTGGCTTTTGCTTCCCTGCTGGGGGTGACGGTCGGCACCTTCGGCGACATGATGCGGGTGCCCGGGAGCAGAACTTCACTTGAGCGGCAGCGGGCGGCCGGGGCGGACGTACGCGTCTTCTATTCCCCCCGGGACGCCGTGGCCTACGCCGCGGAACACCCGGAGCGCCAGCTCGTCTTCCTGGGGGTTGGCTTTGAAACCACGGCCCCCGGCGTCGCAGCGGCCATCGCCGAGGCCAGGGGTAAGGGCGTGAAGAACTTTTCCGTCTACTCCACGCACAAGGTTGTGCCGCCGGCCATGCGGGCGATTATTGCCGATCCCGAGATCAGGATCGACGGGTTTATCCTGCCCGGCCACGTGAGCACCATTATCGGGCGACGGTCCTTCGATTTCATTGCCACCGAGTACGGCCTTCCGGCGGTGGTGGCTGGATTCGAGACTCTGGACATCATCGATGCCATCTACTGCCTCCTGGGGCAGATACTTGACGGCGAAGCGCGGGTGGAAAACGGTTACTCCCGCGTGGTGCGCGAGGAAGGCAACCCACGCGCCCGGGCGCAGATGGCCGAATTCTTCGAGGTAGGCGACGCCTCCTGGCGCGGCTTCGGGATTATCCCGCAGAGCGGTCTCAATATCCGGCCCGCCTACCGTGACTTTGACGCGGCGGCCAGGTTCCAGGTGACGATTGAACCTCCCCGGCTCCCCAGGGGGTGCGCCTGCGGCGACCTCCTTAAGGGAAAACTCACACCCGGGGACTGCCGCCTTTTCGGGAAGGTCTGCACGCCGGCCCACCCGGTGGGCCCCTGCATGGTTTCCTCCGAGGGGGCCTGTGCGGCCTACTACCAGTACGAGCGGCGACAGTAGCAAAGGCAGGGAGAGAACTTGGAGAACAAACTCATTTTGCTGGCGCACGGCGACGGGGGCCGGCTCACACATGAGCTGGTAACCGGTCTCTTTCTCAAGCACTTCGGCAACGACATCCTGGCTAGGCTGACCGATGCTGCGGCTTTGCAACTTGACGGCGGGCGCATAGCCATCACCACCGATGCCTTCGTTATTAACCCGCCGTTTTTCCCAGGCGGGGATATAGGGAAACTGGCGGTTTGCGGGACCGTCAACGACCTGGCCGTGAGCGGGGCGGAGCCGCGGTATTTCACCGCTTCCTTCCTGATTGAGGAGGGATTCCCCCTGGCCGACCTGGAGCGGGTGGTGGCTTCCATGGCCCGTACCTGCCGGGAGGCGGGGGTGGAGATCATAGCCGGGGATACCAAGGTGGTGGGCCGCGGCCAGCTTGACCGCATCTTCATCAACACTACGGGTTTGGGTTGTTTGCCGCCGGACCGGGATCTCGGTTACCACCGGATCACACCGGGTGACCTGGTACTGGTGAATGGGAACCTTGGCGATCACGGCATGGCGGTGCTGGCCCGGCGCGAGGGATTCGGTTTCGAGGACCAGATCGTGAGCGACTGCGCTGCCCTGAACGGCATCATCGGCGAGCTCTTGCGCGCATTGCGTGGCATCAAAATCATGCGGGATCTGACGCGCGGCGGTATGGCCACGGCTGCTAAGGAAATTGCTGCCGCCGCCGGTGTGGATATATGGCTTGAAGAACAGGCGATCCCGGTGGGGGCGGCCACCCGGGGTGCGGCGGAGATGCTGGGCCTGGATCCGCTCTACCTGGCCAACGAAGGGAAGTTTATGACCGTCATCACCCCGGAAGAAGCGGAAGATGCGGTGGCCCTGATGCGCGCGCACCCGCTGGGGCGGGACGCCTGCATCATTGGTGAAGTGCGCGCCGGCAGGGGGAACGTGTATTTGAAGACCGCCCTCGGCGGGACGAAGTTCCTGGACATGCTGGCCGGCGCCCCGCTGCCGCGGATCTGCTAGCTATAGCTGTGCTGGCGGGTTGATGGAGATGGTGATTAACCGGGTATCGACCGGCGAGTGCTGGTTAAAAGGAGGGGGTGTGGATCCACTATCATGGATAAAGAAAAACTGGTGCCGTACTACGAAGAGCTGAAGCAAATTGGTTTGCAGGAGCTTCTGGAAAGTATGAGACTGGCTCTGGGGCTGGCGGTAATGGCCACATATCCGGACGGGCGTCCGCTGACCGAACCGTCCACCCAGTGCGCTTTCTGCACCCTGCTCAACACCAGCCCGGAAGGACGGGCCAGATGTGCGGATTCGCGTGCGAGCTCCGCCAGGATTGCTGTGGCTGCGGGGAGGGAAGTCATCCACACCTGTCACGCCGGGCTGGTGCATCTGGCGGTTCCCCTGCGGGTGGCCGGAGAAATCGTGGCTGTAATGCTGGGCGGCAACGTGGCCCTGCGGCCGCCGGCCGAGGAGGCAGTGGTGCGGCTTGCCCGGGAAACTGGCCTTGATCCGGGAAAACTCCAGGCGGCAGCCGGGGCAATGCCCATCTGGCCGGAAGAACGGCTCCGGGCAGCCATGGGGCTGGCACAGGCAGTAACGGGCACCGTGGCCCGGCTGCTGCACGCCAGGCAGGAACTTCAGAGGAAGGTGGACGAGCTTACCACTCTCTTTGAATTCACTCGGACGGTTACCAGTAGTATCCAGGTGGCCGAAGTGGCGCAGCAGGCCCTGGAAGCCGTGCTGGGGTTGACCGGAGCCACCAGCGGGTCGGTGGTAATGTTGAATGAGGTGATGCCGGGGGTCACGGAAAGCGAAACGGCGGCTACCCTGGAGTCCTGCAACGAGTTCCGGGTCGTGCCTGCAGGCGAAATAGTCGCCGCCGTTGAACGGGAGGCCCGCGCCGCACACTTTGACAGCCGTCCCGAAGGCAGCACGCCTGAAGAGAAGCGGCCGGCGGTAGCCATACCTCTTACGGTTGGGGGTAAGGTAACGGGCGTACTCACCATAGCGGGCAGGCCGGAAGGCGCGCATTTCACCGAAGATGAGACCGTTTTTTTAACTACCCTGGGCACCGGCCTGGGGCTGGCGCTGGAAAACGCCCGCCTGTTCCGCCAGCTGCAGGCAAGGGCGACCATGCTGGAACGGTTAATCGAAGTGGGTCAGGTGGTATCGAGCAGCCTCGATGTGGATCTGGTACTCCAGTCGGCTCTGGAGAATGTAAGGGACGTGCTGGGGGCACAATGGTGTGCGCTGCGGTTGCTTGACGAGGAGACGGGCGAACTGGTGCTGAAGGCCGGCCTGGGCATGAGCGCGGAGCTGCAGGCCAGGGCAGGCCGTATTCGGCCGGACGGTACCCTGCTGGGCAGGGTGCTCCAGACGGGAAGACCCGCCGTAGTGGAAGACTTGGCCGCCAGCGGACCCGGTACGCACCTGCCCTACTGCGTGGCCGAGATGCGGGCCGTGGCCGTGGTGCCGGTGAAGGTGGGTGGAAGGATCCTGGGCACGTTGAAGGTTTACTCCCCCGTACCGCGGCGCTGGAGTGAAGATGAAGTCAGTTACCTGGCGACCATTGCGGGCCAGACCGGGCTGGCGCTGGAGAACGCCCGTCTCTACTCGTCGCTGCGGGAGCATTATTCGAGCGCCGTGCAGGCGCTGGCGGCGGCACTGGAGGCCAGGGACGTTTATACAAAGGGTCATTCCGTGCGGGTGGCGAATTGGGCGCGGGCATGTGCCCGCGTGCTGGGACTTGATGCCGGAGAACAGGAACGGGTCTACCTGGCCGGGCTTTTACATGATCTGGGCAAGATCGGCGTGCGGGAAGACATCCTGCTCAAGCCGGGGCCCCTTACTACGGAAGAAAGAAAGGAAATGCAGAGCCACCCCGAGGTGGGGGCCAGGATCCTGGAACCGGCCAGATTTCCGGCGGCGGTCATTGCGGCCGTACGGCACCACCACGAGGACTATGACGGCGGTGGTTATCCCGCCGGTCTGGTGGGAGAAGAGATTCCTCTCCTGGCGCGCATTATCCGTGTGGCCGATACTTACGATGCCATGACGTCCGCCAGGCCCTACCGGCAGGCCTTTACTCCCCGGCAGGCGCGGGAGGAACTGCAGCGGTGGGCGGGCCGGCAGTTTGACCCGCGCGTGGTGGAGGCTTTCCTCCAGATCCCGGAAGATGAAATGGTAGTTATTACCAATGGGGGGGGGGGGGTAGCTACTCTGTTGTTTCTGCCGACAGGTGTTGCTTCCTTTGCTGATTATGAAAAGTCGAGGGAAAAACAGAGGAACCGGGAGCAAGCGGCAGCCGGGCAATAGCTGTAGGAATGCCCGGGGCGTGCCCGGCCACAAACCCCGGTGCGTGATTTTTGCTCTGCTCCAGGAAAGCAGTCCGGTTGGGGCAATTGCCTTCACCGGATTTCAGCTTTCTGAAATCGCGGTTTGGGCGTACCCGAACAATTCTTTGCCATTCCCGCCGTTTTCCGGGTAAACCGCTAGGCCAAAGCGCCACCCTTTTTCAGCCACCCATTCCTGCAGCTTTTTTATTACTGTGGCTGCTCCTTCCTTATCTGTTAAAGGAAGTACCAGCGCCAGGAGGTTATCATCAAGCATCAGTACCTCGTCAATTTCACGCAGCTTTTTCTGTAGAATCCTCTTTACACTTGCTGTATTAAACCTGCCGGCTGCTGTTCTTTGCGCCAGCACCAGGGAAAATTTTGAATTTCCTCTCTTGGCGCGGTTAATTTCTAATCTAAGCATCCTTTCTAAAATATCACGGGGGTTTTCGCTGCGTCCAATAAGCCTTTCTACCCGCTGCAGTAATTGTTCGGAGCTGAAAGGCTTGCAAAGGTATTCGATGGCGCCTACCTGGATGGCCTGCTTAACTGTGGATATCTTTGCCTCAACAGTCAAAATCATCACCGGAACGTGACGATAATGCGGGGTGGCCTTTATTTTTTCTATAGTGGTCAGGCCATCGATACCGGGAAGGTTAATGTCTATAATAACAAGATCAAATGGATCAAGCCTTTCCCTTATTTTGACCAGAGCTTCTTCCCCGCTGGCTGCTTCTGCTACTTCATAACCGTTGTTTTCTAAAAGCCTTCTGGAATAAAACCTGGTTAATGTAGAGTCTTCCACCAGAAGTATCGATCCTTTGCTGCGGCTCAAAAACCCCACCCCATCTCACTCCTGTAAATCCAGATTAGTGAACAGGGCCTTTTTTCTACATCAAAACAAAAAATTCCTGCATTAGAAGATATAGATCCTGTCCCTCCGGGCCTGTTCCGGAGGAAGTTCACATTTTACGGCGAAAGATTACAAAGGCAGGTGACAACCATGAGCCTCTTAAATAAATTTGATCATCTGAAGAAAATTCTGGAGAATCTGGATGGTTGTCTGGTGGCCTTTTCCGGGGGGGTAGATAGCACCTTACTTCTTAAAGTGGCCCATATGGTTCTGGGGGAGGAAAAAGTTCTGGCGGTTACGGCTACCTCCGATATTTACCCCGCGGAAGAGGTGGAAGAGGCGAAAGATCTGGCCCGTTTGATTGGTGCAAAACATCTTGCTATAGCAACAAAGGGTTTGGACAACCCGGTGTTTGCCACCAACCCTCCGGAGCGGTGTTACCACTGCAAGAAAGAAGTGTATGCCAGATTATGGGAAGAGGCCCGCATCCACGGCTTAAATTGCGTGCTCGACGGTCTGAATGCCGATGACACGGGCGATTACCGGCCGGGCATTAAAGCCGCAAAGGAATTGGGGATCCGCAGCCCTTTGCAGGAAGCGGGTTTGACTAAACGGGATATCCGCGCGCTGTCCCGCCGGCTGGGGCTGCCCACTGCCGGCAAACCGGCTTCTCCCTGCCTGGCCACCAGGTTTCCCTACGGCACTCCCATTACCCGGGAAGGACTGGTACGGGTGGCAGAAGGAGAAAGGTTTTTACGGCAGCTGGGCATTCCGGAGCTGAGAGTTAGGGACCATGGCAACCTGGCCCGGATAGAGGTGCCAAAGGATTATCTCGCTTTCATTATCCAGCGGTCCAATGAAATTAGTGAAAAATTAAAGCAACTGGGGTATACCTATGTAACGCTGGATATACAGGGTTTCCGGAGCGGGAGCATGAATGAGACTTTAAACCCGTAAAAGCGATCTTTGTTTCAGCAAAGAGATGGCCTAATCAGCTCCAGCAGGTGGGCTAGGCACGGGAATGATCTGCCGGGGTCCCGGGTTCCGGGTTGTGCTCACGGCTTTTGATCAGCTGATAAAACCCTTCGATTACTTCGTCCAACGGTTCGGTATTTTTAAGCGCCTTGAGCCACCTCTGGGGGATGGCCTCGAAGCCGTAATAGGTTCCGGCCAGGCCGCCGGTTACCGTACCCGCGGTATCTGTATCATCCCCCCGGTTGACTACCGCAATAAGGGCATCTTCAAAACTTTCCGTATTCAAAAAGCATTGCAGCGCTGCGGCCAGGGTGTCCAGGGCACTGCCCCGGGGGACAACCTCCGGCGCACCCTTTTGGATGTGGCGGATAATATACCAGAAAAATTTGCTGGGCTGGATGCCTACCTCCTTGCAGTATTGATCCGTCAGGTGCAAGGCCCGGGTTACCGCTTCCCGCCGGTTTAAATGTCGTTGGGACCCCAGCAGGTAGATCAGCAGGTTGTAAAAAAGGCAGCAGGTGGCGCCCTCCTGGCTGTAATGGGTCATGTAAGCTATTTTTACCGACCATTTGGCCATGGCCGGAAGGTTGTGCCAGTAGCCGAAGCTCACCGGCAGGGTGCGCATCAGCCCGCCGTTGGAATCGAGTTTGTTCAGGGCCTGGGCGGTAAGGCGGGAGGCTTCTTGCCAGTTGCCCGTGCGCAGGAAGTTGCGCAAGGACATTAAGGTGGTGTTGCCGATGTCCTTGGGCTTGGACTGGTACCAGCGGATGAAGCGGCGGCCGATTTCTTCAATGGGGGAGACGGGATTGGCCAGGATGCCCCGGGCTACCGCCAGGGCCATCTGGGTATCATCGGTATATTCCCCGGGTTCTAAATTCAGCCAACCGCCGCCGACCATATCCTTCAGGACGTCGTACTTTTCCTGGATTTCCCCGGCACTCATAAATTCTGCCGGTCCGCCCAGGGCATCCCCCACTGCGGCACCGTAAAAGGCTCCCTTAATGATGTTTTTCACCGCGGTCACCTCCCGTAAAGATAGCGGTAAACCTGGTAATTCCAGAGCACTTTACGGACAAACTCCCTGGTTTCGGCAAAAGGAATCTGGTCGAGTTTGCTTTTTTCGCCCGTCCAGCGCTGTTGTTCCAGCCATTTTTGAACGTTTCCCTGTCCGCCGTTGTAGGCGGCCAGAACCAGGATGGTGTCCCGGTCAAAAGCCCGGTACAGGTCGGCTAAATACCAGGTACCAATGCGGATATTGAACTCCGGATCGAACAGCAGATCCGGGTGGTAGTAGGACAAGCCCATTTTTTGGGCCGCCCAGGTTCCCGTTTCCGGCATTACCTGCATCAATCCCCGGGCGCCCCGGCGGGATGTAGCCCGGGGATTAAAGTTGCTCTCGGTTTTAATTACCGCCGCTACCAGGTAGGGATCCAGCCCACGGCTGGCGGCATACTTCATTACCGTTTCCCGGTAAGGGAAGGGGTAGATGAGCCGGCCCAGGTGATCGATGTTCAGGATGGCCAGCAACGTTAAAATGAAGAAAAACAACCGCACCTTGAAGCCTTTACTCCTCTTCAGGTGTAAAGACAAGCAGTCATCACTCCAGCAAATAAAAAATTAAAAACAGTCCCCTGATTTCCCTTATTATGTACAAGCAATTCGCTCCCGCAGGGCCGGGTTCCTGCACGGGGCACTGCCCTTTCATTGCTTTCCTGGAGGATGGCGTTTAACTTATTGGGAAAAAATGATCAGGGCGAGCCTTTGCCGGTTTAGCCGGACAACTCGCCCTTATTTTTTCCTTACTGCAATTTGAATAGCCCCAGCAAGATTAATATGCAGCCGGGCAGGGCGGAGAACTGGCGGCCAAGAGTGGTGGCACCAAATCCCCGGCCGGCCAGCAGTCCTGCATACATGGTAACAATAAGTCCGGTACCCACTAAAAGGGCGGTAAGTATCAGGTCCAAACCCAGCATGGAAAGGGCAAAGCCGGCGCCGAAGGCGTCCAGGGCCAGACCCAGGCCCAGTAGAATGGCCTCCCCGGCAGAGATTATCCCCGAGCGGTCCAGGTCGGCCCGGTGGGGCTCCTGCAATACCTGGACCATTACCGCCAGGGAACGAATCCGTATCTGAAATAACGTTTGGGGTTCCTCATGGCATGCAGCAGGTTCAGATCCTTTTTTTTCTTCTTTCCTGAAAGCTTGAAAGATTGTTCGGAGCCCGATTAGTATTAAGATGATCCCGCCCAGATGCCGGGCGAAGTTTATCGGAATCGCCCGGGTGACCAGGTTGCCTGCGGCCATGGAAAGGGTGATGGCTATTACTGACATGAGGCTGATGATCAAGACAGAGGAGAAGGGCAGCCTGATCCCCCTTACTCCGTAAGCTACCCCGGTTCCGAAGGCGTCCATATTCAGGGCGAGTGCAAAGATGAGGATGGTGAATAACTCCACTGACCAGTCCCTCCCGGGTGGTTTTTAAAGTCTCCTAACCATTTGTATGGGAGGAACGGTCGAATGGTGATTTTAAAAACCCAGGTTACTTCTGGCACCCGGGGCAGAAGTAAGTGCTGCGGCCGCCCAAGCGCAGGCGTTCGATGGTTTTGCCGCACCGCATGCAGGGCCGGCCGCTTTTGCCGTAAACCCTTAGTTTTTCTTGAAAGGTGCCGGCCTGTCCCGTGCCGTCCACATAGTTCCTCACGCTGGTACCCCGGCTGGCAATTCCCTCTTCCAGCACCACCCGGATGGCCCGGAAAAGAGCCTGTGCTTCCCCGGTGGTGAGGGTGTTTGCCGGTCTTGAGGGGTGCAGCCCCGCCCCGTAGAGGGCCTCATCTGCGTAGATGTTGCCCAGGCCGGAAATAAATGTCTGGTCCAGCAAAAGGGTTTTCAAACGGGTGCGCCGCGCCTTTAATTCTTTATCCAGAAATTCTATGGTGAATTCCCCGCTTAAGGGCTCCACTCCCAGGTCTTTCAGGCCGCTGACGGCCTGCAGATCCTTTTCCGGCACCAGCCAGAAGCGTCCGAACTGGCGCATATCCGTAAAGCGGAGCTGGTGGCCGTTGTTCAGGTGAAAAACCAGGTGGGTGTGTTTGGACCGGGGTTCATCCGTGGCGGTGTAAACAAGCTGCCCCGTCATGCGCAGGTGGACGACCAGCATCAGCCCCCGAGAAAGGGAGATTAAAAGGTACTTGCCCCGGCGGCCTACGTCCAGGATCCTTTTGTCCACCACCTGACGGCAGAATTCCTCCGGTGAAGGCGTTTGGATGATTTTGGGAAGATAGATGTTAACGCCGCAGATGGTGCGGCCGGGCAATTTTTCTTGGAGTGTGCGCTTGATCGTTTCTACTTCCGGTAATTCGGGCATCTGTTCCGCTCCTAAATTTTCTTCACTTCGTACCAGTTTGGCCCCAGCTTCATGTCTACCACCAGCGGGACGTCCAGCACCAGCGCGTTTTCCATGTGCCGCCGGACCAGTTCGGAAACCTCCGGCAGTTCCCCAGCGGGCATGTCGAAAATCAATTCGTCGTGCACCTGCAGGATCATCCTGGTGGCCAGTCCTCGCTCTTTTAATTCCCGGTGGATGCGCACCATGGCCAGCTTGATGATGTCGGCGGCGCTACCCTGGATGGGTGTATTAATGGCCGTGCGCTCGCCAAACATGCGCACGTTGCGGTTGGAGCTAAAGAGATCCGGCAGGTAGCGGCGCCGATTTAAAAGGGTGGTTACGTAGCCCTTCTCCCTGGCCTGCTGGATGGTACGCTCGATGAAAGCCTTTACTCCCGCGTAACGGGCAAAGTAGTTTTCAATGTATTGCCGGGCTTCCTGGCGGGAGACATTAATGTCCCGGGCCAGGCCAAAATCACTGATGCCGTAGACAATACCGAAGTTAACCGCCTTCGCCCGGCTCCGCATGTCGGCCGTTACTTCGGTAATGGCCACGCCAAAAACCTCGGCGGCCGTGCGGGTGTGGATGTCCTGGCCTTGGCGGAAGGCTTCCAGCAGGTTGGGATCCCCGGCCATATGGGCCAGAATCCGCAATTCGATCTGGGAATAATCGGCGGAAAGGATCAGATTTCCCTCCCGGCGGGGGATGAAAACCCTCCTGATTTTGCGTCCTTCCTCCATGCGGATGGGGATGTTCTGCAAGTTGGGATCGGAGCTGGATAGCCGTCCGGTAGCCGTTACCGTCTGGTGGAAGGTGGTATGCAGCCGGCCCGTTTCGGGATTGATCAGGGCGGCCAGGCCGTCAACGTAGGTGGATTTTAATTTCATCAGCTGGCGGTATTCCAGCACTAAAGGAATAATGGGATGGGCGCCGGCCAGTTCCTCCAGCACGGAAGCATCGGTGGAATAACTTGTTTTGGTTTTTTTGATTACGGGTAATTCCAGCTTTTCAAAAAGAATGTAGCCCAGCTGACGGGTAGAGTTGATGTTAAATTGTTCCCCGGCTAGCCGGTAAATCTGCTCAGCTATAGCGGCGAGCTTTATCTCCAGTTCCCGGGACATTTCTTCCAGGTATTGTTTATCCACGGCCACCCCGGTCATTTCCATGTCGGCCAGGACGGCTACCAGGGGCAGCTCTACTTCGTAATACAACCTTTCCATTTCCGCCAGGCGCAGCTTTGCGGCCAGCAGTTCTGATAGGCGCCAGATGACGTCGGCCCGGGCCGCCAGGGCTTCCTCACCCCGGGCGGGCAAGACGACTTTTAAATGCTCCAGGGCTAGGTCTGCGAGTTCCTGGTTGGCCGAGGCGGGGTTGAGCAGGTACGCAGCCACCATGGTATCAAAAGCCAGGTTGTTTAAGGCGAGGCCGTGCTTTTGTAAAAGCCACAGGGCGCTCTTGCCGTCATGGAGGAGCTTTTCTGTATCGGGGTCCCGGAAAATCCCGGCCAGGGCATCCAGGACTGCCGGGTTGCTGGCCGGGTCCCCCGGTTCTAGGTAAAAGATTGATAAATAGGGTGCTTCCGGACTGCCCCCGGGGGCTTTTAATCCCAAGGCCGCCGCCACTATGCCTTCCTGGCGGCTCCCACTCAAAGCTATGGCCACCCGGCCCGCGCGCCGGCACAATTCCACCAAACGGGACAACTCTTCCTGACTTGCCAGGTGCCGGAAGGTTACCCGGTAGGTTTCCACCTCCCGGGCAGGCTGTCTGCCTTCATCTTCTTCTTTTTGCCCCAGCTCCTGCCTGATAGCCCGGATTAAAGTTTTAAATTCCAGCCTGCTGAAGAGGGCCAGCAACCGGTTGTAATCCGGCCCCGGCCAGCGAAAAGCGTCCAGGTCAATTTCCAGGGGTACCTCCCGCTCAATGGTGGCCAGTCGTTTGGACAACAAGGCCTGTTCCTGATAGGGGAGTATTTTATCGCGGAAACGGGCGGACAGGGTGTCCACCTGGGACACCAATTCTTCCAGGCAGCCATATTCTTTAAGCAAAGCTCTAGCCGTTTTAGGACCAATTCCCGGTACCCCGGGAATATTGTCGGAAGGATCTCCAACCAGTCCTTTATAATCGGGAAACTGGGCCGG
Organism: Desulfofundulus thermosubterraneus DSM 16057; assembly: GCF_900142025.1. Taxonomy (GTDB): domain Bacteria; phylum Bacillota; class Desulfotomaculia; order Desulfotomaculales; family Desulfovirgulaceae; genus Desulfofundulus; species Desulfofundulus thermosubterraneus. Next base: position 66,235 of record NZ_FQZM01000015.1, on the reverse strand, counting down.
GGTAATGCCAAAGCGCTCCCATACCCGCCCCTCAGTGTATTCCTCCAGTTCACTGATTCCCTTGCGGGTGAGGAACACCCTGGTCAGGGGTGAAACCAGTTGCAGGGTATCCTGGTCACCGGTAACGATAATGCTGGATATTCCCGCTTGCTCTGCCCGGTTGACCAGCGTCCCGATGAGATCATCGGCCTCATATCCCTCACACTCCAGCACGGGGATGTTCATGGCCGCTAAAACTTCTTTGATCAGGGGGAACTGGAGGCGCAACTCATCGGGGGTACCCGGACGGTGAGCCTTGTAGTCCTCATAATGATCGTGCCGAAAGGTAATCTTTCCCTTATCAAAGCAAACGGCTACCAGGCCGGGTTTAAGTTCTTTGAGAATCTTGAGGAGCATATTGGTAAAACCGTAGACGGCATTGGTTGTCACCCCTTGACTGGTCGCTAGGTGGGGTATGGCATGAAAGGCCCGGTGGGCTAGGCTGTTGCCGTCCAGGATTAAGAACGTGCTTTCCTGCAAAACTATACACCTGCCTTTTTTAAATTATTTCACCATATAAATCTCCAATACCTCCTGCATAAGAGTTGATAAATTTTAAACATCCCCCTGTTTTCTTCCGGAGCTTCCTGGCAGGAGATTAAACCCGACAGGGCGAATTACAACTTATGAATCATTAGCTTTGGGGTGAGCGGCTTTTGCGAACAAGGTTAATCCTTCTGGTCATGGCTTTATTATTTTTTCTGCCTGTTTTTCCTGCTGGTGCGGGCGACGACCTGGAACGGGCAACTGCTGCGGTGTCAGAAGTGATGGACTATGTTTACCATTACCATATTGCCCGTCCCGGTGTGGACCAGCTTGTGGAGGGGGCTATAAATGGCCTTCTAAATAGCGTGGGTGACCCTTATACGGAATATTTTACAGCCGAAGATCTTGATAATTTTACCAATTCATTGGAAGGAAATTTCGCCGGAATTGGCGTGGAACTGGAAGGATGGCCCCCTTACCCCCAGGTGGCCAGGGTACTGCGCGATTCACCGGCATACCGGGCCGGAATAAGGGAAAAAGACCTGATTATCCGGGTGAATGGGGACGACACGGCCGGGTTAACTCTTTCCCAGGTTGTGGAAAAAATTCGCGGCCCAGCCGGTTCCCGGGTGCAACTGACCATCCGCCGCGGAGGTGTTCCTGATTTTGATGTAGAACTTGTACGGGAAAAGGTAAGCAGTCCCGTGGTTGAAGGGGAAATGCTTTCTGGAAATATCGGCTATGTGAGAGTGTATGCTTTTGGTTCCAAAACGGTTGAAGAATTTGGTGCCCTGATGCAGGAATTCCGGGCCAGGGGAGTCAAGGGAATGATCCTGGATTTGCGCAACGATCCGGGAGGCTACCTGCAAGCAGCCGTTGATCTGGCCGGTTACTTCTTACCGGCCGGTCAGGTGGTAGTCACTACGCTGGACAGGAATAATCACAAAGAAGTATATTATACTGCCGGTAAAACTCCCGCCCTTGAGCTGCCTCTGGTGGTTCTGGTCGACGACATGAGCGCCAGTTCTGCCGAAGTCCTGGCCGGAGCATTGCAGGACTACCGGCGGGCGGTGCTGGTGGGCGACCGTACCTACGGCAAGGGGGTTGTCCAGGCCATTATTCCTCTGGAAACGGGAGGTGCACTGAAACTAACCATTGCCCGTTATTTTACTCCGGGGGGCAGGTCTATTGACGGCTGTGGTATTGAGCCCGACCGGTGGGTTTCCACCCCATCCCTGCAATTAGTGGCTGCCCGGCAGGAATTAGAGCCCCACTCACCGCGCAGTATAATATTTAATTTTTCGGGCACCGGTGTTATAGTTAGCGGGGAAAAAATAGGCGATTTTACATCACCTCTGATTCGGGCCGGGGAAATTTATGTTCCCCTGCGTTTTACCCTGGAGGCTCTGGGGTTCAGCGTCCACTGGCACCGCGAAGGACATCAAGTTTTAGCCCGTGCCGGTAGCCGGGAACTTGTTCTAGACTTGGGTACGAAAACGGCCATCATCGAGGGACAAAACGTGAAGCTGGGAACCCTTGTGACCCGGGGGGGAAGTATATACCTGCCCGTTTCCCTTTTTTCCCGGTTGGGAGTCATAGTCCAACGGAACGGGGAACAACTAAAACTGGAATTATTACCGGTTAAGCAGGAATAATGTTGCCCGTGTTGAATCACTTAGAATAAACTAAAAATAAAAGAATGAATGCATAACCCGCGGGCCAGGTTTTCTGCTGGCAAAGGGGGTGTTATAAAATGGGTGAATATCTTTGCCCTTGCGGGAGCGGGAAGTCTTATCACAAATGCTGTGGAGTCAGGGAAAAGGTAGTTTTTTTGGAACAGTACAGGTGGCGGCGTGCCGGCCAGGAGTTACGCCGCAAACTGGGCGAATTTGCCGATAGCCAGTGTTTTGCTCAGGAAGCACATAAGGCCCAGGAGAAGTATCTCAGTTGTCTTGACCCGGAACTGGTTGACCGGGATGACGAATTTACCATGGAAAGATGCTTTGAATGGTTTATCTTCGATTATGTCCTCCCCAGCGGGTCAACCATCATTGAAACCTTCCGGCAGAATCCTGACCTCTCGGAAAGGGAGCAGACCTTAGTGGCAGACTGGGCCGCGGCGAGAATTTCTCTTTATGAAGTGCTTCAGGTTCTTCCTCGTAAAGGGGTTGTATTACGGGATCTCCTTCAGAAAAAAGAATTAAAGGTGCATGATATAAATGCAGCTATGGAACTTCAACCCGGGACTATCCTGCTTATGCGGGTTTTAAAGGTGGGAGACGAGTACGAGTTTTCCACCAGTGGTCTTGCTTTACCGGGTTTCTGCAAGGATGTCCTGTTGAAAAAGTTGCGCCGGGACCTGCGGTTTTATGCCCGGAAACGGAATGCTTCTACCAAGCAGGTGCTCAGTGACTACCTGCGGGAACGTTCCCATATCATTAATGGTATCGTGGTGGAAATGGGGTTTAATTATACCTTGCCCCATTTAGTTGATGATAGTGAGGTAGACGAGTATGTTCCGCCGGTCAACGATGACTTGTTTGACAGGATTTCGGCCCGGATTGCCCAGCAAATTACCGAGGCTATCTTAGATGAATATTACGACCGCTGGATCGATAAGCCCGTTCCGGCCCTGGGTGGGAAAACTCCCCGGGAGGCTTGCCGTACAGCCGAAGGCAGGGCCAGGTTGGAAGAGATGTTTCGCGAGCTGGAATTGGTGGAAACCAGCCGGGAATTAAAGGGGGAACCCCACTACGACGTTCAGAAGGTGCGCCGCAAGTTGGGGCTTTTGCCGACCGGTGGCAACGTAGATCAGGATGTACGGGAACAGGGGAATTTTAAAAAGCCCGAGGATTACCAGTGGCCGACGGTAACCCATGCCGATGTGGCCCGGGGTGTGATGGAAGACCTCAGGGGAAGAGGTTATGGGCCGGGTCAAGTTCAGGGAGCTTTACACCTGTGGCACGATTACTGCTCCAAGGTTCGGCCCTCCTTTCGCAAGCCGGCCTTGTGGGTGGCTACGGTGGTATATGCCATGGCCCGCATGGAATGCGATCACCGGGTGAGCCAGCATGAGCTGGCCAAGCAATACGGGGTGGCTCCCTCAAGCATTTCAGCCAATTTCCGGGCTATGTGCCGGGCGCTGGATCTGGTGGCCTTCGACAAGCGCTATTCCACACGGAAGTCGCCGCTCGCCGGTCTGAAGGAAGCTGATCCGCTTCTGGCCCAGATACTTGAGAACCTGAAGCTATAACCCTGGTTGAGATACATGATATTGAATGATATTGCATGATATTGCAAGGAAAAGGGCGGGTTAAGCACCCGCCCTTTTTCAGGCGGAGGGATTATTAGTTGGATTATCTTTCTTCTTTGCTGGAAATTGTTGTTGAATGGGTGGTTGATTTTGTTTCTAAGCTAGGGTACTGGGGGATTGTTATTGGCATGGCCATTGAGAGTGCCAACATACCCCTTCCCAGCGAGGTCATTCTCCCCTTTGGCGGTTACCTGGTATCCACAGGCAGGTTGGATTTTTTCTGGGCAGCAATGGCCGGTACCATTGGCGGTACCGTGGGGTCGATCATCTCTTATTTAATCGGTTTTTGGGGTGGGCGCCCTTTTTTACTGCGTTACGGGCGCTACATTGGGATTTCCCACAAGCACTTCGAACTGGCGGAGAGATGGTTTCATCGCTATGGTGAGGTAACAGTATTCTTCACCCGGCTGATGCCGGTAGTGCGTACCTTTATTTCCCTGCCGGCGGGAATTTCCGGCATGAACTTTCCCCGTTTTGTCATTTACACCTTTTTGGGTTCTCTGCCCTGGTGCTTTTTCCTCACCTACCTGGGTGTGAAAATGGGCCAGCACTGGCAGGATTTGAAATACTGGTTCCACCGCCTGGACCTGGTTGTGGCCCTGGCACTGGTTGCGTTGGTGGTTTACCTGTGGCGCAAACGAAAAAGATAGGCCGGATTTTGCCCGGGCAACGGGTTTGAACTAGTTCTTTTAACTTCATTGGTTAAAACCAGCCTTTTCTTGCGGCTGGTTTTTTTTACTTTCATAAAGCGCCCGGCGGCGAGGGAAAATAAGAGGGAGAAGGGAAGGGGTTGCTTTGAAACGGAAAACAGGTGAAAAAACGGGCGACAGGCTGCCTTTGAAAGCCTTAGCCGTCATCCGGTATTCTGCATATATTTTAAGCCTGACACTGTTCCTGTCTGGCGCTTTGCTTTTGTGCTTCCCTGCGCCTGCAGGAGCCGTTCCGCCTTCTGTAACTGCAGATGCTGCCGTGCTCATGGATGCGCGCACGGGGCAGATCTTTTACGATAAAAATGGCCTGCAAAGGCGTGAGCCGGCCAGCCTGACCAAGATCATGACGGCCATTATCGCGCTGGAGTACGGCCGTTTGAACGATGTGGTAACCGTAAGCCGCAATGCCGCCGCCATAGGCATGGGTTCCGTGCTGGACCTGCGGGCCGGTGAAAAAATTACCGTGGAAGACCTGCTCAAGGCGGCCCTGATCATGTCGGCCAACGACAGCACCGTGGCTATTGCCGAACATGTGGGCGGCTCCGAGGAGGCCTTTATCGAGATGATGAATGCCAAGGCACTGGTCCTGGGGGCCCTGCACACACACTTTGCCAATACCAACGGTTATCATGATCCCCGGCATTATACCTGCGCCCGCGACCTGGCCGTGATTACCCGTTATGCCCTGCAAAACCCCCTTTTTAACCAGATAGTACGCACCCGGGAAACAACCATCAGCTTTTATGATTCCAAGCGGAAAGAAACCATTTACAACACCAACCGCCTTTTGCGTGAAGGCAGTTACCCCGGCATTGACGGGGTAAAAACCGGCTCCACCCCCCGGGCGGGCAATTGCCTGATTGCTTCGGCCACCCGGGGCGGCCGCCGGTTGATTGCGGTGGTGCTCCACAGTGCCAACCGCTACCGGGACGCGGTTACCCTGCTGGACTATGGTTTTAGCGAAGTGACACGGGTGACCATCGGTGCCGAAGGGGAAGAGGTGGCCCGGCTACCCGTGGCCAACGGTCTGACCGGTAGGGTACCCGTTATTATGGCCGCTCCAGTGGAGGTTGACCTGGCTCGGGACCAGCTTTCCCAGGTGCGAAGGGAAGTCAGGATGGTGCCGTCACTTGCTGCCCCCGTTAAGGCCGGGCAAAAAGTGGGTGAAGTAGTCTTTCGTTTAAAAGATGAGGAACTGGGCCGGGCGGCCCTGGTGACCGGCCAGGACATTCCGAAAAAAGGCCTTTTCTCCCTCTGGCGAAAAACAATGGCTCGAGTAAACGCATCTGGTGCTGGTGCGGGGGATGCCACCTGTGCTCTCTTCTTCAGGTTGCCCTCCCTTTAGCTATAATGTATCTTCTACCTTGAGGAAGGTTCCCTTAACCGAGGACAACTTTCCGGGAGTCACCCCTTGACATCATCCCCGGTTTACGTCATAATATAGGTGTTATAACCGCATACGGGCGGGTAGTTCAGTGGGAGAACGTCTGCTTGACGCGCAGAAGGTCGTAGGTTCAATTCCTACCCCGCCCACCAGGAAAATCAAGGTATGATCGCTACACCTTCCGGAACGGAAGGTTTTTCTTTTGCCTTCAGGAAGACACACAATGACGCTTACCGGCCGCACGCCCTCTTCATCCAGCCGGCAACCTTCATTCCATTGCCGGCTGGTCATCCCACCGCGCCTTTAATTCCCGGTCCTCGAGAAACAGGGAAGCCATCAGACCCCCCGTCAAAAGGATGGCTCCGATGAAAAACCCGTGGGTAATACTGAGAGAAAAAGCATGTTTCAGCAGAGACAGGCGGGGATCGCCGGGCATCTGCATCAAACGGCCCAAGGCCTGGCCGGGATCAATTTTTGCCGGTGCACCGGGTGGCAAAAGACCCGCCAGACGGTGGTTTAAATCGGTCAAAACAATATTGCCGGTAAGGGCGCTGCCAAAAACGCCGCCAATACTGCGGAACAACTGGGAAGCGGCCGTAACTGTTCCCAACTCCGTGCGGCGCACGGTATTTTGTACGGCCACGGTAAAGGTGGGCATGGCTATACCCATTCCAGCACCGCTAATAATCATGCCGGCGACGACCATGGCGTGGGTGGCATCAACAGGCAGCCGCCCCAGGTAAAACATGCCGGCAGTGGCAACGGCCAGGCCGGATACGGCGAAGATTTTGTAGTGCCGTAACCGGGAAATCAGTTGTCCGCTGACCACCGCTGCAATCATGACCGAAAGCATCATGGGCGTAAGCAATGTACCGGAGTATGTCGCACTTACACCTGTCACGATTTGCAGGTACATGGGCAAATAAAGGGTAATGGCAAACATACCCAGGGTAACCAAAAAGAGGGTTATTGTAGAAACAACGAAAATGTTGTTCCTCCAGAGCCAGGGTGGGAGTAATGGTTCTTCAGCCCGGCTGTCCGCCAGGGCAAAAAAGATACCGGATACTCCTGCCACTGCAAAGCCAAGTAACACACGATGGGTGGTCCAGCTCAAATCCTGCTGGGCAAAGGTTAGCGCCAGTAACAGACCAACCAGGGAAACAGTCAATAACGCCGGACTCCAGTAGTTGATCCGTGGTTTATGTGTTGCCCGGTAAGGTGGCAGAGCATAAAAAAGCAGTACCAGCGAAAGCAAACCGAAAGGGGTACTTACGTAAAAGACCCATCGCCAGTTCCAGTGGTCCGTAATCCATCCGCCGAGGGTGGGACCCAGGAGGGTGGCCAGGGCAAATACGCTCATCATTATTCCCTGCCAGCGTCCCCTCTGGGCCGGTGGGAAAAGATCCCCGATGGCAATGGTATTCATGGCCATTAACATGCCGCCGCCCAGACCCTGCACAGCCCGACCGGCAATGAGCCAGTGCATATTATGGGCCAACCCGGATGCCCAAGAACCCAGCAGAAAAAGAACTAATCCGGTCAGGAAAAAGGGCCGCCGTCCCCACAGGTCGGAGAACTTTCCGGCCAGGGGCACCACCACGCTTGAGGTGAGAAGGTAGGCGGTGGCCAGCCAGCTGTAAAGGTCCAGTCCGCCCAGATCGGCAACTATCCGGGGCATGGCGGTTGCTACCACTGTTTGGTTTACGGCGGAAGTCAACATGGTAATCAGCAGGGCTACCAGTAGCAATTTCCTTTTATCGTCCTTCAAAACTCTGAGCACCCCAAATTCACCTTCCTGTCGGTATTTATGAATTACTTAAGAACGTTAAATATTATATCTCTAAAGTATTTATAAAGCAATGGTGTTTAAATTTTTCTTTAGGTCATCTGCCGGGACAGTTGCAGACCGGAGCAAAGCCTGTAAATTTTTGTTTCACTCATGGCAGGAGTATAGATTGTTGCCCCGGGTGTTTCCGCATTGACACGGACCGGTTTACGCTGGTCGTTGCTCACGCTCACAGGATTATGGTATAATCATTCACGCAATTAAGTTCCTGCAGAGTAAAAAACACTACCCCGAATTTTGACCGCCTGGATTGAACCGGCCGGCAATTTTGGGGTTAATGTATAAACATAATTCGACATTATAAAATTAAGAAAAAGTTCAAGAGGTAGCAAAGGAGGCAGTTATCTGTGGCAAGAACCAGGAACAGAAGTGGAACCGCGCATGAAATAAACACCATTCAGTCAGTGGAAAGGGCAATCAAGATCCTGGAGTATCTGTGTCGTGGACCGGCTTCCCTTTCTGAGCTCAGTCGGGAACTGGGGCTTCATAAAAGTACTGCCTTTGGATTACTGCAAACTCTGATTAAACACAACTATGTTCATCAGGAGATTAAAACGGGCCGGTACCGGCTGGGTTATCGAGTTTTAGCCCTTGGTGGGGCTTTTCTCGAGCATTGTGACCTGCGAGAAATTGCCTCTCCTTACTTGCAACAACTGGTGAATGAACATGGCGAAACAGTGCACCTGGTGGTTATGGACGACGGCCAGGTGGTTTACGTGGATAAAATTGACAGCCCGCAATCTATCCGCATGGTCTCCCGCATCGGAAGACGGCTGCCTGCCCATTGTACCGGCGTGGGCAAGGCTATTCTGGCCTATCTTCCCGAAGAAAAAGTGCAGGCCATTGTTAAAAAGCGGGGGCTGCCCAGATTTACCGCCAACACTATCACCACCTGGGAAGAATTGAGTGCGGAACTGGCACGGATCCGGGAAGAAGGGGTGTCCTACGACCGGGAAGAAATTGAAGAGGGGCTGCGCTGCGTAGCGGCACCCCTTATCGGTTATGGTCAATACCCGGTGGGGGCAATCAGCGTTTCCGGACCGGCTTCACGAATGACGGAGGAAAAAATGTCCCGTATTGCCGGGTCTCTCAAAAAGGTGGCCGGGGAGATTTCCCAGCAGATGGGTGCAGATGTCGAGCTGAATGGTTACAGCAAAATTTAGACTTATACTCTGAAAAGGAATTTTTTTTGATGATTAGCAGGGATTTAGATTAAGAAGGCGAATTATGTTTTATACAGACGCATAGTATTTGATAATATCAAACAAAGGGGGGTGGACCGTGCGCGCAGTAACCTTATACGCGGTAGTAGATGTGGATAAATGTAAGGGCTGCACGCGCTGTGAACGGGTATGTCCGGTGCTGGCCATTAAGGTGGAAAACAAAAAAGCAGTGGTAGACCCGGAAAACTGTCTGGGTTGTGCCAACTGCGAACAACGCTGTCCGGAAATGGCCATCACCATGGCCCACCTTGAACAGTCGCGGGTAGTACAGGAGAGCCTGGCGGGGATAGATATGGCGGCTGTCATTGATCTCTGCCGGAGGGCGCATCTGCATCCCAAACAGATTATCTGCTACTGCACGGCTACCAGGGCCGAGGAAGTGGCGGCGGCGGTACTCAAGGGAGCGAAATCTCCGGAAGAGATCTCCCGGCGCACAGGTGTACGTACCGGGTGTAAGGTGGAGTGCATCCAGCCGGTATTGCGGTTGCTGCATGCAGCGGGAATTGCACCGGAGCGGCCTGCCAGAGGTTATCAATGGTATGGCTTGACGCCTACGGTTTGGGATATTCCGGAAGAGGTTAAGAAAAAATATGCTCAACGCGGGTTTTACTTCGATGAAGATCGCAAACTGCTGGATTCACTGGTTGGAGCCAGTGAAAAGGGGGGGGAATAATGCTACGGGCACCTGTTATGCCCTTGCCGCCGCGTCGTTCCCAGTACGGGGTAGCACCCGAACTGGTCCGCAAGCGGGCCGCAGAGTTGCCGGACATGGTTTCCGTGCTGGTACGGGATCTTTTTCCTGATGCAGCGCCGGTTATTTACCCGGGTGAAAACGGCCTGGAGATGATTCGGGAAGCCACCCGGAAGCAGATGGGAAAAGTGGATCTGAGCATGATCAAACCCGGTGACTCGGTAAATGTGCTGGGTTCACACCACGGGTTCACTTTGCTGGGTGGAGCACCATATGCCGAGATGCTCAGGACCATCCGGGACGTGGTTCGGGAACGCACGGGCTGTACGGATATACGCCTGCGGGTAGGTGTGGGGCTGCGTTTCCGGGAGAGCGAAGAATATATTAAGGCATTTGGCCTGGACGAATACTATGAAGGCAAGGCCGCCGGCGTGGCTCCGGTGGATGAGGGGGTTGCCATCGAGACCGAAATCGGCACTCTTTACGGCATCAAAAAAATATACAATGCCCGGTGGATCATCCACGCCCACAACAGTGACGTGCGGGAAGTGCATTTCCACCGTCAGGTGGACCGGGCGGTAAAACCCTTCGGTATGTCCTATGCGCGCATAGAAACCCGCTCCACTTATCACCAGAACCTGGGTCCGCGGGCGGCCAACTTTGTGGCCAGGGCAATCTTTGATTCTCCTTTTGTCCAGGAGAAATTTGCCTGCGCCGTATTTCTGATGATGTCACCCAGCGGGGTGGTAGGGGTGGACGCGGACAACGACCTCTATGCGCTCAACGACCGGGTTACTTATTTGGGTTGCCGGGATTATGGCAAGATGATGACCCTGCTGGGTGAGATTGACGAGGCCATCACCATTTTGGACTTCCCCAGCCCGGTGCCATATGTATTTGCGGCGGGAGTCATTTTCGCCAACTTTGCCGGAGCTAACCGTGACCTTTTCGACCTGGACGATCCGCTGCCGCCGTACACCTGGTATACGGAGGCCTTCTACGGTGAAGACGGGCGGCCGCTGATCGAAGGGGTGCCGCCAGTAAACCCGGCGATTAAGGTAGTTATCCATAACTATGCCTGGGGTGGGTATCCCAGCGCCTTCTTTACCGAGCACATCCCGACCATTGTAGTGGGCCGGGAACAGGCAGAGTTGCTTAACCGGGACCCGCAGAACCTCAGCTACACCAAACACACGTTGCTGGCAGAGGATTTGGACACGGCAGTGCGTTTTGCCAAACGGGTTGCGGGTACGGATAAGATCCTTGCCTTTGACGGTGCTTCAGGAGCTTTAAATGTCAGCCGTTCCCTGGGCGAATACCTGCTGCAGAAAGCTCCTCTCGTTTCGCGTCGAGTAGACGGGGAGCTGCTTCCCAAATGGTTGAAGCAGAGGGGTATCGATCCGTCTCAATTTAAGATTTGTTAAGGAGTGGCAGGAGGTTGGCTCAAATGGGAAAGCACATTCTCCCTCCCGATGATATTCGCTGTTCCATCTTCAAAGGGATGGAAAATCGTATCTTCCAGGCCGGGGTGGTCTTTAACCAGCCGGCGGTGGTGGCCGGCCTGATCGAAAGTGAAAATGAAGCCAGTTCTCTGGAACTGGAGGTACGGAGCCAGGTGCGGGAGGGAATGAGTGTGCTGGCCGGTCAGGCGGTACTCACACTTACCGGGCCGGCCCTGGCCCTGGCCGTAGCCGAAGATCGAGTGCTGGGTTGGATCGGCAAGGCTTCCGGCGTAGCCACCGCCGCCCGTTCATTCCGTGAGATGCTTCCCGGTCGTATCCGGGTGGTGTGTGGGGGATGGAAAAAGCTACCTTTGCCCTGGCGCCAGAATTTGCGCCGGGCTGCGGCAGTGGGCGGTGTGGCCACCCGGATCCTTGATGCTCCCTTCATCTACCTGGATAAAAACTATATCCGTATGTTTGGAGGTATCTCCGGCACCCTGCAGGCGGTAGCGGCTCTGCCTGGTGAAAAGGTCATCCAGCTGCGCGGTGAGTGGGGCGACATTACCGAAGAGGCTGCCCAGGCGGTAATCAATGGAGCTGCCGTCTTAATGGTAGACACCGGCCGCGTGGAAGATGTGACCAGGGTGGCCGGGTACCTGCGCGGGAGTGGATGGCGGCAGAGAGTGCGCCTTGCTTTTTCCGGGGGAATTACCAGGGAGGATCTGCCGGCCATAGCAGAGCTGGATGTAGACATTATAGATATAGGGCGTTCAGTGCTGGATGCCCCACTGGCTGATCTGCGCTTTGAGGTTCTGGGGCCAGCGTAGGGTGCAGTACCGACATGATGTCCTTCTAATTTTGCATAATCCCAAAACATTGTTCTTCAATATCAAATAGATGGGGTTGAGACCATGCTGCGAATTGAAGAATGGGCCGGGCGGTTACTGCAGGCTGAAGAAACTGGAATGCCCATCGAACCGCTGACAGCAGCCTGGCCGGAAATAGATATTCCCACGGCCTATCAGATTCAATTGAAGGTAATAGAACGCAAGTGTGCCCGGGGCCAAAGGGTGGTGGGGATGAAGATTGGCCTGACCAGCAGGGCCATGCAACAGATGCTGGGGGTTTATGAGCCAGATTATGGTCATATTCTGGACACCATGGTGCTGATCGAGGGTGAGCCGGTACGCCTGTCGAGGCTGATTCAGCCCAGGGTAGAAGCAGAAATAGCTTTTGTGCTGCGGGAGCGGCTAACCGGCCCCGGGGTTACCGTGGCCGATGTATTACGGGCCACGGCGGGAATAATGCCCGCGTTAGAGATTATTGACAGTAGAATCAGGGACTGGAAAATAAAAATTCAGGATACCATTGCCGACAATGCTTCCTCGGCGGCCATTATTCTGGGTGGGACGTTAATGCCGGTGGAAGGGTTGGACTTGCGCCTGCTCGGGCTGGTATTGGAAAAGGATGGGGAAGTCTTTGCTACCGGGGCGGGAGCCGCAGTGCTTGGCCACCCGGCGGCGGCGGTGGCCTGGCTGGCCAACGCGGTGGCTCGCTACGGGTTGAGCCTGGAGCCGGGTATGGTGGTGCTTTCCGGTTCGTTCACCCAGGCAGTGGCGGTGAGTCCCGGTTCGGTGATCCGCGCTTCTTTCGACCGCCTGGGCACGGTAACCGCAAGATTTGTAGATGCTTAATTTTCAACTTTGAGGAGGATGTTCTCTTGGAAAAAATAAAGGCAGCTATCGTCGGGCCGGGTAACATCGGTACCGACCTGATGTACAAACTGTCGCGCAGCAAATACGTGGAAGTAGCCATGATGGTGGGAATTTACCCGGAATCCGAGGGCCTGGCCCGGGCCAGATCACTGGGCATTAAAGCCTCACACGAAGGGATCGACGCAGTATTGCGGGAACCGGAGATCAAGATTGTCTTTGACGCTACCGGAGCCAAGCCTCATCTCAAACATGCTCCCCTGTTGCGGGAGGCGGGCAAAATTGCCATCGACCTCACTCCGGCGGCGGTGGGTCCTTACGTGGTCCCGGTGGTTAACATAGATCAGCATCTGGATGCCATGAACGTGAACATGGTTACCTGCGGTGGTCAGGCCACCGTGCCCATCGTAGCAGCCATTAACCGCGTTGCAGGTGTCCAGTATGCGGAAATCGTTTCCTCCATTGCCAGCAAGAGCGCTGGGCCGGGTACGCGCCAGAATATCGATGAGTTTACTGAGACCACGGCCAAAGCTCTGGAAGTGGTGGGTGGAGCTCAAAAGGGCAAGGCCATTATTATCCTTAATCCGGCCGAGCCCCCAATTATGATGCATAACACCATCTACACTCTGGTGGAGCGTCCGGATGAGGATAAAATTCGCGCTGCAGTACTCGACATGGTACGGCGCATTCAGGAGTACGTTCCCGGTTACCGGCTCCGGGTAGAGCCGCTGGTGGAAGGAAACAAGGTGACTACGATCATCGAAGTGACCGGGGCGGGGGACTTCCTGCCCACTTATGCGGGCAACCTGGACATTATGACTTCGGCTGCTGCACGGGTGGGCGAGTTGATGGCCATGCGCCTGCTGGGGATTTACAGTCGGAAGGATGTGGAAAGCTGTGCCTAAGATCAGAATTATGGACACCACCTTGCGGGACGGGATGCACGCCATGGCCCACCAGTTCACCCCGGAACAGATGGCCAGGGTGGCGGCCGCCCTGGATGAGGCCGGCGTGGAAGTGATCGAAGTTTCTCACGGCGACGGCCTGGCCGGTTATTCATTCCAGTACGGGTTTGCCGCGGCTACAGACGAGGAGTATCTGCGCGCAGTTGCTCCAGTGCTCAAGCGGGCAAAGCTGGCAGCCCTGGTACTGCCTGGTATTGGTACTTGTAAGGACATGCAGATGGCAGTGAAGGCCGGAGTAAAGGTCTTCCGCATAGCCACCCACGTTACCGAGGCGGATATATCGGAAGAGCACATGGGCCTGGCCAAAGAGATGGGGGCGGAAGTAGTAGGCTTTCTGATGATGTCCCACACCGTAGACAAGGAGAAGATTGCCGAGCAGGCCAGGTTGATGGAAAGTTACGGTGCGGACGTGGTCTACGTGGTGGACTCGGCCGGGGCCATGACCCCGCCGGAGGTTAAGGAAAAGGTTGGTTACGTGCGCTCCTGCCTGAAGATTCCGGTGGGTTTCCATGCCCATAATAACCTGGGACTGGCCATCGGCAATACACTGGCAGCAGTGGAAGCCGGGGCCACGGTAGTGGATGGGACCCTGCGCGGCCTGGGAGCCGGGGCAGGTAACGCGCCTACCGAGGTGCTGGCGGCAGCCCTCAAAAAGGTTGGCTGCGAGGTAGATGTGGATCTCTATAAGATCATGGATGCTGCCACTGTTCTGGAGCCCATGATGCGCCGCCCGCAGGTGATCGATAATGCGTCCATCATGCTGGGTTATGCCGGCGTGTACTCCAGTTTCCTTCTGCACACCTACCGGGCGGCGGAGAAGTTTGGCCTGGATCCGCGGGACATTTTGATGGAACTGGGGAGCCGCAAGATTGTAGGCGGTCAGGAAGACTACATTATTGACGTGGCTTACGAGATGGCTCAGAATAAACAGGTCGTGGCTGGTTGATAAACTGCTTGATATGCCATACAGCAATGGGGGTTCGGTTCCGAAAAGAAACCGGGCCCTTGTGCCTGAGCATCTTTATCACGATTACTATAAAAATTATTTAAAAATTTTTAGGTAGAATGGAAGGAGTTTTAAAAATAATGTCGAACAATAATAACTATAAGAAAAACAGAATAGAGTTTGTTAATGTCAAACACGTGAAGGGTCGGCGTTTCTCAGAGCGGCGGGGTCTTTAGTTGCTATAAACAGAATAGAGTTTGGCATTGTCAAACAAACCTGGCGAGCTTTAAAGAAACCTGAGGAGGTGAGTTTTGAGAAAAGATAGCGAGACCTGGAGGTAAAAGTAAATTCAACGGTAGTGCTTGTGGTAGTTTAAGTCTCATGGGAAAATACTAATGTTTAAGGAGGTTGTATTATTATGTTCCCAATGCTCAAAGTGGTTCAATACTATACCCCTCAAAAAGTAGTGTTTGGTGTAAATGCCGTAGACAACATTGGCCAGTATATCAAAGAAATGGGTATAAGCGGAAAGGCTATCATTGTAACTGATCCCGGGGTAGCTCAGGCGGGGATCGCTGCTCGGGTAGTCCAGGCCCTCAAGAAGGATGGATTTGAAGCAGCGGTTTTTGACCAGGGTAAACCCGAGCCGGATAATGTGGTCTGTGACCAGGCTGCTGACTTTGCCCGTAAGGAAGCTGGCAGCTTCGTAATTGGTCTGGGTGGCGGTAGTGCTATCGACATCGCCAAGGTGGTTGCTCAGCTCCTGGTGCTGCCGGGTAAAACTGAGGATTATCTGGTTAATACCACCTTCCCCAAAAAGGGTGCGCCTATTATTGCCGTTCCCACCACGTCTGGAACCGGTACCGAATGTACGATGTATTCTGTAGTAACCTTTGCTAAAGATGGTATTAAAGGCTTCTTCGCTACGCCGACCATCCTGCCGGATATGGCTTTGGTGGATCCTACCCTGACTGTAAGTATGCCGCCTAAAGTTACTGCTTCTACGGGTGCTGACGCCCTGTCGCATGCCATTGAGACGATGATGGCCAGGCAGGAAAACCCGCTTACTGATGCAATTGCTCTTAAGGCGGTTGAGTTCATCGCAGAGGCCCTGCCGGTGGCCGTTTACGAAGGGGATAACCTGGAAGCCCGGGTCAAGATGGCTTATGCTTCAATGATGGCCGGCATGGCTTTTAATGATCCAGGTATCGTAGAGGGGCATGCTCTGGCACATACATTAGGTTCCGTATACCATGTACCGCATGGTGTTGGTTGTGCAGTAGCCCTGCCCTACGCGATGGAGTATAACATGGGGCACTGCATGGAGAAGCTGGCTCGCATTGCCGTGGCTTTAGGTCAGAATACCGCTGGCATGAGCGTCCGCCAGGCTGCCCAGGTTGCTGTACAAGCGGTCAAACAGTTGCTGGAAGATGTTGGTCTTCCCACTACCTGGGCACCATTCGGTAAGAAGGAAGATATTCCAATGTTAGCCAAGATGATGGTTGAGAGCCCATGGATTACCGCTTTTTACGGCTGGTCCAAGCGGCCAATGACCAGAGAGGCGGCAGTAGAACTGCTGACCAGAAGTTATGAAGGCCGTCTTGGGGATAAACTATATTAAAGCCCAGGGCTTTGGGAGTAGGTGAGAAAGTTTTTTGTCTCCCTGCTCCCTTTCCCTGCATTGATAATTATGTTCTGGAGGTGACCACGCGTGTCTAAGGTGCTGGTAGTGGACCCGTCTTTATGCACCGGGTGCCATCGCTGTGAAATGTGGTGCTCGCTAACTAAATATGGTGAAATAAATCCTTCCCGCAGTAATGTTTATGTGATACGACGGGAGCCGGCGGTGGATGTGCCCGTGGTATGTATGCAGTGTGGCTTATGTATAGATGTTTGCCCCACCGGAGCACTTAAGCGGGATGGAGCTACTGATGCGGTGGTAGTGGATGAAAATCTTTGCACCGGCTGCGGTACCTGTGTGAAGGTTTGCCCTTATGGAGTGCTCAGAGTTGATGAAGAAACAGATGTAGCGGCCAAGTGTGACCTGTGCTCCGGTTCACCGGCATGTGTCAGCCATTGCCCGCATGGTGCTCTTCGATACGAGGATGCAGGTAAAGCTGCGGCCAGGCGCCGGGAGATTTGGGCTATGGCCCACGCAGTAAGGATCAGATAGGAGGTGCTGGTTAATGTGGTACGGATTTGCCGGTAAACTGCTACGGGTTAACCTGACCAGTGGTGAATTCAAGGTAGAGGAACTGGATAAAAATGAATTGCGCAAGTATATGGGTTGTGTTGGCTATGCAGCCAGACTTCTCTATCAGGAAATGCCCGGTGGCATTGATCCTCTGTCTCCGGAAGCTAAAGTGGTGCTGGCCACTGGTGCAGTAACCGGTACCCTTTGTCCCAGCGGTGGAAGCTATGAGGTGTGCTACAAGTCACCTTTGACCGGCACCTGGAATCAGGCCCGGTCAGGGGGGGCTTTTGGTCCAAAGCTTAAGTATGCGGGGTTTGACTTTGTGGTCATTGAAGGTAAGGCAGAAGAGCCTGTCTACGTGTATATCCACGATGGTGAGGTGGAGATCAAACCCGCTAAACACTTGTGGGGGCTTAACGTTGAAGAAACTACAGATGCCCTGATTCGCGAACTTGATGATCCTGAAATCTCTGTGGCTGCCATAGGACAGGCGGGCGAAAATGGGGTTCTGTATGCTGCTTTGATCAATGATAGGGGACGGGCTGCCGGTCGCGGCGGTATTGGAGCAGTGTTCGGCAGTAAAAATTTGAAGGCGGTTGTGGTGAATGGCCGTGGCGGTATTAAAGTGGCCCATCCCAAGGAATTTGCGGAGGCCGTTGAGAAGGCAGAGCAGTGGTTAAAGAATTACCCCTTCGGCAGTATTCCTTCTCTGGGTACGGTTGGCCTGGTATCGTTAAACAACAGCCTGGGGATCCTGCCGACAAAGAACTTCCATACGGCATATTTTGAACAAGCCGATCAGGTCTCAGGTGAAACTCTCAACCGGAAATATCAAATTAAACGGCGGGCTTGTTATGGTTGCAGCTTTGCCTGCGGGCGTTATACCTCAGTGGGTAATGGAAAGTTTGCTACGCCTCCCATGGAGGGTCCGGAATACGAAACTGTAGATATGCTGGGGCCCATTTGTGGGGTTGCCGACCTGGAGGCTATTATTAGAGGCAATTACCTGTGTAATGTTTATGGTTTGGATACTATTAGTACGGGCATGAGCATTGCTTTTGCTATGGAGTGTTATGAAAAGGGGTTGCTAACTGACAGGGACACGGAAGGAATGCCTTTGCGGTGGGGCGATGGAGAAGTAATGGTAAAATTGGTAGAAAAAATTGCCCACCGGGAAGGAATTGGTGCATTGCTGGCCCAGGGTGTAAAACGTATGGCTGAACAGCTCGGTCCTGCTGCCGAAGAAGCAGCTATCCATGTGAAAGGACTTGAACTGCCGGCTCACGAGCCCCGTTCTGAATCTAAGGTGCTTGCTGTGCAGTATGCCGTTTCTCCACGGGGGGGCTGTCATATGCACCCCAACTGGGCAAGCACCTGGGATTTTGGGCAACTTGATTGCGGCATGAAGGAATTCGGGTTGCCCTGGCCGCCCACAGGGATGCAGGATGAATCGCCGCAGAAAGGCGTTGTTTACCGATATGTGGCGTTGCAAGGTGAAATCAGCGAAATCCTGGGGGCATGTATCTTCTACTCGTGGGGTACTGAAGGCAGCTGCATCACGCCGCAACTTTACGCCGAGATTGTCAGTGCTCTCACCGGGTGGGACGTAACAGCAGCAGAACTAATGACGGCAGCAGAGCGTTCCTGGAATCTTAAGCGGTGTTTTAACGCCCGTGAAGGTTTCACCCGCAAGGACGATAAGTTACCCGGACGGTTTACTCAGGCCATCCCGGATGGTCCTTCCGCAGGGGCCAGGGTGGAGAATCTGGATGCTATGCTGGATGCGTATTATGAGACCATGGGTTGGGACAGGCAGACCGGCCTTCCTGCTCCCGAAAAACTGAGGGAGCTGGGCCTGGAATTTGCGATAAACTAACATAGAAAGGGTAGCTTCATTACCGCTGTTCCTCCATGACATATAGCGGCTGTGTATAAATTCGCCCTGAGCTCCCGTAAAAGTAAAAGTTCAGCAAAACTGCCGTTAACTGCAAAGGAACGGCGTTGTCCAGAGCGAACGATTTTGCGGAGCGCCGGTGACAGCACCCGGCAACCCAGCACTCACCGGCAAAAGAGTGAGCGGGACAACGCCGTTCCTCAATCGGGTTGACTAAACACTTACCCGTAAAAAGGAGTTTGGATAGAAATGCAGGTGACGGTAAAATTATTGGGTATTCTTTCTTTTTCTTACCCTGCCTTCAGCAAATTTCATCCTGTTCAACTAAAAGAAGGCGAGACAATCAGAGAGTTACGGGAACGTTTAGGGCTGCCTTTAAATGAGGTACGCTTTGTTTCCGTTAATGGAAAAATGGTGGGAGAAGAGTATGTGCTGGTTGAGGGAGATGAGGTTGTTTTCCTCCCGGCGGCCAGCGGGGGGTAAGAACTGTGGGAAAATTTCATGACACTTTGGATGTGTATTTCCTACCACTGCTGGCGCTTCTTGAGCGACTATTATTCCGGTTGGGGCATTTATCTTAATTTAGCTTTATCAGGAGATGGTTATTCTTGGAACTCGACCTGCTGCAAAAAACCGAGCTCTGGATTACCGGTATTGAACTTCACGGGGCAAATCTTAACGAAATAGCCGCTGTTACCGCCCGTGTATTAGGATTACCTGCTGAAGCTGTGATGGTGGTAGATGTGCGGGACCGGGTGGTTGTGCTGGATATCATGCGGCGCACAGTGATGGCTGAACAAATTGTAGGGCGGGAAAAAGAACTGCTTTCAGCCCTGAATCGCGTACCAGGGGTACGGGCTACATCCGGTACGGCTATTCACGCCCAGGGCATATTGGGCCTGATTGCCGCCGATCCGGAACAGCGGGAGGAATTACTGGAGCGTTCCACCCTCCTGGCGCAGCAGGTAAGGGCCAGTGTGGCTCGGCGGGGGGTGGTTTTTGCTTCCGGCCGGGAAGTCCAGGAAGGTCTGATTGAGGATACAAATTCGCCTTATTTGATCAGCCTGTTTGAGCAGCATGGCTACCGGATGCGTTTTGGAGGCATTCTGCCGGACGACCTGGATCTGATTACCGGCCGCCTCCGGTCGGCAGTGGCAGATGGTTACGGCCTTGTTATCACCACCGGCGGGGTTGGTGCGGAGGATAAAGACTGGATGGTGGAGAGCATTTCCCGGCTCGACCCAACGGCGGCGACCCCCTGGATCCTCTATTTCCACGCCGGAAAGGGACGCCATTTGAAAGACGGTGTGCGCATTGCAGTAGGTCAGGTAGAATTAACCACTCTGGTGGCTTTACCAGGTCCTCACGACGAGGTACGGCTGGCGGCTCCCGTCCTGCTGGAAGCGCTGGAAGCAGGTTGGGGCAAAGAGGTTCTTGCCGACGCGCTGGCCCGGGTGTTGCGGGAAAAGTGGCGCCGGGCGATGGTTCACGAGCACCATTCCGGGCGATGATCTTTGGTTGGCTTTCCTTGAGTTTTTTTGTGTTTTTACTGCAAAAAAGTAAGCAGGGACTGGTAGGTGACATACCGGCACCGTTCTCATCTTTTGGGGGCGATGGTTTACGAACACCGTCAATGAAAGTGCGGGGAGTATCTTCGCCCCCTAAGTATTTTTATTTCTAGTTAGCCAGGATTACATGAGTCAATGCTTTCCTTCCGGAATTTATCCCAAAGTAGGGGTGTGCCCTGCGGGTGCGGCGTGTAACAATCTTGCCGGGCGATAAGAGCGTGCCCAGTTTAACCACTAAATAGTTATGGTAAGGGGTCATCTTGTTATGAAAGTAAAAGTTAAGCTGCTTGCACCTTTTAAGTTCTGTGACGATACTGCAGAGGCCGAGTTAGACATGCCTCGAAATAGTACCGTGAGGGATTTAGTCAGTTTAATTGCTGAGCGAAGCAACATAGATAAATATGGCCGGGACCAGGTAATGATTCTTGCCGGCAACAAAATAGTTGGTTGCGATGACCTGATTGACAAAGACATGGAGGCATGGATTATGCTACAGCCTATGGGGGGTTAAGGTGAGCTGGTGGATATGAAACATGGTTATACAGGTACGATTTTGTGGGTAAATTTAACGGAAAAGAAATGGTGGGAAGAAGAAACTGATGATGATTTTGCTTCCAAATGGTTGGGAGGCAGCGGCTTTGGCGCCGTTACTTTAGCTAGGAATACTGATGCCCAAACAGATCCCCTTGGAGAGAATAATGTCCTGGGATTTTTTACGGGGCCCCTTACAGGGACGGTTGTGCCGTCTTCGGGGCGGCATTCGGTGGTCGGCAAGTCACCACTAACGGGGATCTGGGGAGAGGCCAGTGTGGGGGGGAGCTGGGGCAGAGAGCTGAAACGGGCCGGCTACGATGGTATAGTATTGCTGGGGAAGGCCGATTCTCCGGTATATCTCTGGATAAACGAAGGCGGGGTAGAAATAAGGGATGCCGCAGAACTCTGGGGGCTGGATACTTATCAAACCGCGGAGAGACTACAAGAATTACATCCTGGTGCCCAGGTGTGTGCTATTGGCCCTGCAGGTGAACGTCTGGTTAGAATCGCCGGGCTTTTTACCGATGGTAAAGAAGGGCGGGCGGCGGCACGTTGCGGCCTTGGGGCAGTTGCAGGCTCCAAGAACGTAAAAGCTCTTGCAGTGCGGGGAACAAGAAAACCGACCCTGGCCTTCGAGGAAGAACTGAAAGCCAAAGTAAGAGAGGCTGTAAAAAGGATTAAAGAAAAAACTAAGGCTCTCAGAGAGTTCGGTACGCCAGGCCTTGTAATACCCTGCGAGCAAATAGGCGATTTCCCCGTGCGAAACTGGCGGGATGGAAAGTGGGAAGAAGGAGCAAAAAGTATTAGCGGTCCACGGATGGTTGAAACTGTACTCAGCGGTCGCTTCCACTGCGCAGGTTGCCCTATAGGTTGCGGGCGCCGGGTAAACATTACCAGTGGACCATATAAGGAAGTTAACGGCGGTGGCCCCGAGTATGAAACTCTTGGTCTAATGGGGGGGTCCTGCCTCATAGATAACCTGGAAGCCATCTGCTATGCCAACGAACTTTGCAACCGTTACGGCATAGACACCATAGATACAGCGAATCTGATTGCTTTCAGTATAGAAGCATTTGAGCGTGGTGTTATTGGGAAGGAAGAAACAGGCGGCCTGGTTTTGCGGTGGGGCGACCCGGGGATTTTAATTGAACTCATTCACCAGATTGGGCAGAACAAGGGCTTTGGTGCCGTCCTGGCCGGGGGATTTAAGACTTTACTTAACGGATTAGGTCCAGAAGCAAAAGAATTTGCCATCCATGTCAAGGGTATGGGTTTCCCGGCCCACGACCCAAGGGCGTACAATAGCATAGCTCTCGGATATGCTACTGCAAACAGGGGGGCCTGTCATTTAGAAGGGTTCAGCCATGTCTTTGAGCGTAATGTGACCATGCCTGAATTTGGGCTCAGCGAGCCGCTTGACCGGTTTTCTGTTGAGGGAAAAGGGAAACTTGTGGCCCTCACTCAAAATCTCATGAGTGTTTTTGACTCGCTGGCCTTATGTAAGTTTTTGTTGTTTGGTGGTGTCGGAATAAAGGATCTGGCTGAATGGGTTAAGTTAGGTACGGGCTTTGACTTTACCCCGGAAAAACTCATGGAAATCGGAGAAAGGATCTTCAACTTGAAGCGCTATTACAACGTAAAATGCGGCATCAGCCGTAAGGATGATATTCTACCGCCTCGCATCCTTGAACAGAGACGGGGCTGCGGGGGAGCCGCTGAAAATTTACCCCCCCTGGACAGGATGCTTGACGAGTATTATGCCGCCCGTGGCTGGGATGAGGACGGTATTCCCACTCGAGAAACATTGGAAAGATTAGGACTGGGTGATTTTATTTTTTAGAAACCTTATTGAGAGAGGGAGGATTGGTTCAAAATGGAAGCGTTTACGTTTCAGCTGAAGACCACAGTTTGTTTTGGGGCCAATGTTGTGTCCGGCATTGTTGACTGGTGCCGCAACTACAATGCGAAGCGTATCCTGGTTGTTACGGATCAGGGGGTTAGGAAAGCCGGAATTCTGGAAAAAGTTGAGAAGATTTTAAGCGACGCAGGAATAGAAAATGTGGTCTTCGATGATGTTGAACCGGATCCGGGCCTGGAGACCATTCATCGTTGTGCTTCATGTTTTAGGGAAAACAAATGTGATTTGATTTTAGCGGTTGGCGGGGGTAGCCCGATTGACACGGCAAAGGGGGCCAGGGTAATAGTAGAGAACGGCGGTCATATCAGGGACTATGCCGGTGTAAACAAGGTTCCCAGAGCTCCGGTTACACCCCTGATCGCAATTCCTACCACTTCCGGTACAGGTAGCGAAGTTACGACGTTTGCCGTTCTCTCGGATTGGGAAAATAGAATGAAAATAACCATTTCCAGTCCCTTTTTGGCACCGGAAGTTGCCGTGGTTGATCCGCTCCTTACGATGACGGCTCCACCGTCCGTAACCGCGGCGAGCGGGATTGACGCCCTGTCCCATGCCATAGAAACCTATGTCTCCCTCAAGGCACAGCCGCCTGCTGAAGCGCTCGCTTTAAAGGCTATTGAACTAATTGGAGAAAGCCTTAGAACCGCGGTGGCTGACGGAAGTGATAAAGAAGCACGTACCAGAATGTCTTTAGGCAGTCTGTTAGCCGGCATGGCGTTCAATAATTCCTTGCTGGGCCTTACCCATTCCATCGGAGCAGCTTTGAGCGGGCACGCGCACGTGAGCCACGGGATGGCGATAGGTCTTCTCCTGCCCTATGTTATGGAGTTTAACGCGATGGCCAGAATGGAAAAGTTTAGCAAAATAGCAATTGCCCTGGGTGAGAACGTCAAGGGCTTGAGTCTAAGAGAAGCGGCTTTGCGTTCAGTTAAAGCCGTACGCGAGCTGGTGAAAGACATTTCCTTGCCGCGCAGGTTGGGAGACGTGGGAGTAACCGGGGATATGATTGAAGGCATGGCTAAGGATGCCATGGGACATGGTATGCTCAAGTTTAATCCGCGAGCGGTCACGGAAAAAGATATCATGGCCATACTGCGGAAAGCTTTATGAAGGGAAGAGGATGATTACAGTGAGTTACCATACCCTTCGCAGCTGGTTGGAAGCGCTGGAAACCAGGGGGTATCTGAAGAAAATCAAAAGGGAAGTTGACCCGGTTTTCGAACTGGCTGCCGTGGCCAAGAAGGCAGACGGGCAGTGGGCGGTCAAGTTTGAGAAAGTGAAAGGCTATTCCATGCCCGTAGTAGCCGGCATATTATCCACCAGGCAGATGATTGCCGAAGCTATGGGTGTAAGCATAGCTGAAGTAGTGACTAAATTTGCCGCGGCTCAAGCCAATCCCGTGCCGTGCCGTCTCATTAGTAGGGAACAGGCTCCTGTCAAAGAAGTTATTATACGAGATCATATTGACATTGTTTCTATGTTTCCTGTTCCGACCCATCACGAGAAGGATGCCGGGCCGTATATCACTGCCGCTCTTCTTATTGCCAAAGACCCTTCAACTGGGGTTCGTAATGTTTCCATCCACAGGCTTCAGGTGCTGGGTCCAAACAAACTGGGCATCCTAATTTTACCCCGCCACCTGTGGCATATATTCCAAAAAGCGGAAGAAAACGACCGGCCGCTGGAAGTGGCGCTGGTTATCGGTGTAGATCCCCTTACCTTGCTGGCATCACAGGCAATTACACCCTTTGGGGTTGATGAACTGGAAATTGCCGGTGCCCTTCATGGAGAGCCCCTTCAGTTAGTCAAGTGTGAAACAGTGGATATAGAAGTACCGGCGCATGCAGAAATAGTCTTAGAAGGGCGGTTGCTGCCCGGGGTGCGTGAAATGGAAGGGCCCTTCGGTGAGTATCCGAAGTATTACGGGCCTGCCAGCAAAAAACCCGTAATTGTTATTGATGCTGTTACCTGCAGGCGCCAGCCAATCTATCAGACCATCGTGGCAGCGACAAAGGAGCATTTGCTGTTGGGAGCTATTCCGCGGGAGGCGGGTCTCTTCCAAATCGTCAAGCAGGCAGTCCCTACGGTTCAGGCAGTGCGCTTAACACCTGGAGGCGCATGCCGCTACCATGCTGTTATCGCCATCGATAAGAGAAACGAAGGAGAGGCTAAAAATGCCATGTTTGCTGCCTTTGCCAGCAGTGCGGAAATTAAGCATGTAGTAGTTGTAGATAAAGATGTAGATATTTTTAACTCCGAAGATGTGGAGTGGGCCATTGCTACCCGTTGCCAGGCCGGTAGAGATGTGATCATAATTTCTGGAGCACATGGAAACAAACTCGATCCTTCCAGCGATGACGGTGTGAGTGATAAAATGGGCATTGATGCAACTGTGCCGCTTGGTGCCCCGGCGGAACGTTTCGAAAAAATTAAAATCCCGGATTTTGAAAAGATCAAACTTGAGGATTACTTTGAGGACCATGAACAAAAAACGGTGTTATAATGTTTTATAACGTGTGACCTGGACCTCACTTGATTAACAGGCAAATTTAGGAGGGTAAAGGTTTTACTAGAATAACAAAAATGATTAGTTTATTGATAGGATTAGCAGCTGGTTTCTTTGGGGGACTTGTGGGTCTCGGCGGCGGGGTGATCATGATTCCCCTGATGGTGGGCATCCTGAAGATGGGGCAGCATAAGGCCCACGGTACGAGCCTTGTAGCACTCGTTTTCACCGGAATTTCGGGGGCTGTCACCTATGCCTTAAATGGTTCGGTGGATATATTTGCCTCCAGCCTTTTGGCTTCCACTGCCATATTTACCGCCAGGGCAGGAGCGCGCTATGCCAATGCCCTTCCCGAATGGAAGCTCAAAAGGTCCTTTGGCGGGTTTTTAATCCTGGTCTCCCTGCTCTTGCTTTTAAAACCTTACTTGCCCCACGTATCGCTGCATACCACAGGCTGGTTAGAAATGTTTATTCTCTTATTAACAGGTATTTTTACCGGCTTCCTCTCCGGGATGATGGGGGTTGGCGGGGGAACGATAATGGTGCCTTCCATGGTGCTGTTAATTGGCTTCACCCAGTATACCGCGCAGGGTTGTTCCCTCCTCGCCATGGTTCCTGTAGGAATAGCCGGCGCTTATACCCACTGGTGTTTGGGGAATGTCAGCGCAAGCATCCTGCCGGGATTAATCCCGGGTATCCTGATAGGCACATATCTGGGTGGCTCCCTTGCCCATGTCCTGCCCGAGGGAGCTCTGCGTATCATATTCTCCGCCGTTTTGATCTGGACGGGTGTAAGATATTTAAGAACCCCAAAACCACAGACTGGTGAAAGGTTTTATTACAGTTGAACAAGGGGAAGTAGCGGATAAACTCGTTCTTTCCCAGCTCCGCGCGGCATCACAGCAGCTCGCTTTAGACCGGGTTAGCGAAACTGCAAATGCGTTTAAATTTATTTGCTCCATAAACTAAAGTTCGAAGGAGACGCGAAGGTGAAAATACTTTACCTGGACTGCTTCAGCGGGATCAGTGGCGACATGATGCTGGGTGCGTTAATAGACGCCGGCGTACCCCCGGCGGCTGTACAAAGCCAGCTGGATCTTTTAGGCTTGGAAGGCTATTCCCTGAAAATTTATCAGGATAAAACCCACGGTTTTCAGGGCACCAGGTTTCTGGTGGAAATGGAACAATATCACCACCCTCACCGAACCTGGGAAGATATCAGACGCATCATTGAGGGTAGCGGACTGCACCCGCAAGTCAAACGTTGTGCCCTGGACATTTTTGAAAAGTTGGCCCGGGCGGAAGGCAAGGTTCACGGGGTTGAGCCCCGCCATGTTCACTTTCACGAGGTCGGGGCAATCGACTCAATAGTGGACATCGTGGGGACGTCAATCGCCTTACGAGAAGCGGGCGTGGAAAAAGTTTATTGTTCTCCTCTACCCACCGGATACGGAACTATCCAGACTCAACACGGCGTGCTTCCCATTCCGGCACCGGCCACCGCCGAACTTCTCAAGGGTTTCCCCATTCGCCCCGTGGAGGTGGAAGGAGAACTCGTTACCCCAACGGGAGCGGCCATTGTAGCTGCTCTGGCCAGAGGTTTTGGGCCCCTGCCGGCAATGAAAATTGCCCAAATAGGATACGGACTGGGAACCAGAGAATATGGGATTCCTAATTTTTTGCGGGTTTTTATCGGCGAGGGAATTGAACGGCAGCCAGCATCGGAACAGGAGATCTCCATCCTGCAAACCAACATTGACGACTTAAATCCGGAAATACTTGCTTATGTGACGGAAAAGCTGCTGGCATCAGAGGCCCTGGATGTCTGGCTGACCCCTGTCATTATGAAAAAGGGCCGCTCGGGTAATTTATTGACAGTACTTTGCCTGCCGGAGAAAGAAGAGGAATTGATGCAACTTATCTTTGCTGAAACCAGCACCCTGGGCGTACGGAGGCGCCGAGAAAAACGTTTTTGTTTGCCCCGGAAACATATTAGTGTAGAAACGGAATTTGGGACGGTGCGCGTGAAAGTTGCCACCTGCCGCGATGATTCGGGCTGGCAAATGAGCCCGGAATACGAAGATTGCCGCCGCCTCGCCCTGGAAAAGAATGTCCCTTTAAAAAATGTATATATATGTGCCATTAAGGCAGCCCGGGAGGCTTTGAACAACTCCCATAACCCGGAGCAGTACTTTTGCCAGACCTGGGAACCGACCCAGTAATCGCCCAGGTAATGGCTCAATTTTTTTGGAGCGGTGAATCGTAAACCTTTTTCCAGCCGTTTTCAACAAGAGAACTTCTTAGATTAATTACCATCTTTTCCCTCTCCGGCCAACTCCTCAGCCACCTCAAAAGCCATAGCCGGGGTGGGTTGGCGGGCCAGGACGGCCTCTCTAGCCTCCATTGCTGGCTTTACCTTTCTATCCTTAATAAAACCGTATACCAGGGAACCCAGGAGTAAAAGCCCCGCGAAGCCCACCGCCGGGAATAGCGTGCCCACCAGATTTGAAAAACCAAATTGCGCCAGGCCGAAAGCAGCCGCTCCCGCCCCTAAGGTAATCCAGAGGTACTTTGCCGTACCCTGTTTGCCCATCCTGGCTACGAAGCCGTAAAGACTGCTAACAGCCGTGGTATAAATTTCAGCTAGAAGCACAATGATATACCCGATACGGGCCAGAGGTGAAATGGTGCCTGCCACGTAGATCATGGGTATTTCAAAGTTTGCCGCCCGGTCGATATGCGATAAAATAGAAAGGTTAATGGCGGCTGCGCCTATTCCCAGGCCGATTCCTCCCAGAATGGCGCCTATTTTCAATCTCCGGGCATCGGACATGCTGCCCAGGGGAGCAAGTATGGCTACCGACAGCACCAGGTTATAAGAGGCATACAAAAGGGCCGTCAAGGGCCAGAAGGGTACCGGTGCTTTTCCGGGGTTGGCGTAGACGCTGAGTGTCGATGCTAGGGCGCCGAAATCTGTGGTGATGGTATATATGGCCACCCCAAACACTGCCGCCAGCAGCAGTGGTACTACGAAACTGATGGAAGTAACCACCCCGGTAATGCCGGTAAGTACCGTGACAAGGGAAATGACAATCATTGCCAGGCTGCCCCAAAAGAAGGGTAGCCCTAATTGTTCCGTAAAAATTGCCCCGGCCCCCGCTCCCATGGTGACCAGGCCGCCAAACAGGAAAAGGGTAATCACCCAATCTATAGCCGTACCCACCCATTTCCCGCCGGCGTAACGAACAAGAGGTAAGTGAGAATCCGCGTTAAGCCTCCTTCCCAGGTCCAAAATCAGGTAACCAAAAAAGGCCAGAAGAATTGTAGTCAAAACCAATCCCAGCATTCCGGGCAGGCCAAAGTAACCGAAAAACTGCAGTACTTCCTGGCCGGACGCAAAACCTGCCCCCACCACTGTTCCAATATAGGTTGCGGCTATTGTGAAAACGGAAAGCAGCTTTTTCTTTGTCATATCCTTATTTTTAGATAAATGGGCTGAATTTAAACGCCGAAGGTAATTGACCCATAAGATTGAATTCCACGTAAATGAGGGACAGGAAAGTAGATTCCATGATTCATGAGGTCGAGCAAAAAACAACCACGTCAAGTTGTTTGCCTCTAGAAGAACCACATTATTACGGGAAAGGCTGGTTGTATACTGGTTTTTAGCCGCACATATACTAGAACGGAAAGGATGGTGAAATTGATGACCGGTATCTCCATCGGGACGGCCCGGCACATAGATCTCATTAGGTTCCGATTGGGGCGGGAAATGAAAAATTTAGAAAAAGAGGGGCTAAAGGTAAGTTTGAAAGAAAGCTCGGCCGGCAGGTTTAACTTTGTATCCTGTCAGATAATGCCCGGTGGAGGGCAAAGGGAAGACATTCAGGCCATTTTTCGCCACCATATTGCCCGCTCTCTCTCCGATCTAATTTTGGGCCAGTGGCAACAATTGCTGCTCAAAGATATGATCAGAGAGAACTATTATTATTTTAACGAGGAGGAGCGGCAAAACATTTTCAAGTATGCCCTTGGTCACCTGGGTTACGGTAAGAGCGGTCAAAAAGGGGGTTACCAGCGCCTGTTTAAGAAAAAGATTATGGATAAGATTTTAGATTTTTTGCGGCAAAACAACCAGATCATCGTAGAGGGCTTTATCCGTTTCCGGCTGAAGGATTACATGGAAGAATTGGAGCAGGCCGTGGAAAGGGCAGTGGACGACTTCCTGATGGAGAGGGAATATCAGGAATTTATCCAGCTGCTTAAATATTTTGTGGAAATTCAGGAATCCCGTGTGGAACTGGTGCATGTGCTCAGGCTGCCCGGTGGGGCGTTTAGACTGTTAGACGACCAAAAACAGGTTCTCAGGGTAGACTACCTGGAAAATTTGTTTATAGATTTAACCGACGGGGAAATTAATTATGAGGACATGCTGATCAGCACCTTGATTACCCTGGCGCCCAAACATATTGTTATTCACAATGCGGATTCCGGGCAAAAAAATACCGTCATGGAAACGATCTACCTTGTCTTTTGGGGCCGGGTACGGGAATGTACCGGTTGCCCCTTATGTCAAAAAAAATAGTTTGTTGCCCGTTTTTTTTTGTTCTGGTATATTTGTTCTGATGTAATTTTTGAGAGCACCAGAACGAGGTGAGAAGGATTTGCACTGGACACAGGCCGTGCTGTTGCCGGTAGTAGGGGCGCTGATCGGGTGGCTCACCAACTGGCTGGCGGTACGGCTGATTTTTCGTCCCCACAAACCAGTTCGTGTGCTTGGTTACACTATCCAGGGGGTAGTGCCCAAAAGGCGTGGGGAGCTGGCCAGGGTTATCGGCAAGGTAATTGAGGAGCAACTGCTTCCCAAGGAACGACTCCTCAACTACCTGCGCTCAGAACAATTAAACGAAGACCTGATCTCTTCCGTGAATACGGCAGTCCGTGTCAGGGTGATGGACAGGTTGCCCGGTTTCTTACCCCTGTCCCTGCGGCGAATTATTTCTGATGCTCTGGCTGAACAGATCAGAAGGGAATTGCCACCCCTGGTTGAGGAACTGATAGACCGTTTTGGGGAAAAGCTGAAGGTAGATTTTTGTTTGTCGAAGGTAGTGGAGGAGCAGGTTAACAGTTTTTCTCTGGAACAACTGGAAAAAATCATCATCTCCGTTTCTTCCCGGGAGCTAAAACATATTGAAATTCTGGGAGGATTTTTGGGTTTTGTGATTGGCCTTATGCAGGTGGGCATTTTTTGGTTTTATAGATAGTCACTGTGCCAAAATCCTTCTGGGTGCCTTGCGGTTGACATAAGCATAGATTCCCAATATAATAACGAACGAAGCATAAAGCAACGGTGATGAAGGGGAAGAGTAGGCCCTGAAACGTCCATCCCCAGAGAGGGGGTGCCGCGGCTGAAAGCATCCCTGGATGGTAGGGGCTGAAAACCACCCTGGAGCTGCCCTGCCGAACGCTGCCGGGAGCGGTTACTAAGCGGGGCCGGTGAGGTGCCGTTATCACCTTTGAGGCGGGCTGGCCGGTATATTGCTTTTGTCCGGCCGCCAAGCAGGGTGGAACCGCGGAATTTTTCGTCCCTGAAAAGGGGCGTTTTTTATTTTGGGTTGGGGGTAAGCTGCCCTTAAAAACGCTGGAGGGACAGCGTAAGTTAATTTGGCAGAAAGGGGACTGCTTGTTATGGTCAAGGTAACCTTAAAAGATGATTCCGTGCGGGAATACGAACCTGGTACTCCTTTGAATCGCATAGCACAGGACATCAGCCCCCGCCTGGGCAGGGAAGCCCTGGTGGCGGCGGTGGACGGGCGGCTGGTGGACTTGAGTTACCCTCTACACAGGGATGCCGCCGTTGAGTTCTACACCTTTGAAGATGAGCCGGGGCGGGATGCTTTCCGCCACAGCGCCGCCCACGTCATGGCCCAGGCCGTAAAGCGTCTCTACCCGGATGTCAAGCTGGCCATCGGCCCGGCCATTGCCGAGGGGTTTTACTATGACTTTGATGCGGAAAAGCCCTTCACGCCTGCGGACCTGGAGAAAATTGAAAGGGAAATGCAGGCCATTGTGAAGGAGGATCTTCCCTTTAAAAGGGTTGAAGTGTCCCGGGAGGAGGCGCTGGAGCGGTTTTCTGCCGCCGGGGAAAAATACAAGGTGGAGCTTATCAATGAGCTGCCGGAAGATGCGGTGATTTCTTATTACCAGCAGGGGGAATTCGTGGACCTGTGCGCCGGTCCCCACATTCCTTCTACCGGCCGGCTGAAAGCCTTCAAGCTCACTTCCGTGGCCGGGGCTTACTGGCGGGGCGACGAAAGAAACAAGATGCTCCAGCGCATTTACGGCACCGCTTTTCCTAAGAAGTCCCAGCTGGAAGAATACCTTTTCCGGATTGAAGAGGCCAAACGCCGGGACCACCGGAAGCTGGGCGTGGAACTGGACCTGTTCAGCATCCAGGAGGAAGGACCGGGCTTTCCCTTTTTCCATCCC
Organism: Desulfofundulus thermosubterraneus DSM 16057; assembly: GCF_900142025.1. Taxonomy (GTDB): domain Bacteria; phylum Bacillota; class Desulfotomaculia; order Desulfotomaculales; family Desulfovirgulaceae; genus Desulfofundulus; species Desulfofundulus thermosubterraneus. Next base: position 34,375 of record NZ_FQZM01000015.1, on the reverse strand, counting down.
AAGGGCATGGTCCTGCGCAACCAGCTGGAACAATTCTGGCGGGAAGAGCACTACAAGCGGGGCTACCAGGAAATCCGCACGCCGATTATCTTAAACCGGTCCCTGTGGGAAAGGTCGGGGCACTGGGAGCACTACCGGGAAAACATGTACTTCACCCGCATCGATGACGTGGAATACGCCATCAAGCCCATGAACTGCCCGGGCGGCATCCTGGTGTACAAGAGCCGCCTGCACAGCTACCGGGAACTGCCCATACGCCTGGCGGAACTGGGCCTGGTGCACCGCCACGAGCTTTCCGGGGTGCTCCACGGGCTCATGCGGGTGCGCTGCTTTACCCAGGACGACGCCCACATCTTCATGCTGCCCTCCCAGATCCGGGAAGAGATCATCGGGGTCATTGACCTGGTGGATTATTTCTACGGCATCTTTGGTTTCAACTATAAGGTGGAACTTTCCACCCGTCCCGAAAAGTCCATGGGCTCGGACGAAATCTGGGAGATAGCTACCACCGCCTTAGAGGAGGCCTTGAAGGCCAGGGGGATGAAGTATAAAGTAAATGAAGGGGACGGGGCCTTTTACGGGCCGAAGATTGACTTCCATCTGGAGGATTGCCTGGGGCGCACCTGGCAGTGCGGCACCATTCAGCTGGATTTCCTCATGCCCGAGAAGTTTGACCTCACCTATGTGGGCGAGGACGGCCAGAAGCACCGCCCCGTGATGATCCACCGGGTGGTGTTCGGCAGCATTGAACGTTTTATCGGTATCCTGACCGAGCATTTTGCCGGCGCTTTTCCCACCTGGCTGGCCCCGGTCCAGGTCAGGGTTCTGCCCATTGCCGACCGCCATGCCAGCTACGCCCGTCAGGTGGTGGAGCGGCTGGAAAAGGAAAACATCAGGGTAGAGCTGGACGCCCGCAATGAAAAGGTGAATTACAAAATCCGCGAGGCCCAGGCACAAAAAATACCCTATATGCTGGTGGTGGGTGACAGGGAGGCCCGGGAAGGCACTGTGGCGGTTCGCCAGCGCAGTCGGGGCGACGAGGGGACCCAGCCCCTGGAGGAATTTGTCGCCCGCATTCTGGAGGAAATTCGTACTAAAGCTATTGGTTAGGAAAGTATGAAGGGGTGGGTTGTTTCCAGGCCCCTTGACGGGGAACTTGTAACCATGCTATAATTGCAAGGATAAAACTGCCTGTAAGAAGAAGCCATCCGCTTCTCACCCCATGACGCCCGTTGGTAGGCTGTCTCGGGGTTTGTTGTGACCATAGGTTCTATTGTTTTAAGCGGGTGGAGTATGCCCGTTTTTGTTTTTATTAATTCCAGGAGGTGCATAGATATTACCAAAAACTTCCGGGTAAACGAGGAGATTCGGGCCAGGGAAGTAAGGGTGGTCGACCCATCGGGCAACCAACTGGGGATTATGCCCGTGCGGGAAGCCCTGCGGCTGGCAGAGGAACGGCAACTGGATCTGGTGGAAATCGCTCCCCAGGCCAAACCTCCGGTTTGCCGGCTTATGGATTACGGCAAGTATAAGTATGAACAGAGCAAGCGGGAAAAAGAGGCCAAGAAAAGGCAGCGCATCGTTAACATCAAGGAAGTCAAACTGCGGCCGAGCATCGAGGAACACGACTTTCAGGTCAAGGCCAGGAATGCAGCCCGGTTTTTAAAAGAGGGCGACAAAGTAAAGGCTACCATTATGTTCCGCGGCCGGGAAATTATGCATACCCAACTCGGGCACCAGCTTTTGCTGCGCCTGGCCGAACAGGTTAAGGACTTATCCATTATTGAAAGACAGCCCAAGCTCGAAGGAAAAAATATGGTCATGATCCTGGCCCCGCGGCAGGATATAAAACCGGAAAGCAAGCAGGAAACTAAACAGGAAATTCAGCAAGAAGTTAATCAGGAATAGAAAGGAGTGCCTTCCTTGCCCAAGATCAAGACACATCGTGGTGCAGCCAAACGGTTCAAAAAGACCGGCACTGGCAAAGTAAAGCGCATGCATGCCTTTCACAGTCACCTGCTGGGTAAAAAGAGTGCCCGGCGCAAGCGCCGGCTGGCTCAGGCTGCCCCGGTCAGCGCCGCGGATATGAAGAGGCTTAAGAGGCTGCTTCCCTACTAAGTCCAAGAATTTTCGAGGAGGAGATGATCATGCCACGCGCCAAAAGCAGTGTGGTATCCCGCAAGCGACACAAAAAAATTCTTAAACTGGCCCGGGGTTACCGGGGGGCAAAAAGCAAGCTTTACAGGATAGCCCGGCAGCAGGTTATGAAATCCCTGGCCTATGCCTACCGCGACCGGCGGGCCAGAAAGCGGGATTTCCGCAGGCTATGGATTGCCCGCATCAATGCTGCCGCCCGGATGAATGGCATCACTTACAGTCGCTTGATGAACGGCCTGCGCAAGGCCGGGGTGGAAATTAACCGCAAAATGCTGGCCGACCTCGCCGTTAACGATGCCCGGGCCTTCGGGCAGCTGGTGGAAGTGGCCAAATCAAAGGTGGGCTCTTAACTTAATAATCCAGCAGTATTTTAAATTCCCAACGCAAAAACTAAGCATGGTGGTAACCATGCTCTTAGTTTTTTGTAGATTTACTTCTGTGAACCTCCCCTGGAACGAGCCCGGGAGCTTCGTTCCGAAGGTTTCTCATGTCATCGGAAAGCCGCCCGCAAAATCGCAGGTCTTACGCCTTCCTCGTGAGCTACACCCGGCTTTGAGCCGGGAGGCCCGGTCCATGGGCATCTACTACTTCACCTTGCGGCTACGTAGATACGTGCTTACTTCAAAGCACCAGAATCTTTCGGGAATCAGTTTTACACAGCGGCCCGTTGACCCGCTGCAACCACATACTGATTGTCAAAGAATGCAAGTACACTATACCATACGAGCAAATGTTTGAGAAGTACTAATCGCCCTATCGGGCGATGCCCCGCTCGATCCATAACAAGGCTGGGGGTTTTCAAGGGCGGTTTTCTATAAAGTGTATAAGTATAAACTGTTAAGAAGGTCGATTTAGTTGGACTTCAGGCGCAAAACGGTCCGTATGGATACAAAAAAGGGCTTTCCATTGCAATTGAGCCCTCCTCAGGTGCTGGTGCTAGGATTTGCCGGGGTAATTCTGGCCGGTACCCTGTTGCTCATGCTGCCTGTTTCCAGCCGATCCGGTACGTACACGGATTTTCTCACCGCCCTGTTTACCGCCACTTCCGCGGTGTGTGTTACCGGCCTGGTGGTGGTGGATACCGGTACTTACTGGTCTGTCTTCGGCCAGGCGGTCATCCTGGCCCTGATTCAAGTTGGCGGGCTGGGTTTCATGAGCATGGCCACCTTATTTTTTATCCTCATGGGCAGGCGCATCGGTCTCAAAGAGCGCCTGATCATTCAGGAGTCCTTAAACCAGCTGCGGGTGGCGGGAGTGGTCCGTTTGGTGCGGGCCGTATTACTTTTTACCGTGTTCACCGAAGGATTTTTCGCCGTAGTTTTATCCCTGCGGTTTTACTTTGATTACGGTTTCCCCCGCTGCCTGTGGTTGGGTATTTTTCATGCCGTTTCGGCCTTTAACAACGCCGGTTTTGATCTGCTGGGGGATTTCAGAAGCCTTACCGGGTATGTAAGCGATCCGGTAGTTACCCTATCCGTGACCACTCTCATTATTTTGGGCGGGCTGGGTTTTTCCACGGTTATGGAACTCTACAACTACCCGCGCACCCGCCGCCTGTCCGTGCACACCAAACTGGTCCTGCGGGTAACCGGATGGCTCATTTTCTGTGGTGCCCTCCTCTTTGGCCTGCTGGAGTGGGGACATATCCTGCGCGATTTGCCTTTATCCGGGAAGATCCTGGCCTCTTATTTTCAGGCCGTTACCCCCCGTACAGCCGGCTTCAACACTGTGGACATTGGACATTTGAATCCAGCTACCCAGTTTCTCATAATTATACTGATGTTTATAGGGGCCTCTCCCGGTTCCACCGGTGGTGGGATCAAAACCACCACCTTTGCCCTTCTGGGAATTACCCTCTGGTCTTTAAGCAAGGGAAAGGAGGATGTGGAGGTTTTCCGCCGGCGCATTCCCCCGTGGCAGGTTTATAAGGCCCTTTCGGTTACCCTGTGGGCCATTCTGCTGGTAAGCACGGTAACCCTGCTTTTAAGTGTTACCGAAGGCGGTGATTTCCTGGCCTCTTTGTTTGAAACCGTTTCCGCATTTGGTACCGTCGGCTTAAGCATGGGCTTGACTCCCGAACTGACTCCCCTGGGCCGGGTGGCCATTATTTTCACCATGTTTGCCGGCCGCCTGGGTCCCCTGACCCTGGCCTATGCCTTTGCCCAGCGCCGGCGCAAAACTGCTGTGCGATATCCCGAAGAAAAAATTATGGTGGGGTAGGGGTGGATCATGAAGCAATTTGCCGTTATCGGGCTGGGACGGTTTGGTTCCAGCGTGGCCAGGACCCTTGCCCGCATGGGCTATGACGTCCTGGCGGTGGATACCAACGAAGAGCGGGTAAATGCCATTACCGACGAGGTTACCTACGCCGTGTGTGTGGATGCCATGGATGAGCAGGCACTGAAATCCCTGGGCCTGAGAAATTTTGATGTGGTCATTGTGGCCATCGGCCAGGAAGTGCAGTCCAGCATTCTGGTCACCGTTATGCTCAAGGAAATGGGTGTTCCCCGGGTGGTGGCCAAGGCGGTCACCGAACTTCACGGCAAAGTGTTACAAAGGGTGGGGGCCGATATGGTGGTTTTCCCCGAGCGGGATATGGGGGTGCGGGTGGCCCACGCCCTGGTCTCCAAAAATATCCTGGATCAGATCAATCTTTCTCCTGATTACAGTATTGTTGAGCTTATGGCTCCTCCCGAGTTTGTGGGTAAAACCCTGCAGGAATCGGCCATGCGCCGGGAATACGGTGTTACCGTCCTGGCCATCCGTCGCGGTGAGGAGATTATCATTTCCCCCGGTGCCAGGCAGGTGATTAATGAAGGAGATATCCTGGTGGCCCTGGGGCGTAACGAGAAGCTGAGAACCCTCGGGGGCTAGTTCCATGATCCGCAGCAAAGCCAACCCGCAGGTCAAGTATCTTCGCCGGTTGGCCCGCCGGAGCCAGCGGGATAAGGAGGGGCACTTTCTTCTGGAAGGAGTGCGCCTGGTAGAGGAGGCACTTTCGTCCGGATGGCCGGTAAAAATGCTCGTTTATAGCCCGTCCGGGAGCGAACGGGCCGCTGTTCTTCTTGAGGCAGCCCGGGAGCGGGGGATTCAACTCTTGCCGGTGGAGGAAAAGCTGCTGGCGGAGTTGGCTGATACGGCTACTCCCCAGGGGGTGTTGGCCGTGGTGGAAAAACCCGGCTACACCCTGGAGGAAACCCTGGCGGCAGGGCCATCTCTTTTGCTGGTGGTTGACGGCGTTCAGGACCCGGGCAACCTGGGCACCATTATCCGCAGTGCCGACGCCGCCGGTGCGGGTGGAGTGATCTTGTTTCCCGGGACGGTGGATTTATACAACCCGAAAACCATCCGGGCTACCATGGGTTCCCTTTTTCACCTTCCCGTAGCGGCCGTACGGGAAGGGGAGGATGTGCTGGTCCGTTTAAAGACAGCCGGCCTTGTGCTGGTGGCCGGTGTTCCTGCAGGCGGCATACCTCTCCCCACCGTGGATTTGACCCGCCCATTGGCCCTAATGGTAGGCAGTGAGGCCCGGGGTCTTTCTCCGGAACTGCTGGCCTGCGCCGATTTGCTGGCCACGGTCCCCATGCCCGGGCGGGCCGAGTCCCTGAATGTGGCTGTAGCCGCTTCCATCATGCTTTATGAAGCGGTACGCCAGCGGATGGGCTACAGTCAGGACCAAGCAATCCACAGAGAGCCAGAGACGATCCGAAGCTAGCCACGGTGCGCATCTTACGCGAAGCAGTAGAGTGAGCGAGGACAGCACCGCATCCAGTAGAGTTCACTGAACATTTACACGGGCTTTAAATTGCGTTCACGGTAACAGGCTGTTCCCGAATTTTTCTGGAAACTTCCTTGTTTTAAGCGGGGGCTTGTGATATAATCAACACCGAAGGGTCCCCAAAAAACAGGGAAAGGTCGTGGTTAAATGTTTTTAACCGCCGAATTTTTTTGGAGGCTGTTCGAAGCGACTGGTTCAATCCGCGCCTACATCCTGTACCGGAGGTTAGCCGTACACTAAAGGCCTGGTTTGAAAATAATATAATTGAACGGTCACCCCTTTCACACTAAGGCTACATTATGGGACGCATGGCAGTTTAATTCTCCATTGTGCGGAGCGAAGTTTTAGTCCGGGCATAAACAATAAGGGTGGTACCGCGACAAGGAACAATTTCCGTCCCGAAAAAGGGGCGGTTTTTATGTTTTTTAGAGAGAAAAGAGGGTAAAAAGGAGGACTAGTCTTGGAAGAACAGTTACATAAAATGGCGGCCGAGGCAAAGGAGGCTTTAGCCCGGGCGGATAGCCTGGAAGCCCTGGAGGAAATCCGCATCCGTTACCTGGGCAAAAAGGGTGAACTTACCAGGGTGCTGCGGGGAATGAATGCTCTACCGGCCGGGGAGAGGCCGAGGATCGGCCAGCTGGCCAACAGCATCCGGGAAGTGCTGGAAAAAGAACTGGCGGAGCGCACGGCGGAAGTTAAAGCCAGGTTTAAGCAGGCGCGCCTGGCGGCTGAGAGCATTGATATAACCCTCCCGGGGACGCCCTTTTTGCCGGGTAAAAAGCACCCCCTTACTACCGTGCAGGAGGAAATCGAGGAAATCTTTCTGGGACTGGGGTTTTCCATTGCCGAGGGGCCCGAGGTGGAACTGGACTATTATAACTTTGAGGCCCTGAATTTGCCCAAGGACCACCCGGCCCGGGACATGCAGGATTCCTTTTTCATCGGTCCCGAGGTGCTCCTGCGCACCCATACCTCTCCGGTGCAGGTGCGTACCATGGAGCGTACTGCGCCGGCGGTGCCGGTGAAAGTCATTGCCCCGGGGAAAGTTTACCGGCGGGATGACGATGCCACCCACTCACCCATGTTCCACCAGGTGGAGGGGCTGGCGGTGGACCGGCGGATAACCTTTGGAGATTTAAAAGGGGTGCTGGATGTCTTTGCCCGGGAAATGTTTGGCGAGAGCACCAGGACGCGTTTTCGCCCCAGTTACTTTCCCTTTACCGAGCCCAGCGCCGAGGTGGATATCTCCTGTGTCATGTGCGGCGGTAAGGGGTGCCGGGTATGCTCCCACACCGGTTGGCTGGAAATCCTGGGCTGCGGCATGGTGCATCCCCGGGTTCTGGAAATGTCCGGCTATAACTCTGCCGAGGTTACCGGCTTTGCCTTTGGCATGGGTATCGAGCGTATCGCCATGCTCAAATACGGCATAGATGACCTGCGCCTCTTCTTTGACAACGATCTGCGTTTCCTGGCCCAGTTTTAGCAGAAAGGAGAATGATTAAGCTTTGCGGGTTTCGTTTAAATGGCTGCAAGAATATGTGGATATACCCATCAGCCCGGCGGAACTGGCCGACCGGCTGACCATGGCTGGCCTGGCTGTGGAAGGCCTGGAGGAGCCGGGAAAAGAGATCAGCAACGTGGTTACCGGACGCATTGTCAAAATAGAACCCCACCCCAATGCCGATAAGCTGGTGATTTGTCTGGTCGCCACCGGAGAGCCTGAGCTCCGGCAGATCGTTACCGGTGCTACCAACGTCCGGGAAGGGCACGTGGTTCCCGTAGCCCTGGAAGGGGCGCGGCTGGCCGGGGGGCTGGTAATCAAGCGAGCCAAACTGCGGGGGGTGGAGTCCCGGGGTATGCTTTGTTCCGGCCAGGAACTGGGTCTAGACCCAAAAACTATGCCCGCCGACCAGGCCCACGGAATCATGATCCTCCCTGCGGATACTCCCCTGGGGCTGGATATCCGGTCGGTCCTCGGGCTGGATGATGTCATTTTCGAGCTGGATCTCACTCCCAACCGGGGTGACTGCCTGTCCATGATTGGGGTGGCCCGGGAAGTGGCCGCCTTGCTCGGGCAGTCCCTGCGTTTCCCCCGGCTGGAAGTTCAGGAGATGCCGGGCAGCTCCCTTGAGGGGCGGGTGCGGGTGGACATTTTGGAACCGGAACTATGCCGGCGCTACGTGGCCCGGCTTTTCACCAATGTGAGGGTGGGCCCCTCACCCCTGTGGATGCAGGAACGCCTGCGGGCCGCCGGCATTCGCCCCATCAGCAATGTGGTTGATATTACCAACTATGTCATGCTGGAGCTGGGCCAGCCCCTGCATGCCTTTGACTACGATAGGTTGAAAGATGGCCACATCATTGTCCGCCGGGCACACCCGGGGGAAGTAATCGTTTCCCTGGACGGGGTGGAACGGCACCTGGAACCTGAAATGCTGGTCATTGCCGATCCCGGTGGAGCGGTGGCCGTGGCCGGGATTATGGGAGGGCTGGATACCGAGGTCACGGAGAACACCACCACTGTCCTGCTGGAATCGGCTTACTTCCATCCCACCAGCATCCGCCGTACATCCCGGGCCCTGGGCCTGCGTTCCGAGTCTTCAACCCGTTTTGAAAAAGGGATCGATCTGGAAGGATGTCTGGCTGCCGCCAACCGGGCTGCCTCCCTGCTGGTGGAAATTGGTGCCGGGGAAGTAGTGGCCGGAGCGGTGGATAATTATCCCTCTCCGGTGGCCAGAAAGCCCATCATCTTGCGTCCCGAGCGGGTGGGATACATCCTGGGGGCGGATATTCCCCGGGAAGAGACGGTTAACCTCCTGGCCCGTCTCGGCTTTACGGTACAGGACGCGGGTCAGGACCTGCTGGTAAACGTACCCAGCTACCGGGTGGACATTAACCTGGAGATCGACCTGATCGAAGAAGTGGCCAGGCTGTACGGTTATGACCGGGTACCGGCCACCCTGCCCTTTGGGGTCACCACCCGGGGGGCGAGAACAAGGGAACAGTCACTGCTCAAGCGTTTAAAAGAGGTGCTTGTGGAGTGCGGCCTGACCGAGGTGGTTACGTACAGTTTTGTGAATCCCGCAGTATTTGACCGGTTTAAAGTGCCACAGGACAGCCCCTTGCGCCATACGTTGAAGCTGCAAAACCCCCTTTCCGTGGAGCAATCGGTCATGCGCACCATGCTCCTGCCCGGTCTTTTAGAGGTGCTGGAGCGCAATTTCAACCGCCGGGTAACCAGCGGGGCTATCTTTGAGGTGGGCCGGGTATTCCTTCCCCAGGGCGGGGAAGCCCTTCCCGAGGAGCGCCCGATGCTGGCCGCGGCGGCCATGGGCCAGGGGGCTGCGGGGTGGAACCGGTCGGCTACGCCCCTGGATTTCTATTACCTCAAAGGGGTTCTGGAAGTGCTGGCCGCAAAACTGGGCCTGCCCGGCCTGACCTTCGAGAGGGAAAAGGAAAACTCCGCATTTCATCCCGGTCGCGCCGCCCGGATCAAGGCGCAGGGGGAAACGCTGGGGATAGTGGGAGAGCTGCACCCCGATGTGCTGGAGGAATATGAGCTGGAGGTGCGGGTGTGCGCTTTTGAGGTGGACCTGGCCGCTTTGTTTGCCCTGGCCGGTAAGCCGTCCCAATACCGTCCCCTGCCCCGTTTCCCCGGCGTGAAGAGGGATATAGCCCTGGTGGTGAGCCGGGAAGTTCCCGCGGCCGATGTGCTGCGGGTGATTCGCCGGGCCGGCGGCCATCTGCTGCGGTCGGTGGAACTTTTTGATGTTTATGAAGGAGAGCAGGTAAGGGAGGGTTGCCGCAGCCTGGCCTTTTCCCTGCTTTTCCAGGCCGACGACCGCACCCTTACCGACGCGGAAGTAACCGCTCAAACCGAGGCCATATCTGCCGCCTTGGTCAGGGAGGTGGGAGCTGAGCTGAGAAAGTAAAAGTAAGAAAAAGTTGTCGTGCCGGCAGGAGTTTCCCCGGTCAACGCCGAAAGCAATAAGAATTTGAAAACCAGGGGGAACGGCTATGGGCAAGCAGGAAACCCGGGTTGAGGTGGAGATTTTTGGCGAATACTATGTTTTAAAGGGCGATGAACCGGAGGAATACCTGCGGATGCTAGCCCAGTATGTTAACAAGAAAATACGCCAGGTAGTAACCCGCAACCCTCGTTTAGGGTTGTCCAAAGCTGCACTGCTCACTGCCCTGAACATCGCCGATGAGCTGATGAAGCTGCAGAAGGAGTACGACGAGCTGGCCGAACTTTTGGAGATGGACAGAAAAGCGAAATAAGAGCTCAGGCTTTTGGGTTCTTCGCCTGCTATCCGTGATAGCCAGGCGGATTTTTTTTCGGATAATTTGACCTCCGCCGCATAGCTTATTCAGTGAGTGCTGGGCGGCCCGAAGCGAACCGTGGTGCTGTCGGCGCGGAGCACATGAGTGAGCGGGGACCCAGCACTCACTGGAATACTAGCTCTTCCCAAAACCTGATTTGTCAATTAAACCTGAAACACCGGGAGCAGAGTCATATTGTGGTGAGTGCTGGGCCGTGCCTTAAGCGGGTTGACTGAACATTTACAGTTTGCCAAAAGGAAAAATTCCTGGTAAGGTAAATATGTCTAACGATAGCTTACAAAAATGTTATTTTTCCTTGAGGGGTAAAAGGACCATGCAAAACATGGAGATCTCCTGGGCCTTCCGGGAGCTGGCAGATCTTCTGGAATTTGAGGGCGAGGATTTTTTCAAAATCCGGGCCTACCGCCGGGCGGCCAAAGCGATTGCCGGCCTTGAAGAACCGATTGTGGAGCTGTACCGGCGGGGTACCCTGGCCAGTGTTCCCGGCATCGGCAAAAACATCCTGGCCAAAATTGGTGAATTGATCACCACCGGTGAGATGAAAAAACTGCAGGAGCTCCGCCGGAAATGGCCTCCGGGAATTCTGGAAGTGATGGCCCTTCCGGGCATCGGACCTAAGCGGGCGCGGTTTTTACACGAACAGCTGGGCATCACCTCCCTGGCAGAACTGGAAGAGGCGGCCCGGGAGAAAAAAGTACGGGCGCTTAGAGGAATGGGGGTCAAAACCGAGCAGGAGATCCTGCGCAGCATCGAGCTGGTGCGCAGCCGGCAGGGGCGCATCCTTTTGCCTTTGGCCCGGGAAATAGCCGGTGAACTGGCTTCCTGCATTCAGGATGTCCCTGGTGTGCATAAAGTAGGGGTGGCGGGCGAGATCCGGCGCTGGCAGGAAACGGTTGATGAGATACAGCTGGTGGCCGCGGCGGAAGACCCGGAGCCATTGTTTAACGCCCTGGCGGGATACCGCCGGGTAAGGGAAGTGCTGGTGCGGGAAAAGGACAGGATACGGGTTCAGACCTGGTGGGGAGTGCCGGTGGAACTGCGGGTGGTTGGCCTGCCAGCCTACGGGGCTGTCCTGTTATGGGCCACGGGAAGCGCCGAACACTGGTGCCAGTTACAGGCCCTGGCCGAAAAAAGGGGCTATCATCTGGATATGCGGGGACTGGTTGGTAAAGACTCTCCTTCGGGCAATGATGAGTCCGCCCTTGAAGACGCACCCGCCCCCGTTCCTCCGGTTCCCGGGGCACCCCTGCCGTGGGAGGAAGAGTACATCTACCGCCGGCTGGGCTTGTGGCCCGTGCCTCCTGAATTGCGGGAAGGTCGGGGAGAGGTGGAACTGGCTGCCGGAGGGGATCCGCCCCGGCTTTTAGAGGTTAAGGACGTAAAGGGCGACCTGCACGTGCACACCGATTGGAGCGACGGGGCCAATTCCATCCTCCAGATGGCGCAGCGGGCAAAGGAGAAGGGTTACCATTACGTGGCCATTACTGACCACTCCCATTCCCTCACCGTTGCCCGGGGCCTGTCCCTGGAGCGTCTGCAGGAACAGCACAGCTTAATAAGGGAATTGAACGAAGCGGAGAATGACTTTCGCATCCTCACGGGGATTGAAGTGGACATTCTGGCCAGGGGTGGTCTTGACTTTCCCGACGAAGTGCTGGCCGAAATTGACGTGGTGGTGGCCTCGGTACACAGCGGCTTTCGCCAGGATAAAGAGACCCTCACCAGCCGGGTCCTGCAGGCCATCGAAAATGAGCACGTGGATATTATCGGGCACCCCACCGGCCGCCTTTTGGGTGAACGGGAAGCCTATGCCCTGGACATGGAAAGAATCCTGGAAGCGGCGGCAAAATACGGAAAGATCCTGGAAATCAATTCTTCTCCAGATCGCCTGGACCTCAACGAACACTATGCCCGCCTGGCCCGGGACTACGGCGTAAAGCTGGCCGTGAATACCGATGCCCACGATTTAAGGCGCCTGGATGAGATGCCCTACGGGGTGGCCGTGGCCCGCCGGGCCTGGCTGGGTCCGGAGGACGTGGTGAACACCCTGGACCTGCCGGATTTATTAAAGCTGCTGGGAAGCAGTAGGGGGTAGTATGGGGGAAAAGACAATCGATTTCTCACTGGTCCTGCCCCGCTCCTTTTACGAGCGGGATACCGTTTTGGTGGCCCGGGAGTTAATCGGGCACTACTTGGTCCACGACAGCGGCGAAGGCTTAACGGCCGGCCTGATTGTGGAAACGGAGGCCTATTTGCAGGGGGATCCTGCCTGTCACGCCTCCCGGGGTATGACTCCCCGCAACCGGGTGATGTTCGGCCCGCCCGGCCATGCCTACGTATATTTTATCTACGGCATGCACTACTGTTTTAATGTGGTCACCCGGGAAGAAGGGGTGGGGGAGGCGGTGCTGATCAGGGCACTGGAGCCGGTGGCGGGGATTGAGCTCATGCGGGCCAGGCGGGGGCGGGAAAAACTGGCCGAGTTGTGCAGCGGGCCGGCCCGCCTGGTGCAGGCCATGGGCATCACCCGGGAGCATAACGGTTGCGATTTAACTAAAGGCCCGCTTTTCCTCTGCCGGGGGGATGGGAAACCTCTCCCGGTGGTCACCACCACCCGCATCGGGATCAAAGAAGGGGCTGCATTGCCCCTGCGTTTTTATCTGCGGGATAGCGCTTATGTTTCTAAAAAATGAAGCGCCCGCTTCTCTCTGCTCCTGGAAAAACAGTACGGTTGGCCGGACTATCCGGTAACCTGGAGGGCGGCGGCTTAAAGCCTCCCCAAAACTTTTAGCCTTAACCTGCAGGCATTTTGCGGCAGGTACCTTAAGGGGATTTCTTCAAATTGATAGCTGATTTCCTTAAGCTCCACTCCATCTTCCCTTAGTTGCCAGAGGGCCATATCCCAAAGTTCCTGCTTTTCCACCTGAATTCGGCGGTGATGGGTAAAGAAAAAAACCTTCTCTATTTCTATCCCGTAGGGTGCAACAAGCACCCCCGCCCCTTGTAAGGTGGGGCCTGCGGGTGGCAGCAAAACCGGGTACCGGAATACCCGGGGAATCTCTGCAGGCGGTGCAAAGCACACCAGGGGAAGGGGACCTGGGAAAGGGTTCAAGGCATCAAGCGTTTCTTCCCATTTATGGGGGGCCGGTTTTTCTTTAAAGTAAATTACGCAAGGATAGCTACCGGCAAGTTCTACCCCATAAAAATGCGTAAAGCCCGTCGCTAATTTGGGCAAATAACGTTCTGTAATACTCAATCTTACCCCCCTCTTATCGGGGAGAACAACAAAGGTTTCACCCTGGCCGAGCCACCAGCTGCTCCCCAGCAGGTAGGAAGAAACACCGGCCTGCCAGGTCAACAGGGGAAAAGTAGTTGCCACGCGGCAGCTGGTCAAGGTACCATCACCTTTCAAAAAGTAAACAGGAGCTGATATGCCGGAACAGGTGAGCAAGTTTTCCAACCAGGACCGGAAAGATTTCACGCTTTCCAAAAGAAAGGTATTGATCAAAAGCGCATTTTCCCTCAAGAGAAAGTTTAAAACATTGTAATGGTATGAAGGATAAAAGGAAAATCTGCCCGGGAAAAGGTTTTCCGCCGCCTCTATTAGTTTTTGCTCAGGGCTGGAATCGATGGGAGAAAAGGCGGAGTTTACGGCAATGCTCTTAACCGGAAGCTCCGCCAGATCCGTCAGGGCTCTTTCCAGTTGAGAGCGATATCCGGGTTGGCTCGGTAAAGGTAAGTGAAAGCTGTAGAGTTTTAAATTTTTTCTCTTTAGCAACTCACTTACCGGCGACAGTTCGATAGGAGTGGAAGATAGGCGGAAATACCCTAAAGGGCTTTCTGTCCTGGAGAGCAGGTCCGTCAGGTCGGCTACAACAAGCACCCTTTCAACACACGCAGGAATTATTCCGTTATTATACAGGAAATTATTGAGGTTTTCGGGATGGACCGCACCGGGACATTTTTCTTCTGCCAGCACAATTCCTTCCCGGCCAAAAAGCAGGTTTAATTTTTTTCCTTGAAAAATCAGGACAAGATTTCCCTTCACTGTTTAACACCACGCCTAATCGGGATAATTAATGCGGGATAATTAATAGTAATAGGAGAAATATAGCTTTTCTAGCGGCTCGTATCCGGATTTATAGCCAAAACATTGGGGCCCCACTACATTGAGGGCTTTTTTGGTTTTAAGTTGGGCAGGTGCGGGCATGCCAATCACCGCTACTTCCATCCCCGGGCTTACGTCGTTATTATTTATGGGTTTTAAAGTTTCCAGGTCTATGAACGAAATCAAGTCCGGCACCATCGCTGCCACCCGGTTGTTGCGGTAAGCAATAAGGTTTTCGTTCTGTATTAAGATTTTAAACTCCTCGTCCGTATAGGGACCGCTTCCCCTCAGGGTGATGGTACGCCACTTTAGGGTTTCTATTTTACCGATATCCTGGACAAACCCAATGAAAAGCTCAATTGCACTGCCGTAAAGCGAGTTTTTGGTAATCACAACTAGATGTTCTAACAGGTGAGAATAAGAACCGGGATTAATAAAGACCTGGCCCAGTTCGGCGGCAAAGGAGATGGTCCTGGGAATAAGTATTCTCCTTAGTACGCTGCCCGTGGTCGGAAAGCCGGCAAAAAAGCCAACCCCGCCTCCTTCTCCCACCACCTGGCGGGTGTTCAGCTCCAGCAAAAAATTGTCTTCTTCAGAAAAAATATGTTCCCGGCCGCGGCTGTCAATAAGGACCAGGGGAGTACCCGTAAGCTGGGCAAAATGAAAAGTCGTCATTTGCAATTCAGGAAAGGCACGCCCCATGGCATCGGCATCCACCAGGGGAAGCCCCGTCCGCCTGGCGACCAGGAGAGGATACAGGATGTTCACACCTGCACCTTCCACCGTTACCAGGGCCAGAAATTCCTTCCCCGTTAAGCCTTTAAGCTGTTCTAAGGCTCTAACCCCTTCGTGCCCGGCAGGAAGGTTTTCTTCCGCCAGTTCCGGGGAGCCCATTATGGCCACAGCGGCGTACACACCTTCCGGTTCGAGGTCTTCGAGCTGAATTAGCCCGACCGCGCCCTTATCAGCTAATAGTTCCTGTAAAAGGAGAGCCATGACTTTGGTTTTTCCTCCGCCGCCAGAGCCGAGAAAAATACCTCCGTACAGAAGGGGTTCTATCCATTTATCGTCTATTGCTTGCATTCCATGCACCCCTTACAGCTTGTATTTTTTAAGCCACCGGTAAAGGGTCGCCAGGCTGATGCCCAGGTACCTGGCCAGCTCCCTCTTTCCTTCCGTGGAATACCCGAAACGTTCCAAAAGCTCGGCCAGCTCTTCGCGGCTGATCCTGCCAGTATGCATATTTTTCCTTTCAGACGAAGATCGAGGCGGGTAGAACCTCCTGATGGGCAAGGGTAAACTTTCCACTCCAATTTCTTCTTTATCATCTACCGTTACAATGTATTCCACGGTATTTTCCAGTTCCCGGATATTCCCCGGCCAGGGGTAGGCCTTCAAAAGCTGCAGGGCATCGTAGGTAAAGGTTTTAAACTCCTTGTTAAGAAGGATGCAGTATTTCTTTACATAATAGTAGAGCAATAGTTCAATGTCTTCCGGTCTTTCCCGCAGCGGGGGAATATATATGGGAATTACGCTTAACCGGTAAAACAGGTCCTCCCGGAACTGTCCGGTGGCAATCATTTCTTCTAAATTGCGATGGGTGGCAGCAATAATCCGGACATCAATGGGAACAGGCCTCGTTCCTCCTACCCTTTCAATCTTTTTCTCCTGGAGCACCCTTAACAGCTTGGCCTGAAGGGCCGGTGGCATGTCGCCAATCTCGTCCAGGAAGAGTGTACCCCTGTGGGCCAGTTCTATCTTACCCGGCTTACCCCCCCGGCGCGCGCCGGTGAAGGAACCCTCTTCATAACCGAAAAGCTCACTTTCTAACAGGTTCTCGGGAATGGCTGCACAGTTAATAGCTATAAACGGCCCCTTTTTTCTGGGACTGTTCTCGTGGATGATCCGGGCGAACATCTCCTTCCCCGTACCGCTTTCTCCCCGCAGCAGAATGGTGGAATCAGTAAGTGCCACTTGCCGGGCGATAGATATAGCCTTGACGAGTTTGGGGTTTTTGCAAATCACCTTCGGCAGTCCTGCCTGTTCTCGGGGTTCGAAAGCACCGTTTTTAACCTCTCGCCTTTCCCGCCGGGTAAATACCGCTCCCCCCAGGTAATCGCGATCGTAATAGAACGGGCGAAAGCGTACAGGTAAAGAATTATTTAAAAGCAACTCCGTTTCTTTCCTGTTCTGCAGCAGCTTATTTATGTCGATCCCTTCCCTGAGCTGCCTGTAAAGATTTAGTTCGTTAGCAATTTCGTTTTGATAAATCACCTCCCCCCGGTCATCAAAAAGTATAAGCCCTTCCCCCAGCAGTTGACCGCATAGTTCCACCGCTTGCCGCGAAAGTTCTCCCAGGGACCGGCTTTTTTCCTGTTGCAGTATAGAAGCCAGGAGACTGCTTATATCTACCATAAGCTTGAGCCAGGAAGGGCTATCGGCAAAAGGCGCGGGTTCCCCAAACTGCCACCCAACACCCATTGCCTCACCCCAAAGTCCAAGGGGAACAAAAAATTCATAATGCCAGGAGCAAAACCGTTCATCAGGACAATCAGTGCAGAGGAAGTGTCGACCCCTGGTAACAACCACAGGATGAGAAAAAGAGAGAAATCTCTTGAGGTGGTCTAATGAAGGAGCCGGTACTTTTAGAGGTGCAAAAATTCCGCGAATTTGTTCAGCATCCCACCAGACCACCTGGCAATTGAATAACGAGGCAAGGTTATGAAGAAAAGAATCTACTTTAAATTTACCTTTCAACGCTTAACACCATACTTTCCGCTTTCACATTTGATTATTATTTATCATTTATTCTAACTATGAAAACATGAAAAAACAAGAGAAAAATGAGAAATAAATGAAAAAACAACCCTGCCAATAGCGTTATATTTCGCATTTCTAATATCTAAATTTCCTGTCTCAACCCTGGCTTGCCGCCCGGAATCCGTTATCCACATCATTTTCCGGTGTTGAAAATGCTGGTACAATTCTTGCTCTAACACTACGGCGTCCAGAATATTTTCAGGGAGGTAGGATGGTAGTGCTTAAACAAAGTACTGACGATTTCGCTTTAAGCCGCATACCATTAGGTGCGCGGCGCCCCATGTGGGAGGTCTTTATGATTCGTTTTGGCGGAGTGGTATGCTTGCCCCTTCTCATGACAGGAGCTGTCCTGGGGCATGGGATGACGGTAAGAGATGCCATACTGGCCACAATTCTGGGGGTAGTGATACTGGAAATTGTAAGCTTCCTGGTGGGTGTGGCTGGGGCCTGGGAAGGGATGTCTACCAGCTTTCTCACCAGGTGGACGGGCTTTGGGCAACTCGGTTCAAGTATCATCGGCCTTATAATAGGCATTTCCTGTATCGGGTGGTTTGGTATTCAAAATTCCATTTTTGCCAATGGACTTATCGCTGCCTTTGGCGGCAGGGGCAATTTCCAGCTGATGGCTCTCATCACCGGCCTGGCTATTACCGTTATCGTAGTTTATGGTTACCGCATGTTGAGTTACACGGCAAATATAGCTGTTCCTGCCTTTTTGCTGGCCTTATTCTATGCCACCTATCAAATGATAGGACATTATAACGTATCAGAGTTGTTTACTTCTGCTCCTTCTGGTTCGCCTTTGAGTATAGGGGTGGGAGCCACCATGGTTGCCGGGGGCTTTATGGTAGGCGCAGTTGTAACACCTGACCTCAGCAGATTCAACCGCAATGCCAGGGATGTTTTCTGGATGACATTGCTAAGTTTATTGCTGGGAGAGATTATTATCAATTTCCTCGGGGCCATGATGTCTCATGCGGTGAAGAGCAGTGATATAGTTGTGATCATGTATAAACTCGGAGGTTGGCTGGCTGCTCTTCTGGTAATATTTTCCACAATTAAAATAAATGACCTTAATCTTTATGTTGCTTCGTTAGGAGTAACAAACTTTCTGGATGCGGCTTTTGGATATAAAGCCAATCGCGGCGTAATTACCCTTATTATTGGGGTATTGGGAACTACACTTTCAATTTTGGGCATTCTTGATAAATTTATTAGCTTCATGGTCTTACTGGGAGTAGCTGTACCTCCTATTGGCGGTATTATGGTGGTTGACTACTTTATACTCAAACGCTTCAGAAAGGAACTGGAAGAAAGCCGCCTGCAAAACAGTTTACCGGCAGTCTCCGAACGTTTGAATCCTCTGGCCTTATTGGCCTGGCTGGCAGGCTTCCTGGTAGGTTATTTTATCAAGGGCGGTATTCCAGCCCTGAATTCCCTGATCGCTGCTGGAATAGTTTACTGGGTAGGAATGAAATTGTGTGCTGCCCTTAGCGGCCGGGAAACCATTCGTTTCATAGACTCGAAAGCGTAAGGAGGAATTAAAATGACCAGGATTGATGCGCAGACCATTGAAGACATTGCCATAGGTGCCGCCCTCCTGGGTACCGGTGGGGGCGGCGACCCCTACCTGGGAAAACTTATGGCTCTCCAGGCCGTAAAGGAATGCGGCCCGGTCACCCTTATAAGCCCCGACGAGGTGCCGGACGAGGCGGTGGTAGTGCCAACGGCCATGATGGGAGCTCCTACCGTCCTGATCGAAAAAGTACCAAACGGTGAGGAAGTTTTTCGGGCCTTTAATGGGCTTAAAAACTACCTGAGCAAAGATATTTTTGCCACCATGCCCATTGAAGCGGGCGGGGTAAATTCCATGATCCCTATTGCCGTTGCCGCACGTTTGGGTATACCTCTTGTAGATTGCGATGGCATGGGACGTGCCTTCCCCGAACTGCAGATGGTTACTTTCCACCTCTACGGGGTATCGGCCACTCCCATGGTTATTGCCGACGAGAAGGGAAATACCATCATTCTGGAAACTATTAGCAATTTCTGGACCGAAAGCCTGGCCAGGAACGCCACCGTGGTCATGGGCGGTTCGGTTATGTTGAGCATTTACCCCATGACGGGAAAGGTACTTAAAAAGGCCGGCATAAAAAATATTGTATCTTATTCCGCGAAAATAGGTAAGGTGATTCGTGAAGCCCGCCAGCGCGGGGAAAACCCGGCTGAAGCCCTTCTCAAAGCAACCGGTGGCTTTGAGCTGTTCAAAGGTAAAGTAGTTGATGTTTTGCGGCGGACGGAAGGTGGCTTTGCCCGGGGTGAAGCTAAAATCGAGGGAATAGAGGAATACAAAGGCGAAGTGTTACAGGTCAAGTTTCAGAATGAAAACCTCGTTGCCATAAGGGGAGAAAGGGTAGTGGCCACCGTGCCCGACCTGATATGCATTGTCAATCTGGAAACGGCCATACCCATTACTACGGAAGGGCTGAGGTATGGCAACCGTGTTCTTGTACTGGGCATACCTTGCGACGAAAAATGGCGTACACCTGAAGGTCTGGAAACAGTAGGGCCCCGCTATTTCGGTTATGATCTCGATTATGTACCGGTGGAAGTGCTGGCGCAAGGAGGAGAAAAGCAGTGAGTTACCGGCTCGGCATAGACGTAGGTGGTACCAACACGGATGCAGTAATTATTGATGAGAAGCTTAACCTCATAGCCAGGGTTAAAACCCCCACTACCAAAGATGTAACTACGGGAATTTATACGGCATTGAGCAGAGTTTTAAGCGAGGCAGGCATCAACAAAGATGAAATTGCTTACGCCATGCTGGGAACAACCCATTGTACCAATGCGATAGTCGAGCGCAAGCGACTATGCCGCGTGGGCATACTGCGCATTGGGAAACCGGCTACCGGTGCTATAGCTCCCATGGCTGCATGGCCGCCTGACCTGGTAAAGGCAATCGGTGAAGAGTATTACCTGGTAAGCGGGGGCCATGAGTTTGACGGCCGCGAGATTGCGGCCTTTGACCCTGAGGAGGTAAGCTCTGCAGCCCGGGCCTTCAAAAGCAAGGTTGATGCAGTAGCCATAACCTCGGTCTTTTCTCCCATATCTGCCGACCACGAAAAACGGGCGGCCGGGATAATAGAGAACGAACTGGGCAACATCCCCATTTCCTTATCCCATGAAATTGGTTCCATTGGGCTTCTCGAAAGAGAAAACGCCACCATTCTAAATGCGGCGCTGGCAGAAGTGGCCCGGACCACAGCCCTCGGTTTTAAGACCGCTCTGGAGCAGGAAGGGGTTAAAAACGCCCGGGTTTACCTGTGTCAAAACGACGGTACGCTTATGTCCATTGATTACGCCATCCGTTATCCTATTTTTACCATTGCCTGCGGGCCAACCAACAGCATCCGTGGGGCCTCCTTTTTAAGCGGGCAGCAAAATGCCATTGTTTTGGACGTAGGAGGCACCACCAGTGATATTGGGGTAATTGTTAACGGCTTCCCCAGGGAATCCTCAGTGGCCGTAGAAATAGGAGGGGTGCGCACCAACTTCCGCATGCCTGATTTGATTTCCATTGGGCTGGGCGGAGGAACGATTATACAGGAAGTAAATGGGGATATCCGGGTCGGCCCCCAAAGCGTGGGTTACCGGTTAACGGAGGAAGCCCTTGTTTTTGGTGGTAACGTCCTGACTGCTACCGACATTGCCGTAAGATTGGGCCTGGCGGAGATTGGCGATCCTTCGCTGGTAAGCCATATAGAGGAAAATTTTGCCCGGCGTTGCCTGCACAAAATGATGCAGCTTGTTAATGAGGCAATTGATAAAATGAAACTTTCAGCCGAACCCTTACCCCTTATACTTGTTGGGGGTGGGAGTATCCTTGTTACAGATGAGATAGAAGGAGTATCAAAGATAATTCGTCCAGCCCACTACGATGTGGCCAATGCCCTGGGAGCTGCCATTGCCCAGGTAAGCGGTCAGGTGGAACGGATATTTGCCCTCAGTGAAATAAGCCGCGAAGAGGCTCTAAGACAAGCCAGGGCCATGGCTTGTGAAGAAGCGGTAAAGGCCGGGGCCGAACCCTCCACAGTGCAGGTTGTGGAGGTGGAAGATGTGCCGTTGGCATACCTTCCCGGCAACGCGACGCGCATAAGGGTTAAGGCGGCGGGCGATTTGAGGCAAGTATAGTCAGTATAAAATATCAAAAAAGGAGGAAAGAATTAAATGAGAATTAAGGTAATAATGCCCATTACTTCCGACGTATTTGATGAAGAAATCCGCCGTGAGTTTCGGAGTTACGCCGGACCGGGGGTGGAATTTGATGTTCAGCACCTCGATTACGGGCCGGCATCCATCGAAAGCGAATACGATGAAGCCCTGGCGGTACCAGACATTTTAAATAAAGTGCAAAAGGCTGCTGAAGAAGGTTTTGACGGGGTGATTATCGATTGTTTTGGTGACCCGGGAGTGAAGGCCGCCCGGGAAGTGGTGGATATACCGGTATGTGGAGGATTCGAGCCGGCTATGCTGTTGGCGGCGGGGTTGGGACAGCACCTGGGGATAGTTACTGTTTTACCTAACGTGGTCCCTATGATTGAAGACCTGGCAAAAAAATTAGGCTTGATGAGTAAACTCGTTTCTATTCGTTACGTTAATATTCCGGTTTTGGATTTAGGGGACCGGACAAAGCTGGAAAACGCTCTTTACCAGGAGAGCCTTGAGGCAATTATAAAAGACAAAGCCCATGTACTCATCCTGGGGTGTACGGGAATGATGGGGATGGCGAAAAATCTCCATGACAGGCTGAAAGGGGCGGGATATGACGTGCCGGTTATCGATCCTGCCTTTGCAGCCATGAAGATGGTGGAAAATTACATTGCTATGGGGGTTAAACACAGCCGGCTTACCTACATGGTTCCACCTGTCAAGCCTCGCAAGTGGTGGGACCAAAAGTAAAAAGAGGCCTAGTCTTGATAAAAAAAACAGGAAAGTGCGGGGGGGAGCTATAATCCCCCTCAATTCTTTTAGGAAGTACGTGCCCGTGGTCGTTGCTTCCGTCGGAATGTATATCAGGTGTAGGGATGGGTGCATCCTGCGTGACCGGTAAAAACAGTTTTTTAACGGAGGAAATCCCGCCGGGCAGGGCGAAGTTTAATTCTGGTCCTGCCCGGCTCCAGCAGGAATAACCTTTCACGAGAAAGGGAGCATAACAAAAAGAAAAACCCAAAAACCGTTCAGCGAGTATTCCGGTCAGAAATAGGGATACCGTTCAGGAGTGCAGTGATGGGAAACGCCGTCCAAAAAATTACTCGCGAAGCCACTGCCTGTGCCATGCGCACGCCGCATCAAACCTTGATTTTTCAAGAACAGGAGGATGCAGATGAAGATCCGGGAAATCTACGAACTGGCTATTGCCAAAGGTATGGAAAGCGATCCCCGCGGCCTGGAAGCTGTGCAAAAATTCCTGGCCCGGGAAAAGGAAAAATACGAAAAAATGAAGGATGAGGAAAAAGAAGAATATGACCTCGAGCGGCTGGTTAACCCCTACGATGATACCCGGATACTGGTGGGTGACCCGGAAAGGGAAGTGCGCCGGGTGCTGGTGGGCATCGACATGGAAGTGGGGGAAGTGCTGCTGGCCGACAGGCTGGGGGAAAAGGGCCAGCCGGTGGACCTGATCATTTCCCACCACCCGGAAGGAAAGGCCATGGCTTCCCTCTACCAGGTGATGCACCTGCAGGAAGATGTGCTGGCCCGCTTTGGCGTGCCCATTAATGTGGCCGAGGGAATCATGTCCTCCCGCATTGCCGAAGTCAGGCGGGGCATCTTGCCCCTGAACCACAACCGGGCTCTGGATGCCGCCCGGATTTTAGGGCTGGCTTTTATGAGCGTGCATACAGCTGCCGATAACCTGGTGACTAGCTTTCTGCAGAAGCTGATGGATGAGAAGCAGCCGGAGACCCTGGGCGACATTTTAAAAATGCTGAAAGAACAGCCCGAATACAGGGAGGCCGTTAAATATAAAGCCGGTCCGACCATTGTGGTGGGATCCAGGGAACGCCGTGCCGGCAAGATCATGGTGGATATGACCGGGGGCACCAGCGGCTCGGAGGATGCCTACGCCAGGCTGGCCCAGGCGGGGGTAGGAACGCTTCTGGTCATGCATATGGGTGAAAAGCACCGTAAAGAGGCGGAAAGAAACCACATCAACGTAATCATTGCCGGCCACATGGCCAGCGATTCCCTGGGTATGAACCTGTTCCTGGACGAACTTGAGGCCAGGGGTGTGGAAATTATCCCCTGCGCGGGGCTCTTAAGATTCAGCCGCAGGTCTTAACATTTGGAGGGAGCAGCCTTTGACCCGGTCCGCTAAACCCGAACTGCTGGCCCCGGCCGGAGATTGGGAGGGGCTGGTTGCGGCGGTACAAAATGGTGCCGATGCCGTTTACCTGGGCGGCAAATTGTATAACGCCCGGCAGGGTGCGGCCAATTTTGATCACGAGGAACTGCAACGGGCTGTAGATTACGCTCACATCCGGGGTGTAAAGGTCTACGTTACCGTCAATATCCTCCTGTCGGATGAAGAGCTGGAAGATGCGGCTCGCTTTCTCCATTTTCTGCAGCGGGCCGGAGCCGACGGCGTAATCGTGCAGGATCTTGGGCTGGCGACCCTGGCCCGGCATGTGCTTCCCGAGTTGCCCCTGCATGCCAGCACCCAGATGACCGTCCATAACCGGGCGGGAGTGGAAAAACTCCTGGCCCTGGGATTCCGGCGGGTGGTGCTGGCCCGGGAAATGAGTTTAAAAGAGATCAGGGATATAAAAGAAGCTACCGGCGCCGACCTGGAGGTTTTCATCCACGGTGCCCTCTGCATTTGTTATTCCGGCCAGTGCCTTCTGTCCAGTATGATCGGCGGCCGCAGCGGCAACCGGGGCCGCTGTGCCCAACCCTGCCGCCTGCGCTATACCCTGGTGGATGAAAAGGGACGGCCGGTGGTGGATCCCCGGGAAGTGGGGGAGTACCTGCTAAGCCCCCGGGATCTCAATCTCTCCGGGCACCTCCCCGATCTCATCCGCGCCGGGATAAACTCCTTTAAAATAGAGGGGCGCATGAAACGGCCGGAGTACGTGGCTACAGTGGTGCGGATTTACCGGAACCTCATCGACCGGGCCATGGCGGACGAGGATTTTTACATTACGCCGGAAGAGGCCAGGGATCTGGCCCAGATTTTCAACCGGGACTTTACCACTGGCTACTTCTACGAACGACCCGGATATGAGCTGATGAGTTATAAACGGCCCAACAACCGGGGGTTATTCCTGGGCCGGGTAGTTCGCTACCATTCCCGCACCGGCCGGGCGGAAGTGGCCCTGGAAGAGCCCCTGCGGGTGGGGGACGGGGTGGAGGTTTGGGTGAGCCGGGGCGGTCGGGTGGGTGTGGAAGTGCACGCCATTTGGGAAGAGGGGCGGCAGGTGGAACAGGTTCCGGCCGGCAGGGTAGTGGAGATTTATCTGCCCCGGGAGGTCAGGCCCCAGGACCGCCTGTTCAAAACACACGATTCATCTTTAATGGAACGTGCCAGGGCTACCTTTGCCTCACTCCGGGAAGTGCGCAAGAACCCGGTTGTATTCCATGTGCGGGTCCGGCTGGGGGAGCCGGTCCGGGTGCGGGTGGAAGACAGTGCCGGGCACAGCGGGGTGGGAACTGGCCTTACTCCCGCTCAGCCGGCGGTCAAAAGACCCCTGACCCCGGAGTTTTTAAAAGGACAGCTCGATCGCTTGGGGAATTCCCCCTTTGCCTTGAAGGATTTGCGCTGCGATCTGGACGATAATGTCATTGTGCCCGTGGGGGAAATTAACGAGGCCCGCCGCCGGGCCATAGAGGAACTGGAGGCGGCCAGGATCAAATCGGCCCGGCCGGCACCTCCCATACCGGAGGATGTCTTTGCGCGCAGGCTGGCGGAGGCCCGGGTGAAGGCCGCGGGCCGGGTTCTGCCTACTGGCCGGTCTCCTGGCAAACGGCCTTTGCTTTCCATAGCGGTTACCGACCTGGCTTCCCTGGAGGCCGCCGTTTTTGCAGGAGTGGATCAGGTCTATTTTGGGGGAGAAAGTTTTCGCTCCGGTCCTCCCGTGGGGGAAGAGGAAATCCGCCGGGGGACGGAAATCTGCAAAAAACATGGCGTTCGCTTTATCCTTTCCACGCCCCGGATAATCCATGACCCGGAAATGGCTGCCGTGGAGCGGTTGCTGGATCTGGCTGCCAACCTGCCGGCCCAGGGCGTACTGGCGGGGAACCTCGGGCTAATTGACCGGGTGGCCCGCACGGGCTTGCCCTTGTATGCCGACCTGGCCTTTAATGTTTTCAACCTCCGTACCGCCGCTTATCTTTTAGACCAGGGTGCCGTGCAGCTGGCCCTTTCTCCGGAATTGACCATGGAGCAGGTGGCCGCCCTGGTGGCCCGGGGTCATTTTGCCGCCGAGGTCCTGGTCCAGGGGGCGGTGGAGTTAATGGTTTCCCGGTATTGCGCCCTGGGAAGCCTTCTGGGGGGTCTGGCTGCCGGCCGGAACTGCGCAGGTCCCTGCCAGGGCCGGCACCGTGCTCTCCAGGACCGGGTGGGGGCGGTTTTCCCGTTGGAAGTGGACCAGTTTTGCCGCATGCATCTGTTTAATTCCCGGGATCTCTGCCTGGTGGACGATGTGCACAAGTTTGCGGAGATGGGCGTAGCCGCCTTGCGTATCGACGCCCGGGGGCGGGGAGCGGAGTATGCCCGGGCTGCCGTGCAGGCCTACCGGCGGGCCCTGGATTTAAACCCGGCCGGGAATGCCGGCGAGCTTTCCCGGCTGCGGGAACGCCTGCAGCAATACAGTCCCGCCGGCCTCACCAGGGGCCATTACTATCGGGGGGTGGAATGAACCACCCCTTTAATTTTCCGTAAATTTTAGTAAAACCGTTATGAGGAGGATGCGGCGCTGTCCGGAGCGAACGACTTGCGAAGCGCCGGTAACAGCACCCGGTGAACCCAGCACTCACCGGCAAAGATGCTCATTCCAAGGCAAATGCAAAAGGCAGTAGAAAATTTGACATCCGCCGTATAGCTTATTCAGTGAGTGCTGGGCGGCTCGGCTCTCGAGGACGCCAAACGAAAGCAAATGGAAGAACACCTGTTGGTGGCATATCGAGCAGTTTAGTATGGTCGGGAGGTAACAGTGTCGATGGTAATCCGCAGAAGACCCAGCACTCACCGAATTAAATATTCTTTTTTAGTGCAGACAGCAGGTATGTGCTACAGGTTTTCCACAGAGACAATTCCTTATTGGTGAGTGCTGGACGGCCCGAAGCGAACCGCGGTGCTGTCGGCGCGGAGCACTGGAGTGAGCGGGGACAGCGCCGCATCCTTTACAATTTCCCGGATGCATTTAACTGGCGGAAATGCTATGATAATAGGGGATCAACTATGGATGATCGTACACTAAAACGATTGGAATACGACAAAGTGTTGGAACACCTGGCCCAATACACTATTTCTCCCTTAGGCCGGGAGAGGGTGTTTTCTTTGCGCCCGGTAACGGACAGGCAGACCATTCATACCTGGCAGGCCCAAACCACCCAGGCCAGGGATCTCCTGCGCCTGGAGCCCGGCGCCGATTTCGGAGGGTGGCATGACATTCGCCAGTACCTCCAGAGGGTCGTCCGGGGTGCCGTACTGGAACCCCAGGAGCTCTTTGAAACAGGCCAAACCCTGGGAGCCTGCCGGAGAATCAGGAGGTTTTTTGCTGAACGCCCGGGGCGCTACCACCTTTTGGAGCAAATTGCCCTTGATATAGGTAATTTCAGCGAACTGGAGAAGAAAATCAGCAGGGCCGTTCTGCCCGGAGGTGAGATCGCCGACGATGCCTCCACGACCCTATCCACCATCCGGCGCCGGCTTCAGCGCATTCAGCAGCAGGTGAAGGAGCAGCTGGAAAGTATCGTCCGTTCCGCTGCTTATCAGAAGTACCTGCAGGACCCGATAGTAACCATCCGGGAAGGGCGCTACGTGGTGCCCGTGAAGCAGGAATACCGGGCTCAAGTGCCGGGAATAGTCCACGACCAGTCGGCCAGCGGCGCCACCCTTTTTATCGAGCCGATGGCTGTGGTGGAAAGCAACAATGAGATGCGCCGCCTGCAGGTGGCGGAAAAACAGGAAATCGCCAGGATTTTAGGCGAGCTTTCCCGCGCCGTGGCAGCAAGAGGAGAGGAGCTGACCCTGTCCCTGGAGGCCCTGGGGCAGCTGGACTTTATTCTGGCTCGGGCCCGTTACAGTGAGCATTTGGATGCTGTGGAACCCCGGTTGCTCCCGGCTCCCAGGCTGCACTTACGCCAGGCCCGGCACCCGTTGCTTTCCGGCAACGTGGTCCCCATATCTATCCATTTGGGTTACCAGTTTGATACCCTGGTCATTACCGGCCCCAACACCGGCGGAAAGACCGTGACTTTAAAAACGGTCGGCCTGCTAACCCTGATGGCCCAGTCGGGTCTGCACATCCCCGCTGGTGCGGGTAGTGAACTAGGCGTTTTTGATGAAGTCTTTGCCGATATCGGGGACGAACAGAGCATTGAACAATCGCTGAGCACCTTTTCTTCTCATCTCACCAACATTGTAGAAATTTTAAACCAGGCCGGTCCGGGCAGCCTGGTTCTTCTGGATGAGCTGGGAGCCGGTACCGATCCGGCCGAAGGGGCGGCCCTCGCCCAGGCCATCCTGGAAAGGCTGCACGAAATGGGCGCCAAAACCGTGGCCACCACTCACTACAGCGAATTAAAGAACTTTGCTTATGCCCGGGAGCGGGTAGAGAACGCCAGCGTGGAATTTGATGCCGTTACGTTGAAGCCCACCTACCGGCTGTTGATTGGCAAGCCCGGTTCGAGCAACGCTTTTGAGATTGCCCGCAGGCTGGGTCTGGCCCCGCACCTGGTCGAGCGGGCCAGGAGCTTTATGACCGCGGAACAAGTGCAGGTGGCCGACCTTATGCAACAGCTGGAGCGGGCTCGCCAGCAGGCGGAACGGGAGCTGGAGGGGGCCCGGCGAATGCGAGAGGAGGCTGAAGAATTAAAAGAACGTTACTTGGCCTTAAAGGATGAACTGGTTGCGCGGCGGGAAAGCATTCTGTCTCGGGCCCGGGAAGAGGCGCGGCAGCTCGTTAAACGGGCCAGGCAGGAGTCGGAAGAGGCCATAAGGGAACTGCGGATGCGGTTGGCCGATGAAGCGGCCAGAGTACGGGAGGAGGCCATTCGGGAGGCCAGGGAGAAGCTGGCGGGAATGCAGGAGCGCTTGCAACCGCGGGCTACTGTTTCTAGACCGGACCCGGGTGTGATTCCCGAATCGGTGAGCGTGGGTCAGACAGTCTTTTTGCCCCGGTTTAACCAGCGGGGTACTGTTGTGGCCTTGCCGGAGGCAGGGGAGGTACAGGTACAGGTAGGTATGATCAAAATCAATGTACCCCTTGCGGAACTGCGCTTGCCAGCAGAAGATGAGACTTCCCGGAGTGAGGTACGGGTGGCTTCACTGGTACAGGATAAAACCCGTTCCATTTCCACCAGGCTTGACCTGCGGGGACTGCGGGCCGAAGAAGCCCTGCAGGAGGTAGAGAAGTACCTGGACGACGCCGCTTTAGCCGGATTATCCCGGGTCTTTCTGGTACACGGCAAGGGTACCGGAGCATTGCGGGCCGCCATCCAGCAGCAGCTGAAAACGGACCGGCGCGTAAAATCCTTCCGGTTGGGCGAACATGGGGAAGGGGGCACGGGGGTTACTGTTGTGGAGCTGGTTTGATAAAGGGTAAGGGGCCGGCTGCTATCTGGCAGCAAAGGCCCCTTGATTTTTTGTTCTCTTATTCGGCCCACTTTTTATTGTGGAACCAATCCAGGCCGGGTTTAATTTCTTCCCGCAGCACCCTTACCGGTTTCTGGCCGTCCCCCTTTTGTCCCTGTGGTTTCAGAAGCTCGTTTAGCCCCGGGGCGGACTGGCCCGTCGGAGCCGGAATTACCTCCCCGGGTTGTCCGGGCTGGTCCGGCTGGTCCGGTTGACCCGGGCTCTCCGGAGGTGGTGCCGGCTCTTCGGCTGTGTGCAGCGTGCAGACCGTCGTGGGTACCCGCTGGTCATAGTCCTCGACAAAGCTGGGTACGTTATAGGGCAGTTTGATCATCACTTTAGTGATCCGGTCCGGACAATACTGGTTGGGGAGCTGACCGGTAGTGGCACATACTTCTACCAGCACATGAGTATCATCAACCCGGGTAGGTACGGTTCCCTGGGCGAAAAGATCGGTAACCAGGTCGGAAGGAGGCGTATTGGGGCCCGGTAACAGCCCCGATTTGCTGTCCACCGTGGCGCTGACGATCCCCCCGGGTCTGGGGAAGTCCCGTACCGGTGTGTTTTTAAGAGCCTGGGTCATGATTTGACGCCAGATAAGGGCCGGGTAGCGCCCGCCGAATTCGTGGGGCATGGCCCTGGGCTTGTCGTAGCCGATCCACACCACCCCTACCAGATCCGGGGTGTATCCGGCAAACCAGAGATCCTTACCCTCGTCCGAGGTACCTGTTTTGCCCGCCGCAGGACGATCTATTCTAGCGTTAGTGCCGGTGCCGCTTTCTATAACGGTTTTGAGCATGTCTGTAATAAGGTATGCGGTAGTTGCCTTCATAGCCTGGACAGGTTTTGGCTGGTATTCATAAATAACGTGGCCGCTGGCATCTTCCACGCGGGTGATGGCCGTGGGCTCCAGGTATATGCCCTGGTTGGCAAAAGCACTGTAAGCAGCGGCCATCTGCAAAGGGGTGACGCCCTCGTGCAGGCCTCCCAGGGCCATGCTGGGGCCGTGGGCGCTGGGGTTAAGGTTGATGCCCAGCCCCCGGGCAAACTTAAGGGCATTGGCAATTCCCACGTGATCCATGAGCACCCTGACGGCCACCACGTTAATGGACTTGGCTATAGCGGTGCGCATGGTAACCAGGCCCCGGTAACGCCCGTCGTAATTCCGGGGCGTATAGTTGCCGTATTTTACCGGTATGTCGTCAATTACCGAGGCTGGGGCCATCCCCTTGTATTCAATAGCCGGGCCATAAGCAATGATTGGTTTGAAAGTGGAGCCGGGTTGCCTCCCCGGGGTCATGGTTGCCCGGTTCCATTGCAGCCGGTGGGTGTGCTCCCGGCCGCCTACAATGGCTTTTATGTACCCCGTATGGGGATCGAGTACCACTGCAGCCCCTTCGGGTTGGAGAATACCCTGGTTATCCCGTATCGAGGCCGGAAAATTCCGCGGGTCGGACATGGCCTTCTCCGCAGCTTCCTGTATTACTGGGTCCAGGGTGGTGTATACCCGCAGGCCTCCCTTGAAAACCTGTTCTGTTCCAAACTTGTTCACCAGTTGTTCGGTTACAAAGTCCACAAAATAGGGATAGGGGTACTGCCGTCCTTTTCCCGGCTTGAGCATATCATCCAGTTGAATCGCCCTGGCCTGGGCCGCCTGTTCGGCAGTAATAAACCCGTAGCGGGCCATGTTGTCCAGAACCAGGTTGCGCCGCCTGGTGGCCCCTTCGGGGTTGCGGAAAGGGCTGTAGGCGCTAGGTGCCTGGACCAGACCGGCTAAAAGAGCGCCTTCTGATAAGGTAAGCTCCCTGGCTGGTTTATTGAAGTATGTTTCGGCGGCAGATTGAATGCCATAGGCTCCCTCGCCAAAATACACCTTGTTTAAGTACATCTCCAGGATTTCGTCTTTGGTATAACGCCTTTCCACCATGACGGCCAGGATAACCTGCTGAACCTTTCTTTTAAAAGTCCGTTCGTGGCTCAAGAAAGACAGCTTGACCAGTTGCTGGGTAATAGTGCTCCCGCCTTCCTGTATGCGGCCGCCGGTAATATCCGTCCAGGCCGCCCGCACGATCCCCCGCAGGTCCACGCCATGATGCTCGTAAAAGCGTACGTCCTCAATGGCCAGGAAGGCCTCCCGGACATGTTTGGGTATCTCCTTGAGATCTACCGGTACGCGGTTTTCCTCGCCTACCCTGGTGATCAGCTTCTTATTTTGATCGTATAGGGAAGTGGATGCACTGGAGAGCAATTTTTCTTCACTCCAGGCGGGCAGGTCCTTGATGCTAACGGCAATCAGCCCAAACACCACTCCCCCACCGGCAATTATGAATAACAGGAATAAAAACATGAGCAGGCGAAAGACATTCAACCTTCTTTTCTTTTTTCTGGCCAATGTTCATGCCTCCTACTGACTTTCATACCAGCATTATAACATAACTGGCACAAAGTTTGACCCTCATCTCCGCCCGGCAGGAGACTGCCTTGTCAGGGAGCTCTGCGTTTTGATATAATGTAGGGACCTGGAAAGGAAAGGGGAAGCGGAAAGGAGAAGAAAGATGCTCAGTATAGATAAACAGCTAGAAATCATCAAGCGAGGTGCCGCGGAGATCATTTCCGAGGAAGAGCTAAGGCAGAAGCTCAAGCGGTCCCTTTCTACGGGCCGCCCATTGCGGGTGAAGCTGGGCCTGGATCCTACGGCTCCCGATATTCATCTTGGCCATACCGTGGTGCTTCAAAAAATGCGGCAGTTCCAGGAACTGGGCCACGAAACGATTATTATTCTGGGGGACTATACCGCCCGCATCGGTGATCCTACGGGGAAAACCGAAACTCGCAAACAGCTCAGCGAAGAAGAGGTGCTGGCCAATGCCCGCACCTATGAAAGACAAATTTTCAAGATTTTAGATCCTGAGCGAACCAAACTGGTTTTCAACAGCCAGTGGCTGGCACCCCTTACTTTTGCCCAGGTTATTGAACTGGCGGCAAAGTATACTGTTGCCCGCATGCTGGAGCGGGAAGATTTTGCCCGCCGCTTCCGGGAAGGCCTGCCCATCAGCATTCACGAATTTTTCTACCCTCTCATGCAGGGTTATGATTCGGTAGCCCTGGAAGCGGATATCGAGCTGGGGGGAACAGACCAGAAGTTTAACCTCCTCATGGGCAGGACGCTGCAAAGGGAATACGGTCAGGAGCCCCAGGTAGCCATCATGATGCCCATTCTGGAAGGTTTGGACGGCGTGCAGAAGATGAGCAAAAGCCTGGGGAACTACATTGGCATCGATGAGCCGCCCCGGGAAATGTACGGGAAAACCATGTCTCTGCCCGATGAGCTTATGGTACGTTACTTTGAACTAGTCACCCCTGTACACCTGGAAGAGGTTCGCAGCATTGCCGCCGGGCTGGTCGGTGGCAACCTGCATCCCCGGGATGTCAAAATGCGACTGGCCCGGGAGATAGTAACTTTTTATCACGGGAAAGAGGCGGCGCTAAAGGCCGAGGAAGAATTCAAGCGCGTTTTCCAGCAACACGATCTGCCCGATGAAGTGCCTGAATTTCATGTCTCGCCGGACATGCTGGAAGACGGCGGCATTTGGCTGCCCAGGTTGCTCCAGCAGGCCGGCATGGTGCCCAGTACAAGCGAGGGCAGGCGGTTGATCCAGCAGGGAGGAGTCAGGATCAACGGGGAAAAAGTCGAAGACCCCAATTTAAAACTGGTCCCGGCGGACGGCATGATCATCCGGGCCGGGAAGCGGAAGTTTTTAAGATTGGTCTGCCGTTCCTGAAGAAAAAAGATAATAAAAAATATGCGTCTACCGGCTTTGCGCCGGCCTTTGTTTTTTTAAGCCGGGTGTCCAGGCCGGGTTACATATAATGTTTCAAGGGACAATCATGCGAGCTTCTTCTGGAAGACGGAAGAAATTTACTCCCCTCGAAAAAAAATCCGGACCCTCTAAAACGAAAGAGGTGACCCGCTTGTTTAGAAGACGCAGGAATTACCGGGCCTTTGTTGCCTTGACCATGTTTTTTTTCCTGCTCCTAGGCATGTTCCTGTGGGTTGACCGGGTCCTGCAGCCCACCATCTTTAAAATAGCCGAGACTCGGGCCATCCAGATGGCCACCGAAGCCATTAACCGGGCGGTGCAGCGGAAGGTTTTCGACAGCAACCTGCAATACCAGGACTTCGTTCAGGTGCACAAAGATAACCAGGGGCATATAGTATTGATGCAGGCCAACACCTTGAAAATTAACCAGTTTGCCGCAGACGTTACTTTAATGGTTCAATCTGCCCTGCAGCAGCTGTCCCGGGAATCACTGCGCATTCCCCTGGGTCAAATTACCGGCACCCAGTTGCTGGCCGGCTATGGCCCCGGCATTCCGGTGGGCATCGTGCCGGTGGGCAGTGTGCGGGTGAGGGTGGACGACCGTTTTGAACAGGCCGGTATCAACCAGACGCGGCACCGCATATATCTGGACTTTAATGCCGAAGTGCGCATTGTAGTTCCTCCCCGCAGTGCCACTGCGCAGGTGGCTACCCGCGTACCCCTGGTGGAAAGCATTATTGTGGGCCAGGTACCGGGCACCTTTGTCAACATTTCGGGGGGTCTTTTAAGTGGACAGATCGTCGGCAACAATCCTTAGCATGCATAAAAAACTATTTTCGTAGAGAAAAATACGGACCGGACCGAAGAAAAAATATTGACGCCATGGCTGGCCCGTGTTATATTGCAAGGTGCGTCTTGAATAACAGCTTAAGTCTGGCAGAAATTACAGGTTGATCTCCAAAATGCATTATGATAAAGTAAAAGATGTCGCCAGTAAAAGGCGTCAAGAAAGGAACGTCGAAGGGGAAAAGCCTCTTGACGAAGTTGCAATAGGAATGTTAACATATTTTTAACAAACTTGCCTGCCGGCATGAAAAAAGTGTTGACAGAGGTCGGATGGGCGAGTAAAATACAAAAGTGCCGGTCCTTGAAAACTAAACAGGGAGGAAGAAGGCAAGCGGGGGGGGCTGTTGGAAGCGCCATAAAGAGGTGCGGAAGCGGCCTGGACCTCGTCGGAAGGCGAGCAGTAATTCCGAAAGAGCATGGACGGACTTGAAGATTTAATGGAGAGTTTGATCCTGGCTCAGGACGAACGCTGGCGGCGTGCCTAACACATGCAAGTCGAGCGATTGAGAGGTGAGAGGTGAGAGGTTAGAAGTGAGATTAAGAAGGCTTTGGCAAAGCCAAAGCCAACAATAAATCTCACATCTCGCTTCTCACATCTCACCTCTCAATAGCGGCGGACGGGTGAGTAACGCGTGGATAACCTG
>NZ_FQZM01000077.1 GCF_900142025.1 Desulfofundulus thermosubterraneus DSM 16057 | reverse complement strand
TTAAACTTTCGCAGCCAGTACCATAACTGCCTGGGGCTGATGCCTTCATGGGCGGCGCACCATTCTCTGACGCTTTGCCCACTCATCTTGTATTCGGCTATTCGGGTTTCCCATAGCGCTTCCCGTTCGGCTTTGGTCATAAGAAAAAATCCTCCTCATCGAGCTTTTATCTGAGGAAGATTATCCCTTAAACTTGGGTATTATGCCAAGGTGGGTTGTATTTGACGCTTACCTGAAACTGGCGGTGGTCAACTCCGTGGAGCCCCATTATTACAAGCCCCAGCACGGCGATGTGGTCATTGACACCATGACCTGTGTCAGGCCCGTGTCCGACCCGGATCTACAGGCCGAAAGGGATAGCGCCCGGGAGATGTACCGGCGCTGCATGGAAGAAGCCGTGGATTTCATCCACCGCGCCAAGAAGGTCCACGACGAAATGGAAGCCTGCTATATCCCGAACATGAACTTCCAGGATATCGAAGCCCGCAGGCAAAAGGTGCTGGCCAGGATCCTGGAGCTGGCGGAAGAGGTAAACGGGCAGCAGGGATAGAATTGCAGGTAACATCTGCGGAAGATATGTAGTGATTTTATGACTGCCTCAAACTGGGTGGCCCTTCCAGGCTGCGCGGGTTGTTGCGCTCTCAGCGGGCCAATAACTCCTCAGCAATCTCAATTAGCATTTCCTGGTTCTTGATGTCAGTCAGGCGTCTTATCTTGAACTCTGCTCCGTTGCACCAGTAGTCTCCCGCTGAGGGATCGGTCTCAAATACAAGTTCTTCGTTTAAGCGATAAGACGGACTACAATTCATCTTTTGCAGTATCTGGTCTGGGAGCAGCTTCAGGATGTGGTGAGGCCATGCGCGGCGAGCGTATAGATTACGACGAAGGTAATCTTCGTCACGGGGCTGGTAGACTCCTGTAATAAACAGCAGGGGAAAATAGGGATCAACCCCCAACTCGTTACAGACAGCGTAATAGTCGCGGCTCTTGAAGGCCACGTTACTGTCCTCGTTGACTTTTACCAGCATAAAGGCAAATTTGTACTTCCCGAGATGTTCGAACAAGAAGTTTCCCAGGTGTTGTGAAGCTCCACTGTGCCATACGGAGTATCCTTTCTCCGACCAAACGAAAGCATTGTCTGGGATACGATTCCTCACATACGATATGAAATCATCAAGCAATAGACAACATGTCTTATGAAAGTTATCGACCTCCCGCAGAACCTGAACCAGGTCCGCACTCATGGCAATTTTCCCTCCTTACGAAAGTTCTAGCAAGGGTGTTCAAATAACACCCAGTTGGGTCTCAAACAGCCTCCCTGCCTAGGAGACTGTTGCAAAACTCCTTACCACCCATAGGAATCTAAGGGAAACAGCAAAAAAATTTACCATTCAAGAGGAATTGACCAGTAATACGTCGAATACTCAAGGTATTCTTAGCTATAGGGTGGTAATTTAAAATGCTGGGGCGTAAAAAGCAACAATTAACTTTTACGGACATCAACATTCTGCAAACGTGGGAGCAAAAACCCCTTGTTCCCGAAGATAGTTTCTACTACGGCCTCTCCCAGGCTGACGATGTCTTCCGGGATGAGCTGTTTGCCGACTGTTACGCCTCTTGTGGACGGCCCTCCATCCCGCCCAGTCTGCTGGTCAAGGTGATCCTGCTGCAGTTTCACGACCGGGTGTCGGACCGGGAGGCGGAACAACGCGCTTTATACGACCTTCGCTGGAAAGTAGCTTTGAACCTCCCCCTGGGGGAAGCA
The DNA here is from genome assembly GCF_900142025.1 of Desulfofundulus thermosubterraneus DSM 16057. GTDB lineage: Bacteria > Bacillota > Desulfotomaculia > Desulfotomaculales > Desulfovirgulaceae > Desulfofundulus > Desulfofundulus thermosubterraneus. The sequence continues at coordinate 3,525 of NZ_FQZM01000077.1, read as the reverse complement.
GGATTTGACCATACTGACCTGAGCAGGTTCCGGGCCAGGTTATTGTTGAACAAGAAAGAACGCACCATTTTTGAAGAAATCCTGAAGGCAGCGGAAGCCAAAGGGCTGCTCCCCACTAAATGTGCTCAGCAGATCATGGATTCCACCTATGTATTGGGCGCAGGAGCGGTACAGGACACCTACACGTTAATCCGACTGGCTGTAAGAAAACTTTTAAGCACCCTGAAAAACCGCCCGGATTTCCCGGAACTAAGTCTTAATCTTGACTACGAAGGTAAGGGCAAACCCAAAATCAACTGGGAAGACCCTGCCGAACGGGAAAAGCTGTTAAACCAGCTCTACCAGGATGCCCTGGCAGTCATTAGTGCGACAGAGGGGATGGAACTTTCCGGTAAAGAAATGGAACTAAGAGACCTCCTCATGACGGTAGCCACCCAGGACATAGAACTAAAGGGAGATGGCTCGGTAACCATCAAACAGGGGGTGGCCAAAGACCGGCTTATTTCCACCACTGATCCCGAAATGCGTCACGGAAGAAAATCAAGCTCCCGACTCTTCGACGGCTACAAGAACCACACCGCCATGGACAAAGAAAGTGAATTCGTCACCGCCGTTACCGTAACTCCCGGCAACACCCACGATTCAGAGGCAACTTTTGAACTTATCGACCAGCAGCCTGAAGAGCGTCGGCCGAAGGAAGTAACATTCGACACTGGTTATGGAACAGGTAAAGTCAGAGAAGAGATGGCCACCCGCCAGATTAAAGTGATCAGCCCTGTCCCTGAAAGAATCGGGAAAGACGGCTGTTTCCCCAAATCGGCTTTTGAAATTGACCTGGACAGACAGACCTGCCGCTGCCCAGCCGGTCAAATCGCACCTGAAAAAATCTATGACAAAAAAACGGGCCGGCTCAGAGTATTTTTCTTTTCCCCGGACCAGTGCCAAAACTGCCCTTTATTAAACCAGTGTACCAGAAACAAGAAGGGCAGGCGGACAGTCACGGTAAATGCCCACGAGCGCTACCTTCAAGAGGGCCGGGCTTTTCAAAAAACCGATGAGTTTGCCGGAAAATATCCCGAACGCTGCAAGGTAGAGAGAAAGCAGGCGGAACTGGTGAAGTACGGCCTGCGGAAAGCCCGGTATCTTGGTCTGGCGAAAGTAACCCTGCAGGCGCTGTTAGTTGCCACTGTGGTTAACTTCAAACGTTACTGGAAGCTGCTTAATCAAAAAGTAACTGCTGCTGTTCCCTATAACGATATGGCAATAAATGGAACTACACCGGTCCTCGCTAGTGGATAGGGGGTAGTCTGACCCAAATGCAGGTAAAATGAGGAAAATGCCTTAAAACAATTTGATATTTACTTGACTTAAAACATGTTTTTGCTCTCTTAGGATTACCATAACTTACTCTTGAATTTTTTGTAAGTAGCTTTACAGGGAAAAATAGGCTGTTTCGCAACAGCCTCCTAGGGCTTATAGAAAACTGCAGCGCTGGCTTCCACGGCCCCCGGAACTTGCTTTACGTATGTTCTGCAGTATGCCGGGTGCAAACGGCCTGACAACCCTAGATTCAGAGTGTAAAGCCTCTGGTACCATAACCACCGTAACTCTGAGACGATCCCCGACATTGCGGGCTGTGGCCAACCGCTGAACCTAGCGTAGCCCTTGAAGCGCAAGTAAGTTTCCAGTAGTTGTAAGATCTTACATTCTACCGTTCGCGCAGGATATTTCCCACTGCGCAGAGCTTCAGCAAGAAAATCGTAGACGCTGTGCCAACCCAGCCAGAAGAGGCGCGCCTCGCCACCTGCAGCTCTCCAGCTCGTTTCTAGATCCTTCCGGGGCATGATGCGGTGGCCCGTAAGGAAGACAATCGCCTTTCTACAGTTGGGGTACTGCTGAGCGAGACTTTTCCAGTACCTGTAGAGTTGGTCCACCTCCTGGTTCTGGATCCTGCCATCCTCAGTTTCCTCGGCACTGCCACTTTTTCCAGAGCGATGCTTAACCTCAATGACAATCGCAACAGAGACGCCGGCTTCACCCTCCAGCCTTAGAAAGACGTCTGGAATCCCGTACAAGAAATCAGTCTTCCAAAACTCAATGGCTTCAACCCGTGTGCAGGTGCCTATGTGCTTTTCTAGACATTCGCCATCAATGCTTCTAGCCCTACCGATAAAGCGAATAAACTCTTCGTCCGGCAGTAAAGAGAGTAACCCAATTGCCGTTGATGTTAAGATATCTTCTTCGAAGCCCAGCCTGCCGGCGATTTCCGCGTAAATCATCCAGTTCCCCCCGTCTTCATTAGGGCTCCTTTTAGAGGGGTTTTATCCCAAAGCATCCCCCTTTGGTACCAGGCCCACCAGCATTTAACTATGTCACAGGTAGACTTCCACAAAATTACCATCTTTCCTTCTAGCGAGCTCTAGCCGCCAATGCGTCTTGTGAAGAACTTTGACGAACTCCTATAGGTGAGCTAAAACCCCTCATCCATTTGGCAAACGCAGGGCCTTCTGTACGGGGTCGTGCTCTCAAGCACGGACTCTTGCCATAACGAGATGCACACCCTTACCTGTGAAGCAACTACTGCATCAAACCTGCCGCGGGGGGCTTAAAGCCCACCCGGCAGCCATAAAGAGGAACGCCTCCTTCAGGGGCCTCTGGAAAGCTTCCTCGTCAGCCGGAAGAGCTGCAATCCAGTCGAGCACCGGCTTGGAGTCGAGGACCTGCACGGTCTCCCCGAGCTTGAGAGTATAGGACTCGAAGCGCTGGGGTTCCTTGTCACACCTCCAGAGCCAGCGCACCCGCCTTACGTGCTGCAGGTCCCAGCCGTCAATGTCGCCGACTCCTCGTGCCAGATGTAGCCGCCGACTACTTCGCCTACCCAGTACACCTCAGCGGTACCGACGCGCAGCACCACAAGGTCGCCCTCCTTCACCTCCTCGCAGAAGCGCTCAAGGTCCGCGAGCTTGCACGAAAGGCCCCAGCCGGAGCGCAGGGCCCCGGCGCAGTCAGGCCACGGCCCCTCTGAACCGGGACCGTTCAGGATCACGTCCCACTCGAGGCAGAGCTTCGCGTAGTTGCGCTCAGAATCGCCCGCGGCGACCTGCCATATTCTCCTACCGGAGATCTCCATTCCATGTTAAGTCCTCATCCTCTTCTGGAAACTTCCGAAGTTCCGAAGAACCTTTCTGCAGCACCCGCCTGCCGGCCATGGTAGGTGGCAGGGGGTGCACGTTTTCTTGCACACGGAACTACCTGGCGTTATTCCCCGAGTGTAGATTTTCAAATTGATTCGGGAAAAATCTTTAAATTAAATTGGGGCAACCAACTGGTGGAACAAAGGAAATTCTCATTTTAAACCGGTAATCACAAAAATAATTTTTAAATTCCGCCGGCATTTCCATCGAAAACCCAAAAAAGAAAAACCGGCTACCCGAAAGAGGCAGCCGGTGGTAATACCGCTCAAAACCGGTTAAACGGATATTTTTTCTTAAGGGCCAGAATTTCCGCCCGTGCTTCCAGCAACTT
>NZ_FQZM01000036.1 GCF_900142025.1 Desulfofundulus thermosubterraneus DSM 16057 | reverse complement strand
ACTCATCTTGTATTCGGCTATTCGGGTTTCCCATAGCGCTTCCCGTTCGGCTTTGGTCATAAGAAAAAATCCTCCTCATCGAGCTTTTATCTGAGGAAGATTATCCCTTAAACTTGGGTATTATGCCAAGGTGGGTTGTATTTGACGCTTACCCTGCACCCAAAAGTTAATATACGATATTTATATTTTATTTTCCTTTCCGAAAGAAACAAGACAATGTAATACAACACGATTCTACTTAATGTCAAGTTTTACCACACCATGACCTCCAGTCATTTCAAAGTGAACTATCCCCAAATTATCCCTATTTCGCTAATTTCGCCGGTTTCGCCAGAAACAATAAACGCCGCAAATCCTTGCGGCGTCTAGCTTTTTTGGAGCTGGTGGTCGGATTCGAACCGACGACCTGCGCATTACGAGTGCGCTGCTCTACCCCTGAGCCACACCAGCACTTTTCTGTTGTCTCACTTGACTAACCGGCGCATTACTTATATTAACGCATGTAGGGCCATTTGTCAATTGGTATCGCCCGGTGGGGCCGGGTCGTATGCCTTCGAGTTGCAATAGCTGCAGTTTTAAGGGCAGGCCGCCGCTAAAACCGCCGGGTGATCCATCCTGGCGGATTACCCGGTGGCAGGGAATGACCAGAGGAACCCGGTTGGCCCCCAAAGCCCCGCCCACGGCCCGGGCGGCCCGGGGATTCCCGACGGCTGCCGCCACCTGTTGATATGACCATAATTCACCGTACCCGATGCGCCGTACAAAATCCAGCACCCGGGCCACAAAAGGGGTGCACCAGGAAAGATCCACGGGAATATCCGCAAAGGAAACCGGCCGGCCCTGGAAGTAATGGTTCAGCCTTTCTTCCAGGATCAGAGGCCACCTTTTTACGGCAGGCTCGCTGGTTTCATTAATTCTTACAGGCATTGGTTCATCCTGCAGGGCAGTCAGGGCTTCCTCCCGGCTTGGACGGGGAAATGTCAGGACCAGCAGCCCCTGCTTACCCCAGGCAGTACCAACCCAGCCCGCTTTGGTGGATAATAAATGAAGCCCATTCACAGAACGCCCCCCACAGCCGCAAAATAGAATAATCTATTTTTCTGCTGCCGCCCGGATAAAAATGGCCAGTCCTGTAATGATAATTACCCCGCCTATAAGCTGCAAGGCTGATGGCACCTGGTGAAAGATGACATAAGCCAGAATGGTTGCCCCCACCGGCTCACCTAACATGCTCACCGACACCACAGCAGCCTTGACATAACGCAGGGCCCAGTTAAAAATGGTATGACCGAAGATGGTGGGCACCAGGGCCAGGAGAAAAAACAAGAGCCATGTCGACGGAGGGTAAGGGAAAAAGGGCATCCCCGCAAGCAGCGCACCGAGGAACAAAGTTACGGCACTGGCCCCGTAAACAACAAAGATGTAGGGGAATAATGACAGGCGGTGCCGTAAACCGCGCCCGATTAAAACATAACCGGCAACAAAAACGGCCCCGGCAAAAGCCAGGATATCTCCCCAAAAAGCCTGCCCCCCGATTTGAAAATCGCCCACACCTACAATAGTACTGCCGGTTAAAGCGAGGGCAGCTCCTATAAGCCCCGGGCGGCCAATTTTTTCTTTAAAAATCAGGTAGCCCCCCAACACTGCAAATAGGGGTTGCATGGTAACCAGCACAGTGGAACTGGCAATGGATGTGTACTCGAGGGAAGTAATCCAGGCGGTGAAATGCAATGCCAGCAGTACGCCGGAAAGACAGGCCAGCATGATATCCCGCCGGCCCATGGAGCGCAACTTTCGCCATCCCCTGGTCAGGGCAATGGGAGCAATCATGAGCACGGTAAACCCCAACCGGTAGAAAGCTATGACCAGGGGGGGAGCTGCGGCTAGTTTGGTAAAGATGGAAGAAAATGCAGCTCCCACCACCCCCACCAGGATGGCCAGGTAGGGGTTGACAAATGGGTGCTCCAGGCCGGTGGTTAACAAACCTGAACTCTGTTGGAGCGGGCAGGACGCCTTTGTGGGCATGTTCATCGGTCGTATCCCCTGTGTGCTCTTGTCAACCAAACAACTCCGTGGACAGGTAACGCTCCCCGGTATCCGGGAGCAGAACCACCACGTTCTTACCCTGGTTTTCCGACCGGCGGGCCACCTGTAGAGCCGCCCAAACGGCCGCTCCCGAAGATATGCCCACCAGCAGACCCTCTTCCCGGGCCAGGCAACGGGCGGTATTCAGCGCATCTTCATCGGTCACCTTTATAATCTCGTCCAGCAAAGACATATCAATCACTTCTGGTACAAAACCGGCACCAATGCCCTGAATTTTGTGGGGGCCGGGCTTCCCGCCGGAAAGCACCGGTGAGGCGGCCGGTTCCACCGCCACCGCCCTCAGGGAGGGACGGCGGGCTTTCAAAAGAGAGGCCACCCCGGTAATAGTTCCCCCTGTACCAACGCCGGCCACAAAGAAATCCACTTCTCCCCCGGTATCCCGCCATATTTCTTCGGCAGTGGTAGCCCGGTGGGCGGCCGGGTTGGCCGGGTTGGCAAATTGCTGCGGCATAAAAGCATTGGGGTGAGAGGCCGCCAGCTCTTGGGCTTTGCGCACGGCCCCGGCCATGCCCTCGTTCCCGGGGGTAAGGACCACTTCGGCCCCGTAAGCGGCGAGAAGCCTGCGCCGTTCCAGGCTCATGGTTTCAGGCATGGTCAGCACCAACCGGTAACCCCGGGCCGCGCAAACCATAGCCAGGCCAATGCCGGTATTTCCGCTGGTGGGCTCGATGATCAAGGTGTCCTTAGTGATTAACCCTTTTTCCTCCGCCTCACGGATCATGCTGTAAGCTACCCGGTCTTTAACACTTCCGCCGGGATTAAAGTACTCCAGCTTGGCCAAAACAACGGCAGGCATACCGGAAGCCATCTTTCGCAAACGAACCAGGGGCGTTGAACCGATTAATTCCGTCACGTCATTATATAAGCCCATGCAACAAACCTCCAAGAGATGCAGAGGAGCACACGCAAAAGAGCCTGCCATTATTATAACCCATGGGTGGGCCGGGGTAAATTCTTTACGAGCGTAGCTCGTGTCAATATTCAGGAGATACCCCTACAAAAAATTTTACCGCAGCGCCGCCTTTCAAGCCTCTAGCGGCTCTACCGAAAACAGGTTAAAATTTGAAGACCTGGCCTTTTTGCACAGGTCTTCCAAAGGCTATATAAAAAGGTTTACATTAGCCTCGTCGGCTTCGGCCAAGTAGGTGGCCACCCCGGCAAACTCCAGGCCGTCGATGAGTTCTTCTTTTCTAATGCCCATCACGTCCATGGACATGGTACAGGCAATCATTTTTATACCCTGCTCCCTGGCGGATTCAATAAGCTCCGCAAGGGGGGTAACATTTTGCTGCTTCATGACGATTTTCATCATCTTCGCACCCAGGCCGCCGAAATTCATTTTTGATATCCCCAGCCTGTCGGCACCTCTGGGCATCATCCAGCCGAACAGCGCCTGCAAAAAACTCTTTTTTACCTTAACCTTCTCCGGCCTTCTCAGGGTGCTCAATCCCCAGAAGGTGAAAAACATGGTCACCTCGTCACCCATGGCGGCAGCGCCATTGGCTATGATAAAGGCAGCTATAACCCGGTCAAGATCACCGCTGAAGACGATGATGGTTTTTTTCATGTGCCTGCACCCCCGTGCCTTATTTTAGTTAACCCGCAAGTTGAGGACAAAAGATGTGGGACCGACCTTCATACTATCCCCCGCAGTAGGCCTGTACCAGGTAGCTGGATATGTCCTCCAGCTGTATTTCTCCACCGGCGGCCTTTTGCAAATTCACCAGGCAGATCGGGCACATGGTCACCGCCCTGAAGGAAACCTTCTTGATTTGATCCACCCTTTTTTTAGCATATTCTTTTGCCTTCCTGGGGAACAGGGACTCGGCAGGCCCGCCGCAGCAAAAGGTGAACTTTCCGGACTCCGCAGGTTCCCTTACGTCAATACCCGCTTTCTCCAGCAAAATTCTCTGCTCCCGAAGCACGTTCTCGTGCCTGGCATACAGGCATGAGTCGTGGATGGCTGTTTCTAGGCGAAGCTCCTTTTGGGGCCTCAGCTCCCGCTCCGCCAGCACTTCCAGGTAGCTTTTTACCCGCAGGTCATATCCTTTGATCAGGTTAGGGCACACGGAACGAAGCATATGGGTAGTGTGGGGATCAACGGTGATGACCTTTTTAACCCGGTATTTTTTAAAAACATCCATTACTCTACGGGCGTGCGCCTCCAGGATATCGTCCACTCCCAGGTCATAGATAAGCGCTCCCGAGTACAGGTCTTCTTCATATAGATAGCCAAAGTTGACTCCCGCCCGCCCTAAAAGCCGGGCGATATTGACCAGTATTTTGACGCAGGATTCCCGCATGCTTTTGGACGGTAAGGCCATCAGAGCGGATATGTTGATCAACCTGTTGATGACCCTTCCAAACTTTACATATTCGGCAATCCATGAATCCTCAATCTTTTCCTGGACCTTGTTCAGGGCCTCGATGTAGGGCATGAGCTGATACATCCTGCCGGTATAGAGGATGGTTTCCCCGCCCCTGGCCAGCCCCAGGCCCCTTGCCCACGCGACGGCACTTTTAGCCGAAACGGGCAGCACGGATTTTCTAATCCGTAGGTTATCCGCCAGAATGCCCACGGTATCGCCAATCGGTAATGGCATATTCCCATTCTCCTTAAATTTTAAAGACTTTCTTGTTCATGTAGTAACGGAGAGAACGCACATTTTCCGCTATCTGCACCTGTGCCGGGCAATTAACTTCACACAGCTTACATAAAAGGCAGGAATAAATTGCCTCCCCATGCTCCAGCACCCTGTCTTTTACACCCAACAACACGTAGCGAAACAACTTCCGGGGGAGGAGTTCAATGCCCATGGGGCATACCGCACTGCATACCCCGCAGTTCATACAGGCAGAGGCATTAAACCGGTCAGACCTCCTGACCTCTTCAACAAAGCCGGGATTCACCAGTGCCATCAGCTATCCTCCTTGATTACCGCCCTGTACCTGTAATAGCCTTCGTCAGTTAACTCGTCCTCGCATAAATGGCCGTACTTGCGCATACCCATGACCCAGAACATGACTTCGTGGCAGGGATAACCCACGGCCTGTGCTATCTCCGGAACGGTTTTAGGGCCGTCCTTCAGGACATCCAAGATCTTATCCCTCATCAACATCTCTTCCCTGACCACTTCCCTGACGTCTCTCACCCTGCCGTTCATCAGCATATCTCCTTTACCAGGCCATCAATCATGGATTTGATCTGTTCACCGGTATAGCCCCTGAGATTGAGGGCATCCCGGGGGCAAATTGGAACGCAGCCGCCGCAGCCCTTGCACACCGCCTCGTTTACCCGGACTACTTCCCTGTCCTGACAGCGCTCCTGTTCAATAGCGGAGTAAGGGCAGGCCTGCACACACACCCCGCACCAGGTACACAGTTGGGGATCCACGGTAGCAACGAGAGGATCAAGTTCCACGTAACCTTTTTTGAGAAGGGAAGCGCTCTGGGCAACCGCCGCCAGGGCGGAGGCTACGCTTTCGGAAGAATTCTTGGGCCCCTGGCAGGCGCCGCAGATGAATATACCGTCCACCACCGTTTCCACCGGACGCAGTTTAGGGTGTATCTCGTTGAAAAACCCGTCCCTCCCCACGGGCAGCTTCAAGGTATCCACCAGCTTGCCGTTCTTTTGGGGAACCATGCCGGTGGCCAGAACCACAACGTCGGCCCGGATCTCAAACTCTTCCCCAAAGGTGAGCAAATCCTTCACGGTTACTTTTAATTTCCCGTTCTCACCCTGTTCAATCCTGGGAGGTTCGTTCTCATCGAACTTAAGAAAAGTGGTCCCCCGCTTTAAGGCCTCCTGGTAGAGCAACTCAAACTTGCCGTAGGTGCGTATGTCCCGGAAAAGATGAAATTGACGGATTCCGGGGTTCTTTTCAAAGGCCAGGTTGGCAGCGTGAATGGTTGCATTACAGCAGTAACGGGAGCAATAACGGTTGGCGTTTTCCAGGTCCGCCATCTGCCTGCTTCCCACGCAATAGATGTAGACCACATCCTTTATTTCCCTGCCGTTGTAAATCAGACTGCCGCCGGAACTATCCAGCAACTCCCGGAATGCGGGAAGGGTCATTACGCCCTCCAGCCCGTAACCGTATTCACCTTCCCGTGGTTGGTAAGGATCAAAACCGGTGGCCACAATGATTGCTCCAACCCGCACACCAATTTCGCTTTCCGCAGGCTCCTTGACCCTTATCTTCACGTGGAAGTCCCCGATGTTCCCCGATTTCTCCACCAGCTCGGAATTGGTGAAAAGGGTGATGTTTTCCCTCTTTTTAATCTCGTAAATTAGCCGGTCAATTAACTCCCTGCCCTTCTTCCCATGGGGATACATCTTGCCCAGCCGGGCCACCCAGCCGCCCGCTCCACCAGATAAACGGAGATACCGATGTCCGCCAGCCCGATGGCCGCCCGCAGCCCCGCTATCCCCGCGCCAACAATCAACACCCCGGGAACCGTATCGATTTTAATGGGCTGAAGCGGTTCGGTTAATCTGGTTCTGGCAATACCCGCCCTTACCAGCCTGATGGCCTTGGCAGTGGCTCCTTCCCTATCATCGGTATGGGCCCAGGAGCACTGCTCCCTGATATTTACCTGGGTATACTGGTACGGGTTGAGCCCCGCCCTTTTCGCCACGTCCCTGAAGGTGTAAAGGTGCAATTTGGGCGAACAGGATGCCACCACCAGCCCGTCTAAATTTTGCTCCTTAATATCCTGGATCATTTCCTGCTGGGTGGCATCGGAACAGGTGAACACGGCCTCCCTGGCCACCACCACTCCCGGCTCGTCACGAACGGCCTTGACCACCCTGTCCACATCCACGTAATCGGAAATGTGTCCGCCGCAACGGCAAATGTACACGCCTATTCTCCGGTTGCTCATCTTCTCACCCTTACCCTTTCCGCATAGGCTGCTGCCTGAGCTGCAGCGGCCCCGGCGTGCAATATGGAGTCGGGTATGTCCCGTGCACCGGAAGCAGTCCCGGCCACAAATACCCCCTCGATACTTGTTTTGCCTGGGTTCAGATCCTCATCCACTTCCTTGACGAAAAGGTACTCATCTAATTCCAACTCCCCGGCAGCAAACAGATTTTGTACCTGGGGATTGGGGAGAAGTCCTACCGCTAAAACCACCAGGTCGTGTTCCGCCCGGGCCAGCTTGCCGCCGTTATCAATGTCTTCATAATAAAGGATGAGATTGCTGTCTTCCTTTTCCTCGATCCTGGCAATTCTCCCCTTTACAAAATTGGCGCCCATGGCCCTTGCCTGGTCGTAAAACTCCTCATACCCTTTGCCGAAAGCCCGCACATCGATGTAATAAACCGTCACGTCCGCAAGAGGCAGCGCACCCATAATGAGCTGGCTGTGCTTGACCGAATACATGCAGCATACCCTGGAACACAGGGGGTTGTTCACGGACTGGTCCCTTGACCCCGTACAGAGGACAAAGGCTATGCTCTCGGGAACCTTGCCGTCGGAGGGTCTCAACACACCGTTGTACGGTCTGGTGGGAGCCAGCAACCGGTCCATCTGCATGCCCGTGATGACATTTTTAAATTTCCCGTAGCCGTATTGCGGCTTTTGCTGGGCGGGGAAAAGTTGAAATCCGGTGGAGATGATCACGGCGTTGACCAAAAACTCCTTTTTCTCTTCCCTCATGGACAGGTCAACAGCGCCGGCCGGGCAGGTGACCACACACTGGCGACACTCAGAACATATCCCGCAGTCAAGGCACCTTCCGGCGCTATACCGCGCTTCTTCTTCAGTCAGGGGAAGTTCTGCTTCCGCAAAACCGCGTGGTTTTTCGTGCAGGATTTCGCCACTTCCCACCGGGGGAAGGGTCCGGTAGCTTTGCTGCCGAACCAAAACCTTCTCCTTGTTCACAACCGGTGTCCGGTAATCAAAATCTGCTCCTTTAAGCTCCTCCCCTTTTAAATAGCGGTCAATGAAGAAAGCCGCCCGCCTGCCCTGTGCGACGGCGCTTACAATCATGGAGGGCCCGGTAACTACGTCTCCCCCGGCAAAAACGTAAGGCACCGTGGTCTGCAAGGTTTCCGGATCAACGCTGATGGTATGATTGTCGTTAATTGGCAACAGCTTTTGAAAAGCCTCTGTCTCGGGCTCAAGCCCCACGGCAGTTATCACCATGTCAGCCGCCACTTTGTACGCGGAGCCTTCGACCGGTCTCGGCTTTCTCCTCCCGCCGGCGTCCGGTTCACCCAGTTCCATTTTGATACTTTCAACTGCAATGAGTTTCCCATCCCGGCCGGTAAACTTTTGGGGCACGCTTAAGTACTGAAACTCCACCCCTTCCCGTTCCGCGGCCGTTATTTCCCGGTCATGGGCGGGCATCTCAGCCCTCGTTCTCCGGTACTGCACGATCACCCTTTTAGCGCCCAGCCTCACGGCCACCCTGGCGGCATCTATGGCCACATTACCGCCACCCACCACGACGACCGTTTTGTCCTCGAAGGAGATTTTACGACCCAGATTCACCTGCTGCAGGAAATCCAGGGAGTTGACGACACCGTCCAGTTCTTCGCCCTCAATCCCCATTTTTTTAGGGCGCGTCGCACCGGTGGCCACGAATATGGCGTCAAAACCGCTTTTTTTCAGCTCTTCCAGGTTTTCCACCTTCACCCCGGTCTTGATTTCCACGCCCAGGGCCGTGACATTTTTTATATCCCTGTCCACCACATCTTTGGGGAGCCTGAAGGAAGGTATGGCCGTACGCAGCATGCCGCCGGGCTGCGACCCGGCCTCAAAAATGGTCACCCGGTAGCCTTTCCCGGCCAGGAAGAAGGCAGCGGTAAGGCCTGCCGGCCCCGCTCCCACCACGGCGACTTTTTTGTCCTTAACTTCCTCCGGAGGAGTATACTGGGGCCCGGTATGTTCCTGGTAATAGCGGTCGGCGATAAAACGTTTAATTCTCCTGATGGGCAGGGGCCCTTCAAGACTACCCCGGGTACACTCGCCTTCGCAGGGGGCATAGCAGGCCCTGCCCAGGCTGCCCACCAGAGGTGTGTTTTCCAGGACCAGGTCAAAGGCTTCCCGGAATTTCCCGCTCCTGACCAGGGCGATGTAACCATGGGCTTTGATGCCCGCCGGGCAGGTGAATGAACAGGGGGATGTGCCTTCCCGCTCAATAACGGCTTTTTTAGGGACAGCCTGCGGGAAGGGGATGTAAGCAGCCCTCCTGGCCACCATATCGAAGTTGAATTGATCCGGAACCGCCACGCTGCAGGTCATCTCACATTGACGGCAGCCGGTGCAGAGGGTCTGTTTAACAAAGGTGGGCTTTTGGCGGACTTTCACGCTGAACTTACCGTTTGGCAGCTTCCTGATCTCCTCCACTTCGGAGTAAATCATTACCTCAATATTGGGGTGATGTACTGTGGCGGCCATTTTAGGCGTGGATATGCAACTGGCACAATCAAGGGTTGGGAATACCTTGCTCAACAAAATCATTTTGCCGCCCACACTGGCTTCCTTTTCCACCAGCAGGACCTTGTAACCCATGTCCCCCAGTTTGAGGGCTGACTCCATACCCCCAATTCCACTGCCAAGCACGAGAACATCGTAGTTCATACTTTATCCCTTCCTGGCGGGTCCGAGTTTCTTCAGTGCCTCGGAAAATTCTTTCATATGACTGGCGAACGGCCCGGCGCAAACCGAGCAAATGGCCGACATTCTCACCCTTTGGGGCTCAAACCCCTTCCGGCCGAGAAGCTCCTGAGCCTTTTCCACGATACCAGACGTCCTCTCCGCACAATCCGGAAGATAGGCGCACTCTTCCCCGTCGGCGCCCAGGAAAACGCCGTCAAAACCTTTTTCCACCGCGTATAGAATCCATTCGGGCTTGATGCCGCTGGTGCAGGGCATGCTGATGACCATAACTGAAGGCGGGTAGTGCATGTGGGAACTGCCGGCGAGGTCGATGCCCGGGTCGGAAATGTTGTTTGTGGAAAAGACGAGGATCTTTGGGGAAAAATCTTTATCTGTGTTAGCCTGCCCGGGCATATTACTTCATCCTCTTTACGTAGAGCTTCCAGTAACCGGCTTCTTCAATCACACCGAGAAATTCATGCCCCATCTTTTTAGCCCAGGCCGGAATATCTTTTTGGGATCCTGAGTCAGTAGCCAGAATCTCCATAATTTCTCCTACCTTAACATCTGCTATGGCCTTTTTGGCCGCCATAATCGGTCCGGGGCAGGAAACTCCCCTTGCGTCCACAACTTTGCTGGCCTTGATGTTTTTCAGCTCCGCAGTGGTCATAAAGCTCTTCCTCCTTAATTGGGGATAATCTTTACTATTCTACCTATACCAGTATACGGAAGTACCGATACCTGTATGGGTATTTACTGAGTACAAATTAACACGCTTTTCCCAGCGTTGTCAAGACTCTTTTTACACAATCTTAGAAAACGGATTGACCAACCCGTTACTGTTAGCAACTTCACCCCCGCCCCCCGGCCAGTAAAAAAGTGGCCAGACCGGCGCCCACCAGCCCAATGGTCCAGCCCGCGGGCAAATTGGCCAGCAACCCCACCATGGCCACGCCGAGACCGGCCAGGCGAATCAGCAAACGTACGTTAGGATTCATCAATACTCACCTCCTGACCTATAAATCCATCAAGGGGATCCTTCCACATGATCACGGCGTCCTCGTTGGTATCGGTGTAGTATCCCCGGCGGCGGCCCCGTTCCACAAAACCCAGCGAGGTGTAAAGGCGCCGGGCTACATGGTTGGAGGTACGCACCTCAAGGGTCATACGGCTGGCTCCCAGCGTGACCGCCCGGCGCATGAGTTCCTGCATCAGTTTTCGCCCGATATGACGCCGGCGATACTGGGGATGAACGGCCACATTGGTTACGTGGGCCTCATCCAGAATGAGCCACATCCCGGCATAGCCGACCACTTTTTGACCCACCAGAACGACGATATATACGGCAAACTCGTTTTGCAACAGTTCATAGGTAAAGGCATAGCGGGACCAGGGGGTAGGGAAAGAGGCCTGCTCAATGGCCATTACCTCATCCAGGTGCTCGCAGGACATTTCGGTAAAAGTCAGTTCCATAGACATACACCGGCTTACCCTTTTTGTTTTTGAAGCCATTTCACTTCAGCTTCGGATAACCGGATGTAATTGGGCAATAGCTCCAGGGGGTCCCTACCTTCCCCGGCTATCAGCCGCCAGTAGCCCAGCTCGGCCACCGGAGCACCCCGGGGCCAGCGGGCGCTACCCGGGGCCAGAAAAACCCGGCTACCCAGTTGTTTTTTAAAGAATTCGCCATAAATGGGAACTCCGTCGCCCAGCAGGGTAACAGGAAGCTCCAGGAGTTCAAAGCGTCGAACAAGTTCCTCAGGGCGAACCGCCATGGGGCCTTCCAGGCGTTCCAGTTTCCCCTCGACCGTTCGATATACCGCCGCATAGACCTCGTCTTTCCGGGCGTTAAGAATAGGGCAGATTAACCCCCTCTGACCTGTTAAAGGGTACGCCAGGGCATCCAGGGTGCTGATGCCCACAATGGGCAATCCCCAGACCTGGGCCAGGGTTTTGGCCGTGGCCATGCCTATGCGCAGGCCGGTAAAGGAACCTGGTCCCGAGGAAACGGCGATGCCCCCCAGATCCTCACGGGTAACCTGGGCGTCTTCCAGTACCGCTTTGATCATGGGCAGGAGGTTCACCGAGTGGGTGCGCAGGTTATTAACCATCCGCTCGGCCAGCACCCTTTCCCCCTGTACCACGGCCACTGCAGCCACCGGAGTGGCGGCTTCAATACCCAGCACGAACAAGGGCGCTCAGCTCCTTTACCAGTTCTTCATAGCGCTTTCCCCGGGGGATTAAGGAAATTTCCCGCAACTCAGGTTCTGCGGGAGGTACCTTCAGGTAAATATCCAGCCGCTCGGAAGGCAGAACCTCTTCCACCCGCTCCGCCCACTCCACCAGGGTCACTCCATCACCATAGAAGTATTCTTCATAGCCCAGGTCGGCCATGTCCTCCGGCCCTTCCAAACGGTAGACATCCATATGGTAAAGGGGCAACCGGCCGGAGTATACGTTAATTAAAGTAAAAGTGGGGCTGGTCACCGGCCCGGTGATCCCCAGGCCACGGGCGATGCCCCGGACCAGCACCGTCTTCCCTGAACCCAGATCACCGTGCAGGCACAGGACATCCCCGGGAAGTAAGACGGAAGCCAAAAGGCGGCCAAATTCTTCAGTTTCCCCGGCAGAACGGGTTCGCCATAACAAAGCCATGAGACCACCTGATTCGTATTCTACCATGCAAAAAAGAAGCCTGCCAGTATTATAACCTATGGGCGGGCCGGGGCAAAACTCTTTGTGAGCGCAAATATTCAGTTAAACCGCGTTAACTACAAAGGCACGGCGTTGTCCAGAGCGAACGATTTTGCGGAGCGCCGGTAACAGCACCCGGCAACCCAGCACTCACCGGCAATAATGCTCATTCCAAGGCAAAAGCAAAAGGCAGTAGAAAATTTGGCCTTCGCAGTATGGCTTATTCAGTGAGTGCTGGGCAGCTCGGCTCTCGAGGAGACAAGATTAGCTAACCGAAAAAAGTTAGCCTAAGGGGCAAAGTGATCATAGCCGCGGGCCTCCAGGGGGACGCAACGGCCGCCGGCCAGTTCAAAAACCATTCCCTTTTCCGCCGGGATAACCTCACCAATGCACCGGCATTCTTCGCCGGCCGCCGCAAGTTTTTCCTCCACACCCCGGGCTAAATCCGGTGGAACGGTAAAGACCAGCTCAAAATCCTCCCCCCCGGAAAAGGCCCAATCCAGGGGATCGTAATTGGCCAGGGCGGCCACCCTTCTCACCCGGTAATCCACGGGAATATCCTCCGCCCGCACCCTGCAGCCCACACCGCTGGCCCGACAGATTTCCCGCAGTTCGGCGGCTAGGCCATCGCTGACGTCATCCATGGCCGTAACCCCGGCGCCGGATAAAATCCGCCCGGCCTGCAATCTCGCCCGGGGCTCCAGGTGGGCCTGCTTAAGGAAAGCTGCCATCCCGGGGTCAATAGTTAAATCCGGGTGTCGGCAGAGGTACAGCCCGGCTGCGGATTTGCCCAGCCCGCCGGTGACGTAGATCAAATCCCCCACCCTGGCCCCGCTGCGGTAGACCGCCCGGCCTTTTTCCACGAACCCCAGCAGGGCCAGGTTGATCACCAGCCGCTCCGGGCTCATCACCGTGTCTCCACCCACGATATTGAGACCATATTCCCCGGCAGCCCGCCTGATACCCTGGTACAGTTCTTCTACTTCCTCCACAGACAGGCGGGTGGGCAGGCCCAGGGAAACCACGCCGTGGGCGGGCCAGCCGCCCATGGCCGCAATATCGCTCACATTAACCGCCACAGTCTTGATGCCTACCTGGGCGGGGGTGGCATAATCCAGCGAAAAGTGGACCCCTTCCACCAGCATGTCGGTGGTGAACAGCAGCCACCAGGGGCCTTCCAGGTTTAAAACCGCTGTGTCATCCCCTATGCCCTGCACCACCTCACCCGGCCGGTTGATCAAATCCCGGGACAAGCGGTCTATGATGCCGAACTCGCCCAGATCGCCGAGCTTCAAGGCGCTACCTCCCCCCTTAATGCCATATAGACACCCATAACGCTTTCAGCGCCACCAACTGACGATGAAAATGGCCGCCGCTTTGTACGAAGCGAGCGACATTGCATTCCTTAGCACTCTTCCACCCTTTCCGCACCCAGGTACCTGGCCACAATCTCCATGGCACAGAAGTCGCCGCACATGGTGCAGGCCTTAGTCCCGGCGGGATTGCGCTTCTCACGATATGCCCGGGCTTTTTCCGGGTCAATGGCCAGATTAATCTGGGCCTCCCAGTCCAGGGCCTTGCGGGCCCGGGCCATAGCCAGGTCCCATTCCCGGGCTCCCGGCACACCCTTGACTAGGTCCGCTGCGTGGGCGGCAATGCGAGAGGCAACCACACCTTCTTTTACATCATCTATGGTCGGCAGCCCCAGGTGTTCGGAGGGGGTTACGTAACATAGGAAGTCCGCTCCGGCCATGGCGGCCACCGCTCCCCCAATGGCGGCGGTAATATGATCGTAACCGGGGGCCACGTCCGTAACCAGGGGACCCAGGACGTAAAAGGGGGCCCCGTTGCACAACGTCTTTTGCACCTGCACATTGGCGGCTACCTGGTCGAGGGGAACATGCCCCGGCCCTTCCACCATGGCCTGTACACCCGCCGCCCGTGCCCGGTCCACCAGTTCGCCCAGTACAATTAACTCCTGGATCTGGGCCCGGTCGGTGGCATCGGCCAGGCATCCCGGCCGCAGGCCGTCCCCCAGGCTCAAGGTGACGTCGTAACGCAGGCATATTTCCAGCAAGCGGTCAAACTGCTCGTACAGGGGGTTTTCCCGTTCGTTGTGCAGCATCCACCCCGCCAGGAAAGAACCGCCCCGGCTGACAATATCGGTAACGCGCCCCTGCCTTTGCAGGCGCCCAATAGCCTCCAGGGTGATCCCGCAGTGTACGGTAATGAAGTCCACCCCATCGGCAGCCTGCTTTTCAATGACGGCAAAAAGGTCGTCGGCCATCATCTTCACAATACTGCCCCGTTTTTCCCGGGCTTCCACAACCGCCTGATAAATGGGCACGGTACCGACCGGCACAGAACTTCTGGCAATAACCGCCCGGCGGCAGCCGTCCAGGTCGCCTCCAGTGGACAGGTCCATCACCGCATCGGCTCCAGCCTTTAAGGCGGTTTCCAGTTTGGTTAATTCGTCCTCAATACTTGCGAAGGTGGTGGACGTTCCCAGGTTGGCGTTAATCTTCGTCCGCAAGCCCTCCCCAATACCGCAGGGATCCAGGTTCTGATGGTTTTTATTAGCCGGAATAACCACCGTACCAGCGGCTACTTTCTTTAAAATTTCCTCCACCGGCACCTTTTCTTTTTCAGCTACCCGGCGTATGGCCGCCGTTACTTCCCCTGCCCGGGCTGCTAAAAGTTGGGTCATGACAAATACCTCCTTATTTTATCGATCCGGGAACGCAGTTCGCGGGCAGCGCCGGATACATCTTCTGCCGCCACCACTGCCGTAATCACTGCCGCTCCATCAGCCCCGGCGGCAATCACTTCTTCGACATTATGTGCCTTGATGCCTCCGATGGCCACTTTGGGTATGCTTACTACTGACGCCACCTGCCGCACCAGGTCCACACCCACCGGAGCTTGGACGTCATCCTTGGTTTGGGTTTCAAAGACGGGACCTATACCGATATAGTCGGCGCCCTGCCGCTGGGCCTCCAGGGCCTGTTCCACACTATGGGTGGAGATGCCAATAATTTTGCCGGGGCCGAGAATACGCCGGGCCATGCCGATGGGCAGGTCATCCTGGCCCAAGTGTACACCGTCGGCTCCCACAGCCAGGGCTACATCCACCCGGTCGTTGACAATAAAGGTTACTCCCTTCTCCCGGGTCAGGCGGCGCAACTGGTGTCCGGCGTCAATCAGCTGGCGGGCGGTAAAATCTTTTTCCCGCAGCTGTATAACTGTTGCCCCGCCCTCAATAGCCGCCCGGGCCACTTCCACCACCGGCCGACCCCGGCTAAACTTATCACCCGTAACCACGTAGAGGCTGTAATCAACTGTGCGAACCCCTGCTTTACAAGAAGGGGCTTCACTTGCACCCATCTGCACCAGGCGGTTTACCATTTCCTGTTCCACCACATAAGCGGTATAGCGGATTTCCTTAAAAGGAGCAGGTACAGGCAAAAGGCGAGCATATTCCTCCAGCACCCGGGTGGCTTCCTGCACCCGCTTAAAGTTGGCCATGACCAGTTGTACCAGGTTGATCTTTTCCTCTTCCGAGGCCGGGGGAGCGGGGGCGGCCACGTCACCCTGAACATCCCGGGCCTGCACCAGAACCGCCCCCCGTTCGGGAAAATTTTCCTGCAATATACCCAGGCGGTGCCGTATATCCCTTACGCGCATGGTCATCCCGGCATCATCTAGGATAAAGCGGGCCACTTCCTCCACCACCCGCAGCCCTTCCCGGGCGCGGTTGAAATTGGCATCCAGAACCCGGTAAAGTTCTCCCACAGAACCACCCCCATAAAAAATACCCATCCACCTGATAAGGAGATGGGTATATAGTACGCTGCCGGTCACCCATTTCCCTACGCTGGTATGATCCAGATCAGGTTCAAAGGGTAAAGCGAGAAACGCTTTTCTCAGCCCGGCACCTCCCACGAACACAAGAAAACTATGGCCCGTCATGCTAGCTTAAAGCCCACTGCGATTTACCGGTACCGGGCACCCCCATGGGTATAAACCTTTTCACTTGTATATTGTATAATTGTTCGTCAATAAAAAAATTTTTCCTGCTTAAAATTTTAAATTACATAACTTTCGTCCCAGAAATATTTCTGTTTACGATGCCAGGTTAAATCCTGAATCAACGCCTTGACCTTTTCAATGTCAAAGGGTTTGGCCATGCAGCAAAAAGCTCCGTTTTTCAGTGCCTGCTCTATGGTCTGTTCGGAAAGATAGGCGCTCATGATGATAACAATAGTGTCGGAGGTGATCCTTCTAATGCGCCGCAGGGCCTCCAGGCCGTCCATTAAAGGCATCCTTACATCCATGAAAATAACATCCGGGTGAATCTGGCGTACCCTCTCAATGGCTACTAACCCGTTTTCCGCAGTATGTACCCGGTGACCAAATTCTTTGACAAGTATCTCCAGCAAGTAACGTACCCCAGGTTGGTCATCAACTATTAAAATATCTAGAGTCTCCTTTCTCACGCAATACACCTCCGACATAATATGACACTAATTTACATTGAAGTTTAATCTTTCCGTTTCTTGATTTTACATATTCGACATAGAGTCGTTTGATCCTGCCATGTTAATATAAAATTTTTTAAAAAACATTTTTCTCAGTTCATTCAACTCTAAATATAAAAAATTTTTTATAATTGTCGCACTTTCTTAGCCCCACGATATGCCCACTTCATTAGTGATTACAATAATCACACTTTAGTAGTCCTTATTTTTTCGATCAGGTAGTGCAACATCAATTTACCGCGTTAAATATTTAAATCTTTGTAAACCAGGCACCCCTCGATGTAGGTTTTAATTACCCGGGTGCGGGGATCAAAGGGATGGCCGTTTAGCACGACTATATCGGCATCCTTACCCGGCTGCAGACTACCCAACCGGTTTTCCAGGCCCAGTATCCTGGCCGCATCCAGGGTAATAGCCCGCAAGGCCCTTTCCTCCGGCAGCCCGCCCCGGACGGCCAGGGCAGCGGAAAGGGCCAGATACTGAATGGGCACCACCGGGTGATCGGTCATGATTGCAAAAGTGACACCAGCCTCGGCCAGGGCCCGGGGAGTTTGCAGGGAAATACCTTTTAGCTCTACCTTGGCCCGGTTGGTAATCACCGGCCCCACCACGGCCATCACCCCATGGGCCGCCAGCTCCTGCGCCACCAGGTAGCCTTCAGTGCAATGCTCCACTACAAGCAAAAGATTGAATTCCCGGGCAATACGCAGGGCGGTCATAATGTCGTCGGCCCGGTGAGCATGCACCCTTAATGGAATTTCCCGTCGCAACACCCGTACCAGCGACTCCATTTTTAGATCCCGGTCGGGACGTTCACCCCGCCCGGCCGCCGCCGCTTCCAGCTTGCGCTGGTAATCCTGAGCTTTAGCCAGCGCCTCCCTTAAGAGGGCCGCTGAAGCCATGCGGGTGGCGGGCATTTTCTTCTCGCGTCCGTAAGTGCGCTTGGGATTTTCACCAAGGGCTGCCTTTAAACCCACCGGAGCTCGGAGCACCATCCGGTCGACCACCTGGCCGGCGGTTTTAAGGGCCACCATCTCCCCCCCGATGATATTGGCGCTGCCGGGACCGGTGGCCACAGTGGTCACTCCCCCGGCCCGGGCATCTTCAAAGCCCAAATCTGCAGGGTATACGGCATCGATGGCCCGCAGATGAGGGGTGACCGGATCGGTATATTCATTGGTATCATCCCCCTCCTCCCGGTAAATCTCCTCGGCCACGCCCACATGGCAGTGGGCATCGATAAACCCGGGCATTACCACACAGCCGGTGGCATCATCCACCTCAACCCCTGCCGGAACCCCGTTTAAAGGGCCTACGGCGACAATTTTGCCCCGCTCTACAAGCACCATGCCCGGTTCATATATTTGCCCGGCCATGGTAATCACTTTTCCACCGGTTATGGCCAGCATATTTGCTCATCTCCCCTTTAGCCTTTTGTACTCTCGGCTAGCGTCCACCAGGGCCGCAAAAATACCTAAAAAGCGCCCGTCCCGCCCCCACATGGTTTCGGGATGCCACTGCACTCCCAGGGCAAAGCCCGGGCCGGTGCTTTCTACGGCTTCAATAATACCATCCACGGACCGGGCAGAAACAATAAACCCCGGAGCAAGCCGCCGTACTGCCTGGTGGTGAAAGCTGTTCACCCGCATAACCCCTGCATTAAATATCCTGGCCAGGCGGGTGTTTTCTTCAATTATTATTCCGTGGGTGGGGCTCCAGCGGGGAGCTTTCTGCTGGTGCTTTAAACAACCCGACACCTGAGTAAAAATGTCCTGATAAATATCACCGCCGGCGGCAATATTCAATACCTGTGCCCCCCGGCAAATGCCCAGGACGGGCAGGCCCAGAGATAACACCCGGCGGGCCAGGTCAAGCTCATATTTGTCCCGCTCCGGACTTATTTCGCCACAACCCGGCAAGGGCTCTTCCCCAAAATGGACGGGATCCACATCACCGCCCCCGGAGAGAATTAACCCGTCTAAAAGCTCCGGAAATATATGCAAGCTGGACTCCCTTTTAGTGTACGGCAGTAACAACGGGAACCCACCGGCAGCTTCCACCGCCTCCGTATAAAACCGGCTTAAAAAAAACTGCTTTTTTTCCTCATCCCAGGCGCAGGTAATACCGATTACCGGCAGCATAAAGCACCTCCGCTGAAAAAGGAAAAAGCACCTTTTTCAGGCGCTCTAGATGTCCACCAATCCCAGGCTGATTTCCACGGCGTGGTTTACTTTTTGCATGGTTTCGCGATTCAAGGAGGTTACTTTTTCCATCAGGCGGCTCTTGTCAATGGTGCGAATCTGTTCCAGCAGGATGACCGAATCCTTCTCCAGTCCGCCCGGACTTGCGGGCATTTCCACATGGGTGGGAAGCTTGGCCTTAGCAATTTGAGAAGTAATGGCCGCCACAATGGTGGTGGGGCTGTACTGGTTGCCAATATCATTCTGAAGAATTAATACGGGGCGGGTACCACCCTGCTCCGAACCCACCACCGGGCTGAGGTCGGCGTAGAAGATGTCGCCACGGCGGACCTGCATCGGTTTATTTTACCTCCGCCTTTTCATAGTGTCGTAAGGCTTCTGTTCCCAGCCACTGTTCAGCGGCTAATTCCCGGTTGATTTTGGCCATTTCCTGATATCCCTTTTTCATCTGCTCCCGCAGTTGTTGGCGCTTACGTTCGGCAATGTAGAAGCGCATGGCCTCCCGGATCAGTTCGCTCCTGTTTAGCCTTTCGGCTGCCACTATTCCATCCACCTCGGCCAGGAGATTATCGGGAAGGCTAATCATAATTCTTTTCACCTGAGCCACCAGCCATACCCTCCTTAAATCCGACGGCAAAACTACCAGTATAACATATTATATACACCTGAGCAGGTGTTATGTCAATAGTTGGCTGAAAAGGGGTATTATTTACTGTTCCTGATAATACTTGGTTGCTCCGGGGCCCCGGCACAAGGCAATTTTGCCCGTACGCACCATTTCCACAATTCCGTGATCCTCCAGCACCGCGCAAAGGGCATTGATCTTTTCTTCGTCACCGGTAAGTTCAACAACCATTGTTTCCCGGTTGACGTCCACAATGTTCGCCCGGAAGATTTCGACAATGTCGACAATGTCGGAGCGGCGGGCTGCATCCGCCTTCACCTTGATCAGAGCCAGCTCCCGCTCAATGGAGTCACTGCTGTGCAGTTCCTGGATCTTGATCACATCAATCAGCTTGGACAGCTGTTTGACCACCTGGTCCAGTTCCCGGTCGTCTCCGTTAACTACAATGGTAATGCGGGTAATGTCCGGCTCCTCGGTGTAACCGGCGGCAATGCTTTCTATATTGAATACCCTCCTGCTTAACAGGCCGGAAATCCGGGCCAGCACCCCTGGCTTGTTCAACACCAGCACCGCCAAGGTATGTTTCACGCCTATCCCTCCGTTCTTCTGGAATACGTCTATTTTAACATAAAACCCGTACCGTTGAATATCAGATTAACGTAAGGACGATACATAGGGATAACACCTGACAAGCCCATTTCCTTCCGCACTTGATTATAATCCAGACCGGGGAATTTTTGCAGTGCTTTGTGGCTGAAAAAAAGCAGCGCCTCCCGACAACCTCAGAGGCGCTGCCTGTGTCACCGAAAATTAGTCTAATAGGCGTAAATCCTGCCGTAAGGTCTTTTGGATACCGGCTTCAGCTTGACAAAACGGTCATCCAGGATGCTTTCCGCATTGAGGTTAAAGTGCCGGGCAAATTCGCCGACATACTGGTGCAAAACCTGGCGGTCATTCTCATCGAGCTCCAGCACGCCCACTTCCTTGCCCAGCTGGTGGGGGGCAACCTCTCCCCGCAGGTAAATTACCCCGCCGTGCATGCCCGTGCCGACGTAGTGGGCGTGGTGGCGCTCGCCGGGCTTGAGGTTTAGACCCAGCAGGATCACAATACCCCCGGCCATGTACTCGCCAAAGAAGTCCTGGGCCGTCCCGCCGATTACCAGTACCGGCACCTTACCGGTATACTCCTTCATATGGATGGCCGCCCGGTAACCGACGCTGTCCCGGATAAAAATCTTGCCGCCGCGCATAGCCATGGCCACGATATCCCCAGCCCGCCCGTGAACCACGATCTCGCCGTCATCCATGGTGTTACCCACCCCGTCCTGGGCGTTGCCGTGGACCACGATACGGTGCCCGGCCAGGAAAGCTCCCAGATCGTTGCCAGGGGTGGAATAAACATGAATTTCTATTTTGCCGTCCTGATGTGGGAGGAAGAGCCGCGTCCCGATGTAACGCTGGCCGCAAACGTTTAGCAGAGTGATCTTGCGAGCGCCGGAAAGGGCCGCTTCTCGAATCAGATCATTTATTTCCTTATGCACAAGATCCCGGGCGTCTATTTCTGCCCCCTGTCCATCTATTGAAAGGCGGCTCCTCAGTTCATCAAGGGATCTAACACCACCTAAAAACATTTCCCGCAGCCCATATCGGGCACAACTTACCGCCATACTCTCACTCTCCCGCTCCTTTTACTCCCAGCACGTCCAGTTCCCAGCCCTCCAGGCCCACCCCGCGCAGGTGCTCCCGGTTGCCCCGCAGGCTTTCAATGGCGTTAATGCCCATGCCGCCCAGCATTTCCTTGATCTCATGGCTCCAGCCCCGCAGCAGGTTGACCAGCCGCTGGCTGGCGATTTCCGGGTTCAGGCGGCGGGTGAGGTAGGGATCCTGGGTGCAGATACCCCAGGCACATTTGCCGGTATAGCATTTCTGGCACAGGGTGCAGCCCATGGCCACCAGTGCCGCCGAGCCGATGTACACCGCGTCCGCTCCCAGGGCAATGGCTTTGATCACGTCTGCACTGCAGCGGACACCGCTGGCCGCGATGATGGAGCACTTGTGCCTGATGCCCTCTTCCCGCAGCCGCCGGTCCACTGCCGCTAAAGCCAGCTCGATGGGAATACCCACGTTATCCCGGATGGCTTTGGGCGCGGCACCGGTACCGCCCCGCAGGCCGTCAATGGCCACGATATCTGCTCCGGCCCTGACTATGCCGGAGGCAATGGCCGCCACGTTGTGCACCGCCGCAATCTTGACGGAAACCGGCTTTTCGTAGTTGGTGGCCTCTTTCAAGGCATAGATGAGCATGGACAGGTCTTCAATGGAATAAATGTCATGCTGCGGCGCCGGGGAGAGGGCATCGGTACCCTCAGGGATCATCCGGGTCAGGGCAATGTTGGCCGCCACCTTTTCTCCCGGCAGGTGACCGCCAATACCCGGCTTGGCCCCCTGGCCGATCTTGATTTCCACCACGGCTGCCGAGTTTAAATACTCCGGGTCCACCCCAAAGCGCCCGCTGGCACACTGCACGATGGCATTTTGGCCGAACTTTTCCCGCATTTCCCGGGGCAGACCGCCTTCACCGGTATTGAAGAGGGTACCGAACTCTTTAGCGGCCATGGCCAGGGACACAAAAGCCTGGTAGCTAATGGCACCGTAGGACATGGCCGAGAAAAGAATGGGCGTTTCCACGGGCACATTGGGTGAAAGCCGGGATGTAATGGACACTTTGTCCCCACACACTTCCACTTCCAGGGTATCCGGCTTGCGCCCCAGGTAAGTACGCAGTTCCATGGGCTCCCGCAGCGGGTCAATGGAAGGGTTGGTTACCTGGGAGGCATTCAGGACCAGGTGGTCCCAGTAAATCCGGTAGGGCTTGTCATTGCCGCTGCCGGTCAGAATAACCCCTCCGGTCTCGGCCTGTTTCTTTAAATCCTGCAGCTTCTCCCTGGTCCAGCTGGCATTGGGGCGATAGGTCGTCGGGTGCGGGTATACAGAAAGGGCATTGGTGGGGCAGAATACCACACAACGCTGGCACCCCACACATGGGCTTTCATCGCTGAACATGAGGTCCAGTTCTGTATCGTAATGGTGAACCCCGTTGGGGCACTGCCGCTCACAGACCCGGCATTTTATACACCGGTCACTGCGGCGTTCAACCAGAAACTCGGGTAATAGATGGGAAAACATGTTATCTCACCCTCATTATGTGTGATCTTGTTAAATACCGGTCAGCACATAAGTTAATAAGGTGCCTGGCACCATATTAACTTATTACACTGCACGGGCCAGGCTGGCCAGATGGTCTTTAGTATGCAGCCGGGCCACTACCGGCTCGCCCCCCGGCGGCGTCCAGGCCAGGTCCAGACGGGGAGCCACGGCCCGGATGGACGCCTCTTCGGAAGAAAGAAAGACAAAATCCCCCGCCGCGGCAGCTGTAATTGGCCGCAGCCTGATGCGGTCGGTCAGACCGAACATTTCGTTATGATGGGCGACGATAACCGTAAAGGGGCCGTTCATCAACAGAGGGGCGTAGGCCATGCGCAGGGTCTTATAAAGCTCCCGGCGTTCCGGTTCCATATGCTCAATGATGTCCCACATGGGGGCGGCGAAGATCCTGGACACCACCTCTATGGGCAGGCCCTGCCGGCGCATGAGCAGGTCCACGGCATAGGCCATCACTTCCGTATCCGTATAAAGGGTACAGTAGTAGCCAAACATTTCCAGATAACGCCGGTTGGTGCCGTAGGAAGAGATCTCACCGTTATGCACCACCGTCCAGTCCAGGATGGAAAAAGGGTGTGCCCCGCCCCACCATCCGGGCGTATTGGTGGGAAAACGGCTGTGGGCAGTCCAGATGTATCCTTTGTACAACCGGTCAAGCATGAAGTAATCCGCAATCTCCTCGGGGAAACCCACCCCTTTAAAAACGCCCATGTCCTTCCCGGAAGAAAAGACGTAAGCACCATCGATCCGGGTGTTGATGTACATCACTTTTTCCACCACGAACTCGTCATCTGATAGGTTATTTCCTTCTTCCATGTACTGACGGGGAGATACGAAATAACGCCACACCACCGGCGGATTCAGAACCGTTGCCTTTTTATTGGTGGGGATTTCTTCATCATAGACCACGTGGAAATGGTCGGCCAGAAACTCATCCACTATTTCTTTGGCCCCCAGTTGGTGACGCTCAAACATGATGTGCAGGGCGTAGTAATCCTTGTACTCCGGGTAAAGCCCGTAAATGGCAAAACCGCCGCCCAGGCCGTTACCCCGCACCTTCATGTTGATCATGGCGTTTATGGCCATTTCCCCGCCAAACCTTTCCCCGGTTGTGTTCATTACTCCAAACAAACCGCAGGCCTGGGAATCTTTTTCAGGCAGGTAACGTTCACTGATTTGCGACCGCATGTTCGCTCATCACTCCTTCATCGATCAGTAACTCCCGTCTCAGGCCTTCCGGAATGGTCAGGTAACCAAATTCCCCCTCCAGGAGCTTCTCTTTAAAGGAAGTAACAGGGCAACCCCGGCGCATCAGGTGAAGGAAGATACCCGCCCGGGCAATCCCGGTCACCAGGGTAAACCCGTGAATGCGGTCGTCCTTCAACACAAACCTCCGGTAGCTGCGGGAGCTGGCATCAAAACGGCTGATAACCTCAAAGCCATCCTTTTCACCTGCCGTGTTAAGACCGGCCGTGATAATGTTCAGGTCGAAAAAGTGCATGGCATTCATGGAGGTGGCCCGGTCATATTCCCGCTTCATACCCAGCATGTTGTACGCGGCCACCCGGCCGCCAGCGTAGGCATTGGGCCACAGGGGGAGCACGCGCCGGTTACCCATCAGGAAGTCGTAAACTTCGGCACAGTCTCCACAGGCATAAACACCGGCAGCGGATGTTTCCATCTGTTGATTCACCAGAATACCCCGGTTCACGGCCAATCCGGCTTCCCTGGCCAGGTCCACCCGGGGGACCACACCCACGGCCACCACCAGCAGGTCGCAGGGGAGGGAAGTACCGTCGGTGAGCACCACTCCGGTGGCCCGCTCCCCGCCCTGGACTTCTTTAAAGGTGGTTCCGGTATATATGGCCACGGCGGACCGGCGGAAGGCCTCCTCAATCAACCGGGAGGTAAACTCATCCACCACCGGCGCTAGCACGCGGGGGGCCAGTTCCACCACGCTGACTTCCAGACCCTTCTTATG
Source organism: Desulfofundulus thermosubterraneus DSM 16057 (assembly GCF_900142025.1). Taxonomy (GTDB): domain Bacteria; phylum Bacillota; class Desulfotomaculia; order Desulfotomaculales; family Desulfovirgulaceae; genus Desulfofundulus; species Desulfofundulus thermosubterraneus. The sequence goes on along the minus strand of NZ_FQZM01000036.1, from coordinate 12,657 downwards.
CAGCGCCTCGGCTGCCATAAGGCCGATGATCCCCCCACCGAGCACCACCGCCCGCCGGGCCAGCGGAAGCAGGCGGCTGATCCGTTGCAGGTCCTGCAACGCCACAAAGTTACTGATGTTCTCTTTTTCCGTATCCAGTCCCGGTATGGGGGGTACAATAGGCCGCCCGCCAGTGGCCAGCAGCAGTTTTCCATAGGAGATGGTCCGGCCGTCATCCAGTTTTACTACGTGTCCGGCCGTATCCAGGCCCACAGCCCGCCGGCCTAGCACAGGGGTAACCCCCAGACGCTCATAGAAATCCACCGGTCGGTAGAGCATTTTCTCCACGGGCACTTCATTATCCAGGTAATAGGGCAGCAGTGCCCGGGAATAGACATGGTGTGGTTCTTCCCCGATAACAGCTATGGAACTGCCTTTATCGAATGAACGCAGGGTTTCAATGCAACCCACCGCACCTACGGAGTTACCAATGATCAGATAATCAAACCTCTCCATAAGCTTCCCCCTTGCTTAACTGGTGAACGAATCCTGGTAAACCAGAGCCCGGTTGGGACACTGCTTCACGCAGGTCGGTTCTCCCATTTCCTTACACAGATCGCACCTGGCTATTTTACGGTTGACTTCATCCATGACCACTGCCCCGTAGGGACAGGCCATAACGCAGCTGTAGCAGCCCACACAGCGGCCGGCGTCGTGTTCCACCCGGCCCGTGAGGGGATCCCTGTACAATGCCCCGCTGATGCATGCCTCCACGCAGGACGGTTCACTACAGTGCCGGCAATGCACGGGGAGGGTAAAGGGCAGGTTTTCTTCCACCACCACCCGGGGTACCGGCCGTGGCGTTTCATAGAGAAATGCTTTAAGAATGTTTTTACTGCGTGAATGTGCCACCACGCACCAGACCTCACAGAGGTGGCAACCAATACAGACTTCCGGCTTGACCACAACTCGAGGCATGTTCACTTCTCCTTCCGGCAATCTAAAAAATAAAAGCCCACGGCAGGCCTGTGGGATGGAAATGGAAATTTTCCTCCTTGAAAGGTGACCTGCACGTGGGCCTCGTTGCCCTCGTTACCCCGGCACACCGTTGTGCCGGTTTCATTTGTCTTATTAATGTCGTACACTTCGATAGCGAGCGTTCCTCGTCGTCCGGTGCTCCGGCCTGGAACGAGCAAGGTTAATACTTGGTCAGGTACTCTTCAATCTCCCAGGGATGCACCTGCACGCGATAGCGGTCCCATTCGATGCGCTTGGCCTCCATAAAGCGGCTGTATACGTGGGGGCCGAGAGCTTCCTTGATCACCTCGTCCCGCTCCAGCTCATCCAGGGCTTCCTTCAAACTCTCGGGCAGGCAGCCGATGCCCCGCTCCTCCCGTTCCCTGACACTCATTTCATAAATGTTACAGTCACAAGGCGGCGGAGGCAAAATGCGGTTTTTAATACCGTCCAGCCCCGCCGCCAGGCACACTGCCAGGGCCAGGTACGGGTTGCAGGACGGGTCCGGGCTGCGCAACTCGATGCGGGTTGACTGGCCCCGCTTGGCCGGAATACGGATGAGGGGGCTGCGATTGCGGGAGGACCAGGCGATATACACCGGTGCCTCGTAACCGGAAACCAGACGCTTGTACGAGTTTACCGTCGGGTTGGTTATGGCGGCAATGGCCCGGGCGTGCTTTATCAAGCCACCGATGTAATACAGGGCCGTATCACTCAACTGCAGGGGTGCCTGGGGATCGTAAAAGGCATTCTCCCCGTTTTTCATAAGGGACTGGTTTAAGTGCATGCCCGAACCGGCAATGCCGAATATGGGCTTGGGCATGAAGGAGGCATGCAGCCCGTGCCTTTGGGCGATGGTGCGCACCACAAACTTAAAGGTGACCACCTTGTCGGCGGTATCCAGGGCATCGGCGTATTTAAAATCAATTTCGTGCTGTCCGGGAGCCACCTCATGGTGGGAAGCCTCGATTTCAAAACCCATCTGCTCCAGGGTGAGGACCATGTCCCGCCGGGCATCTTCACCCAAATCCACGGGCGTCAGGTCAAAATAACCAGCCCGGTCGTGGGTGATGGTGGTGGGACGGCCGTCACTGTCTACGTGGAAGAGGAAAAATTCCGCCTCCGGCCCCACGTTCATCGTAAAGCCCATTTCCCGGGCTTCGGCTATAACACGCTTGAGCACATAACGGGGGTCGCCGATAAAAGGCGTGCCGTCGGCGTTAAAAATATCACATATCAACCGGGCCACCGCCCCGTCCCGGGGGCGCCAGGGAAAGACCACAAACGTGGCCGGGTCCGGGCGCAAGTACATGTCCGATTCTTCGATACGAACGAAACCTTCAATGGAAGAGCCGTCAAACATAAGCTCTCCGTTTAAAGCCTTGTCCAGCTGTTCCACGGTAATGGATACGTTTTTCAATACTCCGAAAATATCGGTAAACTGCAGGCGGATAAATTTCACTCCCAGTTCTTTGGCCAGATGCCTTACATCATCGTTAGTCAACTGAGCCACGGGCCTTCAACCTCTCCCTTCTAAAAAACCGGGGCTATTTACGAAAAAAAGGCCACACCTGCAGGATAGCGGTTTCACCTGCTGCATGTGGGCCCCATTGCCCCTTCCGGATACAACATCGTACCCGAATTATGTTGTTGCACCGTTATTTTAAAGCTAGTTTATAGTATATACCATAAATACCTCAAAAGAAAAGGGCTTTTTGACAAATTTTTTACCCTGGAAAAAATGCCCTACCGGGTATCCCCGGCAGGGCTATTAGGAGGATGGTAACAAAACTTTTTAAAACTTGGTTAGGTACTCTTCAATTTCCCAGGGGTGAACCTGGACGCGGTAGTTTTCCCATTCCTTTTGTTTGGCCTCGACAAACTTGGTGTAAATGTCCTCGCCCAGAGCTCCCCTGATCACTTCGTCCCTGGCCAGTTCCTGCAGGGCTTCCTCCAGGCTGGCGGGCAGGCTCTCGATGCCCAGTTCCCGCCGCTCGGCAGCGGTCATCTCGTAAATGTTGCGGTCACAGGGAGGCGGCGGCGCAATGCGGTTTTTAATCCCATCCAGGCCGGCCGCCAGACAGACCGCCAGGGCCAGGTAGGGGTTGCAGGACGGATCGGGGTTGCGCAGCTCAATGCGGGTGGACATGCCCCGCTTGGCCGGGATGCGGATCAGCGGGCTGCGGTTGCGCCCCGACCAGGCAATATAAACCGGGGCCTCATAACCGGGCACCAGACGTTTATAGGAGTTTACCGTAGGGTTGGTCACCGCGGCCAGGGCCCGGGCATGCTTCATTAGACCGCCGATGTAGTAACGGGCAATATCACTCAACCCGTCGGGGGCGGAAGGGTCATAGAAAGCATTTTCGTTCCCCCGGAAGAGGGACTGGTTGGTGTGCATGCCGCTGCCGTTAATGCCATAGACAGGCTTGGGCATGAACGTGGCATGTAAACCGTGCCGCTGGGCAATGGTCCGCACCACAAATTTGAAGGTCACAATTTTATCGGCACAATCCAGGGCATCAGAATACTTAAAGTCAATTTCATGCTGGCCGGGAGCCACCTCGTGGTGGGAAGCCTCGATTTCAAAGCCCATCTCCTCCAGGGTGAGCACCATAGCCCGGCGGGCGTTCTCCCCCAGATCCACAGGGCTGAGGTCGAAGTAACCGGCCTTATCGTGGGTGCGCAGGGTGGGACGTCCCTCAGAATCCACCTGGAAAAGGAAGAATTCCATCTCAGGTCCCACATTCATGGTAAAGCCCATCTCCGCAGCCTGGGCTAGGACCTTCTTTAAGGTGTTGCGGGGGCAACCGGCATAAGGGGTGCCGTCGGGATTATAGACATCGCACATGAGCCGGGCCACGGCACCATCCCGGGGACGCCAGGGGAATACAGCAAAAGTTTTGGGATCGGGACGAAGGTACATATCGGACTCTTCAATGCGGGTAAATCCGTGAATGGATGAGCCGTCAAACATCAGCTCCCCGTCCAGGGCCTTTTCCAGCTGTTCCACGGTGATGGCCATATTTTTGAGCACACCGAGAATGTCGGTAAACTGCAGGCGGATGAACTTTACACCCATTTCCCTCGCTTTGGCCAGTACTTCTTTTTTGATTGCTTCGTCCATAAAACAACCACCTTCTTGAAATTTTCCAAAATGGAAAAGGCGCCCCCAGGGGAATAGTTTCATGCTTAATTCCCCACAGGGCGCCTTTGCCCATTTTTCGGTACGTCATTATACCTTAACTTTTTAAGTTATGGGCCAGGATGATGGCTTCGGCAACCTGACGCATGGAAATGCGTTTGTCCATGCTGCTTTTTTGCATGCGCCGGAATGCCTCGGCTTCCGTGAGTCCCAGTGTCTCCATCAGGATTCCCTTAGCTTTTTCGACTAATTTACGGGTTTCCAGGGCTTCCTTTAATTCCTGGACCTGGTTTTCCAGCTTGATGATTTCCTGGTAGTTGGCCAGGGCCAGTTCCACGGCGGACAACAGGGTACTTTCATCCACCGGCTTGGTCAGGAGGGCCGATACCCGCGCCTCTTTGGCTTTATCTAAAAGGCCGGGACTCATGGAGTTAACCAGCACGATCACTGGGGCCAACTTATCCTCATGGAGAATGCGTGCCACTTCCAGCCCGTCCATGCCCGGCACCCCAGCCTCGATGATCAGCAGATCCGGCTGCCGGCTGCGCACCAGCTTGAGGCCCGAAAGGCCATCCGATGCCTCACCCACGACCCAGTATCCCAGCTTGGTGAGCACGGCTTTAATGGACTTTCTCCAGGTGGCATCGCTATCTACCAGCACTATTCTCTGTTCCGCCATGGAGATTTTCCTCCCAAATTGTTCCAGGTAACCAACCCGCCGGGCGTTGCCGGACTACTGGAAAAACTACCACCTTCCCGGGAAGGAAAAATGCCCTCTTCAAGGCCTTATGACCTGTCGAGGGCATCATTGCCTGTTCATGGCCGGGCACATCATTGTACCCACAAAATAATTCTTTAGCATGCCTTTATTATAATCCGTACCCCGGCCCTTGGCAACAGTTTTTTTTGTGTTAACCCAAAATTTCTTCTACCTCTTCGGCATCCACATCCATGACGTACCTGATGCCGGTAATTTCAGCAGCTTCCCTGGTCAGGGCGGTCACATCGTCCCGGGTGATGTAGGACAGGGCAAACTTGCGGGCGCCGCACATGAACTGCCGCAGGCCCTGGGCAAGCCGTTCAAAGTAGGTGTAGACACCGATGGCTCCCACGGGCAGCTTTTCAAAGGCCTCGGCACCCAGTTTTTCCTTCAGCTCGCTGGCGGCAATGAAGACCTGCTCAAGGGACTCACCGTATTTCTTGTACTCATTGGGCACCTTGCCGGATTTTACGGCTTCGCCCACAGTCTTACCCACCATGGCCGCCGTCAGGGGCGAGCGGGCCATGCCGATAGCTTTCACGTAGGGAGCACCAATGGCCAGTCCCTTGAACATGTGATCCTCCAGGGTGAAACCACCGGCAATAGCCACCGGCGGGACATAGGCGCCCTTGGCCGCCAGTCTATCCAGGTACTTGACCAGCAGCGCCTGCAGGTAGACGGTTGGCACGCCCCACTCATTCATCATCCGCCAGGGGCTCATACCGGTACCGCCGCCGGCACCATCAACGGTGAGCAGGTCGAGCCTGGCATCAGAGGCATATTTTACTGCCCGGGCCAGGTCGGCCGGACGGTAGGCGCCGGTCTTCAGGAAGACATACTTTGCCCCGACCCTACGCAGTTCTTCCACCCGGGCCATAAAGGACTCGTATTCCACCATGCCGATGCGCGAATGGCGCTCAAACTCACTGAAAGCACCGGCCCGGTAGGCCGCCTGCACCCTGGGATCCGTGGGATCGGGCAGCACAATGTACCCGCGGCTCTTTAGCTGCAGCGCCCGCTCCAGGCTGTCCAGCTTAACTTCGCCGCCGATGTCCTTGGCCCCCTGCCCCCACTTGAGCTCTACAGCCTCCACGCCCAGCTTTTCAATGGCGTACTCCTGGACCCCCAGTTTGGTATCTTCCACATTGGCCTGTACGGCAATAAATCCCTTACCGTTGTACCATTCCTGGAAGTCCTTCACCCGCCTGGCAAGGTTGGGGGAATGGACAACGCGCCCATCCTTTATTTCCGCATTGGGGTCCATGGCGCATACGTTTTCACCGATAACAATGCCCACCCCGGATACAGCTGCCCCGGCGGCCAAGTGGTCCCAGTTATTGGCAGCTACATTGGTGGACCCCATGGCAGCAACTACAATGGGCAGGTTCAGTTTTAAATCAGCGTTGGCTCCCACAGCGGTTTCCAGGCTGACTGCCGGGAAAATGGCCCTGTCGGGATCGGCTTCAATACCGTGGGCACCCACGGCGGTACCGAGGATGTTGAAGTGGGAATAATCCACCGGGTAATCCTTCTGGGAAGCAGAGGTAGTTTTGCCAAAGGGTTGGGGATAGAGCACTTCCTTGCCCCGCACGGAAGATTTACCTATTTCACAAAGGCCGGGGCAGCCGTCCAGACAAGTTACACACATCCCGCTAAAGGGACAATAGCTCTCACCGGTGCGCAGCCGGGTCAGAGTAGCTGCAGTGGCGTTAACACCTTTACTAAAACTCATTGTTCCATCCTCCTAAAAAACACGGTAAAATTAAGGTAATGGTTCTTTCAAAAATGTTCTCTTCTCTGGTGCCGGCCTGGTGGTCAACACCAAGCCGGAATTTTTTACCCGCCGTTTTTCACTATCGAGCCAGTCTTTTGCCCTTCAATTTTCGCCAGCCATCCCCCCCCTTCTCATCTATTATTTTTCCACCGGGAATACCCCGGATTGTTTCTTTCACAAAGTGTCCTGGTAGCAAAATCCCGGAACTAGAAGTTAGTCAAATACTCATCCAGCTCCCACTGGTGCACCTGGGCCTGATAGCGCTCCCACTCGTCTTCTTTGGCTTCCAGGAAGCGACCGGTAATCTCCTTCCCCAGAGCGTTCTGGATCACTGCATCACCGGCTAGAGCCCGCAACGCGTCCGCTAGGTGGCGAGGCAGGCCAATGCGGCGAACCAGCTCCCTTACCGGCGCATGGTTCTCCGACAGGGGTGCCCCGGGCACCAGGCCGCGTTCGATGCCGTCCAATCCGGCTGCCAGGGAGGCAGCCAGGGCCAGATAGGGATTGGCGGTAGGATCGGGGCTGCGTAAAACTACCCGGGTACCTTCCTGTCGCTGGGCTGGCACACGGATCATGGTGCTGCGGTTTTCCTCCGACCAGGCGGCCAGTACCGGAGCCAGGTCAGTGGGTACAAGACGCTTGTAACTGTTGACCAGCGGATTGGTAATGGCCGTTAAGGCCCCGGCATGGGTAATCAACCCCGCTATATAACGGTAGGCCAGCTCGCTTAGCTGGTGCTCCCCCGCAGGATCGTAAAAGGCATTTTCACCGTCCCGCCACAGAAACTGGTGCAAATGCATTCCCGAGCCGTTGTAACAGGCCAGGGGGCGGGGCATAAAGGAGGCGTGCAGGCCGTGCCGCTGGGCAATGGTGCGCACCACAAATTTAAAGGTGGCAATGCTGTCGGCCACAGTTAAAGCGTCATCTTCTTTAAGGAAGATTTCATGCTGCCCCGGCGCAATCTCATGGTGGGAAGAAGAAACATCTAGGCCCATTTCCTGGAGGGTGAGCACCATATCCCGCCGGGCATTTTCACCCAGATCCACCGGCGTAAGGTCACAATATCCTGCCCGGTCGTGGGTGGTAACGGTCGGCTTGCCCTGGGCATCGGTATGGAAAAGGAAAAATTCGATCTGCGCTCCTACCTGGAACTCCAGATCCATTTCTTTCGCCCTTGACAGCACCCGCTTTAAAGCCGCCCGGGAACAGGCGCCGTAAGGTTCACCCCGGGGGGTCAGTACATCACAGATCAACCGGGCCACAGCCCCTTCCCGGGGCCGCCAGGGAAAGACCACAAAAGTGGCCGGGTCGGGGAGCAGGTAAATGTCCGACTCACGGTTTTGGACGAAACCCTCGATCACCGAGCTGTCAAACATCACCCGGCCTTCCAGCGCACGGGGCAGTTCCTCCACAGTGATGGCTATATTTTTCAAAACACCGAAGACATCGGTAAACTGCAACCGGATAAACTTGACATTGTATTCCCGGGCTTTGTGGAGTACGTCTTCGGCGGTCAGGGTGGGCATGGTGATCTCTCCTTCCAAAACTCAGGGACAAGAAAACAAAAAACGCCCTGCTTCAGGCCCGTGTTTACCTTACAGACCTGAACCAGGACGCCATTGCCCTGAAAAAAACCGTACAAGGATGATTATAACAGGATTGCCCGGGAGATCAAGATGTTCTTGATAAGAAATACTGTATACAGTTAGTCCCGCCGCAAAAATTTGCAAATACCCTTACTTTTCCAGGGCCATAATAACTTCCCGGGCCACCCGGGCTAAAGGTACGCAGCGATTCATACTTAGCTTTTGCAGGTATTTATAGGCCTGCCGCTCCGTCATTCCTTTTCTCTCCATAAGCAAACCCTTGGCCCGCTCCGTCAACTTGCGCTCTTCCAGGGCTTTGCGCAGGCCTCTTATTTCCTTTTCCAGCCGCATGGTCCGCTCAAAGGAAGCCAGGGCCATTTCAATGGTCGGCACCACCATTTCCTCCTGCAAAGGCCTGGGGAGCACCCCGTAAACCCCGGGGGAACGTACCAGCTCGGCCACATTTTGCTGGTGCAAGTCGGCCGTGAGCACCACCGGAGCCACATGATGTTCTTCGATAATGCCGGCCACATCTATACCCTCACTCCCTGGAAGGCGGTATTCCAGAATCACCAGTTCCGGGGTGGTTTGAAAGACTATCTGCAGTAAGGACCGGCCGTCCTGCGTTTCCCCAATCACCATGTATCCCGCATGGCGCAGGATCTCTTTAAGCCGGACGCGAAAATCCCTGTCGCTTTCGGCAACAACAATGCGGGTCCTGTACACCGGGACCACACTCCACCTTTTTCGTCACTGAATTACATTATAACATGTTGAAATTGAGGCGGGAAACAGCCGGCAAGGCCGTCTTTTAAGGGTGCCATACCCCCGTGAAGCCAGTTTTTCAATCCCAAAATTATAGCAACGTGTCATTTTAACTTGCAAATAAGCATATATTTCCCCAAAAACCAATCTGGGGGGTACGCATATTGAGTAAGGGAAGGCTAAAAAAGGTTTTCCCGGGAGGCAACACCTGCCGGGGATTTTACTCGTTTTACGACTACATTATTGAACCCGACGCCACCCGCATTTTTGTTATTAAGGGGGGGCCCGGTGTCGGGAAGTCAACTTTTATGCGCAAGATTGGCGAGGAAATGCTGGAGCGGGGTTACAACGTGGAATTCCATTGCTGCTCTTCGGACAACGGCTCGCTGGACGGGGTAGTTATTCCGGCCATCAAGGTGGCATTGCTTGACGGCACCGCTCCCCACGTGGTTGATCCCAAGAACCCGGGAGCGGTGGATGAAATTGTTCACCTGGGGGACCACTGGAACGAAGAAGGCCTGCGGGCACATAAAAGAGAAATCCTGGCTTTAAACCAGGAAATAGGACGGCTATTTAAACGGGCCTACAGCTACCTGGCCGCCGCCCACCTCTTTCTGGAAGAGGTACGCAACCATTACCGGGAAACCGGCGCCTTTAATGTGGGTGCCTTTGATAAGCTCGCGCTTGATTTGACCCACGAAATCTTTGCGGGGCAAACACGTCAGACAGATAACCCCAAAGCCCGCCACCTTTTTGCTACGGCCATCACCCCCGACGGGACGGTGAGCTATCTGGACACTATCGTTGGTCACTTAAAGAAACGTTATATTATCAATGGCGACGACGGTACGGGCAAGACCACCCTGGTCCGGCGGATTATGGATGCCGCTTTAATGCGCGGGTTCGACGTAGAAGCCTACCACTGTGCCCTGGACCCGTCCCGGATCGAACACCTGGTCATCCCCGGGCTGAACCTGGCGGTGGTTAACTCCGTAGAGCCCCACTATTATAAACCCCAAAACGGCGACGTGGTTGTGGATACCATGACCTGTGTCAGGCCCGTGTCCGACCCGGTTTTGCAGGCCGAAAGGGATACCGCCCGGGAGATGTACCGGCGCTGCATGGAAGAGGCGGTGGATTTCATCCACCGCGCCAAGAAGGTCCACGACGAAATGGAAGCCTACTATATCCCGAACATGAACTTCCAGGATATCGAAGCCCGCAGGCAAAAGGTGCTGGCCAGGATCCTGGAACTGGCTGAGGAGGTAAACGGGCAGTAGGGATAGAATTGCAGGTAACATCTGCGGAAGAAATGTAGTGATTTTATGACTGCCTCAAACTGGGTGGCCCTTCCAGGCCGCCCTTTTTCTAGTCCGCAATTTAATATATTTGTCACCCGCCGAACGGGCGGTAAAACAGCCAGGGTACCTGCTGTCCACCATATACATTTGGCCACCCCAGCCCCCGGCGTTTCCAGGAAATCAGCCCGTAGTCCTGCAGTTCCTTCAGGTACTTTTCAACGGTATTGACGCTGCAGTTGGCCGCTTCGGCGACGCGCGCCTGGCCGGGCCAGCATTCGCCGTCCTGCCAGGCGAACATGAGAAGGAGCATGTAAATACACTCCGCCTGCATGCTCAGCCCGCGTGCCGTCAGAATAGCGTTGGGTGTGGAAGCGAAACCCTTATTTCAAAGTCGGGTCCAGGGTGATCAGTGTCTTTTCCCGCATTCTTTGTCCCTCCCAAAATGGGCGAGAACGGGGAGATAGCCTTTTTGTTCGAGCTCCTGTAAAGGCCGGTCAACCTTCCTCTCCGAAAACCCCGTCACCTCAGCCAGTTCCCGGCGGTCGCTCCCCTGCCATAAGCAAACATCAAGAGAACCATGTACAAACCCTTTGCTTCGATCGACAGCTCCCGCTTCTTCAGTACGGCAATTAGTACTGGTGTGAACCCCTGTTTCATAACGGAGTCGAGTATCACGAGAGTCTTTTCTTTCATGATCTGCCACCTCACAATTAAAAAGCGGCCGGCATGATAGCTCACCGCATAATTGTTGCTCTTATTTACAGGATATGGTATACTGGACAACGAGGTGAAATCAAATGGCAGTTGAACGTTTGGTTGAGGAAATCAAAAAACTGACCCCAAAGCAAAAGGAAGAGTTATTCCGCAAATTAGGAATCACCCTTCCTATAGAAAACGAAGAATTCCGTGGCGGCCCTGATGACCCCCTGGCAGAGTTAATTGGCATGTTTAAGGGGCCGGGTACTGGCTCCCGCAAATACAAGGAGGATTTGTATGGGGGCGACAGCATCGTGCTGCTGGATGAAAGGGGCATCGCCCATCAGTGTGACTATATCAAACACGCAATCATAAGCGGGTGAAAGCATTGCCTGAATATGTGGTGGACTCATCGTTCTTAATCTCGCTGTCCAGGATTAACGCCCTCCAGTTGATTAAGCTGCTGCCCGGGCCCGCCCTTTGCCCGGAGGAAGTGTACCAGGAAGTTGTTGAAACAGGTTTACACCGGGGCTACGCCGATGCGTTTCTGATCAGCCGTGAAGTCTTTCTCCCCGAACCACCCCTGGTCAAAAGCGTGGCGGTATCAAATCGCCTGGGAACAAAAGGAGTATCTCCGGTGGATGATAGCGTTTTATCCCTGGCTTTTCAGCGAAAGGCCGTCCTGTTGACAGATGATATAAGGTTGCGTAAAAAGGCTCTTGGAGCCGGCCTGAAGGTTCATACCTCGCCGGAATTCCTTCTGTATTATCTTAACTATGACAGTTTCAAATCGGCCCTTGATGGTTTGGTAAAACACAGGCGACTGGACGAAAAAATAGCAAAACTTTACCTGGAGGCCAAGAGACAATGGAAAAAAGAGTAAGAATAAGCACCGAGTTTGATCCGGTGCTCTTAAAAAGGTTGGACGCATATGCTTCCAAAAGGTACCTGGACCGTTCATCCGCCCTTCAACAATTGGTTTCCTTTGCGCTACGTGAAATCTACAAAAAGGAGGCCGTACAGGCTTACCGGGAGGGCCGGATGACTATCCGGCAGTGCGCAGACATGCTGGGAGTGGATTACTTTGAAATGAACGAAATTCTCAAGTCTGAAAATATAAACGTCATTCCCGACCCCGAACAGGGCCTGGCAACACTGTTGCCGGAATTGGAAGATTCCTTTGGGAAAAACCCGTAAACCATATGCATTACTGGGCTTGTACCCTTACACAGAATGTTTTATAGCCGTAACAACCCCCCACGTGGTTGATCCCAAGAACCCGGGAGCGGTGGATGAAATCGTGCATCTGGGGGACCACTGGAACCCGGTCATCCCCGGGCTGAAACTGTAAGCGTAAAATAAACCCCACCTTGCAATCAGGTGGGGACATAATCTGGCTTATTTATTAGCCCTGCAGACAGGGGGCAGCGAATCGGACCAGGGGAGTAACTGATCCAGGGCGTTACTGTCTTTAGGGTTCAGGTTGGGAAGTTTTTCAAAAAGATAGCTGAGGTACTGGAAAGGATTCAACCCATTCTCCTTTGCCGTTTCTATGATGCTGTAAGTAATAGCGCTGGCCCGTGCACCCCGCGGAGTATTGGCAAACAACCAGTTCTTGCGGCCAATGACAAAGG
>NZ_FQZM01000070.1 GCF_900142025.1 Desulfofundulus thermosubterraneus DSM 16057 | reverse complement strand
AACAACCGGAGTGAGCGGTCGATCAAACCCTTTGTCATTGGCCGCAAGAACTGGTTGTTTGCCAATACTCCGCGGGGTGCACGGGCCAGCGCTATTACTTACAGCATCATAGAAACGGCAAAGGAGAATGGGTTGAATCCTTTCCAATACCTCAGCTATCTTTTTGAAAGACTTCCCAATCTGGACCCCACAGACGGTAACGCCCTGGATCAGTTACTCCCCTGGTCCGATTCGTTACCCCCTGCCTGCAGGGCCAGTAAATAAGCTGGATTTTGTCCCCACCTGATTGCAAGGTGGGGTTTATTTTACGCTTACATATTTGGCAATGATTCATAACATGAACCTCATTTGCAGTGAGTGCTGGGCTATTTGCATCCTCTGTTGGTGGCGCTTGCGCTTGATACGTCAAGGGTGTCAACAAATTAAACGTCTATCGTTTTCCCCGGCCATTCCTGCCGTTTTTCGTAATATTGCACGGCTCGCCTGCCCATGGCCACGGCCAAGAAATAATTCACCCCGCCAGCAAGCAGTAAGCCTAATAGTGGAATAATGCGCACCAGGCTCGAACGGGCGGTTGACCGCACCCCCAATGAGAGAAACGTGCGTTCCATCAGGGCAGTGAAGGCTTCCTTGGAGAGCTGATTAACGGCGGCCCGGGAAAGACTGTTTCCCGCGCTCCCTATCCCTGCGGCAAAAACGAAGGCCCAAAAGGCTTCCCGCCGGTAACGGTAACCGGTAAGGTCATTGTTGTAAATGGCGGCTACTTCGAGGACCATGCGGCCCAGCAGGTAGGTAAGCAGGGTTACGTCAAGAGCTACTCCTCCCAGTACAGCCATCAATGTACCCAGGCCGGGTACTACTGCCGGTAGGGCAGTGAGCATTCCTGCCAGCGCACATTGCCGGGCCCTCTCCTGAATGATTTTGATGGCCAATTCCCGGAAAGACAAGCCAGGAAAGGTTTCCTTTAGCTTTTTTATTTTTTGCTCAATTTCCTCGGCTTGGGGTGATGTAAAAGGATTAAATCCCGGCACGGCCGTTGCCTCCCTTCTTTAGCTTCAGTATGACATACCCGCCAACTCTGGTCAAGAAACTTAACCTTGGGCAGTGATACGGCGCTAGGCCTTCAACCGAAAGTAAAAAACACACCCGCCCGGAAACGACATTCCGGGCGGGTGTGGGCGTGGAAGGGGTTATTTGTTTTCTCCTCCTCCACCAACCCTTGCTCCCCTGAGCTCAGCGTTGGTCAGGTAGGAACTGACAGCAACAAGAATGCCTAAAATGATATCATTCCACATGGCATTGACTACGTTAGAATAGCCCAGTACAAAGGGAGCAATGATCAACCAGATGCCAAAGACGATTCCCAGCCAGCCGTATCTGTTCACCGGATTTCACCTCCCACATGATTGGAAATGTTGCATTCAGTGTTATTTTAACCATTACCAATTTTTTTAAACATATAGTCCGTTTAAGAATAATATAAAATTTTAACTAGAATTAGCTATTTTATGAAGGAAAAGGTAATGTATGGTAGAATAAAAATAGTGGTAATCTTTGCCAGGAGGTTGATGAAATTGCTACAACGCTATTACGAGCTGGTAGAAGAGTTAAGTGCGCTGGAACAAAACACTATTGCCGATCTATCCATTGAAGAAATTGTGCGGTATCTGGAATTGCGCAGGGAGCAGGAGGAATTGGCGGAGGACCTGGGGGAACTGATTGCAGGGGCCCTGCAGCACCTGCAGGATTTAGCCAACAGAGTAGAGGAAGAACTGGTTGATTTACCCGGTATAATGGAAAGTGCTAAAGGCCAGGGAGGATTCCAGGAGGGCTTTCTCACTAGATTAGCCGCTGTTGTCGGGGCACTGGAGGCAGACATGGAAAGGATTCTCTCCGATTGCCGCCAGCTGCGCTACGAGCTCTTATGGGGTGAAGACAGGGAGATCAATAGTGAAGCCGGACTTCCGGGGGAACAAATGCAAGATAACTTTTCCGCCGGTCTTGAGGAGGACAGGCAGGGTAGCGAAAAGGTGCGGGAAGTAGGGCAGAAACAGGAGAAGGTCCTGGAGGAGGTGGCCTGTGCCCTGGAACTGGCTGAAACCAGGGAAGAACCTCCATCTGGCAAATCGGGACAGAGCAACCAGGAGCACACGGACGGGAAGGCCGGTAGTAAAAACGATAAATCAACTCCCATCTCTCCGGAAACGCTCAAAAAACTGGAGACGGTTATGCGCCCCAAGGAAGCACTGGAAGTGGAACCTGTAATGGTGGAGGGTCAGGCCGGTTTTGCCATATTAAAGGTAGCCTCTTCCGGTGAGGGGAAATCTCGCCACGGGAAGTCCCATAAAGAGCGACACCGCCGTTAGTTTTACGGCGGCGTAGTTAGGCTGCTATGATGGGCACTCCACGGCAGGAGGCCGTGCGGGTGCTCAACTATCTTTTTCCGGGATCTGATCAATGGGCCGTAAGAAAGTAACATTATTTCTTCGACCGGGTCTTTTTACCGGCAGTTCCTCCTCAGTTATTTCCAGGTAAAAAACCTTTTCCGGGTAGCAGAGTACGGTTACCACGCCCCGCTCCGGTTCGGTTAGCCAGATCCCTTTAAATTCCAGCATTTCTCCCATTAAATCTACATTTACTTTGCGCGGCCCTTCTAATACTTCCAGTTCCCATCCCTGAATACTCACCACAATAGTCTTTTGTGGGTGAGTTATTTCCATATACGGACAACCTCCTTCATTAGGTGGCCACTCAAAACGGCCCATCCATGAGTATATCATATCCCACATGAATGGTAAAATTTTTTCATAGAAAAGGGCCTCTGTCCGGCAGACAGAGGCCCGGAAGATATCAGGGTTATTGCATTTGCTGTAAACGACGCACCCTTTCCGCAATGGGTGGGTGGGTGCTAAAGAGACGGGCGAAAGACTCGGCTGTCAGCGGGTTAACAATAAAAAGGTGAGAGGTAGCCGGGTTAACCTGCATAGGAATATGCTGGGCGGCCCGTTCCAGCTTGAGCAATGCGTTGGCTAGGCCGTGGGGAGAACCTGCCAAACGAGCGCCGGTGGCATCGGCTTCAAACTCCCGGGCGCGGGAGATGGCCAGCTGAATGAGGGTGGCCGCCAGGGGGGCCAGAATAATCATGAGCAGGGTACCTACCAGGCTCAGGGGATTGCCTGCCTCCTCGTCATCCCGGCCGGCGCCAAAGATTAGCCCCCACTGCAGGGCATTGGCAATCATAGTAATCGCCCCGGCCAGAGCAGCGGCAATGGTGCCCACCAGCACGTCCCGGTTTTTAATGTGGGCAATTTCATGGGCCAAAACGCCTTCTACTTCCGAACGGTTAAGAAGTTGCATCAATCCGTCGGTTACCGCCACCGCCGCATTGGCTGGGTTCCTACCGGTCGCAAAGGCATTGGGTTGAGGTGAAGGAGTGCGATACACCCGGGGCATGGGAATCCCCGCCCGCTGGGCGAGATTGCGAATCATGGCATACAGTTCCGGCGCTTCATGTTCGGCCAGGGGTTGGGATCCGGTCATGGCGATGGCAATTCTATCGCTGAAATAGTAACCGAAAAAGTTCATACCCAGGGCGATAAGAAAGAACAAGAAAGCCCCCGAACTACCGGCCACTGCATTACCAATTAACACCAGCAAAACGGTTAGCAGCCCCATTAATAACCAGGCCCTGAAGTTGTTCATTACGCGGACCTCCTTTCAAAAATAAGCCGGCTATCGCAAGGCATATGAACAATCCCGCGAAGTCGGCAAGTAGGAAGCAAAAATCCTTTTAAAACAACCTCCCGCATTTAACGGAAGGAATTTTTACACATGGGTATGATCCCTCCTTCACGAGTATACCTACTAAACCATCCCTCGATGCATAAATAATCCTCTGTTCGCCATTTGATATTTTTATTATCCCAAACTAATTATATTATAATTAAATCCTGCGGGCAAGGGGAAAAGTGGTATATAGGACAGTGGCAACTTTCCGTGATGCTCATCCTTTCTATAACCTTCAATTGAGATGACCACTGTAAACCATATGCCGGTTCACCAACAACACAAAAACCGATGCCATTGACAAGATTACATCCGCTGTGCTAAGATATGCTTGCAGCACTTGCCGGAGTGGCGGAACAGGCAGACGCACGGGACTTAAAATCCCGGGGGTGTTATGCACCCGTACCGGTTCAAGTCCGGTCTCCGGCACCATTGGATAGATGAGTGCACCCATTTGGGTGCATTATTTTTTAGCCGGTGGGGCTTTAACTACAAGTAAAAGTGATGACAACATCATGGCGCAGCAATATTTTTGCCGGGTTTGGCAAAGCGGCCAGTCTATTTTCACAGGTTTCCGTTATTATTGCTTGCCGCAACCGTTCTGGTATACGCCTACGGGATAAGATTTTGAGAGGACATACCTAAGTGCTCCGGCATATTGACTATGCCGGCTTTTAACTTCAACAGGAGGGCGACCAAGCCAATTTTCCATTGACAGGGGTGTTCAACAGACTTATAATAACCCTTAGAACATATGTTTGTAAGAATGTTTTCATAAAATGTGTTTACGATTATCTTTTAGCTTCACCGTTGAATAGATTGGACTAAGCCGTCATAAAACCTTTAAGGGGACAGGGAAGTTTCCCTGGGGGGCAAGGGTGACCAGCCTGGCCACCCTTTACGCGAGTATGGTCAAAAGGGAGGTGGCTTCCCGCTCCCAGTTGAGCCGGGTGAATCCTATGGTGATCGTTTTGGATCTCGGGCATGGTGGTCAGGATCCCGGGGCGGTTGGTTTTGGCCTGGAAGAAAAAGACGTGGTTTTAACCCTGGGGCGTCAGGTCCTGTCCTTTTTAGAGGATTACCAGGTAAAAGTTATTCCCACCCGCACCAGTGATGTTTATGTTTCCCTGGATGCCCGGGCGGACCTGGCCAACCAGCACAAGGCTGATTTCTTTTGTTCCCTGCATGTTAACTCAGGCGGAGGGAGCGGTTTTGAAAGTTATATTCATCCCGCAGCCTCCCAGGAAAGCCAATCAATAGCAGCTACGCTACATCGTGAAGTGGTCAAATTTTACCTTGGGCGGGGTTTCCCCGACCGGGGTTTGAAGAGGGCCAATTTTGCCGTCTTAAGGAAGACAAAGATGCCAGCTGTACTTCTGGAAAATCTTTTTATAGATAATCCCCGGGATGCCGCCTATCTTGCCGATGCGGTATTTTTGCGGGACCTGGCATTTGCCATCACAGGGGGTCTTGCACGGGCCCTGGGTTTGAAAAAACGCACCGGTTGGGATCCTGGTGAGGAAATTAAACGTTTGAAGGAGCGCGGCCTTATTACCGGTGACCATGCCCCCAATGCGGCCGTAACGTGGGGTGAACTGGCAACGGTTTTGAACCGCCTGCTGGACCGCATTGAAAAGTAAAGGAAATATTCCGAAAGGGATATGAGAGGCGTGCCACAGATAAGGTGAAGTTCATTGAGGGGTAGGGGGTAATCCTGGCCTCTTAGGAAAAAATATGCTAAACTTATGTAGAGAAAATACTAACGAGGCGAGGGATTGTGGAATGGACGAAACAAAATGCACGAGTTGTAAGGACAAGGATACCGGGCGGTGCAACACAGGACAATGTACCGGTTCTCCCTTCTTGCCCCAAAACGAAGCCAGTGATATTAGAAAGGTTATTGCCGTAATGAGCGGAAAAGGAGGGGTGGGCAAATCATCGGTCAGCGCCCTGTTGGCCGTAGCCATGGCCCGCCGGGGTTATAAGGTTGGCATCCTGGATGCGGATATTACCGGTCCCAGTATTCCTAAAATTTTCGGATTGGTTGACCGCCCCGAACAGTTCAAGAACTATATTTTACCGGTGAAAACGTCGTTGGGTATTCAAGTTATGTCATTGAACCTTTTCCTGCCTCAAGAGGACGATCCCGTAATCTGGCGCGGTCCTATCCTCGCCAGTGCGGTAAAACAATTTTGGAGCGATGTAGCTTGGGGCGAGCTGGATTACTTAATTGTGGACATGCCTCCGGGTA
The DNA here is from genome assembly GCF_900142025.1 of Desulfofundulus thermosubterraneus DSM 16057. Lineage (GTDB taxonomy): Bacteria > Bacillota > Desulfotomaculia > Desulfotomaculales > Desulfovirgulaceae > Desulfofundulus > Desulfofundulus thermosubterraneus. The sequence continues at coordinate 1,969 of NZ_FQZM01000070.1, read as the reverse complement.
CCGGGGACGTTCCCCTGACAGTAATGCAATCGCTACCCTTAAATGGACTGGTGGCAGTCTCTTCTCCCCAAGATCTCGCCATGATGGTGGTAAGCAAAACCATCAAAATGGCCCGGCAGGCCTGTATTCCCATCTTGGGACTGGTGGAGAACATGAGTTATATCGCATGTCCCCATTGTGGCGAAAAAATTCAACCCTTTGGTAACGGTAGTGTAAAAGAGGCGGCTAGTAAAACAGGGTTGCCTTTGCTGGCCGTTTTGCCCGTGGATCCGGAATTGGCAAAATTAGCCGATGCCGGGCGTATTGAGGACTATGAGGGAACATCTCTTAAAAATATCGAACCACTGGTGGAGGTAGTCGAAAATCAAAAAACTCCGGCCTGACCGGAGTTTTTCCTTATACACTACAACCCGAGCAGCAATTTCTTATTTTTATTCGGAAATAACCCAAATACAAGGTTTTTAATCTCTGAACCCTGTTGTCTCTTGTTCCTTAAATAGATTATCATAATAATGTTGATGGCGAAAGGAGTGTGAAAGTGCGTGCAAAACTGGAAGCGGACCCTGGCCTTTGTTGCGCTGGCGGCCTTTGTGGCCGGTATAATGTTTGCTGGTGGTTGTTTGTTGGTTAACGATGTCAAGCCGCAAAAAGATGGGATACCTCCGGTCAATAACGTGGCTAACGCTATGCCTGGTGTCGGTCCCGGTACGGTGGCTGATATTGTTTCCCAGGCAGGGCCGGCCGTGGTGAAAATCGATACGGTGAAGATCCGGAATAGTGGGCGGGTGGATCCTTTCTTTGACGATCCTTTCTTCCGGCAATTTTTTGGCGGACCCTTTGGGTTTCAATCCCAGCCCCGGGAGGAACGGGGTATTGGCTCCGGCTTTATTATGTCCCAGGACGGCTACATTCTTACCAACGAGCACGTAATTGATGGCGCCCAGAAGATAACCGTAACTATCCAGGGATTCGATCAGCCCCTGCCAGCCAGGGTAGTCGGTGCTGACTACGACCTGGACCTGGCCGTGTTAAAAGTTGATGCCGGCAAGACCCTGCCCACTTTGAAGATGGGGGATTCTAATAAAATCCGTGTGGGAGACTGGGTGATCGCCATTGGCAATCCCTTCGGGTTGGATCACACAGTAACGGTAGGGGTGATCAGTGCCAAAGGCCGGCCGGTTACGGTAGAAAACAGGCGTTACAAAAATCTTTTGCAAACCGATGCCTCCATTAACCCGGGTAACAGCGGCGGCCCGCTCTTGAATCTCAATGGTGAAGTGGTGGGCATTAACACTGCTGTAGCCCAGGCCCAGGGTATTGGCTTTGCTATTCCCACTAGCACAGTCAAGGAGGTTTTAAACCAGCTCCTCCAGGGTAATGGAAAGGGGCGTCCCTGGCTAGGCGTACAGATGCAGCCCGTAACTGAAGAAATTGCTGCCTATCTGGAACTGCCGGCGGCAGCAGGAGCGCTGGTGGTAGGTGTTATCCCGGGCAGCCCGGCCGATAACGCAGGATTGGTGCAGGGGGATGTGATCTTGCAGGTGGATAACCAGAAGGTTGGAAACCCCGATGATTTGGTGCGTATCATCCAGAAGAGCAAGGTGGGCCAGCGGTTGGTGCTGCAAATCTACCGTAACGGCCGGGCTCGCTATGTCCCCTTAATCCTCGCCGAAAAACCCCCACAATTGCGCTGAAAAATACCCCTTCCTTTAGGAAGGGGTATTTTTTTCGTGTGCGCCCGGCATGGGCGTTAACTTGGTGGTGAAAGTCCACTGCAGGCGAGGCAGCACGAGTCTGCTAGCCAAAGGCAAGGGTGTCCATCGCGAGGTGGAATCCGAAGGAAGCCGGAGGCAAAACCACGGCCCGATGAACAAGAACCCCATAAGAGGCTAAGCCGTTCGGATGAGCTGGCGTGACACAGCGAAATCCCAGGCTGCCAAGGGACGGCGGAGTATATGGGGCGGGCACG
>NZ_FQZM01000022.1 GCF_900142025.1 Desulfofundulus thermosubterraneus DSM 16057 | reverse complement strand
CATTTATCTGTGTAAACCTTACCACATGAGGGACAAAATCTGCTTTTGCAAGTAAATGGAACGATCTTTTTTTCTTTGCCCCCGCAATCTAAACACCAGTATTCAGCAAACCCGTTTGGGGGGTCCCCACATCCAAGGACCTTAGTGACAGCTTCCTTTTCGCATTCACGGATAGCCGCTGAATACTTCGCTTCAAACTCAGGCCATTTTAACTTCAGTATTTCTTTAATTTTCGACGAGTACCTCATGTCTAAATATTACCATAATATGGGCTCATTGGGTACCCCTATAAGAGCCCCCCAAAAAGTATACTTTCCTTAACAACAAAAAACCGGGTCAAACCCGGTTCTGAACTTCATTAACTTGTTATTGCAACCCGCATGTTTTGACCTGATTCGGGGATCCTGTAACCCTCGGCCAGAGCTGCGTAAATCCAGGATAGCTTGACTTCCTCCAGTTTTGCGGCCGCCTCTTCACGCGTCCTTCCGTGTGCCTTGCAGCCGGGGAGGTCGGGATGTTCGGCCACCCACTCCCCGTCCGGAAGGGGGGTGAATGTTACCGGATAATTGACGTGCCGGTAGGACTCACTTTTTCTGACCAACTCATCGTGGTTTTCCGGAATGTCCAGGAAACGGTCAAGCTCCCCCTCAAAGGCTTCTTTGTTGAATTTAAAAGATTTGTTAATGATAACTGTCAATATCATCACCCCCTAACTCGGCCTGGTCAGGCCGATATGCTCAAGCAGCTTTCTTATGTCCAAGACCTGATATTGTTTGAGATTTTCACTCTCCATCAAAACAATAACGTAGGGGTAACCCGGGTAAGTGAATACCCTGTGGCTGCCGCCTCTTTTCCGCATGGTGCAACCAACGCTGATGAGCAGTCGAGCTGCTTCCTGGTATGTAATGTCAACCGGTACGGGCCGCGAGTAGATCTTTTTGATTAACTTCTCAAACTTGCCCACGACTTATACCTTCTTTGCTTGGTTATATTATATCACACGTTGCTTAAGGGTAAATATTTCGATAAAATAAAATCACATATGATCACGGCGGGGGCCATCCCGCCGGCAGCTTGCGACGAATATTGCTTCTTTCTCGACGTACCCGCGCCCCCATGGCCTGGGGCACGGGCATACGACGGCCGATCCGCTCTTCGAGCGGGGAGCTGCTTTGCGCTCACTATTGCGCATGGCCTCCGCCAGGGGCGCTGTTCTCCCTGTCGTCACTTTTTTCAGCACCTGCCCGACCGGAGCCTCGGCTCACCCCGCGGCAACTGGGCCAGCAGCTTGAAAAATATTTATTCAGTTTTCCTTTTTGTTTTTGTACCTAATGCATCACAAGGTACGACCAGTTAAATAGAGAGCAGTGGGAATTTGAATTAATCAGCCACAATCCATTTTTTGGATGCTTCGATGGTAGCCAAGGTAGGCCGTGTAAAATTTCAATAGGTACCAGAAGGGGATCAGCCCAATGAAAAAGAAATGAGACCTCGCCCCAAAAAAACACCAAAAATCAAGCTAAAGGAGTGTGAGGTCTCATGTTAAATATTCGCCACATAGTGGGGGCAGTCCTTCTTTTCGTTAAGGGTCTGATTGAATTACTTGGTAGTTGCAAGGACTTCTATGAACTTGAAAAAGGTATCCACGAGCTTTGTCAGAAGGTCAGCAACCAAATATTCACCTGGGCACTGGAACAGCTCGATACCCGCCTGATGAATGAACGTGACCGGAGTACCTGGAGGGTGGTCGGGTTTCGGGATAAAACAGCCATCAGCACCTTTGGGGAGTTTCTCTACAAAAGGCGCCTGTACAGGAACAAAAAAACCGGGGAAACCAGCCTCTTTTTAGATGAGCTACTGGGCTGGCCAGCCCGGGTCAGGATTACCCCCCGCTTAAAAGAACTGGCTGTCAAACTAAGCACCGAGCTTTCCTTTGCCCGGGCCGCGGACATTTTGAGCTACCTCGTTCCCGGCGTAAGTCCCATGACCATCTGGCAGGCCACCCAAGAAGTAGGCGAAGTTCTCCAACGCGAAGGCCAAGAAAAAAGAATAGCGGTTTTTGAAGACGGCGAAGCTCCCGGAGGGAAAGAGGTGGCGCGGTGGACGGAGCAAATATCCTGGTGGATAACCTCGTTGAGCTTGCAGCCCGGCATTCTATGCAACAGGTAGTTCTGGGCCTGGAGGCTACTTCTAATTACGGTTACCACCTGACCGCTTTTTGCCAAAACTCGGAGAAACTGGCCCCGTTTTCACCGCAAATCCATGTTTTAAATCCCAGGACGGTCAATAACTTCAAGAAATCTTACAATGACTTGCCGAAAAATGATGATATTGATGCCTGGGTTATTGCTGATAAATTGCGCTTCGGTCGCCTCCCGGAGGAGGTTTTTATGGACGAACGTTTCCTTGCCCTCCAACGGTTGACCCGCACCAGGTTTCACTTAGCTCAGACGATTGCCCGGGAAAAGACGTATTTCTTGAACAATCTTTTCCTGAAATTCAGTTCCCTGCGCCAGGAGAAGATCTTTTCCGACCCCTTCGGTGCTACGGCCATAGCAGTGGTAGAGGAGTTCTATTCCCCGGACGAGATTGCTGCCATGCCTTTAGAGGAACTGGTTTCTTTTCTACAGGAGAAGAGCAAAAACCGCCTGGTGGATGCTGAAGGGGTGGCTAAAGCCCTGCAGAAAGCAGCACGCTCTTCCTATCGCCTGAGCAAGTCCCTGGCTGACCCTGTTAACGCCTGCCTGGCTGCCAGTATCAGCGTCATCCGGGCCCTGCAGTCAGAGTTGAAAAGGCTGGATAAGCTGATTGCCCAGCATCTGGAGGCCTTCCCTCAGACTTTAACTTCCATCAAAGGCGTTGGCCCGGTATATGCGGCTGGCATTCTGGCCGAGATCGGCGACATCAGGCGGTTTAAAAGCCAGAAAGCTCTGGCTAAATACGCCGGTCTGGTATGGAACGAACACCAATCCGGCCAGTGGAAGGCCCAGGATACCCCGCGGGTTCGCTCCGGCAACAAGTACTTGCGCTATTACCTGGTGGAGGCAGCTAACCTGATTAGGGTGCATGATCAGGAATACCGCGAATTCTACCAGGCCAAGTACAATGAAGCCCGTACGCATAAACACAAAAGAGCACTCGTCCTTACCGCCAGAAAACTGGTCCGGCTGGTTTTTGCTTTGCTGCGCTCAAACCAGCTTTATACGCCCAGGAAAAGGGGTGATTGATCGCCTCCTTTAAGTGTGACCACTGCAGGTAATGCCCAGATATTGTCAGTTTCTGGGCCTGGTTCTTAACCCCAAAAATTTTTTCCAATTTCCCTTCAAAAAGTGCTTGACTTTTTACCGCTGCGCTCCTATAACCCCTCCTAATAAAGCGTGAGTGAAAAACTCTCCCCTGGCCCCGTGCCTTTGGAGAAACCTTTCCCGGCCGGCCGGGCAGACCCATATGGTCCTGGTACCCTCGAAGCTGGCCGCTTTGGCTCTCACCTGGGCGGAAGTATAGTGTCCCACGTCGGCTTCCACGTAGATTTCCTCCCCGGAATCGCTGACATAAGCAGCATCAGGAATCTCAATGCCGCCGCTCCCTTTGTAATACTCCCTTTCCACCTCGATTACGTCACCAATCCTGAAAGTGTCTCTCTCTGTTGGACTCAAACGGTAATAGATTTCATTTGTCCTGACCTGGTGCAAAATTTCGTCCCACTTGCCCGGGTGAGTGAAAACCTTCTTGCTGTCGAACCCACCCTCCGGGCCTGTAGCCCATTCCTTACCCTGGTGGCCTAAACAAAAAACCCTTACCCAAATGCCCGGTTTTTCTCCAGGAACTGTTTCGCTCTGAATGTAGCCCGCCTTTTCAAGCCTCTGCAGCCTCTCCAGGCAGGTCCTCTCTTTTGCCGTGGGCCAGTAGGCGTTTTTGATTTGTTCCAGGGAAAGCACTCTACATCTGGCCAGATCCGTAAGGATGGCCTTGTCGCGCTCAGTCAACTGCTTTGCTTTAGTGATTTTCGCGATAGTTAAACACCTCCCGTAAAATAACAGCCCCGCCAAAAACCGGCGGAGCGTTTTATGGGGGTCCGGGGGGTTGTACCCCCCGGCGGGGGTTGGGGGTTTGAAAGGGGGTAGGGGGCGGAGCCCCCGGCCCCCTTTTGCGGCCCGAAGCGCAGCCGGCAGGCAGTGAAGTGTTGCCCCCGGCTGCCGGTGCAAGCGTTGCCGGCGGAGCGCAGGGCCGCCGGAGCTCGGCCGGGTGAGCGCGGAGCGCGAACCCCGGAGGGCCGAGGGTGGCAGGGGCGAAGCCCCCTTGCCCCCGCGAAGCGGGGGTGCCGCCGAAGGCCCGGAGCCCGGCTTACTGCGCTCCGGCCCGTCAGGGCCGGGAGCAATACCGAGCGGCAGCGAGGTATTTTTGACAGCGGCCTGCCGCTCAGCCACGCCCTGACCACGGTAATGGGGTGGTGCCAGTACCAGGACACCGATTCGAAAGCATGGGCTGCTGCAGCCTTCTCCGCCGGAGTGGCAAATAGGGGTTGCCCCTTTAGCCAGGTTCCGAAACCATGCAGCCAGGCCGCGGCGGTCCCCAGGATCCAGACGTCCAGGATGAACAGGGTTATTAAGCCCAGAGTCTTTTCTTTCATGCTTTGCCACCCCCAATAAAAAAAGCGGCCGGCACGATAGCCCACCGCTGATTGTTGCTCCTAATTACAGGATATGGTATACTGGACAACAAGGTACAGTTCAATGGTAGTTCGTTTAAACGGCCTGGTATCACCGGAAGAAATAAAGCTAAAGGCGCAGGCCAAAATGTCAGCAGCCGCCCGACCTTCAGGAGACCGACGTCCTGCGGACTAAAACTTACCTGCAGGAAATCATCGATTGTAGTGGTAACGGCAAAGATGACCTGACCATTTTTTACCGGTTGTGAAATCTGGAAAGCAACGGTGATCCATGTGTACATATCTCAATTAGTCTGGAATAAGGAAGAAATTCCCTTACTATGCCCTGGACCGGACTGAATCCGGGCGATACCTCTTCATCGTATTTATTCGATTCAAACACGGCCGGGCGATGGTTGTTACCGCTCGGGATATGGATCAGGCCGAAAGGAAATACTACCAAAGGAGAGTTGGAAAATGACCCCGAAAAACAAAATCCCCGACTTTAAAACAATAGAAGAAGCCCGGGAATTCTGGGAAACTCACTCTTTGGCGGATTTTACCGACGACCTTGAAGAGGCCGACGAAATCCAGTTTGTCAAACGAAACAACCTGGTAATATCAATTGACCTGGAAAAAGAAGATCTAAAGCGCCTGCGCCTACTCGCCCAAAAGAAAGGGGTCCGGTTAAACGACCTGGTAACCACCTGGATCAAAGAACGCCTGCACTCTGTAATAACCCAGCCAAGTTGTGAATATGTGGCATTAGGCTTACCGATGCTCAGGTGCAGGCTCTGTGGGTTATTTTATCGTCCTTACCCCTGCCTTTTAGTTCCCGTCCTGTCCCTGCTGTCGCACGAAAAAAAGAACCCCCTTGCCCGCGTCCCTTTTTTTTTGGGACTTGCGGCAGGGGGTTTCCGTCCCTCCATCCCCGCGATAATTGCTAACGAGTTGCAAACCGGTTGCAAACCAGTTGCAAACAGATTGTCCAGAAACCCAGTAAAATCAAGGGTTCTATTTTGGACTGTTCTGGATTGCCAGTTTATGTCAAACACTCGGAAGCCTTGAAAATCAAGGGTTTTACAGGTCCGATGGTTCCTTTAATTAATTTCCTCTACTTCAATGACAACAGCCAAATATGTCCCCCCAGTTCAAAAAGGCGTAGCCCTACGGCCACGGACAGTATGAAAGCCCCCCAGGCCAGATCCCATCCTCCTGGAGGAGGAAGGGCCTTTTTGTGGTTCTCCCCCGAATATCCCCTGGCTAGCATGGCGTGGTATATACGCTCCCCCCGCTCCCAGGAGCGCATAAACAGGACGGCTACTGTCTGCCCCAGGGTGCGAAAGGTGTGCCGGTGGAAAAGATGCCTGCCCGGCACAAACCCCCGGGCCGCGCGGGCCGTATTCATCCGCCGCAACTCATCGCCTACCACGTAGATATAGCGGATGGTAAACTCTATCAACTGGATGAACACAGCCGGTACTCGAAAGAAGGACAGCGCTTCCAGCACACGGCGCAGGCCGGTTGTGGCTATCAGGAAGTTTAAGGCTAAAACCGCAGCAAAAACCCGCAGGGAAAGCATAAGGGCGTGCTGCCACCCTTCCTGTGTAGCGGTTAAGGTTAGTATTCCCCACTCCCAACGCCAGAAGGGGTCACCCGGGATGATGAAGGGGAACAGGAGAATCATTACACCGGCAAAGGGCAGCAACCACAACAGGCGACCGATCAGATGACGCAGGTTAACCCGCGCCGCTGCCGTAAGCACCAGCAGAAAACCCACCGCCAGAACCAGACCTGTCCGGGAGGTAAGCATAGTCGACAGGGCAACAAAGCCCCCTATCGCCACCACCTTGACCCGGGGCTCCAGCCTGTGCATGAACGACCCAGAGTGCCCGCCGGGTTGAAGAAAATGGTCCATCACCCGTGACACGTCAACACTTCCTCACAGAAAAAGACCATGTGGTAACACGCCTGTCTTTCCGGGCAGGCTGTTGCCTCCATGGCCTTTCTTCATCTTTGTTCGATTTTATAAAAAAGTTCAAAAACCATGGGATCTCCATGACCCCGTTTAACTGATTATACCATCAGCAACCCCTTGAATTCAAGTATTCTTATCTCAGCCAGCCACGGTGAAATAAGGTCCTGCGGGCGTCAGGAACGCCCCTTCCCGGCATTTCCCTTCGGCCGGACAAAAACCCGGCTCAGAAGATACATGGCCGCAAATACCAGCAGTGTGCCCACCAGGCCGGCCAGGGAAGTGGCCAGGCCCTCGCTGGCAATGCCGGGAAAAACGTAGTCGGGCATCAGGGCGTGGATCAGTTCTTTCCCCTCGGCAAGGTGCAGGAATCCTTTGTCCTCGGCCACCCGCTCCAACCCGTCCGGGCTGGGAGAAGCAAAGGGAGAAAGAATGGCGGCAATGGCCAGGGCAACCAGAAGGCCCCAGATTAAATTCTTCCTGTTCATAACTGCTCACCTCCCGCATAACTCTTCTGCCCGGGCTGCTCCAGCCCCCATAACCGGGAAACAAAGGAAACCACCACCACGGTAATCAGACCCTCGCCGATACCGATCAGGGCATGCCACCCCAGCATGGCCGGCAGGACCACGGCCAGGGGTACAGTACCGGAGAAGGCAATTTCCAGGCTGCATGCCAGTGCCGCAGCCATTACCGACAGCCAGGCCGCCAGGAAGGTAGCTACAGTGCGGCCGGCATTACCCCTGAACAGGCCGCCCAGTAGCCGGTAAGTACCATAAGCCACCCACGGGGCGATTACCGCCATATTCAATACGTTCGCCCCCAGGGCGGTCAAACCGCCGTCATAAAAGAAAAGCATTTGAATAACCAGTACCGTGGTCAAAATCAAGCCGGCACTCCAGGGGCCCAGCAGAATTGCCGCCAGGGCTCCTCCCAAAAGGTGGCCCGAGGTGCCGCCGGCCACCGGGAAATTAATCATCTGGGCGGCAAAGATAAAGGCCGCCATCACCCCCAGGGCCGGCACCTGTCGGTCCTCCAGCACTTTCCTGGTGTTCGAAACCGCCGCAGCCAAAGCCCCGGCGCTAACCGCACTGGCCCCCACCCAGATCTTGGGGTCCAAAAATCCGTCGGGAATATGCATTAGACCGCCTCCTCCTGTTTCGATAATTTCAACCTTCGCAGCCTTATAATCACCAGGGGAACAAAAATGACCACGCTGGCCTTCCCCTGGAAGAGACCTCCGTGGTCACCATTGTACCGTAATGCCGTTGTCCTTTTGGGCTGGCTGTAACGGGCACCTCCTTGATGCCCATTTTTCAAAAAGCCGTTACTTTATGTAGTATTCTGCAGGCCGGGTTGAAATCCTGCCGGCCAATAAAAATTTTCCCCTCCACCTCAAGCGGCGGCACTTCATCTGTCCACTCCAGAATCTTTTTTCCCGTTGGAGCCGGGCTTAGCAGCAAAAAACTTTGCCGGTAGAAAAACATGTTCCAACATGATACAGAGCAACATGCCGGTTAAAAAACCGTTGCCCAGAAGATACCGGGCCAGGGCCGGTATACCGGCCAGCGCCTGGGGCGGCAGCATCATGGCCCCCGTACCAAAAAGCAAGGTGAGGCCAATAATGTAGAAATCGCGGTTATCCAATTGCAAACGGAGGTAATCCCGCAAACCAAACCCTACCATCCGGCAGAAAGAAACCAGCAAGACTGAATAACCCACGGGAATGGGTATGGAGGACAAAAAGGCTCCTACGAGGGGAATAAGACCCAAAATCGACATAATGATGGCAAACAAAATAAAGGGCACCCGGGATGCCACCCGGGTCATGCTCACCAAAGCGGCGCCGGCCGAAAAAGGCACAAACCCCACGGTGGCCCCCATCCCGGCCATAATGTCGGCCACCCCGGTCAGGGCCACCCCTCTGTTATACGCCTGCCGGGGCACCTCTTGCCCTATGGTTTTTTCCATGGCCAGAATGCTGGCCACCAGGTTGCTCAAAACCAGAAGGCCGGTTATGACCGAAGTGATTATAATGCCAGCGTCAAAGGTAGGAGTACCCCAGGCAAAAAGTCGGGGTAGCTCAAAGGCACCGGAAACCGACCAGGGCACGCCGGGAGCCAGGCCCAGGGGGAGGGATACCAGCCAGCCCACCCCGATACCGATGAGCACCGCTATGCTGCGGGTAAAAGGCCGCCCTCTCAGGCTGGCCCAGAGAACCACCGCTACAACAATTATTGAAAGCAGGGCCGCCCGGGGATTTGCCCCTCCCCCATTCATGCCCGCACCCAGCATGCCCCGCACAAAGGTGCCGCTGAGCTGCAGTCCCAGCAAGATCAGCACGGAACCGGTCACCGCGGGGGTGAACAGGCTCAAGGCACTGCCTACCAGACGGCTGGAACCTGCCAGCACCAGCACTGCCCCGGCCACCACCATTCCCAATTCCAGGTCGCTGCGCAATACCGCCAGCGGTTTTTCCAGCCCCGGCGCCAGAGCGGCCAGGGTGATGAACACACCCCACCACATACCCGATGGCCCTTCCATAATCGGCAATTTATGGCCGAAGAGGACTTGCAAAAGGGAGGCCAGGCCGGAGAAAAACAGGGTACGCTGGGCCAGAGCCGCAATATCCGGCTGGTCCAGCCCCAGCGCCCGGCCTACTACCAGGGGCACTACTGCCATATTGGCCAGCGTAAAGATCAACCACTGCAGGGCGTATACCACGGTGCGCGAAACTGGTGGGGTTTCGTGCAGATCGTATAAGAGTTGTTGATCTGCCGAATTTGACATTGATTCTATGAGAGCCCCCTTAAAGGACAGCTATTTAAAATTTTATTTCAAACCGTCCTGAAAATACTTACTTACCTGCCGGTTGCGTCGCTTCGTACAAAACGGTGGTCATTCTCAATCCTCTGTTGGCAGCACTAAGAACGTCATGGGTGTGTAATTGGAATTTACGCCAGTTCCAGGCGGACCCGGCTGCCCGGGCCGCCGGGACGAGCCGGTTCGACAATCAGGCGGCGGGGCAGGCGGCTTTTCAACTGGGGCAGGTGGCTGATCAATCCGATGGCCACCCGCTCCAGGGGCAGGCGCTCCAGGGTATCCATCACCGCCTCCAGGCACTGCTCGTCCAGGGAACCGAAACCCTCATCCAGGAAAAAGAACTCCAGGGGAGCCCGGCCCCGCCGCTGAATCTGGTCCGACAAGGCCAGGGCCAGGGCCAGGGAAACCAGGAAGGTTTCCCCGCCGGAAAGGGTTGAAACAGGCCGTTTAAGGCCGCCGTTACCCTCGTCCCGGAGAATGAACCCTCCCTGCCCGTCCAGCTCCAGGGCGTAACGGTAACCGGTGAGCCGGCCCAACCGCTCCGTGGCCAGGGCAACCAGGTTCTCCAGCCGCCGGCGGGCCAGAAACTCCACCAGCGCCTTACCCCGCAGCAGTCCCTCCAGCTCCCGCAGGAGCTCGGAACGCCGGGCCAACTGCCGCCGCTCCTCCTCCAGGGTGGCCCACCGCTGCTGGTTTTCCATTAGCCTTTGCAGCAGCACCCCCGCCGCCCCTTCCTGCTGCTGGGCCATACCCAGGGCTTCTTCTGCGGCCTGTAATTCTTCCTGCAGCCGCAGCCAGTCTCCCTCGTCCAGGCGCATGCCTTTCAGGCGAGCCTCCACTTCCTGCAACCCTTTCAGCAGCACCTGTTCCTCCTGGCGGTGTTTCTTCACCTGATCGGTTAATTCCTCCCGCTCCTGCGGGTCCAGCAGGGCGTCTTTAGCCTCGGCGGGACCGGCGAAATGGTTCTCCCGGGCCGACCGCTCCAGACGCCGGCACAGGTCCTCCAGCCGCCCCTGCAGGGCGGCACAGGTCTGTTCTTCGCCCTTCAGTTCCAGCCGGACCCGCTGAAAGGCCTCCGTTGCCTTCTGGCTTTCTTCCCCGGCCCGTACCACCGCTTCCTGCAGAAAGGATAGCTCTTTCTGTACCTGCTCCAGGGCTTCCTGCACCCGCAAACCGCCGGTAAGCTGGTACAACTCCGCCTGGAGCCGCCGGATCTGTTCTGCCCTGCCCGCCAGGGTGGCTTTCAGGGCGCCCTTTTGAACCACCAGGTCCCGCAGGTCATCTTTAAGCTGCTGAAGCCGCCCGGCCAGATCTTTCAACTCCGCCTCCAGCCCTGTTATCTCGTCCTGGCAACGCCGGTGCTTTTGCTGCTTTTCCTTTAAAGCATCCCAGTACTCCGGGACCTGGTCCGGGTCCGCCAGGCCCAGCACCTCCAGAAACAGCCGGAGTTTTTCCCTGACCGCCTGCTGCTCCGCCCCTTTTTCCCCCAGGTGCCGGCAGAGGACATCGATCTGCCGGGCCAGGCCTGCCTGATCGGATTGCAGGCGGGCGAGGGCAAGCCTCTGCTCATCCAGCTGGCGGCGCACTTCCTCCTTCCGGTCCAGGACTTCTTTTAAGTGCTGCTGCCAGTCGCGCCAGGCCCGCTGCTGCTCCTGATATGCCTGTTCCGCCCTTTGCAGCCGGGCGGGGAGATCCTGCACCGGCACCCCCTGCCATTCTGCCGGCAACTCGCCTCGCAAACGTTTGCCCTCCGCCCCAACCTGCTCCTTTTCTTCCGCCAGTTGTCTCTCCCGGAGCTTTAAGGCCGCGATCTCCGTTTCCAGCTGGACGATTTTCTTTTCACACTCCTGCCATTCATCCCGCCGCCGCGCCTGCTCCTCTTCTGCGGCTTCCACCGCCTTCTCATAGGGGGTGAGTTCCGTCCCCGCAGGGGAGGCGGGCGAGGGATGATGGGGCGAACCGCAGACCGGACAGGCCCGCCCCACCTCCAGTGTCCGGGCCAGGGCGGCGGCCATATTCCGGTGCCGGGCTTCCTCCAGTTCCCGCCGGGCCCGTTCCAGAGCCTTACCTGCCTCATCCAGAGCCTGCTGCAGGATTGCCGCCTTCTGCCTCCAGGCTTCCCGCTGGCGCTCGAGCGACTGCCGCTGCTCCCCGACCTGCCGGTGTTCCCCCTGGAGCCTGTTGTACCGGGCGGCCAGTTCCTGGAGCGCCTGGATCCGGTGCCTGAGGTCCTGTATTTCACCGGCCCGTTTTTCCAGGTATCCATCCGGTACGGGCGGGTTTCCCTGCAGGTGCTCCAAATCCTCTTTATACCGCTTCAGCTCCCATTCCAGTTCCTGCACTTGCCGGGCCAGTTCCGTCTCCTGCTGCTGCAGCGCGGCAAGTTCACGGCCCGCCTCATCCCGCTCCCCTTCCACCTTTTTTATTTCCTGGCCCAACCGGGACAGCTCGCGGTACAGATCCAGGGCAGACCGGGCCTGCTCCGCATCCTCCGGCGTAACCTGAAGCTGCTCCCGCAGCCTGTAAAGCTCTGCCAGACGCCGCTCCCCTCCGTCAAGCTGGGAAGAGAGTTTTGCCTGTTGTCTTTCCAGAACCTGAGCGGCCCGTTCCCATTCTTCCAGCTGTTCCCGTTCCCTATCCTGCTGGGCAAGCCAGGTATCCAGCTCCTTTTCCTGCTCCCGGGCCTGTTCCAGCCACGCCTGCTGCTTTAAAAGAACCGGCCCCTTTTCATCCCACTGCTGCCGCACACGGGCGGACTCCTCCTCCGCCACCCGGGCAGCCTCCTCCCGCCGTGCCAGTTCTTCCTGCAAAGAGCGCAGCCCCTCCCGGCGTCTTTCCAGATCTTCTTCCAGGCGCCCGCACTCTTCCAGCAATCCGCGCATGGTTTCGGCCCGGGCCGCCCGTTCCAGGCGTTCCTCGGCCCAGCGCACCTGCGCTTCCGCCGCCTGGAGTTCCTGCAGCCGGCGCTGCAGGTTGACCCGCTGCTCCTGAGCCTGACGGATCTCGCGGGCCTCCTCCAGGCGCCTGCGGATCACCTGCAGGTTCTGTTCCGCTTCCCGGCGGGCCGCCCGGTTCTTTTCCAGAGCCTGACGGGCCCTCTCCAAAGCCTGGGGTGAACAGTCGCCCAGACCCTTTTGCTCCGCCTCTACCCTGTCCAGGCCTGCCTGCACTTTAGCCCCGGCATCGCTAACCCGTTTCTTTAACTGCTCGCCGAACCGGTCGAGTTCAAAAATGCGCTCCAGCATTTGATTCCGGTCGGCCGGCCGCAGGGCCAGAAACTCGGCAAAGCGGCCCTGGGGGAGGACCACCGCCCGGGTGAAATCGTCCGCTGTGAGCCCCAGCAGCCTTTGAACTTCTGTTTTTACCTGGTCGGCTCCATCCGCCAGTACCCTTTCCCCATCCGGGTCGATGCGCACCAGCCGGCACTCCCGGGTATGGGCGCCAAAATCGCTGCTTTTGCGCAGCACCCGCTCCACCCGGTAGCGGAACCGCTCCTCCCCCCGGCCCACTTCAAAGGTGAAGGCTACCCGGGCCTGTTCGCTCTGCTGATTGATGATTCCCTCCCTCCCCCGGCTGGCCCGCTTCACCTCCCCAAACAGGGCCAGGGTAACCGCATCCAGGATGGTGGACTTGCCGCTCCCGGTGGGACCGAAAATGCCGAAAATTCCTCGCTCGCACAGGGCTTTGAAGTCCACCACCTCTTCCTGGCGGTAACTGTGCAACCCGGCCAGGCGCAGCTCAACCGGCCTCAACTTCGTCTCCCCTTTCCTCTGCCGCAGGTTCCAACAGTTCCAGGAAAATACGCACCAGATCGGTTGGCGGCTCGCCGCCCCCGGTCTGCTGGCGGTAAAAAAGCTTAAAAAGCTCGTCCAGGGGCAGAGCGCCCACATCCGGGGTTCCGGCAGCCTCCCCTTCCTGCTCCGGCAGGACCGTCCTGATGTCGATGATCCCCGGCCGCATCTCCCGCAGCTGCTCCACCTGCTCCCGGGTAAGGGGAGCTGCCGCGTGAACTTCCAGATCAATCCAGGCCCGCTCATCCCGCCCGGCCCGGCACCAGGCCAGTACTTCTTCGTACCCCCCGGTGGCCCGCCAGCGCACCAGGGGCCGGCCGGAGTTCAGGGTTATTTCCCGGAAATGCACCGGCCGGCCAGGGAAGGCCTCCACCAGGACGACGCCCTTGGCCTGGCCGGCCTCGGAAAAGCTGTAGGCCAGGGGCGAACCGCTGTACCGGCAGGGGACGGGTGCACCAACCACTTCCTGGGGCCGGTGCAGGTGCCCCAGGGCCACGTACTGTACCTCGCGCGGAAAGGCACCCGGGTCCACGCTGTAGGCCCCACCCAGGGACAGGGTGCGCTCGGAGTCACTGATCTGTCCGCCGTACATATAAAGGTGACTGACGGCCAGGTTTACCGCCCCCGGGCGACAAAAACCGGCCAGTTGCTTTAAGAAGGCCGCCACCCGCCGGGAATAGGCCGCCTGGCGCTCCGCCGCTTCTTCCAGGGATGGGGTGAGCAACTCACCCAGCCGGGCCTCGGACGGGTAGGGCAAGGCCAGAATCACCGCCGGGCAGGGCCAGCCGGGCCCCTGGAGCACCAGGTAGGAGGGACCTGACTTGAGCACCCCCGGCCCCGGCGGCAACACGTCCCCCGGGCGTCCCAGGATGTGCACCCCCTGGCGCACCGCCAGGGGAGCCGGAGCGGCCAGGCGCTCGGGCTGGTCGTGATTGCCCGCGATCACCACCACCTGTCGCCCGTCCACTGCCAGGCGGGAAAGGGCGTCAAAGTACAGTTCCTCGGCCCTGGCCGGGGGGTTTTCGGTGTCGAAGACGTCCCCGGCCAGCAAAACCAGGTGCACCCCCTCGTCCCTGGCCAGAAGGGCAATCTCCTCGATAAACTGCTCCTGCTCATCCCAGCGCCGGTGGCCGCCAATGGTTTTCCCCAGGTGCCAGTCCGAGGTATGTAATATGCGCAGGGCCTTGTCCAAGTTAAATCCCCCTTCAAACCGCCACCGCCCGGTTGAGGACGAAGAAGTAGATGTACTTTTCCAGAACCGGCCTGGCCAGGATTTTTACCGCCGCCCGGCTGTAGAGGTCGAGTTGAATGCGGTAGCGGCGCACCGCGTCCCCCAGGCCTTCTTCCGTCAACCGGTCAGTCTTGTAGTCGATGATCACCAGGCCGTTTTCTTCCACCAGCAGGCAGTCGATGACCCCCTGGAGGAGGATGAACTCTCCCGGCGGCACTTTATCGCTTAACTCCGGGTAAAGCTCCGGCACCTCCAGGCCCAGGGTAAAGGGCACCTCCCGCCAGAGGCGGTTATCTTTAGCGGCAGCCAGCACCCGCCTCCCCAGGTCAGTCCGCCAGAAGCGGGCGATCTCCGCCGGGCGGACCAGCTGCAGTTCTTCCGGGCGCAGGATTTCCCGCTCCACCAGCCGGTCCAGGTGCCGGCGCACCCCCGCCTCATCCGGGAGATCTTCCAGCTCCAGGCTCTGCATTACCAGGTGCACCACCCGGCCCCGTTCGGCTCCACTCATGTGCTCTCCCGTGTAAAAAGCAGGCAGGTCAAACCCGGGGGGGAATTCCTGCAAAGTCACCGCCTGCTCCGGGGGTGGTGCCAGCCTTTCAGCCGGTACCTTCCCCGTCCAAATTTCCCCGGGCACCTCCTCACCGGTCCACTCCTCCAGCTCCTCGTGCCGGTGCCGCCATTCGGTAACCGTGACTTTGGAAGGCAGGCGGGCCAGCTCCCGGTGGGGGCTGATCCAGAACAGGCGCCGGCGCAGTTCGCCGGGGCTCACCAGTTCAGCCCCGCCGCCCGGCCAGCTTTCCTCCTGCTGCCGGAGCCAGTCCTCGGGCAGCGGTTCCAGCCGCTCAAGCCACCGGGTCCAGGAGGGACCCCCTTCTTTCGCGCCCGAACCGGCTTCCGCCCACAGCCCCTGGAGAGCCGCCGCCGGCCACAGGTGCACCTGCCAGCACCCTGTCCCGGCCGCCACCGGCTCCCCGCCCGGGGAAAACCCGGCCAGGGCCGGATGGCTCCACAGGGCCGGGCCCAGCCAGTCCAGGGCACACCTGGCCCCCGCCTGCAGGGAGACGCCCAGGGACCCTTCCGGCGGCACCGCCGCCACCCGGCTCCGCCAGCCCTCCACCTGCCGGTCCAGATTGCGCACGGCGGCGGCCAGGATCAGGCGCTCCCGGGCCCTGGTCAGGGCTACATATAAAAGGCGCATTTCTTCGGCCAGGGTTTCCAGGCGCAGGCGCTGCCGGATCACCCGGTGGAGAACGGTAGGGTAACGCACCCCCTTCTCCAGATCCACCACCACAGGCCCGCAGCCCAACCGGCGGTGAAAAAGAAAGTTGCCGCTAAGATCCCGCAGGTTGAACCGACGGCCCAGGCCGGTTACCACCACTACCGGAAATTCCAGGCCCTTGGCCTTGTGGACGCTCATGATCCGCACCACGTTTTCGTTTTCGCCCAGGGAGCGGGCGGCATCCATGTCCCCGCCTTCATCCCGGATCTGTTCTATAAAACGCAGGAAGCGGAAGAGCCCCCGGTAGATGGTCCCCTCAAAACGCCGGGCCCGGTCCACCAGCGCCCGCAGGTTGGCCTGGCGAACCACCCCGCCGGGCATGGCCCCCACCAGGTCGTAGTAGCCGGTCTGGCGGTAAAGTTCCTCCAGCAGTTCGGCGGGCGGCAGCCGCCGGGCCAGGTCCCGCCACTGGTCCAGCCTTTTCAGGAAACGGCGCAGCCGTTCCGCCAGCTCCGGGTCCACCCCCGGCGGCTGGTGCGCGGCCTTTTCCACCGCAGTGTAAAAGTCGCCTTCCGGGCAGGCCAGGCGAATCTCCGCCAGCCGTGGGGCATCCAGCCCCACCAGGGGTGAACGGAGCACCGCCGCAAGGGGGATGTCCCGGCGGGGGTTGTCGATCACCTGGAGGGCGGAGAGTATCGTTTCCACCTCCGGGGCGTCGAAGTAACCCCCCGTGCCGTCCGCGTAGGCCGGAATATCCAGGCGGCGGAACTCCTCCAGAAACACTCCCACCCGGCCCCTTAAGGAGCGCATCAACACCACCACATCCCGCCAGGTGACGGGCCGGTATTCCCTTTTCTCCCGGTCGTAGATGTGCAAATTCTCCTGGAGCACCAGCCGGTGCACCCGCTCCGCCACCCACCGGGCCTCCAGGCGGACCAGGTCCAGTTCCTCCATGTCCGGCTGCCCGTTTTCTTCCCGGCCTTTTGTGCCGGTGTCCTGATCCGCTTCCGGAGCGCGGAAATCCAGCAGGTGGATCTCCACCGGGCCGCCCGCCGTCCCTGCCGTACTTTCCGGAAAACTGGCCCCGGGGCAAAGGCGGGCTTCTTCGTCGTAATCCAGCTCCCCCACCCGCCGGGTCATCAGCCGCCCGAAGAGGTAGTTGACAGTCTCCAGGATCTCAGGCCGGCTGCGGAAGTTGGCGCGCAGCGTCAGGCGCCAGCCCGGCCCGGGCTCCTGCCCCGGGGCAAGAGGCCTGAACCGGTGGTAGCGGTTTAAAAAGACCGTGGGATCCGCCAGCCGGAAGCGGTAAATGCTTTGCTTGACGTCACCCACTAAAAAGCGGTTATCTCCCCGGGAGACCAGCTCCAGGATGGCCTCCTGCACGCCGTTTATATCCTGGTACTCGTCCACCAGCACCTCTACAAAGTGCTCCCGGTATTCCGCGGCCACGGGGGAAGGAAGGAGGGGTGCCCGGGGATCCGCCGGCGCTTCCTCCCCCCAGGGGGAACCCTCCCCGTTTTGGGCCAGAATGGCCAGGGCGTAGTGCTCCAGGTCGGCAAAATCGGCCACGGCCCGCTCCAGCTTGGTCTGCCGGTAGGCCTCCCCAAACCGCAGTACCACCGCCACCAGCTCCTGCACCAGGGGGGCAACCCGGGCCAAATCGCCAATCATATCCCCCGGCGAACGGGAGAAATATTCATTAAACAGCCCCTGCGCCCGCTTTTTGATATGGTCCCGCAGTTTTTTCACCCGCTCTTTAATTTCATCCAGCGCCTCTCCCCTGGCCGTCCTGGGCAGGGCCGGCCACTTTTGACCCTCTTTCAGGGCCAGCTGCAAGTCCTGAAAGGGTTTATCTACCAGTTTCAACCAGCTCCGTACCCTTTCCAGGTCTTTTTCCAGTACCGGTGCGTACTGCTGCGGCCCGCCGGGACCGGCGGCCAGGCGCTGTGCCTCTTCCAGGACGCCCAGCCAGTCCTCCAGTTCCAGGCGCATCATTTCCTGCCACTGTTCGTGCCAGGGCTGCTCTTCCCAGGAACGGGCCGCCGCCCCGGCCAGGGATTCTGCCACCCAGTTCAGCCAGGCCCGGGGCCGGGGCAGGCTCAGGGCATAATCGTACAGGCGCAAAACCAGCTCCACCAGCTCCCGGTCGTAGCCGTGGCGGCCCGCCAGGACCCGGGCCAGGTAGAGGAAAGGTGCATCGGGCGGCGATTCCCGGTGCTCCTCGTAATATTCCTCCAGAACCTCTTCCAGTACCTCTAAGCGTAAAAGGGACGCTTCGTTTTCATCCATCACCCGGAAGCCCGGATCCAGTCCCAGCAGGTAGAAGTGGCGCCGCACCACCTCGCCGCAAAAAGAGTGCAGGGTACCGATGGAAGCCCGGGGTACCAGGAAAAGCTGGCGCAGAACCAGAGGGTGTGCCGGGTGTTCCTGCAGGGACCGGTTCAGGGCCGCACCCACCCGCTGGCGCATCTCCCCCGCCGCTGCGTCGGTAAAGGTAACCACCAGCAGGCGGTCGAGATCCACCGGATTTTTTTCGTCCAGCAGGCGCCGGATAATCCGCTCCACCAGCACCGCAGTCTTGCCCGAACCGGCAGCAGCCGAGACCAGCAGGTTCCCTCGCCGGGTGGTAATGGCTTTTTGCTGCTCTTCAGTCCAGCGAGTAGAGGTCAAGGCCCTCTCCCTCCTCTTGAGCGGCCCCCTTCCGGAGGCGCTCGCGCAGCTCTCTGGCATCTGCAACCAGGCTCCGGTAGCGGTTTTCGGGCAGCCACAGGTCGAAACGGCACACGGGACGGTACAGGCAGGCATTACAAGCGCTGCTGCTGCCCGCTTTCAAAGGGGCGATGTCCACCCGTCCCTCGATAATGCCGCCGGCGATTTTCCTGAGCAGCCCGCCCAGGACATCCAGGAGAATCCGGAACTCCCCGGGTGTAAATACGGACGCCTCATGGCGCCTGGAAAGGCCGCCGCCGGCATTCAATCCAGCAGGCACCAGCAGGGATGTGACCCCGGCTGCAAGGGCCCGGTCCAGCAGGGAGTACAAACCAGCGCCCTGATCCACCAGCCAGCCGGATAACCTGAACGCCTTCAGCCACTCCCGCTCCAGTTCCTCCGGCGGCAGGTCCGGCTGGACCAGATTCAGGATGGGCCGCTGCACCTGGAAGTAAAAGGCGCCCGCCGGCAACAGGGACTGCTGGTAGCGGCGGCAAAGAACCGCAAAGTGCTCCAGGGCCACCCACAGGTAGACCAGAAGCTGGAGCTGTACCCCCGCCAGCACCCCGGGAAGGCTGAGCCCGCTGGGACCGGATTTGTAGTCGATAACCCGCAGGTAAAGGGCATCAGCGCCCCGCCCCAGGTCCACCCGGTCGATGCGTCCCCCAAGGCTTAAAACAACCTCCTCGCCCAGGTCCAGCTCCAGGGGCGGCAGAACCAGCCGGGGCCAGAACGGCAAGGTATTTGTTCCCGTACCCGGAACCCGGGGCGGTACCTCCCTCCCTTGGGGACCAAAATATACCTCCAGGGCTGCGGGACGAAAACCGCTCCTTTGCATCTGCCTTACCAGCGCCCGGGCGGAATCCTTTACCCGCTCGAAGAGCCGCGCCTTTTGCTGGCGCAAGCGGGCGCTGGAGAGCAGAATGCGGTTTTGCAGGCGGGAAGCCAGGTTGTCCACCAGTTCCGTGCATATGCGGTGTACGTCCTCTTCCCCCAGCTCTTCCCAGGGGAGGCCGTCCCCTTGCACCCGTTCCACAAAGAGCCGCAGGGCTTCGTGGTACAGCTGGCCCGTGTCGGGCGGCGCCAGCCGGTATACCGCCCGCTCCTCCAGCCCCAGGCCATAGTCCAGGAAATGGGCGAAGGGGCACTGTACGAACCGCTCCAGGCGGGAGACGCTGCTAAAGAGCTTGTACTTTTGCCCTTCCCGCCTGCCCCAGAGTCTCAGACCCAGTTCGCGCCCCAGGGGGGGTTCCACATTGCGCCCCGTCAGCCCGGCTATTAAAATGGATAATTTTTCCCGCCAGCTTTCCTTTTCCAGCAGCAGGTTATGTACCCGCCACCACAGGGGGTGAACGGGGAGCCCCCAGGATGCTTCCCGCCAGCGCAGGGCCAGGCGGGGAAGCAGCCCCGCCGGGTGCTCCACGTAATCCACGTCCGCCGCGCCGCCCGGCGGCTCCACCGGCAGGAACCGGGGCCTTAAATCCGGCAGCAACTCCCGCACCCGGCGAATCACCGGTGAGGGAGTGACGGCCCGCCCCTCCCCATCCCCCAGGGGGTAGCTCAAGAACAGCTTGCCGCCCGTACGGGTCAGGACCTGGTAAATCAGAAATTGCTCCTGGTGCAACCGGTCAACGGTACCGGCGGGCAGCTCCCGGTCCCGGTCCCGCAGCAGCAGGGTGAGCTGCTCCCGTTCCCGTTCGGTGAACACCCCGCCGGTGCGAATGCTGGCGGGCAGCGCCCTTTCGGTGAGGCCGGGCAGGAAGAGGGCCCGCACATCCCGGGGCGGGCGAGAGCGGTCCAGGCTGCCCACGGTCACCGCATCCAAGGCCGGGGGAATCAGGGAAAGGCGCATGGCCTCAAGGCCCGCATCCAGCACACCGGACAGCTCCGCTACGGTAAGCTCTACGTTCCCCAGCACTTCCACCAGCTCATCCAGCAGGCCGCTCACCAGCCGCCAGACCTGGCGGTGTTCCCGGGCCAGGTCGGGATGCCCTGCCTCCTGGGCGGCCCGGCTCCAATCATCCAGCTTCCGGGGCACTTCCAGGTCCAGGCACAGCTCCAGCAGGATCCGGGCCCACTGCCGGCCGGAAAGGCGCACGGCGCGACCCGGTGCACTCTCCCGCGCCTTTAGGTGGGCGGACCGCAATTCCCTGATCGCCTGCCAGCGCATGCGGTTGATCTCTTCCAGTTCCGGCGGCGGGGGCTCCTGCCGCTCCCCGTCCCCGCCCCAGGTTCGGCCGGGCAGGTAGTTCCAGGGCTGCGGGTTGTACCAGCAGCTGCCCCGGATGCCGGCCGCCAGGACGTAGTTCTCCAGCCGGTCCACTTCCCCGGCATTCAACCGGGCCAGTCCCGTCTTTAAAAAGCGGAACACGGGCTCGTAGGCCCAGTTTTTCTGCCACACCTCCAGGGCCGCACGCAGCAACTCCACCAGGGGGTGGTGGATCACCGGCTGCTGGTGGTCGATAAAAAAGGGGATCTCATAATCCGCCAGCATCCTCCGGAACAGGGGGAAATAGGTATCCACGTCCCGCACGGCCACCATGATCTGCCGGGGGCGCAGGCCCTCTTCCCGCAGCAGCCGCCGGATGGCCCGGGTTACTCCCTCCACCTCGGCCCGCAGGTTCACCCCGGCCAGCAGGCATACCTTTTTTACGCTCCCGGTATAGGGAACGGTGGGATAGCGGAAAAAGTGGCGCTCCAGGTGGGCCAGTTCCGGCGCCCGGGCCAGGCGCCAGGTGCCACCGGGCACCAGATACTCCTCCCGCACCGCCACATTAGCCTCCCGGGCCAAACGCTTAAGGCGCTCCCTGGTTTGCCAAGGTTTGACAAAGGGATCGTGCTCCTGGGGGCGCCCGGTGACAGCCGGATCAAGGCATAGGGTTATGGTTATTTCCCTGGCTTTGGAAAAAAGCGCCCCCAATACCGCGTATTCCTGCGGGGTAAAGGAGGAGAAGCCGTCCACCCATACCCGGCAGTTATTTAAAAAAGGGGCGCTGGAAAGGCGCTGGGCTAAAAGGTCCAGGTAATCATCGGGATCGGTGAACCGTCCGGCCAGCTTTTCCCCCAGCCGCCGGTAAACCAGGCACAAATCCTGAAGCTTCTGCCCCAGCTGGCTATCCCTGCCGGACACCAGTTCCTTCAGGTCTTCCGGGGCAATCCGGTGCATTTTCAGCTCGCTGATTAAATCAGATAAAGAAGCAAGAAAACCCGGCCGGTTGGCCAGAGAACCCATCAGGCCAAGGTTTTCCCTTTCTTCCATCAGGATTTTTTTAAGCATCATCCGCCGCCCCAGCTCGCTAACTGGGAGGCGGGCCGCGCCGCCCGACTCCCGCAGCACCCGGTGAGCCAGGCGGCGAAAGCTGTACACCTGGGCCCGCAGGCTCCCTCCCCGGGCGGCCAGTTCCCGCTCCATATTAAAAGTGGCCTGGGCCGGAACAATCAGGAGCAGCGGGGGACCCAGGGGTTCCCTTTCCAGTTCCGCGCAAACTTCCAGCAGGCAGCGGTGGGTCTTGCCCGTCCCCGCCCGCCCGATTAAAAGACGTAAGCTCATCCCCTATCCCTTCTCCGGCGCGTAACTGATACTTATTCCTTACCCAATTCTACCCGAAAAAAGAATTCCTGGCAATTTTTCTTTCTGAGGCATCTGCCCGGGCTCAACGTCGCTCGCTTCCGTGCAAACGGTGGCCTTTTTTCATCCTCTGTTGGTGGCGCTGAAAGCGTCATGGGTGACTACTTTCCTTTCTTGTCATCACAATTCCCGAAAAAATTTTACCTGCGTTTAGAAAACTTGTGCTTGATTTCACGCAGCTCTTGTGCTATGATGGGAGTGACAAAAGTAACCTGAATTGTCAACACACACTTGTTCGAAAGGCAGTACCTGGGCCTTAAAGGTAACGAAAGGACAGGTGGCTTTTTTTAACCGCACCTTAGTGCACTCATTCACAACTATATGTGTCTTATCTCACATTCCACTCTTGAATATAAAGCAAGCCTTTCCGTTGTTCCACCTTTAACAACTCCAGACAAGACAACTGTTGGCATTTAACTGATTAAACAAAGATTGGGGGGTGCTTATCCAGCTATGCACTTTCGGTTACATGGCCTTTTTATACCCAGGATAGTACATAAGTTCACAATTTGCCGGGAATCTGATGCAAAGGGGGTGGCGGGAGCTCTATCCAGCTACATCACGGTCCAGTGACAATGAAAAAGGCAAGGAGGGGTTTTTATGGCCAAAACTTTAGAAGATATCACCGGGCGCGCCCGGTCCCAAACCGCCGCCAGACCTTCAGAGGCACCCAAACCACTTGAGTTGCAAAAGGAATTTAAGTGGGACTTGAAGCGCACCGTATTCATCTCCCTTGGCCTGGGACTGTTTTTCCTGCTCTACTTCTTACCCCCGCTGCCGGTAGCCGTGGATCCGGCGGGCAAAGAGTTCGCCCTTTCCCGGCAAGGCCAGCTGGCCATCGGGCTGTTCCTTTTAGCCGGCATCTGGTGGGTGTTCGAGGTTATTCCCATCGGGGCTACCGCCCTGGCCATCGGTATCTTCCAGGCTTTATTCGGCATCCGGCCGGCCGACGTTGCCTTCAGGGATTTCATGGATCCGTCGGTATTATTCATCCTCGGTTCTTTAATGGTCGGCCTGGCTTTTACCAAAGTGGGCCTGACCAGGCGGCTGGCCTTTAAGATGCTGCAGATCACCGGTGAAAACACGAGAATGATCCTTCTGGGAGTTTTCGTGGTTACCGTTATCCTGACCCTTTTCATGGCCCACACGGCCGTAGCCGCCACCATGTTCCCCATTTTAATGGCCATTCTGGGGCTCTACGGCACCAGAGAAGGTGAAACCAGCCGGTTCGGCAAGGCCCTGTTCATCGGCATGGCCTTCACCGCCGGAGCGGGCAGCCTGATTACCTTGCTGGGAGCCGCCCGGGGTGTAGTGGCCCTGGGGTTCTACAAGCAGATTACGGGCCAGGAAATCAGCTTTGCCCGTTATACTGAGGTCATGGTCCTTTACGGCTTCGCCATGATGCTCTTAATCTGGCTTTTGATGATCATCTGGTTCAGGCCGGAAAAAGACCGCATTGCCGGTCTAAAGGAAAAGGTGAGAGAACTCTCCGCCGGCCTCGGCCCCCTGACCAAACAGGAAATCTTTGTCGGTGTAGCAGTGGCGGTAGTGGTAGCTCTCCTGGCTTCGCAAAACTTCATCCCGGCGCTGAAAAGCCTGAACAAGAGCGCCATTATGCTCACGCTGGGGTTACTGTTCTTCCTGACCCGCTTATTTACGGTGGAGGATCTGGAAAAGCGGATTCCCTGGAATATCGTCCTTCTATTCGGCGGAGCCATGTCCATCGGCTTCTGCCTGTGGCAGACCGGGGCCGCCCAGTGGATGGCCGTACACTGGCTGGGCATGTTTAAGCAGGCTCCCTGGTTGATCTTCGTGCTGGCCATCTTCTTCCTGGTAATGGTTATGACCAACTTCATCATGAACGTGGCCGCCATTGCCATCACCCTGCCCGTGGCCCTGATCATCGCCAAATACCTTGGGGTCAACCCGGAACTGATCCTGTGGACCTCCCTGGCCGCGGCAGGATTGCCCTTCTGCCTGCTGGTGGGGGCTGCACCCAACGCCATCGCCTACGAGTCCAAACAGTTCACTGCCGGTGAGTTCTTCGTTGCCGGCATCCCTGCCAGTATTATGGCCCTTGTCCTGCTGGCCGTGTTTGCCCTGACCATCTGGCCGCTTCTGGGTGTGCCGGCACTGCTTAAATAAAGTTTTAAGAACCGGAAGCGGGGCAGCACCTGTGCTGCCCCGCTTCCGGCAAAAAGGGGGAAAATATGGTGTTGCAGCAGGCCCCTGCGGTCAGCTGGAAACCCGGGGGGTTCCCCGTGGTAAGCGCGAATGCATTTGTCCATGAAACGGCGGTTATAATTGGAGACGTGGTTATTAAAGATGGGGTTGCCGTATATCCGTTAGCGGTTCTTCGGGCCGATGAAGGATTTCCCATTGTCATTGGCGAATACAGCAACGTACAGGATGGTGTGATCGTCCATTGTCTTAAAAGGGGCAGCGTAACCATAGGCAAAAGGTGCAGCCTGGCCCACGGGGCCATCGTCCACGGACCGTGCGAAATCGGGGATGATACTTTTGTGGGGTTCAGGGCCATGGTTATGCGGAGCCGCCTGGGTAGCAGGTGTTTCGTCGGCCACGGGGCATTGATAGACGGAGTAGAAATACCCGACGGCAGGTATATCCCCAGTCTTGCCGTGGTGACGGCACCGGAGCATGTAGCATCCCTGCCGGAGGTCTCTCCCCGACAGTTGGAGTTTGCCGGGGAAGTGCTTGCGGTCAACCGGGAGCTGTGCGATGCCTACTTGAATTTTTACAGGAGGGGTGAACTTTGTCCGAACAAACCCAGGTAATCTTGGCCACGGCCGTTTTTTTGCTTACCTACGCCGTGATTGTTTCGGAAAAAATCCACCGGGCGGTGGCCGCCCTGGTGGGAGCAGCAATACTGGCTCTAACCGGGATTTTAAACCCCGAGGAGGCAACTCACGCCATTGACTTTAACACCATCGGCCTTCTGGTGGGCATGATGATCATCGTGGGCATCACCCGCCAGACGGGTGTCTTTGAATACCTGGCCGTCAAGGCGGCCCGCCAGGCCAGAGGCGAACCCCTGCGCATCATGGCCGCCCTTTCCCTAGTGACGGCAGTCCTCTCGGCTTTTCTGGACAACGTGACCACGGTGCTGCTGATTGTTCCGGTTACCTTCGCCATCGCCGGCCAGCTGCAGATCAGCCCCATACCCTTCCTCATTGCGGAAATCATCGCTTCCAACATTGGCGGGACGGCCACATTGATCGGCGACCCGCCCAACATCATGATCGGCAGCCAGACCCACCTGGGATTCATGGATTTCGTGATCAACCTGACGCCGGTAATTGCAGTAATCTATATTTTAACAATTTTCTTCCTGCGCCTGATTTACCGCCGCCAGCTGGTGGCCCGCCCGGAACTGCAAGAAAAAATTATGCTCCTGAATGAAAGGGATGAAATTAAGGATCCCGTCTTGTTGAAGAAGTGCCTGCTGGTACTGTTTCTGACCATTACCGGATTTGTCCTGCACCAGTACCTGCACCTGGAGTCCAGTGTCATCGCCCTTTCCGGAGCCAGCCTGCTGTTGCTGATCACCCGGGAAGACCCGGAACATGCCCTGCACGCGGTGGAATGGCCGGTAATCTTTTTCTTCGTCGGCCTCTTCGTAGTGGTGGGAGCGCTGGAAAAGGTGGGGGTCATCGAGGCGGTAGCCCGCTTTTCCCTGGAGGTCACCCAGGGGCAGCTGGTGCCCGCGGCCATGCTCATCCTGTGGATCTCCGCCCTGGCCTCGGCTTTTGTTGACAACATCCCCTTCGTGGCTACCATGATCCCCCTCATTCATGACATGGGGCGCCTGGGCGGGATGACAAACCTGGACCTGCTCTGGTGGGCGTTGTCGCTGGGTGCCTGCCTGGGAGGCAACGGTACTATCATCGGCGCCTCGGCCAACGTAGTGGTCATCGGTATGGCGGAAAAGAGGGGCCATCCCATTTCCTTCCTCGGCTACATGAAGGTGGCCTTCCCGCTAATGATCATGTCCATTGTAGTATCCACGGTCTACCTGCTCTTCTGGCACCACTACCACGGGCTGGTATCCCTGGTGGGAACCCTGGCGGTGGCAGCCGTACTGGGGCTGGTGACAACTCTCTTGAATAACTATCTCTTCCGCCCGCAAGACCGGTCCTCAGCCAAAGTGCTGTCCAAGTACAAGGAGGCCTAGAAAGTATAGTTAAACACAACACCCGCCTGAAATGGCGGGTTATTTTTATCCGGTCCTTTATTGTGTATCATCCGCCGGTAACGATTCTGCTCAATTCAAGAAACAGTTCCTTGTCGCGCAAAAGACCCACCACCCGGTTCTTTTCCTCCACCGGCAGGATTTCAAAACCGCTGTGAGATAAGAGATAGGCCGCCCGGCTCAAGGGGTCCTGGGGCTGCAACGTTGCCGGAAAGGGATGCATGGTTTCCCGCACTTTTCTTTTGGCCATTTCCTGGACGCGTGAGGTAAAAAGGCCGTTATAAGAAGGGGGTTCTTCTGTGGGGAAGGAAATTGACCATCCGGCATAGGACTCCCTCTGGGGGAAGGGTAAATGGGCCAGGGCCAGCAGGTGGTCAGCTTTTAAAAGCCCAATGGGAACTCTGGCTTCAAGCACTACGAGGGGTGGAATAGCCCCCGCCCGCGACTGCAGGGCAACCCTTTTCATCAAAGATAGGGCATCCTTTAGACTGCTATCCGCGGGAATAGTCCGGCAGGCTTCCAGGGAAACCATTAAATCCCCCACGGTTTTTTCCCGTTTAAATGACATGGCCAAGACATCGCCAGCGGATTGTACCAACGCAGGCATCTCAAATCCCCCCTTACCCTGCTGCTGGTGATGATCCAGATAACTACATTCTACCACTCGGGCGGCTGTCTGGCAACGTAGCTTTATTATTATTATAATCACTGTTTTGGTTGTTCTTCCTGTCAATGTTATCTTTTAACTTTTTGTTGTTGTGAAGGTCTTGATCACGATCTGTAGTGCTGGGAAGGTCTTTGTTGTCACGAAGGACTTCATTATCATTATCATACAGGCCTTTACCATCTGGTTCCTCGGTCTTAATGTTACGTTCCTTGATGCCATTATGTTCCTGATCATTGCCATGCGGGGGAACTCCCTGGACGCGCAGGCCGGGCAGTCCCCGGGCATCGTCAGGTACTACCCGTTTAACAGGGATACTTGTTTTTTGCACCGGGGTACTGGTGCCGGAGTGCGTCCGGGAGACTTTATCCTCCGTTATGGAAACCCGCTTAAGACCTTTGTTATTTACCAATCCGGGTGAACGATGATTACTTCTGGCTTCAGGACCCGGTCGGGAGACCGATTTGGGCAGATCCACCCACCCGGTGTAGCCGTTTTTGCCCAGCACTTCCCCGATCACTATGCCCTTCTTTTTCTCCAGGCTGGCCATACCTTCCCGTCTTAATTCTTCCAAATCGATATCCAGACCCTTTTTACTCCCCTCCACATGGATTAGATAACGGCCCGTGGATAAACCAAGCT
Source organism: Desulfofundulus thermosubterraneus DSM 16057 (assembly GCF_900142025.1). Taxonomy (GTDB): domain Bacteria; phylum Bacillota; class Desulfotomaculia; order Desulfotomaculales; family Desulfovirgulaceae; genus Desulfofundulus; species Desulfofundulus thermosubterraneus. Next base: position 33,632 of record NZ_FQZM01000022.1, on the reverse strand, counting down.
TGCGGGCCTGCCGGCGGATTTCCGGTGTAGCGGTTTCCACTACCACCTCGGCCGGCACTCCCGTCGATTGCAGGGACTTAACGATAGTTTGGTATATCTCCCCCGGCTGCAGCGCCGGCTCCCGTCCATTTTTCGGGGTAATGGTAGTCAGCACGACGTTGTTTTGAGACGGGAGAAGATAGTTGGACTGGACCGCCCGGATAAGTATGGTGGCAATGGCCTCTTCCACGGGACGGCCAAGCACGGCGGCCCGGGACAGCAGGATTTCTCCTGCGGCATTCAAGCCTTTAGCCTCACACACGTACTCCCGCCGGTCCAGGGCCATTTCCACACTTGGGTTGATGTCCATGGAAACATAGGCCACCGCCTGGGTCAACCAACCATGATACAGAAGACCTGCACCCAAGAGAATCAACAGACATGCGGCAGCCATCAAAGACTGCCAGAAAATAGTGCGCCTGCGTGGAATATAGCAAATCTCTTCACCCAGACGCACTCCGCCGGTGGGCAGGGGAATTTCCCGGAACTGCGCGTCAGGGGTGAGAATGATACATGTTTTGGCCTTGATCTCCACGACAATGCCGGTAACCAATTTTCTTCAATCTCCTTCACCGCTGGCTTTAAGATAATAACAAAGGTATAAAAATTCATGGCAGTGGTACCAGAGAAGAGCCATGGCAATGATATATTTACGTCCCCGCTCCAGGGTTTTGCGGTGCACACCGGTCAGCAGGGAAAGCTCTTTTAGGGGAAGTTTTTTTGTTTTCATCAGCTGTTGGAAAAGGGAACCGTCGGCAGCCAGGCGGCGGGAAACTTCCAGCAAAACCCGCCGCGCATCGTGATGCTTGGGTGCGCAGCGTACCAGTTCGGAAAAGGAGATCTCAAATTCGGCCAGGATTTTAGCATAGTCCCGGATCTCTTCTTCCCTTTCCCGGGCCGCTTCCCGGGCAAGGTAATCCTGCCAGGCCAGCGATGACTCAAGGGGGCTGACGGACAGGTCCTCCTGTTCACTGTTCAGTGACCCGGCCATACGGGCCGACGCCCGAGCTTCCTTACGGAGGAAATCCGTAATACGGCTTTTAATCATGAGCCGGGCAAATGCTAAAAAGGGCACCTTACGGTCCTCTTCGTAACGGTCAATGGCTTCATTAAAAGTGATGAAGGCAATGCTCAACTCGTCATCAAAACCCCATTCCAGATGCCGGCGGCAAAGCCCGGCAGTAACCCGGGCAATAAAGGGGCGGCACTCAGCCAGCAATCTTTCCCGGGCCTCACCATCCCCTGACCTGGCCAGGGCAAGGAGGTAATCTAAATCCTCCACCGGCCGCACCATCCTTCAGGTCCCCATGATTCACCCCCGGTCTGCCCAACGTCTATTATTTATTTACTACGCGGCAGCCGCTCTTTTTGGGGGAGCATGGGGGCTGTGATTTAACGGTAATGATAAAGGGGTGCAGGTTTCTTCCTTCACCCCTGTTTTTTCTTCTACATTATTCGACCCTAGATAGTTTTTTCCCTGCATAAAGGTATTTTTTCAACCATTCCCATTCGCGTCCGGAGGGACTGCTTCTGAACGCCCGGCACAGGCACGACACTCCTCGCATCTGCGTTTTTGGGCGGAGCCTGCCAGGGAAATGTGCACCCGGCAGATATGGCAGTCGCTTGTGCCAGGACGGCAGGGCTCGGTATGGATAAGTACACTGGCCCCAGCCAGCTGCCGGCAGATATCGTCTTCAATGGCGTCACAGAGCTGGTGTACCTGGGCGATGGGACGGTAACCGGGAACCACCAGGTGAAAATCTATGTGGCGGTCCGGACCCGCCCGGCGGGTACGCAGGTCGTGGAACTGCACAAATTCACCGGCATAGGAGGTCAGAACCTGCCGGATTAACTGTTCTTCATCCTCGGGAAGGCGGGCATCAACAATGCTGCCCCAGGAGCCCCGCAGGAGATCATAAGCCGCTTTGAAAATAAACAGGGAAACAACCAGGGCAATCAGGGGGTCCAGGATGTACCAGCCGGTCATCTGAATGGCCAGCATGGCCATAAGTACTCCCGCCGAGGTATAGACATCGGTGCGCAAGTGCCAGGCGTCGGCTTCCAGGGCCGGGGAACCGGTGCGCCTGGCGGTACGCATCAAAAGGCTGGAGATAACCAGGTTGACAGCTGCCGACAGTCCCATCACCGCCATGCCAAGGCCCAGGTGGTGCACCTCCCGGGCACCCAGGAGTTTGGGAATGGACTGGAGCACGATCATGAACCCGGCTGCGACAATTAACAGCGCTTCAATAATGGCTGCCACATTCTCAAACTTACCGTGGCCGTAATTATGCTCGGCATCAGCTGGACGGGAGGATTGCCGCACCGAGGCATAAGCAATGAGTGCCGCCATCAGGTCAAGGCCTGAGTGCAATGCTTCAGAAATAACTGCTACCGAATTCATGGCCAGGCCCACAGCCAGTTTGCCGCCGGTGAGCAGGGTATTTGAGATGACCGAAAGCCTGGCAATCTTTACTTTCTCGTCCAAGCCCACCACTCCCATAAAAAACAGACCCGGAGACGTCATCCCGAAACCTGGAATGATGTCCCACGGGTGAAACTGCTACCTTAAAAAGGGCCAGCCTGCTGATTCGTTCCGGTTGTATACTTAATATTATAGCATAGCACTTCTTTTAAGGGCAACTGGGGACAAGAAAAGGTGTGATCCGTTTTGCCGCCAGAAGAAAGAAACCTGATCACCACGTCCATAGAGTATCATAATCTAAGGGACCTGCCGGAGCGGCCGGGGCTGTTTGCCTGCCTGATCCGGGATGCGGACAAGCTGGACATCCTGCAGGTGTTCACCGGGTCCCTGGAGCAAAAGGAAGCCGGAACAAATCCCCTTTTAAACTCCGGCCTACCAGATACGCCGAGCTACTCGCCGGTGCTGATCCGCAACCTGCTGCAGGGCCAGCTCTGCAATTATAGCGACATGCAGAATTTCAACGACCGGAAGCTTTTGATGCTGTCCTGGATTTACGATATCAACTTTCCGTGGACACTGGCGGAGATCCGGCGCAACGATCCTGGACAGCCTGCCCGGCACAGAGGAAATCCGGCGGGTCGGTGAACGGTTGCATACATACATGGCCCACCGGTTGGCTCAGTAAAAACTTTACCGGACACCACCTGGTATGCCGGAGCCAAATCCATGCACAAAAAACAGCAGCGCGCCGTCCTGCCCGATACGTCGCCACGCCGGCCGGTTCCAGGGTGATTAACAGGGAGATTTAAAGGTGATTAATCCCCAGCCCGATAACCTCATGCTCAAATCCCCGGCGGGGGGCGCCGATATATCCGTACAGGGCCACGGCCAGCCAGTGCCCTTCCGCCGGTCGGTCGTCCTCCCGGGGCCCCACCACCACGGCAAATTTCAACCCCGCCGTGCGCAGGATGGAACCCAGTTCCAGCTGCCCCCGGCAGACGCCGTGCAGGGCCTCCAGGACGGCGTGATAGAGGGCGTGCTCGCCGCGGTAGTGATCGGCAGCAATGAGCCCCTCCCTTTTGGCAGCCGTTTCCACGGCTGCCACCACCTTTTCTACACCCATAGATCCCACCTGTCCCGTGACCAGGCGAAAGGGGCCCTCCGGCAAGGGCTGGCCCAGGACGGCGAGAATGGCCATTTTTCCGATGCTGTGCAAGAATATTCACCTGCCCGTTTGTCTTACAGGTTACAGGCCCTTTTGAGCGAGCAGCTTCCTGCCGGCGTGATAGACATTTGCCGCCCGCCCTTCAATTTCCTGCAACTCGTGCAAAAGAGCGTCTTTGTTTTCCGAAGGGCCCAGCCCCTTTAAATTGATGCGCACGTTATAACACGCCCCCCGGCAGGCGGCATACAGGCACTCCAGGGCCACGGCCGCATCGCTTAAGGCGTTCTGATTGCCCCTGTCCGCCAGCACCCGGATATGTTCCAGCAGTTCCACACAAAGGGAGGCCGTACGCAGGGGCACCCGGGCGGCGTAAAATGTGGCCTCCAGCAGGGCCTGCCGCCGCTTTTCCTTTTCTGCGGGTGTTCCTTTGGGCAGCCGCAGGGCATCCATCACCCAGTGGAAGGCGGCGGTATCCTCCTCCACCAGATACGCCAATTCCCGGCGCTTTTCCTCTGCCAGGGCCAGCAGCCGGCCCATGGCAGTACCCTCTTCCTCCCGGCCGCGCAGGGTGAGACGGCACACCATGGCCATCAGCGCCGCCCCGCAGGCGCCGGTGCAGGCGGCCACGCTTCCCCCGCCCGGAGCGGGACTGTCCGCGGCCACGGCATCCATGAAGTCATGAACAGTTAAGTCCATCAGCATACACATTCTTCTCCCCGTCCGATTATTTGCCCGGCCTTGATCACCTGCCGCACCAGGTTGACCCCGAAGTGGTAGGCCGGATAATCCAGGTTGGGCGCGTCCCAGATCACCAGGTCCGCCTGCTTGCCCGGCTCGATGCTGCCCAGCCACCCGGCCAGGCCCAGGGCCGCCGCCCCGTTGACGGTCATGGCGTTGAGCACTTCCGCCGGCCGCAGGCGCAGGTACAGGCAGGCCGTGTTGAAGAGGGACTGGAGCGCTTCGGTGGGGCAGGAACCCGGGTTGGCGTCGGAAGCAACGGCCACCGGCACGCCGGCTTCGATGAGTGCCCGGGCGGGGGCATAATGCCCGGAAGCCAGGTAATAGGCGGTGCCCGGCAGCAGCACGGCCACGGTGCCGGCGGCGGCCAGGGCCCGGATCCCCCGGGGGGAAACGTGCAGCAGGTGGTCAGCGCTCACCGCCCCCACCTCCGCCGCCAGTTCCGCCCCGCCGCTGCCAGCCATTTCGTCGGCGTGTATTTTCGGCCGCAGCCCGTGGGCCAGGCCGGCCTGTAAAATGCGGCGGGACTGGTCCACGGTAAAAACTCCCTCTTCGCAAAAAACATCGTTGAAAAGGGCCAGTTTTTCCCGGGCCACCCGGGGGATCATTTCATCGCAAACCAGATCCACATAGCGGTCCGGTTCGTTTTTATACTCCTCCGGCACGGCGTGGGCGCCCAGAAAGGTGGGCACCAGCTCCACCGGCTGCTCCCTTTGCAGGCGGCGGACCAGCCGCAGCGCCCGCAGTTCTTCCTCCACGCTCAACCCGTAGCCGCTTTTTATTTCCACGGTGGTGGTACCGTGGGCCAGCGCCCGGGCCAGGCGTTTCTTCGTTTGCTCCAGCAGCATTTCATCACCGGCCCGGCGGGTTTCCCGTACCGTGCTCAATATCCCCCCGCCGGCGGCCAGGATCTCCAGATAGCTTTTTCCTTCCAGTTTCCAGGTTAGCTCCTTTTCCCGGGAACCGGCGTGGAGCAGATGGGTATGACAGTCCACCAGGCCGGGGGTGACCAGACAGCCCTCGGCATCGATAAATTTTGTGCGGCCGTCCGTCCGCACGGCCCCCTTTACTTCTTCCTCCGGTCCGGCGGCCAGGATGCGTCCGCCGGACACGGCCACCGCCGCGCCCTCCACCAATCCGGCGTCCAGCATGTCCCGGCCCCTTTTCACTCCCCCGGCACAGGTGGCCAGAACACCAATATTGTGCACCACCAGTTCCGCATATGATCGCAAAATATAGACACCCCTTTTCTGACCCGATCAATCAGGCGCTCAGGTAATCCATAAACCGCCACCGGGGAAAGGCGCCTTTCCCACCCATTTTACCGCTCCGGGTATTGATACCGGCTTTTAGGGTTAAGGCCGCCGGGCTGTCTCTCCAACCGGCTCACCATGGTGGGAACAATCCCCACCTATGCATTCAGCTTCACTTCCAGCACCTGGTCCCGGCTGAAGGACTCGCTTTGCAAATAATACTCCAGGGAACCCAGCAGGGCGTCCAGGGGTACTAGGCCGACGATTTCCGTCCCCACCACGGGCACGCCGTAGCGGGCGGCCTCCAGGCGCACCAGTTCCAGCGCCCGGTAAATGGGCGTGCGCTCATAGTCCACCAAGTTCATGGACACCTGCACCTGATGGCGATCCTTCAATTCCACTCCCAGGGCCTTGACGAAAGTAAGACCGCCATCTTTGGCCCGCAGCGCCCGGGCAATGGCCCTGGCCACAGCCATGTTGTCAGTGCCCAGGTTGACGTTGAAAGCGATCAAGGGCTTGCGCGCGCCGATGACCACCGCCCCGGCCGTGGGGTGCATGCGGGCCGGGCCGAAATCGGGCCGGCGCTCGGGGCGGCTGATTTCCTCTTTCAACCCCTCGTATTCTCCCCGCCGCACGTCGGCCAGGTTGCGCCTTTCCGGCCGGGTGGCCGCCTCCTCGTAAAGATAAACGGGTATCTCCAGCTCCCGGGCCACCCTTTCCCCCAGGCGGCGGGCCAGGGCCACGCATTCGGCCATTGTCACCCCGCCGATGGGGATAAAGGGCACCACGTCCGCCGCCCCGATGCGGGGGTGGGCACCCCGGTGTTCCTCCATATTGATCCGGGCCGCGGCCTCCCGGATCATGGCCAGGGCCGCTTCCAGCACCGCCTCCGGTTCACCGGCAAAGGTGACCACACTGCGGTTGTGATCCCCATCCATGGTCCAGTCCAGGATTTTTACACCGCATTTTTCCCCGGCGGCCACAATGGCCCGCACCACCTCCGGACGTCGGCCTTCACTGAAATTGGGTACGCATTCTACCAGTTTGGACAATTATGTGAACCCCCCTGAAATGGGACACCCCCACCTGATGGCAAGGGTATCCCCGCTATAACCTTAAGGTGTTTACATAAGCAAGCAAACCATATTACTTACCTCAAAACTTGCTCCGTAGATACCACGCCCCAAGTGATGCCCCGTTTGCCCCATTAATGGTGCCAGGCAAATCACCTTTCGCCTGCCGGCTGCATCGTTTCCATCCTTTTTGCGGGAACACCTCCGGGAAAAACTCTTTACTTACGCCGGGGCTGTGTTTCTGGCCCGATTAAAGGGGTTTTCACCGGGTTCTTTTGCAATGTCTGCGCGGCAAGCTCATAACCGGCGTCGGCATGGCGCACCACACCCAGGCCGCTGTCATTATGCAGCACCCTTTCCAGCCGGCCGGCGCTGTCCGCGGAACCGTCGGCCACCACCACCATCCCGGCGTGCAGCGAATAACCGATGCCCGTGCCGCCACCGTGGTGGAAGGACACCCAGTGGGCGCCGGAAGCCACATTCAACAGGGCGTTTAAAATGGGCCAGTCGCCAATGGCGTCGGAGCCGTCCCGCATGGCTTCCGTTTCCCGGAAGGGGGAGGCCACGGAGCCGGTATCGTGGTGGTCCCGGCCGAAAACCACCGGTGCGGAGAGCTCGCCTCTGGCCACCATTTCATTCACCCGCACGCCGAAGGCTTCCCTCTCCCCATAGCCCATATAGGCAATGCGGGCGGGCAGGCCCTGGAAGTGAATGTGTTTTTGGGCCAGCCGGATCCAGCGGCAGAGGGGCTCGTTTGTAGAGAACATATCCAGGACCAGTTGATCCAGCTTATATATCTCCTCGGGTTTGCCGGAAAGGACCGCCCAGCGGAAGGGTCCCTTGCCCTGGGCAAACAGGTCCCGGATGTAGGCAGGAACATAGCCGTCGATCTCAAAGGCGTCCTGCACCCCGGCTTCATAGGCCACCCGCCGGATGTTGTTGCCGTAATCGAAGGACTTCGCCCCCCGGCGGGTCAATGTGAGCATCAGTTCCACATGGCGGGCTATGGAAGCCCTGGCCTTTTTCAGATATTCGTCCGGATCGGCAGCGCGCAGGGCGGCGGCCTCCTTGACATCATACCCGTCCGGGACGTACCCCACCAGCGGGTCGTGGGCAGCCGTCTGGTCCGACAGCACGTCCGGAGTGATATTATGATCCACCAGGTACTGCAGCAACTCCGTGGCGTGCACCGGCACGGCGATACTCACCACTTCCCCTGCTTCCTTCGCCCGCAGGGCTTCCCGCACCCCCTGCTCAACGGTGGGCACCACTTTATCCAGGTACCCGGTGGCCAGGCGTTTTTCAATGCGGGCCGGGTCCACCTCCGCCAGCAGGGCCACGGCCTCCAGCATTTTGGCCGCCAGGGGCTGGGCACCGCCCATACCCCCCAGACCGGCGGAAACATAGAGGCGGCCCCGCAGGGTGTGACTTTGAAAATGCTTGCGCCCCAGGGCGGCCAGAGTTTCAAAGGTGCCCTGGATCACCCCCTGGCTGCCGATGTAAATCCAGGAACCGGCGGTCATCTGCCCGAACATGGTCAGCCCCAGTTCCTCCAGGTGGTTGAAATGCTCCCAGGTGGCCCATTGGGGCACCAGGTTGGCGTTGGCGATGAGCACCCGGGGGGCTGCTTCGGTGGTGCGGAAAACGGCCACCGGCTTACCCGACTGCACCAGCAGGGTTTCGTCGTTTTCCAGCTCCAAAAGGGTCCGCACAATGGCATCGTAGGCCTCCCAGGAGCGGGCGGCCCGGCCCCGTCCGCCGTAGACAATCAAATCGTCCGGGCGTTCCCCCACCTCCGGGTCCAGGTTGTTCATAAGCATACGCAGGGCGCCCTCCTGCCCCCAGCCCTTGCAGTGCAGTCGGTTGCCCCTGGGCGCGCGGATGTTGGTATGTTTGGTGAAGTCGAACATAAAAACCCTCCTACAGATGAAATTTCATTATGTTAAATATTCGTTAAAATAATTGCATAGGCCTCTGATTTATCTTGTCATGTCAGCATAATCTTGCCGCGTTTCCGCCCGGCTATTTAACCTGCACGTTGCGGCCGAAATACGCACCCACAAAATCGGGATGCCCGCTCAAATCCGACGCCTTTCCGCTCAGGATGATTTCCCCGTTTTCCAACAGATAACCCCACTCCGCCACCTGCAGGGCCTTCCGGGCGTTCTGCTCCACCAGGAGTACGGTCAGACCTTCGTGGTGCAAACGGTCAATCAATTGAAAGGCCTGGTTGACGACGGCCGGAGCAAGCCCCATGGATACCTCATCGATGATCAAGAGTTGCGGGTCGGCCATTAAAGCCCGGCCGATGGCCAGCATCTGTTGTTCCCCGCCGCTTAAGGTGCAGGCCAACTGACGCTGCCGCTCCTGCAGCCTGGGAAAAATTTCATAAACCCTGGCCAGAGAACGGCGCACCTTTTTTTGATCGGCCACCCGGTAAGCCCCGGCCAGGAGATTTTTTTCCACACTCAGGGCCGGAAAAATCCGCCGGCCTTCCGGGACATAACCGACCCCACCGGCTACCCTTTCCCAGGCCGGGCGCCTGGTTAAATCCACGCCGTTGAGTATTATTCGCCCCCCGGCCGGTGGAACAAGACCCATCATGGCCCGCAGAATGGATGTCTTGTCGGCTCCGTTGGCCCCAACGATAGCTACGCAATCTCCCCGGGAAACCTGCAGCGAAACACCCTTCACCACCTGGGCCTTGCCATAACAAACCTCCAAATTTTGAATCTCAAGCAGAGGGGCCAAGAGAATCATCCTTTCCCAAATACGCCTCTACAACCGCCGGATCGGCCAGCACCCGGGCCGGATCCCCGGCGGCGATCATTTTCCCGTGATCAAGCACCACCATATGGTCGCACAGGGCTTCGGCCACACCCGTGTTATGCTCCACCAGCAATACGGTAAGTCCATCCCGTCGTAACTCTTTAACCAGAGCCAAGAAGTCCTCCACCGCGTCGTAGCCCAACCCCGCCACCGGTTCATCCAGCAGCAGCAAGCTGGGGTTCATGACCAGCGCCCGGGCCAATTCCAAACGGCGCAGATAACCCAGGTTCAACTGCCCGGCCGGAAGGTGTGCTTCCTCCACCAGGCCGACCCGGGCCAGGGCGTCCATGGCCTTTTGTCTGACTTCCCGCTGCCCCCTGGTGGTAAACGGTACCCAGCTTCCGGCCAGCAGGGGAGAGGCCGCTGCAATCATTACATTTTCCAACACGGTCAGGCGGGGGATCGGTTTAACCACCTGAAAGGTCCTGGCAATACCTCGACGGGCTATCTGGTGTACCGGCAGGCCGGAAACGGGCTCTCCCTTAAACCACACGGTACCGCCTGCCGGCCGGTAGACGCCGCATACCACATTGAAAAGAGTCGTCTTTCCCGCCCCGTTGGGCCCGATAAGACCGCAGATCTCCCCCGCACGGACTTCAAAACTCACATTCTCCAGGGCGGTCAGCCCGCCGAATTTCATGGTGATACTATCCAGACGCAGGATGGCCTCATCTGACACGAACGCCAGCCCCCTCCCGCCGGAAGGCTCCGGCCAGCAACTCCTGTAACCGGCTCCCCTGACCCAGTAAGCCGGACGGGAAAAAGCGCATCACCAGCACCAGGATGCTGCCGAAAACCAGTAAACGGTAATCTGAAATAAACCGGAAGACCTCAGGGGCCATACCGAGAATAACGCCTCCCAGCAATACTCCCGGAATTGAGCCGCGTCCGCCGAGTACCACCATGGCCAGAATGGTCACCGAAATGTTGAACCCGAAATCACCGGCCGAAATGAAGGTCATGAAGTGGGCATAAATGCTGCCGGCCAGGCCGGCAATTCCGGTACCGATCACGAAGGCCAGGACCTTATAGCGGCGCACGTCTATTCCCATGGCGGCGGCCGCAGCCTCATCATCGCGGATGGCCCGCAGGGCGTATCCGAACCAGGCCCTTTGCAAATGGCGGTTTAAAATGACCACCAGCGCCACTACCAGCCAGCTCAGCACGGCAAGCTCCACGGGGCCGAAAGTCAGGCCGCCGATGCGGGGAGGCTGGATGCCCCCAATACCCATGGCCCCACCGAAATAAGGCACCGTTTGAAATATGGCCACGGTAACAAAATTCAACCCTATGGTGGTAATGGCTAAAAAATCGTTTCGCAGGCGCATACTGATCAGCCCCAGCACTGCACCCATCAGGGCGCCGGCGGCCAGTGCCATAACCAGTGCGCCCCAAAAGTCAACCCCGTATTTGGTATTCAGAACGGCCGAAGTATAAGCTCCGATGCCGAAAAAGGCGGCGTGGCCGATGTTGGGCTGGCCGGCCTCCCCGGTGATAATATTCAAACTCAAAGCCAGCAGGACCCAGATACCCACGGTGGTGGCAAGTACCGCCCAGTAGTTCACCTGACTTCACCTCCGGAAGCAAGCAGGCCCTGCGGACGAACGAGCAAAAGAATAATCAGGGCCAGAAAGGCAATGGCGTCGGTAGGCAGGAAGGAACCGATGTAACCGGCTACAAAAGCCTCCGCGAGGCCCACGACTATCGAGGCCACGACGGCACCCAACGGGTTGCCCAAACCGCCCAGGACCACTATGGCCAGCATTTTATAGGAAGGAATATCCCCCATAGTGGGAAAAACGGCATTATAATGGATGGCCACTAGTATTCCGGCCAGGGCGGCAAAGATATACCCCAGTATGAAGGCGAAGGCTACCACCGAACGTGTATTGATTCCCATGGCCATGGCCGTTTCCGTATCCTGGGCCGTGGCCTGCCAGGCCAAACCGATTTTCGTTTTATTCAATAAAATCCAGAGCAACAGGAAAAGAAAGGCGGAAATTAAAAGAATGACCGCCTGGGTACCGGTGATTACAACCGGCCCCAGTGTCAGACGATTGAGTGGTAAATGAACCGGAAAGGTGATTGTATATGGACCGGCAATCAATCTGAACAGATCCTCCATGACGATAAACAGGCCGATGCTGGCCACTAGGGGTACAATGGGGTCGGCCATCTTTTTAATGGGTGTGTATATCGCCCTTTGAAACAGGTATCCTGTTATGGCCGCCCCGCCTGCCCCTGCCAGCAGGGCGATAATTATACTGTGGGTGCGGGCATACGCCAAGACCCCCAGGTAAGCCCCAAGCGTGTAGGCGCCGGCGTTGGCTATATCCAGTACGCGCATGATCCCGTAAACCATAGTTAGGCCCAGGGCCACCAACGAATACAGGCTGCCGATGGTAATTCCGTTGACCATTTGCTGTAAAAACACTGTGCTCTCTGCCCCCAAGCTGTAAGATAATGCCAGACCAGTAGTACACGAGCGATATCGCCCTTCCACATATAAATCGAACTCCCGTTTTCGCACGCTCAATTGATCGCCTAAGCGGTATGGAAGCCCGGCATAGGTGCCGGATCGCCTCCTCCGCGGAGGGCGATCCGGCTGCCGGTCCACTCGCTACAGTACAACTGGCAGTGGATTTTAGCACGACAGAAGTTAATTCACCGGCGGGGTAATAATGGTCGGGTCGGTGATTTCGCCAAAGTACCTGAATGTTCCATCCTTGACCTGCTGTACCGCCACCGGCTTATTTGCCTGACGAATTCCGTCAAAACCATTAATCTTGCTCACTGCCTGGAAATCTTTAATGGATGCGATTCCTTCCCTGATTTTATCCGGCGTGGTGCCGCTCTTGCGCACGGCCTCCGCCAGCACATAGAACGCATCATAGGTGGAGGCAGCCACCATATCGGGTTCATGACCGTACCTTTCTTTATATGCCTTGATAAAGTCCTTGACCACCTGTTCCTTGCTGTCGCGGTTGAAATCGGTCACAATCACCAGCCCGTTGGCGTCCTTGCCCGCCACTTCCAGGAACTGGGTGGTGGAATCAAGCCCCTCTGTTCCCAGTGGCTGTATTTTCAGGCCCATATCATGAATGCGCCTGATAATCTGGGAACCTTCCGCCGCATAGGCGGGCATGAACAGGACGTCTGCTCCGGAATTCTTTATTTTGGTCAGTACGGGGGTAAATTCCGTATCCCCGAAATGGAACCAGTTGGGCTCCTGGACTTTCAAACCGATTTGCCCGGCCCTTTGCGTAAATCCCTGGACCAGTGTATGGCCGAAATCGTTGTCTATGGCCAGAATGGCCACGTTTTTGGCGTGCAACTCATTTTTGGCCACTTCGGCCGCCGCCGCTCCTTCCACGATACCGGAAAGGCCCAGTTGGAAAATGTAATCCCCGGTGCGCGGAATGGCCGGGTGTACGGCGTAAGCCGAGATCATGGGCATTTTAGCCTGCTGGAAAATGGGCGCGGCGGCCCGGGTGGGTCCGGAATAGGAACCGCTGACTACCGCGACGACACCATCTTTGGTGGTAAGCTTTTGCGCAATGGATACGGCCTGTTTGGTATCAAGCTGATCGTCGTAATTGACCAGTTCCAGTTTGGCGCCGTTGATGCCGCCGCCGGCATTGATCTGTTCAACGGCCAGCTTTGCCGCATTATAGGCGCTGGTGCCGTCGGCCGCCTCGGGACCGGTCTCCGGTGCAAAAAAGCCGATTTTAATTGTCTTGGCCGCCGATGACTGACCATTGCCTGAACCACTGCCACAGGCGGTCATCAGCAGAGCGATAGTAAACAAGGAAACCAGTAACAGCCACTTTTTAATTTTTTCATCCATTTAAACTCCTCCTTCTTCATTATTTACTTGGATAAAGTCGTCTCAACCGACCGTCCCCGCCCCCTTTCTTTGCCGTGTTAATTGTCTTCCAGGACATGCAATCCCCGGAAATTCAATTCTTCCTGCCGGGTATTCAAGGAATGAATCATGGGATATTTCGCAAAACTCCATCTAATTCCCTCTGAATTATCTTGCCACCGTTCAGCATAATATTGCTAAAAAAAGGCTTCTCCCTGGCAAGGAGAAGCTGTCCCGACACCGGTGCAGCGGTATGGAAGCTACGTATGAAATTTTCTGCGGTACTCAGTGGGAGACATACCAATGTATCTTTTAAATACGCGGCTGAAATAATTCGGATCGACATAGCCCACGGCACCGGCCACCTGGCTTACGGACTGGTGGGTTTTTCCCAGCAATTCTTTTGCCTTTTCCATCCGCAGGGAGGTAAGAAACTCCATCACCGTCATGCCCGTTGATTGTTTAAAAAGCCGGCTGAAATAATAGGGGCTTATAAACTGGCGCCGGGCGATTTCAGACAGCGAGAGATCCTCTTGAAAGTGCTCTTCCATAAATCTCCTGGCCCGGGCAACCACCTGTATTTCCAAACTATGGTCGTTATTTGTATTTAACAAAACTCTTTTGCACGCTTCCGACCAGATTTCAGCCATTTTTCCCGCATCTTCGGCCAGGTGAAGTTGTTTTATCCATTCCAGGGCGTGAATAAATACTTGATCCGCGCTGCGCCCGTTTTCCATGCAGGCCGTCATGACCAGGGAGAGCATTTCAAAAACCATCATCTTGAGAATATTCAAGTCACCCTCACCGAAGGCGGCGAGCACCATTTTTATTTCTTGGACTATCCGCAGGGCTTTTTGCCTGTCATCGTTCAGTATGGCATATTTCAAGGCCGCTCTTTCCCGTTCCAAAAACGGCTCCCTGTCCCGGGCAGAGCCGTCGCCAAAATAATATATGCCTGGGACACCGCAAAATACACGCCGGATGGCCCGCCAGGCCTCATTAAAAGATAGCCCCAAATGCCTGGCATCGGAATATACCCGCCCCACCCCCACAAAAAATTTTACCGCCAGAGATTTTTCCACTCCTTGTTTCAGTGCGTTCAACTGATCGTTTTCCTCACCCGGCTTTCCCCACTCACGGTTGTTGAACAGCACGGCCAGCGCCCGGTCGGAAACGAAACAATGCAGGGCGTTGTGATTAAAATATCCGGCAAAAGACTTTTCCACCTGCCTGCGCCAGCCCACCTTCCAGAGTTCGCTCCGGCCGTGGAAAAGCTCTTCGGCATTGTGTATTTCCCATACCGTGGCAAAATTGGGCGGATACTTCAAGCCGGCCTGGGATACCATTTCCCAAACTTCCCTTACGTTTTCCACCATGCCGAAAACCAGGTTGTAGGCCAGTTCCCGTCTCAAGCGAGCAGAAAATTCATCCATCATTGACGCCTCCGCAAAGCCGCCATCAGTCAATGTTCAAACCATATTGGCGGGAGATCTCCTGGGCCAGAGGGTAACCGGCATCGGCATGCCTGATGATACCTACACCGACATCACTGTAAGTCACCTGCGTAGCTTTTTTCCGGGATAGTTCAGAACCATCTACAATCACGGTCATTCCGGCGTGAATGGAATAACCGATACCAACGCCCCCCCCCTGTTGCACGCTGACCAGGCTGGCACCGGATATGGCATTCAACAAGCCGTTCAGCACCGGCCAGTCGGCGATGGCATCGCTGCCGTCGGGCATTTTTTCCGTCTCCCGCCAGGGGCTGGCGATGGCGCCCATATGATCCCTGGTCAAAGCCACCGGAGCGGCCAGCTTTCCTTCTCGCAACAATTTTGTGATTATATCCACCAAACACAACCGCTGGTCGAGATTCAGCCAGCATATGCGCGCCGGCAGGCCCTGGAAGGGAATACGCGCCTGGGCGAAATGGATCCAGTTGGTTATTTCTTCATCATCTTTTAATTCAGTCAAGATAAATTCATCTAGCGTATAAATATCTTCCGCCCGGCCGGAAAGGGCGATCCAGCGGAACGGGCCGCGCCCGGCGCAGAAATAATCCCGCAGGTAGGCGGAAACGAAACCGGGAATGGTCATGGCTTCGGCGTACCCGGCAGCGGCGGCCTGATGCCGGATATTGTTACCGTAATCAAAAACTACCGCTCCCCGGCGCATGAATTCCATCATTGTTTTCACGTGCTCTACGATGCACCGGCGGCTAAGTTCCAGGTATTTTTCCGGTGCGGCGACACGTAACCTGACGGCTTCGGCTAAAGAAACCCCGGCAGGCACATAACCATTGAGCAGGTCGTGGGCGGCAGTCTGATCGGTGACCACGTCGGGTACCAACCCACGCTGCAACACCTCCCGATAAACATCTGCCGCGTTACCTACCAGGGCCACGGAACGCGGTTCTTTGCGCGATACCGCTTCCTGCACCAAAAACAGGGCCTCATCCAGGTCGGCAGCCTTCATCTGGCACAGGCTGTTGCGCAACCGCCGGTCGACTTTGGATTCGTCCACTTCCACCACCAGCACTACGCCACCGTTATACTCCACTCCTAATGGTTGGGCCGAACCCATGCCACCTAAGCCCGAAGTAAGCACCCATCGTCCACGCAAGGTACCGCCGAAATGGCGTTTGGCCACCTCGCCATAGGTGTTGGCCGTCCCCTCCAGCACTCCTTGTGTGCCGATGTAGGCCCAGCAACTGGCCGTAGATTGACCGTAGGCGGTCAATCCACGGCGTTCCAGTTGCCAGAAGGTTTCGTAATCGGAATAGGCAGGCACAAGCAAAGAACCGGCCATGATTACCCGCGGGGCAAAGGGATGGGAAGGGAAGACGCCCACCGGCTTGCCGGACTGGATAAGCAGGGTTTGATCGTTTTCAAGCCGAATTAGTCTTTCTTTTATCTGAGCCACACTTTTCTTGTCCCGGGCCGCTTTGCCCGTACCCCCATAAACAATCAACTCTTCCGGACACTCGGCCACTTCCGGATCAAGGCTGTTCATTAACAGGCGCAACAGGCCTTCCTGTTCCCACCCTTTACAGCGCAACCAGACCACTCTCCCGACTTTTATCATTAATAATTTTGAAATCAGGCTTATAATACCCTTGTTAAATATTTTGCCGGCCGCCGCCTTTTTCCTCTGTATCATTTTGTCCCGGTAGCAAAATCTTGCTTTCTCTGAAGCAAAATCGCCACTACCATGTCGCCGGGCCTTTTCACCGGCTACAATCCGGCCGGTTCCTTTCTGCTCCAGTTATGGAACCAATGGTTTGGAGACACCGGTAACCACCGCCCCGGCAGCGGGAAGAAACAGGCGAAAATTGGACCGGTGTTTCGGTTTAGCTCCAATACTTCACTCCAGCACCCCCACCTCATCCTCCACCGCCTGCAATAATCGGCCGCTTTGCACCAGCTCCAACGCTTTGAACAGATCCGGATAAAGCACCCGGTCCCGGTCCAAAAAGGGGATTTCCGACCGGATTACTTCATAGGCCCGGGCGGTGCCCCGGCCCATTTTGTGCCTCTTGCCCAGATCAATGGCCTGGGCGGCACAGAGGAGCTGGATGGCCAGGATCTGCTGCACATTGCGGATGATGCGGCGGGCCTTGCGGGCCGCAATGGGGCCCATGCTCACGTGATCCTCCTGGTTGGCCGAGGTGGGAATGGAATCCACGCAGGCCGGTGAGGCCAGCACTTTGTTTTCCGATACCAGAGCGGCCGCTGTGTACTGGGTGAGCATCAGACCGGAATTGAGCCCACCGTGGGTGGTGAGAAAAGCCGGCAATCCGCTGGTGGCCGGGTCCAGCAGGCGGGCAACCCGCCGCTCGGCCATGCTGCCCAGTTCGGCCACGGCCATGCCCAGGAAGTCCAGGGCCAGGGCCAGGGGCTGGCCGTGAAAGTTACCCCCGGAGATTACCTCCCCCTCCGCCGGGAAGAGCAGGGGGTTGTCTGTGGCGGAGTTAATTTCGATTTCCAGCACATCCCGTACATAGTCAATGGCATCCAGGGTGGCGCCGTGGACTTGGGGGGTGCAGCGCAGGGTGTAGGCATCCTGCACCCGGGGACCGGCGGAGCGGGTGGCAATTTCCCCTCCGGCCAGCAACTGCCTCAGGTGGGCGGCGCAGCGCACCTGGCCGGCATGGGGGCGCACCCGCTGCACCCGGGGGTCAAAGGCGATGGCTAGCCCGTCCAGGGCTTCCACGGCCAGGGCGGCGGCAATGCTGGCCGTTTTGGCCGTCAGCTCGGCATCGTATACCGCCAGGCAGCCGATGGCACCCATGACCTGGGTGCCGTTGGTTAGGGCCAGGCCCTCCTTGGCTTGCAGGGTGAGGGGCGGCAGCCCGGCCACTTCCAGTGCCTTAGCGCCGCTGATCCTTTTACCCCGGTATTCGGCCTCCCCCAGGCCCAGAAGCACCAGGGTCACGTGGGCCAGGGGCGCCAGGTCCCCGCTGGCCCCCACGGAACCCTGCTCGGGTACCACCGGGTGCACCCCCCGGTTGAGCAACTGCAAAAGGTATTCCACCACCAGGGGCCGCACGCCGGAATACCCCTTGGCCAGGGTATTAGCCCGCAAAAGCATCACCGCCCGCACAATCTCCCGGTCGAAGGGTTCTCCGGTACCCACCGCGTGGCTCATGACCAGGTTTTTCTGCAGTAGTTCCGCCTGGGCCGGGGAGATGACCACATTGCTGAACTTGCCGAACCCGGTGGTAATACCGTAAACCACCTGTTTTTCCGCCACAATCCGCTGCACCATCCGGTGGGACTTTTCCATGGACAGGCGGGCCGCCGGCTCCAGAAAAACCGGGGCGTGCTGCCGGGCCACCCGGACCACCTGCTCTATACTCAAACTCTCCCCGTCCAGCCCGATGCTGTTGATTAAATCCTTCTGGATGCCGTCCCGGGACGTAGACCTGAGCAGCGCCGCCAAATGAAAGCCCTCCTTTCAAAACAAAAAGGAGCCAACAGAAACGCGCCTTAAACAGCACGCCCTCCGTCGGCTCCCTCATGGCTAATGGCTGTGAGCCTTTTCTGCTGTTGTTTAGTTAAATATTACATGGGGCGGGGCTAATTGTCAAGGGCCCCGTTAGTCCGGGTCCGTGTCAAGATCCAGTAGGTATCTCCACAAAAATTTTTTCCGTTATGAGACCTCACCGCTCAAAACATCAGCATCAAGGCAGCGGCCTTGACATCCACCCCGTAGGTGGTCAGACAAACCCACCGACGGGGCGGCTCCGGGGAACAGGTAAAGATAATACCAGCGCCCCGTCGCAAAAAACATTGTACCACCTGCGGGGACCCCGGCTGTCAAGGCTCCCCTAACGGCGCTGCCTTTTAAGCCCTCTGAGGCTCACCAGGGAACAGGCGCCTTTTGTAGAGAAACTCCCCAAAGGTGCTGATGGCTGTTTTATCCCGAAACCCGACCACCCTCTCCAGGTGCTCCGGTCACGTTCATTCATCAGGCGGGCATCGAGCTGTTCCAGTGCCCAGGTGAATATTTGGTTGCTGACCTTCTGACAAAGCTCGTGGATACCTTTTTCAAGTTCATAGAAGTGCTTGCAACTACCAAGTAATTCAATCAGACCCTTAACGAAAAGAAGGACTGCCCCCACTATGTGGCGAATGTTTAACATGAGACTTCACATTCCTTTAGTTTGCCTTTTGGTGTTTTTGGGACGAGGTCTCATTTCTTTTTCATGGGCTGATCCCCTTCTGGTACCTATTGAAATTTTACATGGCCCAAGAAAATTTTCCGGTCTTTTACTGAACAGTTAAGCCTTAGCCGTAAGGGGAACTGTCCTCCTTTTTTTTGCTATGCTCGATGCCCACATCGATGCGTTCGGAGGGTGCGCTTTCGTCGTCATAGCCGCGCCGGTTCTCGTAAATTACACCGTCATCGCCTATCTCGTACGGGATGTTTTCTACCTCTTCCACGTACCCCCGGTCCTCCTCGGCTAGTTCATTGGAACCGTAGTAAGCCCCAGCTTCAGCCTGCCCGGCATGTTCAAAATAACGCGCCACCTCCTGCCAGGAGTCTTCCAGGTCATACATTACACTTTCCATGTCTTCTTCAAAGCTGGTGTTATAAAGGTCCTTAATGATTTCCTCCTCTACAGGACGGTAGGAGCTAACCGGGCGCTTTTCATCCTGCAGGCGGCAGCGATAACAAACGGTAGTGTAGGGAATGGCCTCCAGCCTTTCCGGATCAATGGTTCCCCCGCAGATGTCGCAGGTGCCGTAAGTGCCCCGGTCAAGCCTGGCCAGCGCCTCATCAATGGCGCGAATCTTGATTTTGGCATCTTCCCGCAAGGCGAAATCCTTACTGCGCTCAAACATTTCCGTGCCGATATCGCCCGGGTTATTATCGTAGAGGGATAGTTCACCAATGGAATCGGCCATGGAAGTGGCCAGGCCACCCTCGTTGATGCCTTTGATCAGCTCCAGCTGTCTTTGTTTTTCTTCTTCCAGGCGGCGGCGTATCCCCGCCAGTTGTTGTGCATCCACCATGAATCCTCCTTTTGCTCCAGCACTTGTGCGCATGGGGTGGCTGGTGTCAGCCGGTGCCCTTCCTTTAGGGGCCGCCCAGGCGGCTCTGGACAATGGCCACAATCTCGGCGATGAAACCGCCGATTACCGGCAGGTTGAGCATCACCAGCCGTTGCAAAATCATAATCAGGATGGCCCCCAGCAGGGCAAAACCCACGGCTATACCCACACCCCTGGCCAGGCCGGAAAGGAAATTGACGTAAAGCAGCCTCCCGGGCTGTTCCAGCAACTCCACGTACTCGGCCAGTTTCATCTTTTCCATGTTAATGGATAGCTCGGTGATCTTGTCCCGCAGGGCCTCCAGAATGCACCTTTCCCTTTCATCCACCGGGACCAGCCTCCCGTGAGCATGGTTTAATTTTAATTTTCCCCGTGCGGTTAACACTAAACAAAAAATTTATAGCCCGGGTCAGAGCGGGTAGCTCCGGTAAGCAATAAAAAGCGGCGGCATTTTGCCACCGCTTTGTACAACTGCAAGATTCCTTTTATTTTAGAGTAAATGTTCAGTGACCCGGCCATGGTGCCGATGGTAGCGGGTTTACTGAACAATTACATTTTAGTGAACCCGCCTAAGCCCTGGCTTCTTTTGCTTTGGCCCGCTTTTCCCAAAGCTTGAAGTCCACCCACAGGGGGCTGGCGTTGCAGATGGAGGAATAAGCACCGCTGACCACACCGATGAGCATGGCCAGGACAAAGTTACGGATGGTGCTGCCGCCCAGGAAATAAAGGGCCACCAGCACAAAAACCACCGTCAGCACCGTGTTAATGGACCGGGTCAGGGTTTGCCACAGGCTGGCGTTGACCACATCTTCCAGGCTTTCCCCTTTTTTGCGGTTCAGCATGTTCTCCCGGATGCGGTCGAAAATGACAATGGTGTCGTTTATGGAGTAACCGATAATGGTTAAAAGGGCTGCCACAAAGGCACTATCGACCTCAATCCGGAAAAGGGAAAAGATACCGGTAACGACCAGAGTATCGTGCAGAAGCGCAATAATGGCCGCAATCCCCTGCTTGAACTCAAAACGAATGGTGATGTAAATAACCATCAGCACCGAAGCAATCAACAGGGCCAGGATGGCCTTGGTGGTCAACTCCCGGCCGATGGTGGGACCCACCGACTCGTTGCGCAACACGGTATTTTTGCCCAGCTCAGAAAGAGCGGCGATCAGCTTGTCCGACTCATCCTGTGTTAAATGCCGGGTGCGGATAATGTAATCGGTGGTACCGCTTTTTTGAATGCCCCGGCTGATCTCCAGCCCCTGGGCGGCCACCACCTGCCGCACCTTTTCCACTGGCACCGGCTCGGCAAAGCGGACCTCCAGCAGGTTGCCTCCGGTAAAATCAATGCCGAGATTCAACCCCTGAAGCATAAGGGAGATTAATCCAGGCAAAATAACCGCGATGGATATGGCATACCAGATTTTCCGCAGTTTAATAAAGTGCATTTTCCTTCAACCCCCTATGCTCCATAAGCTTTCGCGTTTCTCACCAGGCCGCTGGCCGCCACCAGGTGCAACAGCCAGCGGGTGACGGTGATGGCCGTAAACATGCTGGCTACAATACCGATCCCCAGGGTAATGGCAAAGCCCCGGATGGGACCTGTCCCGAAGAAGTATAGCACCACGGCAGCAATGAGGGTGGTAGCGTTGGCATCAAAGATGGCTGTAAAAGCCCGCTTGAAACCGGCATCAATAGCCGAGCGCAAACTCTTACCCGTCCGTAATTCCTCCTTCAGACGCTCGAAGATGATCACGTTGGCATCAACGGCAATACCCATGGACAACAGGAAGGCGGCGATACCCGGCAGGGTCATGGTCACATGCAGGCCCACGTAAATGGCCAGGACAATCAGGGCGTATATCAGCAGAGCAAAATCGGCCACCAAGCCCGGCAGGCGGTAGTACATGACCATGAAGATCAAAATGGCCAGCACCCCCACTAATCCGGCATGTTTTGATTTTTCCAGGGAGTCGGCCCCCAAGGCCGGCCCAATTCCCCGTTTTTCGGCCACCTCCACCTTTACCGGCAGGGCGCCGGAACGCAGCAGGATGGCAATATTGTGGGCTTCCTCCAGGGACTGGTATCCAGTAATCTGGGCTTTGCCGTTGGGAATGGGTTCCTGGACAACGGGAGTCTGCAACACCTGTCCATCCAAAATGATGGCTATGGGTTTGCCCACATTGGCTGCCGTTGCCTCGGCAAACTTTTTGGCCCCAGCGGCATTAAAAGTGAGATCTACTTTGATCTGCCCCGAAGTTGGATCCTTGGATTCAATGGCATCCTTCAAGTCGGCCCCGGTAACTACCGTTTTCCCGTCCATGGTTTTAAACTCCAGGTAGGCTGTTTTTACCATGGTACGCACGGCTTCCTCGGGGTCTATCCTGCCCGCGATTTCCACAATCAACCGGTCCCGCCCCTGCTGCTGGATAACCGGTTCCGCCACCCCGAACTGGTCTACGCGGCGTTGAATTACGGCCATCAGTTGCTTCATTGTATCGGGGGTAACCTTCACTTCAGGAGTGTCTTTAGCCTCCAGGACAACATGAACCCCGCCCTGCAAGTCCAGGCCCAGGGTAATGTCCTTTACTAGAGGCAGGTATTTTCCCAGATAGGGGTTGTTCTCAAAAACCGGCGCTACCGCGGCCACTGTAACCAGGGCCACAATCACCACGATGCCTGCAAGAATAAAAATTTTGTTCCACTTCATGGCCAAATCCCCTCTCAGACTACACTAGAGCAACTTGGAACCGTTTATGATCAGCTCAAAATTGCACTGCAAAAAGTTGGCCGCCCGGCGGCAAAGGGTCATCCGGGTAAGGAAGATCTCAAAATACTCCATGACCGGGCAAATATTAATGTCAATGGTGAGATCCATGGTAATGGTGCGTTTTTCCTTGTCCACCCAGATAAAAGCATGCTCCACGGCATAGTTTACCCGGTCGTGTATATCAAAGGTGGCGAAGTCCTGGTTGCGCACCCGGGAACGGTGTACGTCGGATTTGTCGGCCACAATCAGGGCTGCTGCCACATTGTTTACCGGCTGGCCGTACTGCTCCTCGTGATTAGCTATGGCCGAAATTACCGTGGCTATTTCATCGGGGTGCATGCCCATGCTGTTCAAAATAGAAAAGGCCAGGACCGCCCCGGAAATACCATGATCGTTCCTGCTGACTACATTGCCTATGTCGTGCAGGTAACCTGCGATAGCCGCCAGCTCGGCTTCCCTTTCGGGGTACCCCAGCCGTTCCAGGATACTGCGGGCAATACTGCTCACCAGGTTTAAATGCCGGTAGCTGTGCTCGGTGAAACCCATTACTCCCAGGTACTCATTGCCCTTGCGGATGAAGCTGTCCACGATCGGGTTGTTTTTGATATCTTCCAGGGTAATCAAAGAGTCCCCATCTCCTTAGCCATAAGAACCCACTTAAAACTTACGCCAGGCATTTTTAGCCAATACCATGTTTACGGAGAAAAAGAGTAGGAATGGCCTACTCTTCCGGGAAACCAGGGTTATTTTTCCTTTTCCTCTTCTTCCTCCCGTGGTCTGACCTGGGCAACGGCATTTTTCAAGATTTCAATCCGCACATTGTCCGCCACCCGCACCACCAGGGTATCATCCTTTATCTTGACTATGGTACCATAGATACCGCCTATCGTCACAATGGGATCATTTACCTTCAGGTTACGGATCATTTCCATGTGCTTTTTTTGCCGTTGCTGCTGGGGGCGAATGAGCAGGAAATAGAGCAGGGCAAACAGGGCTACAATGTAGAGCAACGAAACGACCTGCTGGTTCATATGAAACCTCCTTTCTCCTGACAAGTTATTATTCGTGCCGGAAAGGCAATTCCCTTTTAAGATGGGGAGAAAAATTTAATTTTTGTTCCAGTGGGCCAGAAATGCCACTTTATACTCGAGGAAATTGCCTTCCAAGATAGCCCGGCGAATGTTTCTCATCAACTCGAAAACAAAATGCAAATTATGGACGGTGGTCAGGCGAATGCCCAACACTTCGTTGGCCTTGATGAGGTGGCGAATGTAGGCCCGGGTGAAGTGCCGGCAGGTATAACAGTTGCACTCCGGGTCCAGGGGGCGAAAATCCCGGGCGTACTCGGCATTGCGCACCACCAGTTTCCCTTCACGGGTAAAAACAGTCCCATTGCGGGCAATGCGGGTAGGTAAAACGCAATCAAACATATCCACCCCCCGGGCCACACCTTCCAGCAGGCAGTCAGGCGACCCCACGCCCATCAAATAACGGGGCTTCTCCCGGGGCAGCAGGGGAACGGTATAGTCCAGAACCTGATACATGATATCCTTAGGTTCCCCCACACTGAGCCCCCCGATGCCGTATCCGGGAAAATCCAGCTCCACCAAATCCTTTGCACTTTTTTCCCGCAGGTCCCGGTGCACCCCTCCCTGAACAATGCCAAACAGGGCCTGGTCCTCCCGCCGCCTGGCTTCTTTACAACGCAACGCCCAGCGGCTGGTCCGTTCCATGGCTTCCCGCGCTTCTTCATAGGTGCAGGGATAGGGGGCACATTGGTCAAAGGCCATGGCGATATCCGAACCCAGAGCTTCCTGAACGGCCATCGCCTTTTCCGGGCTGAAAAAGTGCTCGCTGCCGTCTATATGGGAACGAAACCAGACGCCCTCTTCTTCAATACGGCGCAGAGACGCAAGGCTGAAAACCTGAAAACCACCGCTGTCGGTGAGGATAGGGCCGGTCCAGCCCATGAAGCGGTGCAGCCCCCCGGCCTCCCGGATCAGGTTGGCGCCGGGACGGAGGTACAGGTGATAGGTATTGCTCAAGATCAGCCTGCCGCCCAGGTCCCATACTTCCCGGGGAGTCATGGTTTTCACCGTGGCCTGGGTACCCACGGGCATAAACACCGGGGTTTCTACGTCCCCCCGGAGAGTGTGGAGCACCCCCGCCCGAGCCCCGGTGCGGGCATCTTCCTTAATGATGGAAAAGCTAACGGTCACGGGTCTTCTACCTCTCTAAAATCGACCTTTGCCTGCTGTTTGCACTCGCTCTGCAGTGAGCCTCGCAGGCCAAACTTCCCAGCACTCACCGGACAGGTACCTGCGCAGGTATTTAAACTGCATGCAGTAAGCACTCATCCCTTCAGAGAACTCCGGTTACAGTGAGTGTTGGGTCGCTGCTGCTATGCAAAACGGCAGTGACGCTGAAGCGTCATCAATGTCCCGGGCAGCACACATTAAATAATCAGCATGGCATCGCCAAAGCTGAAGAAGCGGTAGCGCATTTCCACCGCCGTTCGGTAGGCGTGTAAGATCTTTTCCCGGCCCGCAAAAGCGCTGACCATCATTAAAAGGGTTGAGCGAGGCAGGTGGAAATTGGTCACCAGGGCGTCCACCGCCTTAAACCGGTAGCCGGGATAGATGAAGATATCCGTCCACCCCGTCCCGGGCCGGACTTGTCCATCCTCACCGGCCACCGTCTCCAGACAGCGGGTGGTGGTCGTGCCCACGGCCACCACCCGGCCGCCCCGGGCGCGGGCCGCATTTATAGCCCGGGTGGCTTCTTCAGTAACCTCGTAATATTCGGCATGCATGTGGTGCCGGGTAATATCCTGAACCCTCACCGGCCGGAAGGTGCCCAATCCCACGTGCAGCAGCACCCGGACCAGCTGCACGCCCCTGGCTTCAATCCTGCCAAGCAGTTCCGTGGTAAAATGCAACCCGGCGGTGGGAGCCGCGGCGGACCCCTCCTGCCGGGCGTAAACTGTCTGGTAACGCTCGGGATCTTCCGGGTACTTCTTAATGTAAGGAGGCAGGGGCATCTTGCCCAGCCGGGACAGCACCTCCTCAAAGGGGAGAGCCGAGGTAAAGGATATTACCCGGCCGCCTGCAGCGGTGACATCCTCGATCAAACCCTCAGCCAGACCATCGCCAAAGATCAGGCGGGTACCGGGCCTTAACCGCCGCCCCGGCCGTACCAGCGCCTCCCAACGCCGCTCGTCCAGCAGCCTGAGGAGTAGAACCTCCACTTCTGCCGCGCCTTCCGCTTTGCGGCCCGTCAACCGGGCCGGAATGACCCGGGTATCATTAATCACCAGCACATCTGGAGGTGAAAGATACTCCACGATATCCCGGAACAACCGGTGTTCCATGCGGCCATCCTGCCGGAACAACACCATCAACCGGGACTCATCCCTGCGGGGGGCCGGGTCCTGGGCTATTAGTTCCGGCGGCAGCTCGTAATCAAAGTCACTCAATTGAAAGCCCAAAAAACCATCACCCAAACTTCAGGCGCCATAATTGGAAACTATCTGGACACCTGAATAATAGTATTTCAAGATTTCCTGGTAACTATAACCCTGGGAAGCCATGCCAAGGGCGCCGTACTGGGACATACCCACGCCGTGGCCCCAGCCGCTCCCCCGGAAGGTAACCTTCACTAAACGGGGGTGGTCATCCTGCTGACCCTGAACGGGTATGACCTGTGTTTCCGTGGGCTGCTGCGTCATTACCTTTTCCATGGTAAAACAGGCGCTCTTTAAGCCCAGGGCACGGCGCACCTCATCGGCTTTTCCTTTAAGGGGATCTCTGCCGATTTCGATGGTTAAAGGTTGCCCGTCCAGACCCAAACCGATAACCGCAAGGATTTTCACCCGCTGGCCGGTGGAAGTACGCTCCATTTCTACTAAATCATAAATTTCACTGAAGTGGTAGCCCATCGCGGCCAGTTGCTCCTTGAGCTGCCCGGCAGTGTAAGTCTTGGTCCAGTCGTAATGGTTGTTCTGGGGGTTACGATCGAAGGGGTCCGGCCGGCCACGCAGATATTCCACCTGGTTTCTCCAAACGTCCTCACTGTTCTCGGTGTACCCGCCGCTTGAGCTATGAAAAACGGCACTGATGGGCCGGCCGCGGTAGGTTACTACAATTCCCCTGGTTTCATCCACCGCTTTGCTGGCGGCGGGATGCTCCCCATCGTATCCCCGGTATACCTGGCTTGCCTGGGTAGCCAGCACATCAAAGCCCTGGCTCGCGTAGGTCCCCATTTGGGCCAGAACATAACTGCGGGCGGCCACCGCCTGGGCCTTCAATGCTTCCCCGGGCCAGTAGGCGGGCATCTCCGCCGGCACCACCCCATAAAGGTATTCTTCGATGGGCAACTGGTTAACCACCGTGAGCCCCTTGTCATCCAGGCGGAACTCCATATTGCCCCTGTAGCGGCGGGCCTGATCCCCCTGGTAGAGGGTAACCAGGTTCAGCCCCCCGGCAGGGGCAATTTTTTTCATTTGCCCGCCGGCACCCATTACGCTGACGCCCGCAAGATTATTGAGCACGACCTTCTTGCTGTTTGCCCCCAGGGCGTGCAGGCCGCTCTCCCGCTTTACTTGTTTTCCTGTCCCCGAAAGAACGTCCACCTGTAATGCTTTGCCCGACAACCCTAAAGGTTCTTTAAAGCTGCCAATACGGGTGCCATCCCTGTACAATTCCAAGCCGTCTGGAGAATAGCGTACCTCCCAGCGCTGACCGGGAGCAACCTCAGATATAATCTTATTGGTATCATAATCAACCAGTTGATAATTTCCCGTTACTGAAAAGGCAACCTGACTGGTCTTCTGTACCAGGCCAACCCTTACATCATGGGGTTCCACCATTACCTCCCCCGGTGCCGGCCAGGCGGGATAGCCCAACAGGGCCAGCAGTCCTAAAAGAAGAATAACTGAACTCAAACTCTTTTTAAACACTAGACATTAACCCCCTGGATGTAAATTATCCCCACCCAGGTAAGTTCGACGCATTTCTCCCGGTTTCCTCCCATTTAGGTACTAACGTCGAAAAATCAGGTTTAGAATCAGCGTGAGGACAAGGCTCAAGATAATGGAAGTAACAATGGGGAAGTAAAAGGTAAAATTACCCTTCTGGATAAAGATGTCTCCTGGGAGACGGCCCAGGTGGAAGAGCCTCTCCGATGCCATGAGCAGGCCACCGACGACCAGCAGGAAGACACCCATCAAGGCCAGCATTTTGCCCAAACTGTCCATCATTTTCCTTCACCTGCGCCTTCTCTTTTGGAAGAACGGTAGTAACGCTCCTTTTCACTGTATATGCACCCGCAGTACTGCTGGCGGTACATGCCCAACTCCTTTGAGCGGGCGACTGCTTCCTTGAAACCGGGACGAAAATCTACGTAGTAAAAGGGCACTCCTGACTCCTCACCTACAGCCTCGCCAATTTCCCGGAGCAAGTCGTGTTTTTGAAAGGGGCTCACCAGCAGGGTGGTGGTAAAGGCATCAAAATCCCCCCGCCTGGCCACCCTGGCAGCCTGCCGCAAACGCAGGGCATAACAGAACTGGCAGCGCCGGGCTTCCCGGTGAACCACCATTTGCAAAAATTGTTCCAGGGGGTAGTCCACGTCGAAAATTACGGGGAGTTCCTGTTCCCGGGCGTATTTTTCCAGCGTTTCCCTACGCCTTTGCCACTCGGTGTAGGGGTGGATGTTGGGGTTAAAGAAATAGCCGTGTACTATATGTCCCTCATTACGCAAGTAGTCCAAGGGATAGATGGTACAGGGACCACAACAGGTATGCAGCAGTATTTTCATTTGGACATCACCCTGTTAGATATTGCACATACTAGCTGGCAGCAGTCGTCCCCAGTCGCTTAAATACTCACTTTAGTGACGAAGGCCGCTCAATAGATACTGTCGTATAACTACCCGGGACAGCCCAGCACTCACTGGTAAGGTGCTTCTCTTGAGTAACATTAGTACATAGAGTAACATATGCTCAATAGCTATTATTCTAACGCAGCAGTTGTTCTAGTGAGTGCTGGGTCGCTCCTTAAGGGACGACCCCCGCCTGTTTCTTTTCTGGTTTTGCGACAGTACCTCATGTTCATTTTAGGATCTCGACACTTACTACAATATTACCACAGGCTGACTTGAACGGGATCCTGTTTTAAAGGTAAGCCGAGGTGTTTGTAGGCCGCAGGAGTGGCCACCCGTCCCCGGGGCGTGCGGGCCAGGAGCCCTGTCTGCAAAAGGTAGGGTTCAAAAACATCCTCCAGGGTGCCTGCTTCTTCACCTGCTGCTGCCGCCAGAGTATCCAGGCCCACAGGCCCGCCGTTAAACTTCTCTATAATTATGTGCAGCAGGCGCCGGTCGGTATGATCCAGGCCCAAAGGGTCCACCTCCAGAAACTGCAGCGCCTTCACGGCCACTGCCCGGGTGATCATGCCTCCGGCCCGGACCTGGGCATAATCCCGCACCCGCTTTAGTAGACGATTGGCCACCCGGGGTGTCCCTCTGGACCGCCGGGCAATCTCTAAAGCCCCCTCCGCTTCTATCGGGATCCCGAGGATATGGGCCGAACGGGAGATGATCTGCACCAGCTCGTTGACCTCGTAATATTCCAGCCGGCAGATTACCCCAAAGCGATCCCGCAGGGGAGATGTAAGCAGGCCGGCCCGGGTGGTAGCACCAATCAAGGTAAACCGGGGCAACTCCAGGCGCAGGGAACGGGCCCCTGGCCCTTTCCCGATTACAATGTCCAGGGCAAAGTCCTCCATGGCCGGGTACAGTATTTCCTCCACCGGCCGGCTCAGGCGGTGGACCTCGTCAATAAACAAAACATCTCCCAGGGAGAGATTGGTCAGAATGGCTGCCAGATCACCGGGGCGTTCTACGGCCGGGCCGGATGTGACCCGGATGCCCACCCCCAGCTCGCTGGCGATGATCCCTGCCAGGGTGGTTTTTCCCAGGCCGGGGGGGCCAAATAAAAGCACGTGATCCAGCACTTCCCCCCGTTCCTTGGCCGCGCGTATAAAAATAGACAGGCTTTCCTTAATTTTTTCCTGACCGATAAAATCCTGCAACCGCCGTGGCCGCAGGGTGTATTCGCCTTCCCCGTCCTCCGACCGAAAGGCAGCGGAAAGCAGCCTATCCTCCAAGGGCAAACACCCCCATTACCGTTTAAGCGTTTTTTTGCCGGCCCAGCCACTGGAGGGCAAACCGTAGCAACTCTTCGGTAGAACCGGAAGCAGCCTGCTGGCGGACCTGCCGTACGGCCCGGCGGGCCTCCATCTGGGCGTAACCCAAAGCCACCAGGGCAGCTACGGCTTCCCCCTCGTACCCCGGAGTACCTGTTTCACCTGTATCATCTGTACCGTCAGCCTCGAAAACCATGTTCGCCAGCTTGTCCTTCAACTCCAGGATAATGCGCCGGGCCGTTTTTTTGCCTATCCCAGGAACGGCTGTAAGGATGTTTTCATTTTCCTCCACCACCGCCCGGCGCAAAGTGCCGGGGGTTACCGTAGAGAGAATAGCCAGGGCTGCCCGGGGGCCTACTCCGGCCACATTTAATAGACTGCGAAAGGTTTCCAGCTCCACCCGGCTGGAAAAACCAAAGAGGGCCGGCCCGTCTTCCCGCCAGATTAAATGGGTATGCAGGTGCACCGGTTGCCCTTTTGGCGGTAGAAGGCTCACCATGGATAGGGGTACCCGCACCAGGTACCCTACCCCATGGACATCCACAATGATGCCATCCTCCTGTATTTCCAGCAGATTACCACTGAGAAAGGCAATCATGCAATGGGTTTCCTCCCTTTGCCCTTTGACTACCAAGGCGGTGGGCATGACAGATGGCCACCGCCAGGGCATCAGCCACATCATCGGGGCGGGGGATTTCGGGCAGGCATAAGAGGGCCCGCACCATGTACTGGACCTGTTCCTTGGCCGCCCGGCCGTAGCCAACCACGGCCTGTTTAACCTCCAGGGGGGTATATTCGGCTACTGTTAGACCGGCATTTACGGCTGCCAGGAGGGCCACTCCCCTGGCCTGTCCCACGGCCAGGGCTGTGCGGGCATTTTTGTTAAAAAAAAGTTCTTCCACGGCAAATTGTTGGGGTTGATATAGTTTAAGCACCAGTTCCAGCTGCCGGTAAAGATGCTGCAACCGGGAAGGCATAGGCATACCAGCTTGTGTTGTAATGCAATCGTAGGCTACCACCGTCAGCCGGTTTCCCTGTAGTTCAATTATGCCATAGCCGGTGATGGCCGTGCCCGGATCGACACCAATAACCCGCATAGAACTCTCTCCCCCTCTAAAAAATTCCACACCACCCGCCCGGGCTCCTGCCACCAAATCAAAAATCAAGTCCGGGATTAGTCCCGGACTCCGTTGCCTCATCCAGGTTTTCCAGCATGGCGTTTACTGCCTGCTCAGAAGGAAACTCCAGTTCCGCCCGCAAAATGGCCTGGGTTTCCGGATCCTGGCGGTTAAAATCGCCCGCCTTGTGCAATTTCAACTGTAAATCGGGATGAAGGGTGGCTACGGGCATGTTTTTTTCTACCCGGAGCAGTTTTTCATCATAACCCAGGGGTCCCTCAAATACGGCCAGGCAGCCCTCGTGAACACCCAGGTGCCGGTAGTTCTTGTGTTCCGGGCAGAAATCCTCAACCCGCTGCTTTAATATTAACATCCTGCCCTGCTCTTCCATGCTCCAGCCCTCGGCCGCAGGATAACGCCTGGCCAGGCCCTCCCGGTCCAACCCGAGCAGTTCCCGGGGAGCACGACCCAAAAAGACAATGTGGATGTCACCGCAAAGATATTCTCTTTCTTCCTGGACAAAGGTGTCGCTTTTCACCGGCAGAATAGATTGGTCGCCGGAGTTAAAGACAGCCAGGCCAGGCTTGATGGAGGGTTCCCCCAGGAGGTTCAAGCCCAGGTAGACAGTTATGGCTACCCCAAGCATCATCAACAAGCCCGCGAAGGCATAGAGTAACCTTTTAAGCATGGTTCCGGACACTCCTTAAAACAGCAATTCGTTACCTACCATATTATTGCCACTTTTTGCCGGAACCATACTTCTCCAGGTTTATTCCCTAGTAATCCTCCAGTTCAAAGTTGGCGTACACTTCCTGAACATCGTCGTGATCTTCAAGGGCTTCCATCAAACGCACCATTTGTTCCGCCTCTTGGCCGGTAAGCTTAACCGTGCTCTGGGGCACCATGGTTACCTGCGCCTCGGCAATGGGGATACCTTTTTCCACCAGGGCCTGGCGCACCTTTTCGAAATCCTCGGGAGCGGTGATGATTTCAAACTCGTCCTCTTCAGTTTTCATGTCTTCGGCCCCTGCCTCCAGAGCGGTGAGCATTAACTCATCCTCATCCAGGCCATCTTTTTCTACTACGATAACGCCCTTTTTGGAAAACATCCAGGAGACGCAGCCCGCTTCACCCAGATTACCGCCGTGACGGGAGAAAAGGTGCCGGATCTCCCCGGCGGTGCGGTTCCGGTTATCGGTCATGATCTCCATCATAACCGCCACCCCACCGGGACCGTAGCCCTCGTAAATCAGTTCCTCGTAGTTGGCCGCGCCCAGTTCACCGGTGCCTTTCTGGATGGCCCGTTGAATATTCTCATTGGGAATATTGGCTTCTTTAGCCCGCTGTATTGCCGCTTTCAGCCTGGGGTTGGCGTCTGGATCTCCGCCTCCCAGACGAGCCGCCACGATAATTTCCCTGGACAAGCGGGTAAATAGTTTACCCCTCTGGGCATCCACCTTGGCCTTTTTCCGTTTGATGGTTGACCATTTGGAATGACCGGACATCTCTCACAACCTCCTTCCCCACCCAAAAGCGCCGGGGTAATTTCGCATAACCACTTGGGCGGCGGTATCTATGAGGAAGGCTAAAAAGGCGGCAGGGCTGGCATCTGCTTTTTGTGGGCGTTTTTAGCCGCCAGGCACTTGACTACTTCCCTTACCCGGTCGTCAGCCTTCCCGGTGAGGATAAATTCATCCAGTTCCTGGTATGTTATGCCCATTTCCGCCTCGTCGTTTTGCCCGACCCACAGACCGGCAGAAGGGGGTTTTTCTATAATACGCCGCGGTATGCCGAGGTATTCAGCCAGCTCATAAACCTGGCGCTTGACGAGGTTGCCAATGGGCAAGAGGTCCACGCCGCCGTCACCATACTTGGTGAAATAACCGACGGTTAGTTCACTGCGGTTGCCCGTTCCGGCAACCAGATACTGCAGCCGGGAAGCATAAAAATAAAGCGTGATCATGCGCAGCCTTGGCTTGATGTTGATAATGGAAAGATCCTTTTTCTCCACGTTGCAATCTTCACCGGTCAAAAGGCGAACCAGAAGGGCATAGGGACCGTCCAGCACGATTTCTTTAAAAGGAATATCAAAGGTCCTGGCCACCAGCCTGGCGTCCTCCGCATCCTGGGGATTGCTATAGCAGGGCATAATTACCCCCAGAACGCTGTCCGGACAGGCCCTTTTGCATAATACAGCCGTAACAGCGGAATCAATACCGCCGCTTAAGCCTACCACATAACCCCGGGCTCCCCTTTCAGCGGCCTGTTCTCTAAGCCATTCGGTTAACCGCTCCGCGAGCAGATGCAAACTCAATCACCCCGTTGCAAAAAAATCTTAGCTTTTATCATACCACGCGGGTTTAGATAAAGCAATTATCCTCCTGTGACAGACAGGACCTAATACATGGAAATACCCCCGGTTTAAGAACCGGGGGCACATTAAAATAATTTTCCGGCAGCGACCTACTCTCCCGGGGGTCGACCCCCAAGTACCATCGGCCCTGGAGGGCTTAACTTCCGTGTTCGGGATGGGAACGGGTGTTTCCCCTCCGGTATAGCCACCGGAAATTTTTTTTATTCCCTCAAAACTTCACAGCGGAGTTT
>NZ_FQZM01000023.1 GCF_900142025.1 Desulfofundulus thermosubterraneus DSM 16057 | reverse complement strand
ATCTGCTTTTGCAAGTAAATGGAACGATCTTTTTTTCTTTGCCCCCGCAATCTAAACACCAGTATTCAGCAAACCCGTTTTGGGGGTCCCCACATCCAAGGACCTTAGTGACAGCTTCCTTTTCGCATTCACGGATAGCCGCTGAATACTTCGCTTCAAACTCAGGCCATTTTAACTTCAGTATTTCTTTAATTTTCGACGAGTACCTCATGTCTAAATATTACCATAATATGGGCTCATTGGGTACCCCTATAAGAGCCCCCCAAAAAGTATACTTTCCTTAACAATAAAAAACCGGCCTGGGACCGGTTAAATAATTATGCAGATAAGTCCACCGCTTCCCTCGTTGACGATGCGCTGAATGGTTTCCTGCAGTTTTGCCCGGGCATTTTCCGGCATACGATAGAGTTTATTTTGAATCCCTTCCCTGACCAGATCATGCACTGACTTGCCGAATATCTCGGACTGCCAGATCTTCTGCGGATTGGATTCAAACTCGGTGAGCATGTAACGGACCAGTTCTTCGCATTGCCTTTCAGTACCGATAATGGGCGTAATTTCGGTGGCAATATCCGCCCGGATCATGTGAATGGAGGGAGCTGTTGCCTTCAGTTTGACCCCAAAGCGGCTGCCCTGGCGTATTAACTGGGGCTCCTCCAGGACCATTTCGTCCAAGCTGGGAGTTACCACCCCGTAACCCGTTTCCCGCACTTCCGCCAGCGCCTGAGCTACCTTGTCGTACTCGCGCTTGGCCACGGCCAGTTCTTTAACCAGCCTGAACAGTTCATGGTTTCCACTAATACTAAAGCCCGATTCTTCGCTCAAGACCTGGAAGAAAAGCTCCTGGGGAGAAGTTATTTCAATGGCTGCCACCCCGGTACCCATATCCATTTTGGTGATACTGACCGACTCGACAAAGTCGTAGTCCCCCAGCCTTTCCACCGCGCCGTTAATATCCCGTAAACGGCGTACGTTCTGGATGGTCTCGCGAACCGACTCTTCCACTTTTTGTCTTAACCAGTGGCCGCTGTCCAGTTCTTCCACCCATTGCGGAAGCAGGACGTTAACCTCATTGACAGGGAATTCCATTAATACGGTTTCCAGAATAAACAGGGCGTCCTGCTGGCTCATCTGCAGGCAATCCACCGGCAAAACTGGAACATCGTATTTTTCGGCCAACTCTTCAGCCAGGGCTACCGTTTGGGAGTCGTGGGGATGGGTGCTGTTCAGAAGCACTACGAAGGGACGGTTGATATCCTTAAACTCGGCAATGACCCTTTCCTCAGCTTCCACGTAGTTTTCCCGGGGAATATCGGTAATACTTCCGTCAGTGGTGACTACCACACCCATAGTGGAGTGATCCGTAATCACCTTGCGGGTGCCGATTTCCGCCGCCTCCTGGAAGGGAATGGGTTCGTCAAACCAGGGTGTTGATACCATCCGCGGTCCGCTTTCATCCTCGTAGCCAAGGGCGCCCTCCACCCGGTAACCCACGCAGTCCACCAGGCGCATTTTCACGTTGAGGTTGGGCGAAATGGTAATTTCCACAGCTTCATTGGGCACGAATTTGGGTTCGGTTGTCATTACCGTCCTGCCGGCACCACTCTGGGGCAGCTCATCCTTGGCCCGTTCCCGGTCGTAGGGATTTTCGATGTTTGGTATCATCAGCAGTTCGGCAAAACGCTTGATAAAAGTGGACTTGCCCGTGCGGACGCCGCCACTCACCCCCAGATAGATATCGCCACCGGTACGTTCCGCGATATCCCGGAAGATATCCACCTTTTCCATGGATGTATTCCCTCCCTAAAAGGTTTTGCAGCCTAAAGCTTACGAGACTAGTTTTTTCCAATGGCATACATTAACAATATATATATATTAAGACCCCGGCAGATTATGACCGGGGTAACTTTTTTTTAGCGGGATTTCCATGAGGTTGGTTTTAGTCAGAAAAAAAGTTGTATATTCAGGAGGACTCCTGCTATTAATGTCGAACAATCTTTAACAGAAGAAAAAGTTGTCAGGAGAGGGGAGTGATGCATGAAAAGGAGACCTTGCCCGCCAGTAAAGGCAGGGTTCCTGTGGCGGGTCCTTTTGTTGAATTTTTTACTGGTGTCCCTGGTTCCTTCAATTTCGTGGGCTGCCCTCAAGCACACGGTGGCGGCCGGTGAAACACTATACGAACTGAGCCGGCGGTATGGAATAACCGTTGAGGCTTTACAGGCCGCCAATGGTGTAAACGGACATTTGATCTACCCTGGTCAGACACTGGTTATCCCCGGCTCGGCAGAGGCAAAGCCAGCTCAGAACACCGTAGCGGCCAGTAAAAATACCCGTGCCGGGGTTAACAGATACACCGTCCGTCCGGGGGATTCTTTGTATACGATCGCGCAGCGTTACGGTTTGGGAGTACAGGCGATAAAGCAGGCAAATAACCTAACCTCCGACCTGATTTTTCCGGGACAGGTTTTAATTATACCCGGCGGCACTACCCGGGTGTCTCCTGCTCCTCAAGTTTCCCGCGGGGAAACAGACGGCGCAAGGGCAGTGCTGGCCAAGGCTGTTTCCCTGTTGGGCAAGCCCTACGCATACGGGGGCAGTGGTCCTGGAGCATTTGATTGTTCGGGCTTTACTTCCTATGTTTTTCGGGAAGCAGCAGGTATAAGCTTGCCCCACAACGCGGAGGCCCAAGCCCGGCTCGGCACCCGGGTTGGTCGTGATGATTTATCCCCCGGGGATCTGGTTTTCTTCAGCTATTACGGCAGCGGTGGCATTGACCATGTAGGTATTTAT
Organism: Desulfofundulus thermosubterraneus DSM 16057; assembly: GCF_900142025.1. Lineage (GTDB taxonomy): Bacteria > Bacillota > Desulfotomaculia > Desulfotomaculales > Desulfovirgulaceae > Desulfofundulus > Desulfofundulus thermosubterraneus. The sequence goes on along the minus strand of NZ_FQZM01000023.1, from coordinate 55,451 downwards.
GTGGGCCAGGACCGGTTTATTCATGCTTCTTCCAGCCAAGGAGTAAAATATTCTTCCCTTACCGAGTCCTACTATGCCGCCAATTACAAAGGAGCAACCAGAATCCTTCGTTAATCTAAACAAACCTAAAAAAGACGCCCGCCTTGGACAAGCGGGCGTTTTATTTACAGTTTTTTTCACGCCACTGGGCGGCGGCCAGAGCCACTTCCTCCATCTCGCGCCGGCGGCCCCTGCTCATCAGGTTGACTACCGCTTCCCGGGGGGACATACCCTCAAAAAGCACCCGGTACATCTGCTCGGTAATGGGCATTTCCACCCCGTACCGGCCCGCCAGGCGGTAGGCCGCCCGGGTGGTGCGCACCCCTTCCACCACCATCTGCACACTGGCCACCGCTTCGGAAAGGCTCTTCCCCCGGCCGATTTCAATCCCGGCCCGGCGGTTGCGGCTGTGCATGCTGGTGCAGGTGACAATTAAATCCCCTACCCCGGCCAGGCCAGCAAAAGTCAGGAGGTTGGCCCCCATAGCCAGTCCGAGGCGGGTGATTTCGGCCAGGCCCCGGGTCATCAAGGCTGCCTTGGTGTTGTCCCCGAAACCCAGCCCGTCGGCAATCCCCGTACCCAGGGCAATAATATTTTTGAGGGCGCCCCCCAGCTCCACCCCGGCTACATCGGGATTGGTATAAACCCGGAAGTTGCCGGTCATGAACAGGTCCTGGGCGGCCGCTGCCGCGGCCATATCCCGGCTGGCTACCACGACGGCAGTGGGAATCCCCCGCCCCACTTCTTCGGCATGACTGGGGCCGGAGAGAACCACGTAACGGCTGGTTTCCTCCTCCCCGGCTTCCGCAGCAAATACCCGGGAAAGGGTGAGGAGGCTGTCTTCTTCAATGCCTTTGGCCGCATTGATCAACAATGCCCTGGCCGGCAGGTGCGGGAGTGACGCGCGCAGGACTTCCCGGAAAGCATGGGAAGGTACGCTGAAAATAACTGCCTGGGCGTTTTTTACCACCGCGGCAAGAGCTGTGTCCACACGTATGTTGGGGGGGAGAGAAACTCCCGGCAGGTAACGGCTGTTCTGGCCTTCGGCATTAATTTGATCGGCCAGGCCCGCCCGGCGCGACCACATGTCCACCGGTATTCCTTTGCCGGCCAGCAGCACGGCCAGGGCAGTGGCCCAGCTGCCGGCTCCCAGGATGGCTACCTTTTGTTTCACTACCGCCAACCCTTCCCTTTAACGGATTTTTGATTCGGTGCCGGCCAGCAGCCGGCGGATATTGGGCATGTGCTTGTATACGGCAATAACCGCCACCACCAGCGCAAAAAACAGGTACTCACGAGGTTGCTTTAAAATTAACATCCACAAGGGCATTGAAACGGCAGCCACTATGGAGCCCAGGGAGACGTAACGAAAAGCTGCCACCACCACTACCCACAGCCCCAGGGCTAGAATGGCTGCTGCCGGGGTAAGACCCAGGAAAACCCCCAGGCCGGTGGCAATAATTTTCCCCCCCCTAAAGCCCAGGAACACTGGCCAGCTGTGCCCGGCGATTGCGGCCAGGCCACAGGCCAGCTCAAGACCGTGCCCCCCTAGATAGCGCCCCAGGAGTACGGCCGCAAGACCCTTGCCGGTATCACCGGCCAGGGCAATTGCTCCCGCCACAGGGCCCAGGTTCCGCCAGACATTTGTTGTCCCGATATTGCCGCTGCCGTGTTGCCGGATGTCTATCCCCCGGGCACGTCCCAGCAGGTAACCAACGGGAATTGAGCCAATCAGATAGCTGACCACCACGGCCAGAACACCCATTTTTCTCCCCCCTTTTAATCCCGCTGCCGCAGTACAAAGCGGATGGGCGTTCCCTCAAAGCCAAAAGCTGCCCGGAGCTGGTTTTCCAGGTAGCGCAGGTAAGAAAAGTGCATCAACTCCGGATCGTTGACAAACATGATGAAAGTGGGTGGTTTTACCCCACCCTGGGTGGCGTAGAGTATTTTCAAACGCCGGTTTTTACCGGCCGGCGGGGGGTTATGCAAAACGGCGTCCCTGATCAGCCTGTTTAGATCGGAAGTGCTGATGCGCAAACACTGCTGCTGCGCCACCAGATCCACCATCTCTAAAAGCCTGGGTACTCGCTTCCCGGTCAGGGCGGAGATGAAAACTACCGGGGCATAGGTCATGAAGGCCAGTTCCCGGCGAATAAGCTCGGTGAAGCGCTGGGAGGTATGGGTATCCTTTTCCACCAGGTCCCATTTGTTCACTGCCAGCACGCTGGCCTTGCCCTGCTCATGGGCATAGCCCGCAATGCGTTTGTCCTGATCGGTTACGCCTTCCAGGGCGTCCAGCACCACCAGGGCCACCTCGCAGCGGTCTACCGCCCTTAAGGAACGGATTACGCTGTATTTTTCTATGGCCTCCTCGATGCGGCTCTTGCGCCGGATGCCCGCCGTATCCACCAGCAGGTAGCGGCGCCCTTCCCGCTCAAAATAGGTGTCAATGGCGTCCCGGGTGGTACCGGGGATTTCGCTCACGATCACCCGCTGTTCCCCCAGAATGGCATTGACCAGGGAAGACTTACCCACATTAGGCCGCCCGATGACGGCAATGCGGACGGTATCCGGTTCTTCTTCCTCCGCGGCTTCGGGAGGCAAAACCGACACCAGGCGGTCCAACAAATCCCCGGTGTTCATCCCCTGGGCGGCCGAAATGGGAATGGGCTCGCCCAGGCCCAGGCGGAAAAAGTCCACCAGCTGACCGGTGCGCTGGAAATTTTCCACCTTGTTGGCCACCAGCAATACTGGCTTTTTGGTTCGCCGCAGCAGGGCGGCCACGTCCTCGTCCGTACTGGTTAATCCCGCCCGGGCATCCACCAGGAAGAGTACGACGTCGGCTTCTTCTATAGCCAGCTCTACCTGCCGGCGCACCTGATTGGGAATATCCCCCGCTTCTATAAAATCCAGCCCGCCAGTATCCACGAGGGTAAAAACGCGTCCGGCCCACTCGGCATCCTGGTAGAGCCGGTCCCGGGTTATTCCAGGCTCATCTTCCACTATAGCTATGCGGCTCCCCACCAGGCGGTTGAAAAGGGTGGATTTCCCTACATTTGGGCGGCCCACAATGGCTACAATTGGTTTCGGCAAGGGGAGGACCCTCCCTTTATGAATAGACGTAAATATTCTGTCAATCCACTGGCTGCAGTACCGTTTATTTATGTCAACATTTCACACAGGCTTCTACCAGGCCTGCCGGTCCGCCAACCACTATCACCAGGCGGTTCAGACGGTTGGAAAGTTCCTGCACAGTCATACCGTCCAGAAAAACCTGCTCCGGCTGGCGCAGCATTACTGCGGGCAGAACTAAGGTTTGTCCCGGATTTTGGCCTTCCAGGGCTTCTAAAATGTCTTTTCCAGAAACAAGGCCGGCCACGGTCACCTGCGGGCCAAACAGACGGTTGGGGATGACGGCCAGTTCCACCGCCAGATTTTCAATCTCATTTAACCTGTCCACCACTGGCGCCAGGACACTTTCGGCCAGCACTCCCGTAGCCACGGTCACCCTACGGGGGCAGGGCAGTGCCCGGGGTAGGGATGGGGACACCTGCTCCCATTCATCCAGAAAGAGGCGCACCAGTCCTACACCGTTTTCCGTCTGGGGAAAATCATCGTAACGCAGGGCGGGAGGAACTTCCTTCTCCGCCAGCAGGTAAAACTCATCGCTGGCAAAAACCACCGCGCGGGCACAGCGTTCCAGACAATGATCCTGCCAGGTTTGTACCTGTTCCACTATCTCTGCCGCCTCTTCCCGGGTAAAGGGGCGCAGGGGAAATAGCCCCTCCCGGTAACGGGTGAGACCTACCGGAACGATGGCTACGGAACGCACTGCCGGCCAGTAATTTAGCAGATCCCTTACGGTGCGTTCCAGCTCCACTCCGTCATTTATCCCCGGGCACAGAACCACCTGTGTGTGCATTTCAATTCCCCCCCGGGCCAGCCGCTGCAGTTGCTCCATGATTTTGCCGGCCCGGGGGTGGCCAAGCATTTTTTCCCTTAAAGCGGGGTTGGTGGTATGCACTGATATATAAAGGGGAGACAACCGCTGCTTAATAATGCGCTCCAAATCTCCTTCCCTTAAGTTGGTCAGGGTAATAAAGTTCCCCTGGGTGAAGGAAAGGCGGTAGTCGTCATCCTTGACGTACAGGGTGGGGCGCAGGCCCCGAGGCATTTGATCGACAAAGCAGAAAAGGCAGCGGTTCTGGCAGCGGCGGATGGGTTCCAGCCCCCCGCCGGCAAAATCCACGCCCAGGTCGTCATCGTAATCCTTTTCCACGTCGCAAAGCCATTCCTCACCGTTGGCTTTGACCAGGGTAATCGTCAGTTCTTCTTCACAGGTCAAAAAGCGGTAGTCCAGAATGTCCTCCACCGGCAGGCCGTTTACGGCCACCAGCCGGTCTCCCGGCTCCATGCCCAGTTCGGCGGCAATGCTGCCGGGGGCTACTCTTTCTATTACGAGACCCTGCACCGTCATGGTAGTCACCTTTCGCTGGAAAACGTTATGACCGCTGTAAATGTTTAGTCAACCCTATTAAGGCACGGCGTTGTCCCGCTCACTCATATGCTCCGCGCCGACAGCACCACGGTTCGCTTCGGGCCGGCTCTGGCTCTCTGCGGATTGCCCGCCACCAATTGTTCTTCGTTGTTACCTGTTGAAATAAATATGTCTTAAACGTCTTCTCCCGGGTAGTTCATCATGCATCCTCGAGAGCCGAGCCGCCCAGCACTCACTGAATAAGCTGTACTGCAAAGACCAAGTCATCTACTGTCTGTTGCATCAGGCTTAGAATGGGCATTTTTGCCGGTGAGTGCTGGGTTGCCGGGTGCTGTTACCGGCGCTCCGCAAAATCGTTCGCTCTAGACAACGCCGTGCCTTTGCATTAACAGAGCGGTTTTACTGAACATTTATCGATCGCTTAGTAATACGTAACAGTATTATATTGTAACTTCACGCCGTATCGCAAGTATTGGAATGCTGCGTGTCCTTAGTGCTTCACAATGATGTAGACGCCGTTTTCCAGGTCGTGGACCATGGCGTCCAGGGTGCGGGCCAGATAACGGGCCATTTTGACCTGCTCTTCCTGGTTGCGGGCAAAAAAAATAGGCGCTCCTCCGGCGACAATATCCATGTTCAAGGTTACCACGGCCAGGATACGGTCTGTCATTTTGCCATCATCTCCACCGTTTTCTACCTAGCGGCCATGCGTCCCGCCTGGGTTTTCAAAGGTCTGGAGCGGGCACTTTCCAACACGGGGGTGCGTTTTACCGCCAGAATTAAAGCATCAATGTCCCTTTCCACCGGCACTGCATAAAGCCCCACCGCCCCGCTGTCAGGGTCGATGCGGGCCAGAGGGGTGAATTCGGGAAGATCCACGTCCTTTTTGGTTCCCAGGAGAACCGTGACGGTGTGAGCCATGGCCTGGCGCTGTCCCAGATCATGGATGGTGGCCCGGGCATCGGCATTCTTTGGCGTGATTAAAACCGCCAGGCCTTCAGCCGTAATCTTTTCGCGTATTTCCTTCAGGCCGATATTAATAAACCCGATATTTTCCACCATGAGGATGGAATCTTTAAACCACAGTTTGGCCGGAACAACCTCGCATATATCCCCAATGGTCTCCCCGGCCATAAATGTACGCACAAAGATTATGGAAAGCAGGGCCATAATTATTGCCGCCGGAGCCCTCCCCAGCTCATAGGCAATGCCGGTAAGGAGGGCGCAGGCCATGGCCAGGTAGTTGCGGGCTTCAAAGGTACGGGCTATCCCTTCGATATAATCGCTGCCTCGCTTGACCAGTTCGTTTTCATCCAGATGTTCCAGGGTTTTTCTTTCAATACCCCGGATTTCCCGGAATTGACTGGCGGCCAGGGCCAGAAAGGTTACTGCAGTATAATCCGGTTTCAGGATAGCCGGGATGGCCACCGCTCCCAGGGCTGAGGCAATAAAACCAAGGGATAGGTGGGAGAGATAGCCGTGAGGGTAGCCGGGATATTGGCGGTAGTCCAGGCGCAGCATGACCATGCGGGCCACAGTCCCGGCTAGTGTCCCGGCAATGATGGTACCAAGGTAATGTTCCAATTTACTTCCCACTCCTAATCCTGGCGAATGCGTTCCAGGTGATCCTTAGCCGCTTCGCTGGCATCGGGGTCCTTATGACCCGGTGCTGGAGTATGGGTAGCCTTTTCGGCAGTATCCAGATCTGGTTTTCTGGCCCGCCGGGGAGCAAAGAAACTGGCAAGTTCCCGGCCAAAGAAGTCGCTGAGCCTGCTTTTGGCCCTGTCCCAGCTGCCGGCGCTGATGAGCAGAAAGGCACCACCACCCAACAGGGTCAAGGCGATAATCCAGCCCAGGGCTTTCCAGCTGCCCGGTGTTCCCGCCGTGCGGTCGGTAATTGGTTTGGGCATTCCTTCAGGCGTGGGCCCGGTGAGACCAAGTACAACCGGGACGGCGTCGGCCAGGAGGGCGATGCCCCGCTCCGCCTCCTCCTTGCTGTTGGTGTGGGTACCTGCTTCAATGAGCAGGGCGGTAGGCATGAGATCCTGGTTGTAGTCACCCCGGGCGGTGAAGATTTCTTTGACTATCGGCTTGTGCACGCTGTTGGCATAGGACATCAGCCTCTTGGCAAAATCAAGGTTGGCCTGCATCCGGGGGTTTTCTCGTCCCACCACCAGCCGTGTTTGAGCCACTTGTTCATTGGAAATGTAACGCCGGTAATAGGTGGCGTCGGGTACGCCATCCCTGTGCACATCGAAAAGGGCAATGGGGTTATTTTGCATCAATCTTACTGCCGTTCTCCGGGAACGGTAGTAGGCGTTATCATCGTGGGGGTCGTGAGGGGTTTTGTCGTAATCCACTCTCACCCCACCATTTTTCAAGCGGTTCACCAGGGACTCCCCCACTTGATAAATGCCTCCCTTAAAGGGGATGGATTCCGAGCCGTCCGTAGGCACATAGGATTCATCGCTATGGGTATGGTAGATACCCACCGGCCGGGTGTTGCGGGCCATCTGGACGACGGGAACCTCCAGCCGGCTGTAAAATTCGTTGTAGGCCAGCAGGTCCTTGTCCATCCCGATAAAACGGGCGTAGGCGGTATTACTCTGTACTCGGACCACCCGGTAATGACGGCCTTCGGCGGTGAAAATTTCGTCACCCCCCGCAACCCGGCGTGAAACCTGACTGATTACCCGGCCATGCTCGTCCTTTACCGTGCATACGTTGCCCACCCGGTGGTCGTTTTCTGCTTCTTTGAAAAAGGAAGCCAATGACCATACCGGTTGGGTGAGCCGGGAAGCTGATAAACCCACCAGCAAGGACATCCCTACCAGTAGCAGGCCGATTCCCCAAATGATCCTGCTTTTTGCCCCGGTCACTTTAATGACCCCCTTTCACCGGTTTCCGGACCCTCTTTTCCGGCTGTGCTCTCTTTGCCCTCGTCGGGATCCGTTCCTGGTTTGCGCAAAGCCTTGAGCAGTGCTTCCGGCCGCCCCTTCATTACAGGACCCCCCTGAAGCCGTTCCCGCACCTCGCCTACCACTTCGGCCAGGAGTACGGCCACGATTCCCGCCAGCACAATGGCATCAAAGGCGCCGGCCCCGCCAATGGCCACCCGGCCTGTAGGAGCACCGCGGGCGATCAGCCAGAAATAGTAACCTATATCCAGAGCCAGTAACCCGAGGGTTGCTGAGACAAAAGCAGCCCGCCTGGAACGTCCGGCCAGGTAACCCACCAATCCAGCCACCAGCGGGTAAAGCCACAAGGCATCCAGGATTTCGTACCTGCCCCCGGGTTCCGGTAGGCCGCGCATCACTAAGGAGCCTACAGCATAGACTACCAGGGCTGTCACCCCCGCCCCCACCAGGGCACGGGTGCGTTCCGCAGCGGTACCTGCTTTGGAGAGGAGGTAAATGGCCAAACCCAGGGGAATCAGACCGCCGCCGACGTTAATGGAAACGGGGTAGCGGCCGCCCGGAATAGGTAGGGAGATAAAACTGCCTATGATCATGGCCACAATTACCGCCAGGGCACCCCGGTCGGTAAGACGCATGCGGTCCAGGGCCCGGTGTGCCAGGCCGAAAAAGATTAAAAGGGAGACAATAATCAGTGCGGTGAAACCCACGGGAAAGCCGGTCATCTGCAATCCTCCTCTTTGTTAATTCTTTTTTTAGACTGCCCCGGCGGGGTGTAAATATGCAAAAAAAAAGCGGCGTCTTACACGCCACTGTTCCTTAAAGGCAAGTTTATTTTTCAAAAAGGTCCCCTACGACCTCACCTATAGTTACGCTGCCACCGTTGTCGGTGTGTTGGTGCTTCTGCTCCTTAGCGCGCCGGCTTTCCCTTTCCCGGTTGACTTCCCGGATGGACAGGCGGATCCGCTTTTCGGCGCGGTCAACGTTGAGCACCTTGACCTCCACCTCGTCTCCTTCCTGGACCACTTCATCGGGAGTAGCTACATGCCGGTCGGCCAGGTGAGAAATGTGCACCAGGCCTTCCACCCCCGGTTCCAGCTGTACAAAGGCCCCAAAGGGTGCGAGTCTGACTACCTTTGCCCGTACGATGCTGCCCACGGGATATTTTTCTTCCACGTTATCCCAGGGGTTGGGCAACACCTGTTTCAAGCCCAGGGAAACTTTTTCATTCTCCCGGTCCACCCGGAGGACCATCACGTCTACTTCGTCGCCCACATTTACTACTTCCGAGGGGTGGTTGACCCGGTACCAAGCCATTTCAGAAATGTGCAGGAGTCCATCCACACCGCCAATGTCCACGAAGGCGCCAAAGCTGGTCAGCCGGCGTACCACGCCCCGTACCACCTGGCCTTCCTGCAAACTTTCCAGCATCTCTCTGCGCTTGCGGACCGCATCTTCCTCCAGTACCGCCTTGCGGGACAGGATCACTTTCCGCCTGCCCCGGTTCAACTCGATTACCTTGGCTCTGACCGTTTCTCCCACATACTTGCTCAGATCCTCCACATAGCCCCTTTCAACCAGGGAGGCAGGCAAAAAGGCTCTTAAGCCCACATCCACCAGAAGACCGCCTTTGACAACTTCCCGCACGGTGCCTTCCACCGGTTCGCCGCTCTCCAAATGCTCATTTAATTTAACCCAGGCCCTTTCTGCATCGGCCCGTTCCTTGGAAAGGATGAGCCGGCCCTCATTGTCTTCTGCTTTAATGACGGCTACTTCTATCTCATCCCCGACTTTTACCACTTCTGCGGGGGAACTTACATTCCAACAGGATAATTCCCTTAAGGGAATAATGCCTTCCGATTTGGCTCCTACATCTACCAGCACTTCATCGGTACCTACTTGAACCACTACACCCTTCACGATTTGCCCCGGACGCAGTGACTTTACCTCTACGGCTTCTTTCATGCCTTCTTCGCCACTGGCGGCTTCCGCGGCATTTTCACCGGTTGCGCTGTCGGCGGCAGTTATACCTGGCACAGCTTCCCGGACGGCAGTGCTGGCAGTGGTGTCCTGGGCGGCATGGGGAGCTTCTCCGGCAGTCTCCCCGGCAGCACCGCCTGGAGCTGCCATTTGTCCTTCCTCCCCGGCTACATTGGTGTCTTTAATGTTTTCCTCCACAGCTACCATCTCGCCCAACTCCTTCATCCGTCGTTCTACCTCCTCTATAATCCAGTCAGGTGTGGATGCCCCCGCTGTCAATCCCGCTACCTTCACCCCCCTGAACCAGGCGGGATCCAGTTCCCGAGCGGTTTCCACCTGGTAGGTTGGTACACCCGCCTGCCGGCACAGGGTAGCCAGCTTGCGGGTGTTGGCGCTTGACGCTCCACCAACCACCACCATCATATCCACCTCCCGGGCCAGTTCCAGGGCGGCCTGCTGCCTGGCCCCGGTGGCGTGACAGATGGTATTGTATACTTTTAGTTGTCCCGCTTTTTGTTGCAGGACATCCACCACTGCCTGGAAGTTGGCCAGCGGTTGGGTGGTTTGGGCCAGCACGGCCACACGGGACACCGCCGGCAACTTTTGGGCTTCCTGGGGCCCTTCCACCACTACCGCCCGCCCACCGGTCCAGTCCACAATACCCTGAACCTCGGGATGATTTTTATCGCCCACTACCACTACCAGCGTGTCGCCGGCAGCTTCCGAATGGGCCAGCTTTTGTGCCCTGCCCACAAAGGGGCAAGTCGCATCCACTACCTTCAAACCACGTTCCCTGGCAGCGGCCAGAATACCGGGGCCTACGCCGTGGGAGCGAATGATTAGCTTCCCCCCGGGACGGGCTTCTTTCACCCCGGCTATTTCCTGTACCCCCGCTGCTGCCAACTTTTCCATTACCTGGGGGTTATGGATCAGGGGGCCCAGGCAGTAAACGGGCCCGTCCCGTTCCCTGGTCGTGATCATCGCCAGATTTAATGCTCTTTTTACGCCAAAACAAAAACCCGCTTTTGCAGCCCGCCGCACTTGCATTGACAAATCACCGACTTACTAACCCGCTGTCCATGAGCCTGGCAATTTCGTGCATTATTTCCCGGCTGACCGCCTGGTAATCCGGCCGGCCGGTTTGGTCGTCACGGGAAAACACCAGCGGTTTACCTATACGTACCCGGACCTTGCCGAAGACTCCCCGGGTGTTGATCACCGCCACTGGCAGTACCGGCACTTTTGCCCGCAGGGCCAGCATGGCCGCCCCCAGATGCGGTTCAAGGAGCTCACCGCTTTTGCTTCTGGTTCCTTCGGGGAAAATACCTACCACCCGGTCCTGCTTCAATAGTTCCAGTGCCCGCCGGATGGCCTTCCTGTCGCCACCGCCCCGGTGCACGGGGAAAGCACCTAAAGCCCGTATTACCGGTCCCAGGAGGGGTATGCCAAATAACTCGGCCTTGGCTATAAAGTGCACCTGGCGCTCCAGGGCACAACCGACCACCACGGGATCCCAGTAGCTGACGTGGTTACTGACCACCAGCACCCCTCCCGAAGGGGGAAGGTTATGTGCCCCCACCACTTCCCAACGACGGACAAGGGCCAGGATCACCCGGCATAATGCCCGGGCAAAACGGTAGAACATCAGGATAACCTCCCCAGGACCCGGGCGGCAATCATTTCCACTACTTGTTCGGCACTCAGGTGTGAACTATCAATAATCCAGGCATCAGGAGCCGGTATCAACGGAGCCACGGAGCGGCAGCTGTCCTGCCTGTCCCGTTCCGCAATTTCCTGAATTAAGGAATCCAGAGGAACGTGGTGCCCCTGGGCCAGCAAATCCAGCTGGCGGCGCCTGGCCCGTGCTTCGGGCGAGGCGGTAAGGAAAATTTTCACTTTTGCGTCCGGAAGAACCACTGTACCCACATCCCGCCCATCCATAACCACATTTTTACAGCTCGCCATCTCCCGCTGCCTGCGCACCATGATTTCCCGCACTCCGGGCAGGCTGGCCACCAGTGAAACGTGGCGTGAGACTTCCGGCTCCCGGATGGCCCGGGTTACGTCTTCGCCGTCAAGAAAAACCCGGGTCAGACGGTCGGGATCAGTGGTTAATTCTATCCGGCTCTCCTTGGCCAATGCCTTTAAAGACTCTTCATCGGTAAGGTTTAACCCCCAGCGCAAGGCCTTCAGGGTTATTGCCCGGTACATGGCTCCGGTATCGATATATAAAAAGCCCAACCGCCGGGCCAGTTCCCGGGCCACCGTACTTTTACCCGCCCCGGCCGGGCCATCGATGGCAACAGACATCCTGGGAACCATGGTCATCTCCCTATTATAGTAACACAAATATCATATTAATTTCGACACCGCAAAATTTTTTCCTTTCAATAAGAGAAAAAAGAAGCCGGGGGAAATCCTCCCGGCATTAGTCTACCCGTAAAGAGCTTAAAATACTGGCGAACCCGGGGAAGGAAACATCAACACACCCCGCATTCTGGATTACCGTTTTGCCCCGGGCGACCAGACCGGCTACGGCCATAGCCATGGCTATGCGGTGATCGCCGTGGCTGGCGCATGAGGTCCCCGTGAGGGGGCGGCCACCCCGTACCCGCAGGCCGTCGGCCAGCGCCTCCACTTCCACGCCGAATTTCCTTAACTCTCTCACCACGGTGTCAATGCGGTTGCTTTCTTTCACCTTCAGCTCCGCAGCATCCCGTACCACCAGTTCTCCTTCTGCCAGGGCACCGGCCACGGCCAGAATGGGAATTTCATCGATGAGGCGGGGAATCAATTCCCCACCAATGGTAACACCTTTAAGACGGGAATGGCGAACCCGGATGTCGGCTACCGGCTCACCACCCAGGTGGTGCCGGTTAAAAATCTCCAGATCGGCACCCATGGCCCGCAGCACTTCCAGAATGCCGTCCCGGGTGGGGTTGACCCCGACTTCCCGTATGGTCACGTCGGAACCAGGTATCATCGCCGCCGCCACCATAAGGAAAGCAGCCGAGGAGATGTCGCCCGGCACTGTTACCCGCCGCCCCGTCAGGACCTGCCCGCCCTTTATCCAAACGGTAAGCCCCTCTTTATGTATTTCGGCACCGAAGTATTGCAGCATGCGCTCCGTATGATCCCGGGACGGAGCGGGTTCAACGACCCGTGTTTCGCCCCGGGCCGAAAGGCCGGCCAGCAACAGGGCCGACTTAACCTGGGCGCTGGCTACGGGTAGGGAAAAGCTGCCACCCTGCAGTTCACCACCCCGTAGTGCCAGTGGAGCCAGATTGGCCTCCTGGCGTCCCCAGATGCGGGCACCCATCAGGGATAAAGGGGCGGTGACCCGTTTCATGGGCCGCCGGCGCAGGGAAGCGTCGCCGGTAATCACGGTAAAAAAGGGCAACCCGGCCAGGATGCCCAGCATAAGGCGTATGGTTGTCCCTGAATTGCCTGCGTCCAGCACGTTTTCCGGTTCCTTCAGGCCCGCAGGACCCCGGCCGTGTACCGTGAGCCGGCCTTTTTCATCGGGACCGGTGAAAGATACTCCCATTTCGGCTAGGCATTTCACCGTGGCCAGGCAATCGGCACCCGTGAGAAAATTTTCAATATGGGTATCACCTTTAGCCAGGGCGCCCAGCATGGCCGCCCGGTGGGAGATGGATTTATCCCCGGGAACCCTGGTGATTCCCCGCAGTGCCCGGGGTGGAGTAATTTCCAGGTTCATACCCTGCCTGCCTTTCACTTATTTTTTACCTGACTTTGAAAATAGTACTTGCTGCCGTTTGCACGCGCTCGCTCCGTTCCCCAGCATTCACCCATCGGGCGTAGGACCTTCGCAGGCATTTAAAAAGTCTCTAGTTAGCATCATACCATCAGAGAACTCTGGTTGCAGTGAGTGCTGGGTCAATGTCGCTCGCTTCCGTGCAAAACGGCAGTGGCGCTGAAAGCGTCATAAGTGTCTCTTCACTACCGCTTCACTACCTGGTAGCCGGCCTGTCTTAAGATATTCGCTGCTTCGTCCTGTTCGGTGGCGGTGGCGAAGGCCAGGCGTATGGAACCACCTTCCCCTTCCCGCACCCGGAGGATTTCGATGTCGCTAATGTTGATGCCCGCGTCTCCCAAGAGGCCGGCTATTTTAGCAATCATACCCGGGCGGTCGGGAACCCCCACCACTATTTCATGCATGGCCCCCAGATATCCCCGCATGCGAGCGGGGATTTTTTTGCGCACCCGGCTGGCCCGTTCTAAAAGGGCGAGGATTTTTTCGCCATCACCGTTTTTGATTACTTCTTCCAGCTGATCCAGCTGCCGGCGAAAGACGGTCAGCACCCCGGCAACGGCCGGTGTGTTCGAGAGAAAAATATCCCGCCACATCAGGGGATTGCCGGCGGCCACCCGGGTGGTGTCCCGGAACCCCCCGGCACCCAGGGGGAGAAATGCTTCTCCCCCTGGTAAATCCACCAGGGCATTCACCAGGGCCACCGCCACCAAGTGGGGCAGGTGGCTGACGGCGGCCACCGCCCGGTCGTGTTCTGCAGGGGTCATTTCCACTGCTTTAGCCCCCACCCCGGCGGCCAGTGACCTTACCCGCTCCAGGGCCGGCGGGGGTGTATCCGGGAGGGGGGTGATGATGTAGAAGGCGTTTTCAAAAAGGTAGGGATCCGCCCCGGCCATGCCCGTATATTCCGAGCCGGCCATGGGGTGGCCTCCCACAAACCAGACCTGGGGCGGCATTATTTCTGCCGCCCGGGCGCAGACCACCGCTTTGGTGCTGCCCACATCGGTGACCACCGTACCCGGCGAAAGATGTGATTTCAGCCGGGCCAGGACGGACAGGGTTTCACCCACCGGTGTGGCCAGGATGACCAGTTCCGATCCGGATACCGCTTCCGCAGCATCAAACGACGCTTCGTGTACGGCCCCTGATTCCCGGGCCAAGCGAAGGTTTTCCGGGTTTTTATCCACCCCTACCACCCGGCGGGCCAGGGAGCGGCGGCGCAGGGCCAGCCCCAGAGAGCCGCCTATTAAACCCACGCCGATGATGGTCACCCGGTTAAACATCAGCAACTCCCCCGGCCAGCTGGCGGTTTACGGCCCGGGCTACACTGCGTAATTCCTTCATCATGTGGGCAAAATTTTCCGGGGTTAATGACTGCGGGCCGTCGCACAGGGCTTCCGCCGGGTTGGGGTGCACCTCGATTAGCAGGCCGTCGGCACCGGCGGCGACCGCCGCCCGGGCCATGGTGGGCACAAACTGCCATTTACCGATGCCGTGGCTGGGGTCTACCACCACCGGCAGATGGCTTAAGTATTTGACCACCGGCACAGCGGTAAGATCCAGCGTGTTGCGGGTGTAGTTTTCAAAAGTGCGGATGCCCCGCTCGCAAAGGATCACCCGCTGGTTGCCCCCGGACATAATGTATTCTGCCGCCATGAGCCACTCTTCAATGGTGCATGAAAGGCCGCGTTTTAAAAGGACAGGTTTATCGACCCGGGCCACTTCCCGCAGGAGGAAGAAGTTTTGCATGTTCCGGGCACCGATTTGTAGAATGTCGGCGTATTCTGCCACCAGGGGCAGGGTGCGTACATCCATCACTTCCGTGACTACTTTCAGCCCGGTGAGTTCCCGGGCCTCGGCCAGAAGCTTCAAACCCTCCTCTTCCAGCCCCTGAAAGGAATAGGGGGAAGTACGGGGCTTATAAGCCCCCCCTCGTAAAATGGTAGCCCCGGCAGCTTTTACCTGCCGGGCCGCCTCCAGCAACTGTTCCCGGCTTTCCACCGCACAGGGGCCGGCCATCACATGGATCTCTTCCCCCCCGATGGCCAGATCCCCCACCATGACCACGCTGTCTTCCGGATGAAAGGCCCGGCTGGCCAGCTTGTAGGGTTGGAGCACCGGCATTACCTTTTCCACGCCGGGCATGGCTTCCAGGGCCATATCCCCCAGGCGGGTGCGGTCGCCAATGATCCCGATGATGGTCCGCTCTACACCCCGGGAGAGATGCACTTGAAAACCGCTTTTTTCCAGCCGATCCACTACTGCTTCTACCTGCTCACTGGTTGCATCCTGTTGCATAACGACAATCATTTTCTTACCTCCCGTACTGCCCGTACTGCCGTTATTTTACCCGTAAAACTGAACAGGGCACCCTTTCAGGTGGTGCCCGCAAGATCAAAAATACACAGACCATCCCTCCCCTACCGTACTACCATCCTGCAACAATAACACAGTTTTATCTTAGCATATGCCACCATTGCTGGCAACGCTTTTTAGAGTGATAGTGGTTATTGTAAGTTATGATAGCTCTGGCTTTTTAGCACAGCCTGCGTCCGAGGCTTTCAGCCAGGGGGCGCAGTTCTGCCATTAGCCGCCCCAGTTGTTCGGGGAACAGGGACTGGGAGCCGTCGGAAAGGGCCTCTTGAGGGCAGGGGTGAACTTCCAGCATCAATCCGTCGGCTCCCGCCGCTACCGCCGCTTTGGCCACCGGGGCCACCAGGGAGCGGCGTCCCGTGCCGTGGCTGGGATCGGCAATTACAGGCAGGTGGGAAAGCTCCTTAACGGCAGGGATGGCGTTTATATCCAGGGTGTTACGGGTATAGGTTTCAAAGGTGCGTATGCCCCGCTCGCACAGGATAACCTTGTGGTTGCCCCCGGCCAGAATATATTCCGCGGCCAGCAGCCACTCCTCGATGGTGGCGGCGAACCCTCTTTTAAGCAGCACGGGATGCTGAACCCGTCCGGCTTCCCGCAACAGGTCAAAGTTCTGCATGTTGCGGCTGCCGATCTGGAGAATATCGGTATATTTCAAAACCAGGTCCAGGTAGCGCACGTCGGTGACCTCGGTGACCACGGGCAAACCGGTCAGTTCCCGGGCCCGGGCCAGAATACGCAAACCTTCTTCTCCCAGTCCCTGGAAGGAATAGGGAGAGGTGCGGGGTTTAAAGGCTCCGCCCCTTAAGATATGTACCCCCATCTCCTTGAGGGTCCGGGCCAGCCCCAGCATCTGCTCCTCACTCTCTACGGCGCAGGGACCGGCAATAATTACCACCTGTCCATCCCCGAGGCGGCAGGTTTTCAGATCAATCACTGTGTTTTGCGGCTGGTGTTCCCGGCCAGCCAGTTCATAGGCAGGCAAGGTGCAGACCTCCTTAACAACCCTTTGAACATCAGGCACACTTTTCGATAGCGCACTTGATATCCTTAACCAGGGCAGCCACCGCCGGAGCGGGATCGCCCATACCCGCCCGGGCCACCAGGTCGACGATGGCGCTGCCCACCACCATGGCATCACAGTATGGTGCCACCGCGGCAGCCTGCGCCGGACCGGCAATGCCGAAGCCAATGGCGCAGGGAAGCTGTATGTGCCGGCGCACCTTCTGCGTGAATTTCGCCAGGTCAGTGTGAATTTCCTCCCGGGCACCGGTCACCCCGGTAACCGAAACGCAGTAGACAAAGCCCCGGGCCGCGGGAGCCATGGCGGCCAGCCTTTTTTCGGTGGTGGTGGGAGCCACCAGGGGTATGAGGGCGAGTCCGTAATGATCAGTATGCCCCAGCAATTCTTCGCTCTCTTCAAAGGGCAGGTCGGGCACGATCAGGCCGTCTACCCCGGCCCCGGCGGCGTCCCGGGCAAAATCCTCCAGGCCGTACTGAAAAACGGGATTGTAGTAGGTCATCAGGATTAAAGGAACAGCGGTGCTTTTTTGCCGGATGCCGGCGCACATGCGGATGATGTCCTTCACCCGCATGCCGTTGGCCAGGGCCCGGGCAGAGGCCTGCTGGATGACCGGGCCGTCGGCTACGGGGTCCGAAAAGGGGATGCCCACTTCCACCAGGTCGGCCCCGGCATCTACCATGGTCTTGACCAGCCGGGCGGTTGTATCCAGATCCGGGTACCCGGCGGTAATGTAAGTGATTAGCCCCTTTTTCCCTTCTTGAGCCAGGGCGGAAAAACATTGGGTGATACGGTTTCCTTTCATGGCTGTTTCCCAGGAGGGCCTGGTTACTCCTTTCCTTTAAGATTTAAATTTTTTTAGTCCTCCCCTCCCAGGGCGCGGGCCACGGTTTGCACATCCTTGTCCCCCCGGCCGGAGAGGTTTACCACGATGATGGCATCTTGAGGCATTTCCCCGGCCATCCTCACTGCCTGGGCCAGGGCATGGGCACTCTCCAGGGCCGGAATGATTCCCTCGGTGCGGCAGAGCAGTTGAAAGGCTTCCAGGGCCTCCTCATCGGTTACGGCAGTGTAGACAACCCGGCCCGTTTCTTTCAAATAGCTGTGCTCGGGGCCAACACCGGGGTAATCCAGCCCGGCGGAAATGGAGTGGGCCAGGTTGATCTGGCCATCTTCGTCCTGCAGGACGTAGCTTTTCGAGCCGTGCAATATACCCGGGCGGCCCCGGTTAAGGGTGGCGGCGTGTTTACCGGTATCCAACCCGCAGCCCGCTGCTTCCACCCCGACCAGTTTTACTTCCCTGTCTTCAAGGAAGGGGTGGAATATACCCATGGCATTGCTCCCCCCGCCCACGCAGGCCACGATTACATCGGGCAACCTCCCGGTTTGTTCCTGCACCTGCCGGCGGGTCTCCACCCCAATCACGCGCTGGAAATCCCGCACCATCACGGGATAGGGATGGGGGCCGGCTACCGATCCGATCAGGTAATAAGTGGTATCGACATTGGTCACCCAATCCCGCATGGCTTCGTTCATGGCATCTTTCAGGGTACGGCTCCCCGCCGTCACACCAACCACCGTGGCACCCAGGATGCGCATGCGGAAGACGTTCAGGGCCTGGCGGGCCATATCCTCTTCGCCCATGTATACGGCACATTCCATGCCGAACAGCGCAGCGGCGGTAGCTGTGGCCACCCCGTGCTGGCCGGCACCCGTTTCGGCAATAATCCGCTTCTTACCCATGCGCCGGGCCAGGAGAATCTGGCCAATGGTATTATTTATCTTGTGGGCACCGGTGTGGTTGAGGTCTTCCCTCTTAAGATAAATCCTGGCCCCCCGGCAGTATTCACTCAGACGGCGGGCAAAATACAATGGTGAGGGCCGTCCCACGTACTGCTGCAGATAATATTCCAGCTCCTGCCAGAAGGACGGGTCCCGGCGGGCTTCCTGGTAGGCCGCGGTCAGTTCTTCCAGGGCCGGCATAAGGGTTTCCGGCACGTAACGACCTCCAAAGGATCCAAAGTAGCCCCGTTCATCCGGTAAAGGCATGTGTTTTTCCTCCTTGTGTTTGTCAATATCAGTGAATCCCGTTGGATGCGGCGAGGCCCTAGACTGATAACTTGTTGTTGCAGGCTTATCAAGGACATCATTACCAGTGAGTGCTGGGCGGGTGCTGTTACCGGCGTGTGCTGCGTCGTTCGCTCAGAACAGCGCCGCATCCCAGTCATAACGGTTTTACTGAATATTTATTTGTGTTCTAAGTTAAAGGCCTTTGACTGCGGCAATGAAGCGGCGGATTTTGTCCGGGTCCTTTTTTCCCGGCTGACCCTCCTTTTCCACCCCGCTGCTGACGTCCACCCCGTAGGGCTGCACTATGGAAACGGCCCGGCCGACATTTTCCGGTGTCAGGCCGCCAGCCAGGATGAGGGGACGGGAAAGCTTTAAGCCAGCGGCCAGCTGCCAGTCAAAGGGCTGTCCGGTGCCTCCCTTTTGACCGGCCACAAAGGTATCAAGCAATATGGCATCTGCCGGATAATCGGACAACTCTGCCGGGTCGATTTCATCACCAACCCGGAAGGCCTTGATCACCCTGCGGCCCAGGGAGCGGCAGTAGTCCGGGGATTCGCTGCCATGCAGCTGGATCGCGTCCAGCCCGCAGTATTCCGCCACAGCCCGCACCTCTTCCAGCGGGGCATCTACAAATACTCCCACCCGGGTGATAAAGGGCGGCAATTCCCTGCAAATCCGGCAGGCCTGGGACGGGGTGATGCGCCGGGGGCTGGGAGCAAAGATAAAACCCACGGCATCCGCTCCTGCTTCAGCAGCCGTCAGGGCACTGGAAATATCAGTGATACCACAGATTTTTACCCTTACCATGGAACGATACCTTCTCCCAGCAGTTCTTTCACCTTTTGCTCCACATCTCCGGCTTTTACCAGGGCCTCTCCCACCAGGGCCGCATCCACCCGGTAGCGGGCCAGGGCCAGCATATCCTCTCTGGAATTAATGCCACTTTCGCTGACCACCACCACTCCAGGGTCGGTGATTTTCTCCCGCAGGCGGAAGGTAGTGCTGAGATCCGTAGAAAACGTGTGCAGGTTCCGGTTATTAATGCCGATGATGGTGGCTCCAGATGCCCGGGCGCGCTCCAGTTCTTCCGCAGTGTGCACTTCCACCAGGCAGCTCATGCCCAGCTCACCGGCCAGTGCTTGAAAGGTGGTCAACTGCCGGTCATTAAGCGCCGCGACAATAAGCAGGACGGCATCTGCCCCCAGGCAGCGGGCTTCGTAAATTTGATAAGGGTCGATGATAAAGTCCTTGCACAAAAGTGGCAACGGGCTTTCCCGGCGCACCAGGGGCAGGAACGCGCGATGCCCCCGGAAAAAGCGGTTATCGGTAAGTATGGAAATGGCCGCGGCACCGGCCCGGGTATAAATCCGGGCTGTTTCTACCGGTTTCAGGCCTTTTACCAGCCAACCTTTAGATGGTGATGCCCGCTTGATCTCGGCTATGAGGGTCACTTTCCCGGGCCGGCGCAAGAAACTGCCCAGGGGCCTGGTGGGTCCAAGCGCCTGGATCCGGTCAATTAACCGGGAAAGGGGGCGCATTTCCCGGCGGGATTGAATCTCCCGGTGTTTGTGGGCAATAATTTTTTCCAGGATCAAAGGCTGACCACCTGCCTGCCGGCCCGGCGGGTGAAGGCCACCAGTTCGTCAAGCTTTCCTGCGGCCGCGCCGCTGTCAATACTGGCGGCGGCCAGGGCCAGACCCCCGGCCAGATCTTCGGCTTTGCCGGCAGCCACCAGGCCCAGAGCGGCGTTAAGGAGCACGGTATCCCGGCAGGGACCGGGAGCTCCCCGGAGTATTTCCCTGGCCAGGGCCGCATTGTGTTCCGGGTCGCCCCCGGCCAGGGCCTCCACGGGAACGTAAGAAAAACCGTAATCGGCCGGATCCAGGGAATATTCCCTGATTTCTTCTTCCCGCACTTCGGCCACCACTGCCGGGCCGGCCGGGGAGATTTCGTCCAGCCCCCCCGCTCCGTGCACTACAAAGGCTCGCTTGGTCCCCAGCCGGGCCAGTACCCGGGCGATAACGGGTACCAGTTCCGCACTGTACACCCCTATAATCTGGGCTTTTGCTCCGGCAGGATTGGTTAAGGGGCCAAGGACGTTAAAGACCGTGCGAATGCCTATTTCCCGCCGGGGTCCCGCCGCATACTTCATGGCTTTATGCAGAACCGGGGCAAAAAGGAAGGCCATTCCTACTCTGTCCAGGCACTTCTCCAGGTCCGCGGGAGATAACTCCAGATTTACCCCCAGTGCTTCCAGTACGTCGGCAGACCCGCAGCGGCTGGATACGGAACGGTTGCCGTGTTTTGCTACCGGAACCCCTGCCCCGGCCAGCACGAAGGCGGCGATGGTGGAAATGTTAAAGGTGTTGGCTCCGTCTCCCCCCGTGCCGCAGGTGTCCACCAGCAAGGGGTGCCTGGAACGAACCGGCGTGGCGTGACGGCGCATGGACCGGGCGAAGCCGGTAATTTCTTCTATTGTTTCCCCTTTAAAACGCATGGCAGTGAGCAGCGCGGCAATCTGCGCCGGGCTCGCCTGTCCGGTCATGATTTCATCCATTACCTGTTCCGCTTCTTTTTCGGTCAGGCTTTGCCCGGCCACTGCCCGGCTGATGGCTTCTTTGATCATCTTCACTCGTCTCCCCTCAGCAAAAGTTAAATCGCTTCAGGCGGCCCACCGGCCACCCCGGCACCGCAGGAAGTTGGCCAGCAAATCCCGCCCGTATTCCGTAAGAATGGATTCGGGATGGAATTGCACCCCTTCAACGGTAAACTCCCGGTGGCGTAAACCCATGATTTCCCCTTCCACCGTCCAGGCACTTACCTCAAGGCAACCGGGCAGGTGATGCTCATCCACCACCAGGGAATGGTAGCGGGTAGCCGTGAAGGGGGAAGGCAGCCCGTGAAAAATGGTCCGGCCGTCGTGATGGATGGCCGAGGTTTTGCCGTGCATCAGCTGATGAGCCTGAACAACGCAGCCGCCAAAGGCCTGGCCTATGGTCTGGTGACCCAGGCACACCCCCAGGATAGGTACTTTCCCGGCCAGGTTCTTCACCAGCGCCAGGGAAATCCCCGCCCCGTCGGGGTTTCCGGGACCGGGGGAAATGACTATGTGGGTGGGGCTTAAGGCTCTTATTTTATCCAGGGTAATCTGATCGTTGCGCTTTACCTCGACCGGTACACCGAGTTCCCCAAAATACTGCACAAGGTTATAAGTAAAGGAGTCGTAGTTATCGATCATAAGTAACCTTATCTCTTCACCTGCCGGTAACCTGAGCTGTTCGGTCCCTACCGGTGCGGCAAACATTGCTCTCACCCCTCATTTTCCAGGTCAAGGGTTTGCAGCAGTGCCCGGGCTTTGTTCAAGGTTTCCTGGTACTCCCTTTCCGGTACGGAATCGGCCACAATGCCTGCCCCCGCCTGCACGTAAGCAAAACCCTTGTAAAAAGTGACGGTGCGGATAGTGATGGCTGTATCCAGGTTGCCGTTATACCCCAGGTAACCCACGGCACCGGCGTAAGGACCGCGGCGTAAGGGTTCCAGTTCTTCGATAATCTCCATGGCCCGTACTTTGGGCGCTCCGGAAACCGTACCGGCCGGAAAACAGGCCTTGAAGGCATCGAAAGCTGACGCGTTGGGAGCTAGAACGCCCTGTACCGATGAAACGAGATGCATGACGTGGGAATATTTCTCGACGCTCATGAACTGGGGTACGGTTACGCTCCCCGGGGTGCATACCCGGCCCAGGTCGTTGCGTCCCAGGTCCACCAGCATTACGTGTTCCGCCCGCTCCTTGGGATCGGCCAGCAACTCCGCCGCCAGCGCTTCGTCTTCTGAAACGGTAGCTCCCCGGGGGCGTGTTCCTGCAATGGGCCGGGTTTCTACCGTATCGCCCTCCACGCGTACCAGCATCTCCGGTGAAGAACCGGCCATTACTACTGGCCCCAAGTTCAGGTAATACAGATAGGGGGAGGGGTTAATGCGGCGCAACCGCCGGTAAACCTGGAAGGGATCTCCGTTAAAGGGCACCTGCAAACGCTGGGAAAGAACCACCTGCAGGATTTCCCCCTGCCTGATATATTCCTTGGCCTTTTGCACCAGGGAGATAAATTCTCCTTGAGTCAGGTTGGTGCTTATACTGGAGCCGGCGCTTTTGTTCGTTGAGGAGCATTTCTTTAATGCTTGTTGTTGAAATCCGTGCATGTCCAGCTTTCTACAGGGCTTAAGACCACTGATAGCTTCCCTGTGAGCAGAGGATCCGTTAATTAACCGGTAAATTTTTTCAATCGTTCCTACTGCTTGCCTGTATGCGCCTGAAGGCTCCCCTCCAGGGATGGTATTAACTACCGCCCTTAAGGTGTGGCGCACGTGATCCAGGATAAGCACGGTGCCGGTGAAGATAAGGATCATGTCGGGTAATCCCAGATCATCGGTGGCCGAAAAAGGCAACCTCTCCAACCAGCGTACCAGATCGTAGCCAAAGTAACCTACAGCACCCCCGTAAAAGCGGGGCAACGCAGGCAGGTGGGGACCTCGTAAATAGTTCATCAGTTGTTCAACAATAACAAAAGGGTTACCTTCCATATAATACCGGCATCCCGAACCACCTGATGTAACTCCGTCTGTGCCGTTGGATAACAACCCCCTCCGGTATGCTATCATACATTCTCTTCTAACTGACTTAATGGCATCTATCAGGCCGGAAGAATTCCCGGCCCCAAGGATAATCTGCCCCAGACCATCCTTCTGGTGGTACAGGGCTAGGGGTTCGAGACCAATAAAGGAATAACGGGCTAGCTTTTCACCACCTTCCACGCTTTCCAATAGAAAGGAAGGTCCCCTGGTGGCCAGTCGGGAAAAAAGGGAAATAGGTGTTTCCATATCCGCCTCCCATTCAGCGCTCACGGGTACCAGCCGGTAATGGGAGGCCAGCTGCAAGTACTCTTCTTCCGAGGGAAAAATCAAACCTAAAACCCCCCTTTGTCAAAAAACAAAAAGCCGGCGCTCCAATGAGCACCGGCAGTCTACATCCGCACGAAGACTCGCCATGCCTCAACTGAAGCTCCCCTCAACTCAACTCTGCTAACTCAGCTAAAAACCTAGCACCATATTTAGCTAAACGTACCTTACCACGGAGAACATGTTTTGTCAAGGGGGCAATTCCCCCGAGTTCCGCCCTGAAACGGGATATTTTGATCCATCTATTCTTTATGGTGCCCTTACTGGGGAAGCAAATCAGTGCGCAGTTGGGTAGCTTCCCGCAGGTAAACGTGCTTGATTTCCCGCTGGGAGCGGGTTGTGTTCACGTGAACCAGCACCCGTATGCACCGGGGCAGGCGCCCCGGCACATCAATTTCCCGGGCACATAAAAGGGGTACATATTTCCACCCCAGCAGTTCCCGCGCTGCCGTAGCCGGAAATTCAGCATTAAGATCGGCAGTAACGGTAAAAAAAGCACTGGCAATGTCCTCGGGGTCAAGGTCGTTTTCCGCCATAATAGCCTGCAACAGTTCCCCCGTGGCCTGAATGATATCCTCAGCCGTATTCCGTTCTACCGTTATGGCTCCCCGGATACCCCGTACATATGTTTTTGCCATCCTACCGTCCCCCTGGTAATAAGATAACAGCAATTACATGACATTTTAAATGTGATTATTTAAGAAGAAACCGCCCTGTGTCCCAGTCCTACAGCCACATCATCCAGGTGTAAAAGTCCCACCCCAAAGAAAACGGCAACACTGATATGATCCTGGTGCCGGGCAATACCTATTTTGCCTCCTACGTTTAAACCGATGGCCTTGGGCATGATCTGGGAGAGGGCCTCCCGGGTTGCTCCGGCCACTGCTCCTTCTTCGGCGTGGACTTCCCTGATCACGCCTTCCCGCTTGGCGGCTACCACCGCCCGCTCGGTAATCTTATTTACCGAAGAGATAAAATCACCACCGTAATCCACGGCAGCTGTTTTAAAACCCTCCCGGGCAAAACGGGACTTTAACTCCCGCTCCTGTTCCCTGTCCTCGCTCAAAGCCATGGTCAGGGCTACCCGGGCTACCTGCCTGCTTCCCTGCGAGACCATCCCGCCCACCTCCATTCGGGCCATGAAACCAGGATCGCTGGTACAAACATTATAGGACAACCAGGGCAAAAAAACAACGGGCGTAACCTGTAGCATCTCCACTTTCAGTTGACGTCGGGTTCTGGTTTGCTCCCCTCCCCCGCACCGGACGGGGCTCCCGCGGCTTCCCCCGGTGGCCCGGCGGACACTTTGCTTTAATTGGAGATCTCAAAACCTTAAAGCGGTTCTCGTGTTTCCGAAAAGAATCACTTCACGTTGTACTTGCGTTCCAAATGCTGGCGGTAGTTTTTAAACTCTTCGAAAATGCGGAACATCAGCCTTTCTATCTCATACTTGTTTAATGATAAGGAACCGGGGGCAATAATTTCGATTTTGCGAAATTCATCCCGGGCGACAAAACGAACCAGATCTTCAAGGGTATCGGCGGTTAACTGTAAAACCACCGGGGCATAGGCAACCTCCTGGTTGTTTACGTCGTCGTAGACGGTATAAACATCCAGGCTTAAATCCACGTCCTCAATATGTATGCCCTGTATGGGTACGTTGCGCAGTAAGGCCAGCTGCTGTTCCCGGGCTTCTTCAGCAGCCTTATCGGTTGATTTACCGCCAAAAAAAAGACGGCCGGGTCGCCCTACTCCTTTAAAATCCAACCTCACTTTAGCTTTGATCCCGGTGGTGAGGTCTTCCAAAACTTCACCCCCCAGCAAAAAAATACGCATTTCTTGTTATTTCGCTGGGGACCGGGAAATTCCTGCCGGATGGTAAAAGCAGCAAGAAATACTGTCGTTTGAGCTGCTTTAAGAAAAATGGGGGACGCGGGGCGCCGGCCGGTCCTGATACCGGCACAATGGCCATTGGCAAACTATTGCCAGAGTCTGGAAGACTGCGTTATAATCTAACCATAAACGCTTTATTCGACGCGATGCAGGAGGTATGAAGCAGGCCTTATGGGAGGGAAAAAGCTTTATATCAACCATGACTTAATCAGGGAAAAGATCACCGACATTGAAAAAGCCCTTGCCCTGCTGGATCAAATTGCCCTGACACCGGAACAGGATTTCCTGGAAGATCAGATACTGATTTCGGGAGCGAAATATCAATTTGTTCTATCTATCGAAGCAGCTCAGAATATCTGCAACCACCTGGCTGCCCGGGTGGCCAGGGAGGCTCCTGACAGCTACGCAGACTGCTTTCGCATTCTGGGGAAAAGCCGGATTATCTCCCAGGAGTTGGCGCAAAAGATGGTCTCCATGGCTAAATTCAGGAACCTCCTGGTGCACCAATACGGGAAGGTGGATGATTCAATTGTATATCGTATAATGAAAAATGACACCGGGGATCTGATCAGATATATCCAGGAAATCAAGTTATTCCTGAGAACTGTTTCAGAAAAGGAACGGAAAGATGGAAAGGGAAAAACGACTGATGACGGCTGCAGAGAAAAAGAAGGTTGAGAAAATCCTGAAGCGGGAATTGTCCCGTCATAAGGAAATTATTTTTGCCTACCTGCACGGCTCTTTTCTTTTGCCGGTGCCTTGTGGGGATATAGACATTGCAATTTATCTGGAAGACAGCGCACTGTCGCAGAAACACTGGGAATATGAGGCAAAGCTGGCCATGTCCCTGGACCACCTGGTGGGCATGCCGGTGGATGTATTAACGCTCAACTATGCCCCTGTAGCCCTGCGCTATCATGCAACTCGCGGGAAAGTGCTTTTCAGCAGAAACGAACCAATCCGGTTCACTTTTCTGGAAGATACCTGGCGTGAATATTTTGACTGCCTGCCTATGTTCCGGGCTTATATGAACGACCTGTAGGATTATGGAATGGTGTACATCATGTCCCGAGTCCTGCCGCTTGCCGTAACTGCCGGATCTCCTCCCGGGTTAAAAAGCGGTACCGGCCGGGCTTGAGTCCTTTCAGGGTGAGGGAACCGATTCGAGTTCTTTTTAATCGAAGCACGGGATGGCCGATATGGGCGCACATCCTTCGCACCAGGCGCTTTTTACCTTCGTGGGTGGTGATTTCCAGAAGGGCATTGCCGTTTTTCTTCCCCACCAGGCGTACTTTAGCCGGCGCTGTAGGGCCGTCCTCCAGTACAAGGCCGCCGGCCATGCGGGCAAGCTTGTCATTGCCGGGTAGCCCCTTTACCAGCACAAGGTAGGTCTTGGGTACCTGGTGCCGGGGATGGGTAAGGGCAAAGGCCAGCTCCCCGTCATTGGTCAGCAAAAGCAATCCCTCACTGTCGTAATCAAGCCGTCCTACAGGATATACCCGTAACTTTATCCCCCGCAGCAGGTCCATTACCTTGGGCCTGCCCTGGGGGTCCTTAACCGTGGTCACATAGCCCCGGGGCTTGTTCAGTAAAATGTACACTTTCTCTTGCGGTTGGCGGGGTAATACACGGCCGGCCACTTCGATGGTGTCCCTTCCGGGGTCCACCCGGGTTCCCAACCGGGTCACCACCTGCCCGTTTACCTTAACCATGCCGGCAGCAATCAGTTCCTCACAATGCCTTCTCGAGGCCACCCCGGCCCGGGCCATCACTTTCTGCAGGCGCTCCATGGGCATCACCCCAGGAGCATTTTACCACAAAACAGGGCGAAAGATTCAGGGGTTTTGCCTCACCTGAACAGCTGGTTGACAATAAACACTGAAGCCACCAGGCTGGTGAGATCCGCGGCCAGACCGGAGATGATGGCATAACGGTAGCGGGTTACCCCTACGGAGCCAAAATAGAGGGTAAGGACATAAAAGGTGGTATCGGTGCTTCCCTGCATGGTGGAAACCAGGCGCCCGATAAAACTATCCGGTCCGTGGGTGGCAATGAGGTCGGTGGCAATGCCCAGGGCCGCCCCGCCGGAAAGGGGGCGCATCACCGCATGGGGCAGCACCTCCGGGGGAAAACCCAGGGGGTCAAGGATAGGGGAAAGGACGTGCACCAGGACATCCATAGCTCCGGAAGCCCTGAAAATGCTGATGGCTACCAGCATGGCTACGAGATAGGGGATGGTTTTGACGGCTGTGGTAAAGCCTTCCGCCGCCCCTTCCACAAAGGTTTCAAAAACGGAAACACCCCTTAACATGGCAATCAGGGGCACCAGGAGCAGGGTAAGGGGAATGGCCCAGCGGGAAATTTCGTTAATCAGCTCATACACGGCAGATCACCCCTGGCGACCGTAGAAAACGCGCAGCATCCGGTCCATAATTACGGCCACGGTCATCCCGCAGGCGGTGGCAAAGATGGTTGTCCCCACAATAGCCGTGGGATCGGTGGACCCGTACATCACGCGGATACCGATGATGGTGGTGGGAATGAGGGTAATGCAAGAGGTATTGAGAGCCAGGAAGGTGCACATGGCGCCGGTGGCCGTTCTGGGATCGCCCCGGTTTAATTTTTGGAGTTCCTGCATGGCAATCAGACCCATGGGGGTGGCGGCATTCCCAAGCCCCAGAATGTTGGCGCTGAGGTTCATGATGATGGCCCCCATGGCCGGATGGTTGGCCGGAACGCCGGGGAAAAGGAACCGGGTCACGGGCCTGACCAGGCGGGCCAGGGCGCGCACCAGCCCGGCGGCCTCGGCAAGCTTCATGATGCCCAGCCAGAAGGTGATTATGGCAATAAGATTTAAAGAGGTTTTGACTGCTTTATCCGCCCCTTCCAGGGCTGCCCTGGTCACCACCTCCACCTGTCCGTTGGCCCCGGCCACCAGAATGCCAAAGACAATCATCCCCAGCCAGACATAGTTGACCATTCCTGCCACCCCCGAAAAAAACCACTGCTCTTTATATTTTCAGTTTTATGAGGGAAAGTAGAGGAATAGAACCGGCCAGGTTAATGTTTCCTTTAGTGGAAATATATCTACCGCAAGAGCTTTTCCCTGTAAATATCAAGTAAACCCAGGCGGGCTACCCGTTCCCGAATGGCCTGGACGTCAGTGGTGTATAATCCCCGCTCCTGCATGCGCTGGAAATAAACCGAACCGGAGAAAGTATATTTTTTCTTCAGCCCTTCGGGGGTTTTCATTTCCCGGTGCATGAAGGCAATGATATCTCCCGTTGCCAGTTCACCGGGCAGAACAAGGGTTTTTTTACCGGCAAGATAGCGGACCGCATTGTATCCAGCCAAAAATCCGGTGGCAATAGCTTCGGTATGCCCAACCAACAACCCGGTTTTTTCCCCTGCACAGAAAAGATTTTCTACACCTTCTACCTGTAGGGCATCATTACAGGGGGCAATGGCCATAAACCGGATGGAGTTTCCTTTGCTGCCGGAATAGGGATCTGCATAACGGGCGTTCTCGAAACCCTCCAGGTTCCGCAATATTTCCAGGGGGAAATAGGGTGTCATCAGCTTGGCGTGACCAGTGTCCAGCAAAACCAGGTTTCGGGCAAATTCTACCAGGTTGTACTGCTGGCAGGCTTTTTTGGCCAGCAAATCGTGTTTCTGAAGATGTTCGGGCAGGGGGAGCACCACCTTGCCTTCCCTCTCCAGGTTTTCCACCAGCCAGGGAGCCAGGGACTTTTTGTCCAGTTTACAGGAGCCGCTCATGGCCTCAAAATGGGGGAACCCGTCGCCGGCCCTGATTTCTTCAATGCCTGCTTTTGCTGTCAGGCTTACCCGGGGGCCGAAGGCGGGGCAGCGTAATATGCACATGGCGCACCCGGAACCGTACTGGGAACAATTCTTGATTGGACCGGCAGTGCCAGTGGTATCAATGAACACATCTCCGGTAAAGCTGTTCCCCTGGGCCGTGTAGACCTCGGTAATAATGTTACCCCTTTTAAAAACTCCTACCACTCTTTTCTGTAACTTAACGTCAACGCCCATATCTAAAAGAGCCCGGCGTATTACCGGTTCGATTCTGGTCACATCGTAAAGAGTTGCATGGCGGTGGCCGGGAAAATCCAGCCAGCGGTGCCTGACCACACCCTCTATATGCCGCAGGAAGTCGCCGGCCCCCATGGCCCATACTTCTTCCAGAGCCGTAAAACGTCCGTTGTTACGCATTATTCCACCTACCAGGCCGGTGCCCAGGAGCATATCGGTCTTTTCCAGCAGCGTAACCCGCGCGCCGGCCTGGGCCGCGGCAAAAGCCGTCGCACATCCCGCCCAACCGCCCCCAACGACGATAACCATTTCCCGCACCTCCTCCTTGTGTTCATTTTTGCCAGTATATTCCGAAGGCAAGCAAAAGGTCATTGATCAGGGGCAAACGGGAGCTTCAATCTCTACGCAGGTACCTGGATCCGGTGAGTGCTGAGGAACGGAGCGAGCGCGTGCGGCAGGCAAATGCTACATTAAAAAAAGCCCGCCTCTTCCGGACGGACTTCAATATCTTGACCCTTTAGATGTTAGTCACATTGGAGGAATGGTTCCTCCCGGAGGCGGCGGTGGAGGGGGCATGGCTACCTGGTTGCGGTTGTGTTCCCGCTTAAACATGGATTGTATTTGGGAAACCAGCTGGGGAGCCAGGTCTATTAGGCGGTCAATTACAGCATTACCATCTACGGGTAAAAGGCGGACCTGACCCTGTCCCACCACCAAAAATCCCACCGGCTGAACCGATACCCCTGCCCCGCTGCCTCCACCGAAAAACGGGAGCTGCTCCCCGTCCTGGGCCTGGCGGCCCTGGGCTTCCAGTTCCCCACCGCCCGCGCCAAAGCCACAGGCCACCCGGGAGACGGGTATGATTACTGTTCCATCGGCTGTTTCCACGGGGTCGCCCACCACCACGTTCACATTCACCATTTCCTTGATGCTTTCCATGGCCGTTTTCATCAAGCCTTCAATTGGATGTTCCGGCACCTGCATCTCACCCCTTGAGGAGTCTCGTAAAAGGCAAGGCCTTTTTTAAACCATCGCGGATGAATACGAAAGCCAGCTTTACTGCCGTAACCATAATATGGCCCAGCCGGACGGTAAATATGCAGTGAATCAAAAGCCCGAAGGATGAGCCGGTGAAGTGAGGAACCACGGCGACTTCGGGCAGTACGGATTTTTTGCTGACCAGCCGGTAAAGGGCCGCCAAAACCGCTCCTTTAATGGACCACAGCCCTCCCACGGCCATGCCGGTATGGGCGGCATCGGGCAGGCCGACGAGGGTTCGCCATTCAAACCGGCGGAGTTCGGTGCGGTGCAGGAGAAACTTCAGGGCAGGCCATACCCTTTGTCCTAACTGGACATAGCTGATCAGGCGGCGGAATAACTCTAAAGGTCCGCCAGGAGACTTCCCTTTCTCTTTTTCCGGCAAAACACCCCGTGGTTCCTTCTTTGCCGCCTTTAACCCGGGGGCCGGTTTTGGCGGGCGCTCCCGCGGTATAAGCTGGTATTTAATATTGAACCAGGTGCTGACTACCAGGAACAGGCAATGGTCCTGTCCCCGGCGGCGGTAATATAACTCCAGGTTCAGGGGTACCACAACGAGAACGCAGAACAGGAAAAAGAGGATTAAAATCAACCACCACAACCACACACCAAACACCACCGGTCATATTTTCCCGCCGGCCTTCAAATGTATGCGAAGGGGCATCCAACGCAAAGGAAAATGGCCGGGAAGCTAAACATAAACTTTCCGGCCACCGGCGGACTTCTACTCCAGGATGATTATTTGAGGGTTACCGGTACCCGGGCCAGGCTTTGCTCCTTGCCCCGGGTAAGGGCTACTATTTCCACAAATCCTTTCTTTGGGGAAGCAGGAGGCCCATAGCTAAGGGAAGTTTCGAAATCGGTGAAACTCTCCCGTCCAACAGCAATGGTTTTTTCCGATAGGACCGTGCCCCCTTCATCAACCAGACGAATCCGCACCTCTCCGGCAGAATGCCTGGCCCGGCCCACTACCTTCACCGGGCTGGTGGTTTCCTGGCCCGGGGCGGGTTCATCTATGCTTGCTTCTCCCTCTACCCGGGGGGCCGTTTCCGGGGATTCCGCCGGAGCAGGTTTTACGGCGGGCTGCGGCCCGGCAGCCGGCATTGGGGCAGGTCCGGGACCCTTCTCCCGGTTAAATTGAAAAGCCACGCCACTTACCGGCCGGTCCAACCGTCCCACCCGTACCACAGTAAAAACGGGAGCGTTGGGGGGCGCCTGCCCGGTGTCCTGCCTGGTATATCTGACCTGCACATCCAGCCAGCTGAAGTCCGCCCTAGGATTGCGCTGGCGGATTTCGGTGACTTCCGCCCTGTACTCCCTGTTACGGGGACTCATGCTGAACAGCAGGTAGAGGTCATTTCCCGCCCGTACCCAGGTGCTGGCATCGGTGTTTTCCAGGGCTTTGGCCACATCCTTGACTGCGTCCGGTGCCTTGGCCAGGTCCGTCTGCTCAAAGGAAACCCGGGTAGTTTCGGGAATAACCACAGTCCGGGGTTGTTTCGGCGGGGCCGGTTTTCTGGCTACGGCGCAACCGGCCATCCCCCAAACCAAAAGCAGAGAGACAATAAGTAAAAGTGATCTGCGCAAATTAAATTCCCCCTTTCGGCAACATTGTTTACCGGAAAGGGGGAAATCATGCATCTAGATTTGCATGGCCTCCCGCACCATGGCCATGGTTTTTACCGCTTCTGCCCGGGCCCGCCGGGCGCCTTCGGCGAGCACCTCTTCGACATAGCCGGAACGGCTGGTTATCTGGCGTCGCCGCTCCCGCAAAGGAGCCAGCACGGCCTCCAGGGATTCAACCAGCAACTTTTTACAGGCCACACAGCCCACCCGGCCCGCCCTGCAGTCCTCCTCGATTTCGGCCAGCCGGTGGCCGGTATAAATGCCGTGGTACTTGTGCACCACGCACACCTCCGGGTGGCCGGGATCGGTTTTGCGAATGCGGGCCGGGTCGGTAATCATGGCGTTTACCCGCCCCCTGATTTCATCCAGCCCGGCCATCAAGCCTATATCGTTGGCGTAACTTTTGCTCATCTTGCGGCCGTCCACGCCGGGAAGAACGGCCACACGGGACAGTTTGGCCTGCGGTTCCGGGAAAATGGGACGGTAAAGGTGGTTGAACCGCCGGGCCAGTTCCCGGCACAGTTCCAGGTGGGGAAGCTGGTCCTCGCCCACGGGCACGGCATCGGCCCGGTAAAGCAAAATATCCGCAGCCTGCAAAACAGGGTAACCCAGGAAACCGTAAGTCATAATATCCCTGCCCTGTTGTTTGAACTGCTGCACCTGATCCTTGTATGTGGGCACCCTTTCCAGCCAGCCCAGAGGAATAATCATGGAAAAGAGCAGGTGTAACTCTGCCGTTTCGGGGACATCCGACTGGACGAAGATCACGCTTTTTTCCGGATCAAGACCTACAGCCAGCCAGTCGGCGATCATTTCCCGGACATTGTCTTTGATTCCGGCGGTATGTTCAAAAGCCGTAGTCAGGGCGTGCCAGTCGGCGGCAAAAAAGAAGCACTGGTTGTCCTTTTGCAGTTCAATCCAGTTCTCCAGCACGCTCAGGTGGCCGATGTGCAACCGGCCGGTGGGACGCATGCCGCTTAGAATTCTTTGTACAGGCATTGGTGTGGTATCTCCTTTCCCATCTTGCTTTGCATTAAGAAACCAGGAAAGCAACCGCTTTGGCCAGACCAATCAGGGTATGGTACAGGGGAACAATAATCCACCTGAGCACCTTCCCGATAAT
The DNA here is from genome assembly GCF_900142025.1 of Desulfofundulus thermosubterraneus DSM 16057. Classification (GTDB taxonomy): domain Bacteria; phylum Bacillota; class Desulfotomaculia; order Desulfotomaculales; family Desulfovirgulaceae; genus Desulfofundulus; species Desulfofundulus thermosubterraneus. The sequence goes on along the minus strand of NZ_FQZM01000023.1, from coordinate 22,088 downwards.
ACCGGTAAACAATAACAGCAAAAGGATGATGGTACCGTAATTTTCCAGCGTATAAAGCCACTGCTGCTGGCCAGACCAGAGCCCGGCCAGTATTTTCGAACCGTCCAGCGGGGGAACCGGTAGAAGGTTAAAAACCGCCAGGATGACATTGATATAGATAATTTTTAAAACAATATCCTGGCCATAGGGTAGCTTCCACGCCCCCAGGCCCAGGGCCACCGACCCCGCTATTGCCAACAACATATTGGCAGCCGGCCCGGCCAGGGAGACCAGCATTATGCCCTGCCGCATATCGCCGCGGAAATTATAGGGGTTGACGGGTACCGGCTTCGCCCAGCCAAAACCAACGGCAAAGAGCATGATCAAACCGATAACATCCACGTGGGCCAGGGGGTTTAATGTCAGCCGGCCCTGGTAGCGGGCCGTGGCATCCCCCAGGCGATCGGCCACCCAGCCGTGGGCCAGTTCGTGGAAAGTAAGGCCTAAAACAATAGCCGGCAACATGATGCCCATTTCGTATAAACTGGGCAGGTTAAACATGTGAATCCTCTCCCTGGTGACGGCGCAGAAATTCCTGCACAAACGCCTTTTCCTCGTCGCTGTTTTTCACCAGGCCGTCCAGACGGGCCTGCCAGACCGCATCTAATGCCTGGCGGAAAATGGGCCCTGGCCGGTAGCCCAGACTCTTAATGTAGGTGCCATCCACCGTTGGCTTGCTCTCCCGCAGGAGTACGAGCAACTGCCGGAAACGTTCCTTCAACCATTCCTCATCCAGAAGGGTAAGAATAAGGGGGTGGGCCTCCGGGGGCAAAAGGATAAGGTTCCGGCCCAGCTCACTGGTGCGCACCCCATCACGCCGGCATAGCAGGGACAAGACCGGACGCCAGCTGGCCAGGGAGACCAAAACCTTTTCGGTTTGGCGCTTGTTCAAGTGGTAGCGTTCGCACAAACTCCTGGCGGTTTCCGGTCCGGTCCAGTGCAAAGCGGCAATAAAATAGCAAAGCCAGGGATCACACCCCGGGGGAAAGCCCCATTCTTCCAGCAATTGCATGGATTCACCCAGATCATGCAGTACCGGCTGTACTTCCCAGTAAGTCACCCCGGGAAAAGCAATGGGCCACATGCCCAGTTGGTGCAGACGCTCCAGCATCCTCCCGGCCTTTTCTTCCATCAGGATGTGCTTTAATTCTTCCCAGAGGCGTTCGGGGGAAACCCGGGCGAGAACTTCCCGGCGCACAGCTTCCTGGATCAGCTTTAAGGTTTGGGGTTCGATCTTGAACCCGTAGCGCTGCTCAAAGCGCACGGCCCGCAACATCCTGATGGGGTCTTCAATAAAACTCAAGTTATATAATACCCGGATCAGCCCCTGCTGTAAATCCTGGCGCCCTCCAAAAAAGTCAATTAAATCACCGAAATTTTCCCCGTTCAAGTCAACGGCCATAGCGTTAATGGTAAAGTCCCGCCGGTAAAGGTCATGGCGCAGGCAGGAACTTTCTACCCGGGGCAGAGCTGCCGGATACTCGTAAAATTCCACCCGCGCCGTGGCCACGTCAACCTTGAAGCCATCGGAAAACAGCACTTCCGCAGTACCAAATTTGCGGTGAGCCCGCACCTGGGCACCGTAGGCCTCAGCCAGGGCTTCCGCCAGAGCTATGCCATCACCCTCCACCACCAGATCTATGTCGAGATTACCCGCTTTAAGCAATATATCCCGTACTACCCCGCCGGCGGCAAAAACCCGGTAGCCAAGACGGGCGGCAATTTCCCCGGCCCGGCATATGATCTCCCATTCCCTGGGGCTCAACACCTGGTGCATGAGTTCGGAAATATTTGCCCCGGCGGCAGGCAGGTGACCGGAGTGAATGGTCCGGTAACGGGAGGGTAAATCGCCGTGCATGGTACGCAAAACATCGGTCCGGGAAACAATACCCACCAGGCGACCTTCCGACACCACAGGTACGCGCCCGATATCGTGTTCAATCATCAGTTGTTGCACTTCCGTCACGGGAACATCGGGAGTCACCCAGACCACATTCTGGCTCATAAAGCCTTTTACCGGGGCATGTCCCAAGCCATGGAGGTTGGCCTTTTCCACATCCCGCCGGGATATCACCCCGACGAGCCGGTCCTTTTGCACCACGGGCAGGCCCGTATGGCCGTAGCGCATCATGATGCGGCCGGCTTCCTTAATGGTAGTTTCGGGAGTAACGGTTTTAACCGGACTGGACATGATCCCCGCTGCTGTCAGGGGAGGACGCACCTTTTGCTGAATGATTTTCATGAGTGTTTCTGCTACCTGGTTTAGAGGTGCCCCTTTAATGGTGGCCGAGGCCGCCGCCGGGTGGCCGCCCCCTCCAAAGGGACCCAGAATTTCGGCCACATCCACCTGGGCCACGTTACTGCGGCCCACTATGTATACCCGGTCCTCCATTTCCACGACAGTAAATACCGCATCCAGCCTTTCTATTTCGGAAATGGTGTGGGTGAGCAGGGCCAGGCCGACCACAAATTCTTCCACCGATGCGGTAGCCAGGAGGATCTTGACCCCGTTGACCTGGTGGCGGCGGGCTGAAAGCAATAAGGATTTAAGCAAGGACTTTTGTTCCTCGGTCAGGGGCCGGCCGAGAAACTCGGCTACCACTCCCAGGTTGGCCCCCTTTTCTAAAAGATAGGCCACTGCCGCCACATCCCGGGGAGTGGTACTGGTAAATACCAGGGAACCGGTATCCCCGTAGATACCCAGGGCCAGAATCGTTGCTTCCAGCGGATTTAAGGATATGTTTTGTTCCCTTATCTTTTCCACCAGCAGGGTAGCGGTGGCACCTACCGCATCCACCACTTCCACCGTTCCCCGCACGTCCCCTTCAGCCCAGGGATGGTGATCGTAAATATGTACTTCCACCCCGCGGCGGTTGAACACTTCCGCCAGCTTGCCCAGCCGTCTGGGGTTTTTTGTATCCACCAGCACCACCCGCCGCACCTTTTCCAGCTGGATGTCCCGCATGCTGGACACGGCCAGGGCGTCCTTGTGCAGGGCCATAAACTCCTCCACGTTCCTAGAAAGCTTGCCCGGAAAGACCATCACCGCTTCGGGGTAGAGTTTTTGTGCCCCCACCATGGCGGCCAGGGCGTCCAGATCCGTATTGGTGTGGGTGGTAATAATATCCATGGGCAGCTCCTCTCTCCTAGACCTCGTGGTACACTATTTTTTGATTATATCATACTCTTCTTTCTTCGTAACCAAAAATGCTCCTTCACAGCTCCGCTTTGCGACAATACAAAAAAGCACCCCTTTTTTAGGGATGCTGACGGACGAAAGATTTAACGTGCAGAAGCCACATTTAGCCGCCGGCTCTTGCGCAACCTTTCCGGGATCACGTCATTACGCAGAAGATCAGCGTAGGTCTCCCGCTCCACAATGATATCGGCCCGGCCGTCTTTAACCAGCACCATGGCCGGCCGGGGCAGGCGGTTATAATTCATGGACATGGAGTAGTTGTAGGCGCCGGTGCAGCTGACTGCCAGAATATCCCCGGGCTCAACCCTGGGCAGGGCGATATCCCAAATGAGCATGTCCCCGGATTCACAGCACTTGCCGGCGATGGAAACCACTTCCTCCGCCGGTGCGGCAGCCTTATTGGCCACGCAGGCTTCGTAACGGGACTGGTACAGGGCCGGGCGGGGGTTATCGCCCATGCCGCCGTCAACGGCCACGTACTTGCGCACTCCGGGTATGTCCTTTACCGCCCCGACAGTGTAAAGGGTGGTGCCCGCCGGACCGCTGATGGAACGTCCGGGTTCCACGATAACCCTGGGTACGGGCAAGCCGTGCGTCATGGCCTTTTCCCGGACGGCCCGCATAATTACATCGGCATATTCGGCCACCGGGCGGGGTTGATCCCCTTCGGCGTAGTAAATGCCCAGCCCGCCTCCCAGATCCAGTTCTGATGGAACCCACCCGGTCTCCCTGGCTACCCGGGCGGCAAAATCCATCATTACTCCGGCAGCGTGGGCGTAAGAATCCAGCTTAAAAATCTGGGAACCGATATGGCAGTGCAGACCGTGAAGAGCAATATGATCCATTTCCAGAGCCAGTTTTACCCCGGACAGAGCCTGGCCGTTCTCAATAACCAGGCCGAATTTGCTGTCAATCTGGCCGGTTTTAATATATTCATGGGTATGGGCCTCGACGCCGGGGGTTAGGCGCAGGATAACGTCTGCCCTGCTGTGCATCTCACCGGCCAGCTGGTTGAGCATTTCCAGCTCGTAGAGGTTATCCACCACGAAGCGCCCCACCCGCGCCTCCAGGGCCAGGCGCAGTTCTTCCCTGGACTTGTTGTTCCCGTGGAAATAAACCCGGGACATGGGGAATTTGGCCTGCAGGGCGGTATATAGCTCGCCACCGGAAACTACATCCATACCCAGGCCTTCCTCCTCCACCAGGCGGCAGATGGCCAGGGTGAGTAATGTCTTGGCCGCATATATGACCTCGGCACCGTATTTTTCAGTGAAAGCCCGGTAGTACTCCCGGCAATTCTGCCGGAAAAGCTCTTCATCCACCACGTAAAGGGGGGTGCCGAAGGTAGAAGCAAGCTGTACAGTATCGCAGCCACCAATTTCCAGGTGACCCCTGCTGTTGATAGTCATGGTGCCGTGCAGCATCATTTTTCAAAACCTCCCACGGATATAATACGCCCGGAGAAATATTCAGCTAGCTCCTCCGGATGCGGCCCAGCACTCGCTAAAACATGACTTCGCTTTCCGGTTTTAAGAAGACCTGTTGTCCCCGTATGTGCCCCAGCACTCACTGAAAAAGACGCACTTCAAGGACCACAATTCACAACCTGTCACAGCAGCTATGGAAAGAGGAACATTGTTCAGTGAGTGCTGGGTCCGGAGCTTGCTGTTGCGCCACACCCTTGTCAAAACGATTTTTACTGAATACTTACCGTCCTGGGGCATAAAATGAGACGGCTTCCCGGGTAAGGGGCCGTCTTATGCACATGTAAAAAAACCCCTCCCCCTGGTGAGATAGCGCTCCACCCGGCAGCAGGGCAACCACCGGGTGACAGTCCGGCACCTGTTCGATGACGGCCCAGCCCAGCCGTTCCGGGCAACGGCTGAACTTCGGCGGACAACCCTTTTCCCCGGCTTCCCCGAAAACCCGGTTCCTCCACCAGGGTACTCTTGTTGCCCGCAACCTCTACCCCACCTCCAAAGGGAGATGAGGCATAATGTATACAATTTTGTCCCATTGTAACACGGACGCCTGGTACTGTCAACAACTTTCTAATTCTAACCTACCCCAAATCCACCTTGGGAAGCCGGGATAGGGACCTGGCCAGCTCTTCTTCCGGCAGGGGGTAGTCCTCGAGCTTGCCGGCCAGGTAGGCGTCATAGGAGGGCAGATCCAGGAAACCATGGCCGCTCAAGTTAAACAGGATGGTTTTTGCCTCCCCCGCTTCCCTGGCTGCCAGAGCCTCCTGAATGGCGCAGGCAATGGCATGGGCCGACTCGGGAGCCGGTACGATTCCCTCGGAGCGAGCAAACATAATGGCACTTTGGAAGACATCGGTCTGGTTAAAGGCTCTCGCTTCGGCAACGCCGTCATGTACCAGCTGGCTTACCAGGGGGGAGTCACCGTGGTAGCGCAGGCCCCCCGCATGGATTCCGGGAGGCATGAATTCGGCCCCCAGGGTATACATGGGCAATAGGGGCGTTAACCCGGCCACATCACCGTAGTCGTAAGCAAATTTGCCCCTGGTCAAAGTGGGACACGCGCTGGGCTCCACGGCCACCAGCCGCACCTTTGCTTCCCGCGCCAGCTTGTCATGGGCGAAGGGGAAAACAAGCCCCCCAAAGTTACTCCCGCCGCCACAGCAGGCGATGACCACGTCCGGATAGTATCCGGCCTTGGCCATTTGCTCCCTGGCCTCCAATCCGATCACCGTTTGGTGTAAAAGGACGTGGTTGAGCACGCTGCCCAGGGCGTAATTGGTATCTTCCCGGCCGGCAGCATCTTCCACCGCTTCGCTGATAGCAATGCCCAGACTGCCGGGGGAATCGGGTTCAGCGCTTAAGATCCTGCGGCCGGCGGCAGTTTGTTCGCTGGGGCTGGCATAGACTTTGGCTCCAAATATTTCCATCATAGAGCGGCGATAGGGTTTCTGGTGGTAGCTGACTTTGACCATGTACACGGTACATTCAAGGCCAAAAAAGTTACATGCCTGGGACAGAGCCACCCCCCACTGGCCTGCTCCCGTTTCCGTGGTCAACCTTTTGATACCTTCCTTTTTGTTGAAATAAGCCTGGGGGACGGCCGTGTTCAACTTATGACTTCCGGCGGGACTTACTCCCTCGTATTTATAAAAGATGCGGGCCGGCGTGTCCAGGGCCTTTTCCAGGCGGTGCGCCCGGTGTAGGGGACTGGGCCGCCACAGGCGGTAAATTTCCCGCACTTCTTCCGGAATTTCCACCCAGCGTTCCCGGGTCATTTCCTGCTCAATCAATGACGTGGGGAAAATGGCCTTTAAATCATCCGGTCCTACTGGCTTTCCGGTAACCGGATGTAAAGGCGGCCGGGGCAATTGGGGCATGTCAGCCTGGATGTTGTACCAATGCGTAGGCATTTCTTTTTCCGCAAGCAGGATTTTGGTTTCGCTCATCTCTTCTATGCTCCTTCTATAAAAAATATACCTTTATTGCGCCGTAAGCGCACCCTTCTTATTTTCGCCGGCGTGCAGGCATTTCCTCCTGGAAGATACGAATTAACTTAAGTGTTAATTTCCATGACAGGGAAAAATGTCCGCGCATACCTTAAGAGCTACGGGGGACTCTAACAGTGGCAACACTTTAAAATGCAGGAGGTGCTTTGTTTTGATTCAAGGTTGGTCCGATACTCCGAAAGGCGTCGAGGTAAGGCCAGCTGGCTTCAATGAAGTGAACATTATTTACAACGGGCTTCTGGCCAAAAGTGGTGCCGACCAGGTTTACCTGCACTGCGGATTTGGTGACCCTAAAAACTGGCAAAATGTCAGCACCATTAAAATGGAACGCACCCAGCGGGGTTGGGAAAGTACCCTGCGCATGCAAAACGGCATGATGTCCTTCTGCTTTAAGGATTCAGCCAACAACTGGGATAACAACAACGGTTACAACTGGACTGTGCGGGCTTAACCGCAACAAGGGACGGTTTTTTAACCGTCCCTTGTTAACTACCCGGGGCGGCGGTCGTCCCCGTCACTCCGTGCTGCAGGTTCGAAGCGAAACTGGCTGGCGCTGCCTATGCGCCGGGACTCTCTTATCCTTATGGATAGCTGCAGCATAAGTCGCTGAATCATTCTATAGACTGTTACCAGCGCGATTCGCGCTGCCGGTTTGCTAACCTCAGCCCAGCACTCACTGGTAAAGCGCTCCTTCGGAGTAACTTTACATACACATGATCAATGGCTATTCTAAAGAAAGAGATGTTCCAGTGAGTGCTGGGTCGCTCCTTGAAGGACAACCGCCGCCCGTTTCCTTTTGGTTTTGCAACAGTATCTTTAAACGGCGCTCTCTTGATACCCCAGGGAGCCGGACCAGCGACCGCAGCGATCCCCCCAGCGGGCAATAACTTCGCCTTCACGGGTGATTTCCACCACTTCACAAAGGTTCGGGCAATTTTCACAGACAAAGCCCCCGGCTTTGAAGCGGGTTTCAGCCACCCCGAACCCCCGGAACCGGCTGGTCCCCCCGCCGGCCATTTTCTCCCTGGCTAAGATGGCCGCCCCTACCGCTCCCATCACGTTGTAGTGGGGAGGCACATGTACTTCCAGACCCAAGGCCTGCTCGAAGGCCCGCCGCATGCCGGCGTTGGCCGCTACCCCCCCCTGAAAAACAACCGGGGGGAGAATCTCCTTGCCTTTGCCGACGTTGTTGAGGTAATTGCGGACCAGAGCCTCGCACAAACCGGCCAGGATATCGGGCAGACTGTAGCCCATCTGCTGTTTATGAATCATGTCCGATTCGGCAAAAACGGCACAACGGCCTGCTATACGTACCGGAACGGTGGATTCCAGTGCCAGATTACCGAATTCTTCAATGGGAATATTCAACCGGGCCGCCTGCTGGTCCAGGAAAGAACCGGTACCCGCGGCGCAAACAGTGTTCATGGCAAAATCTGTCACTACGCCGTTGCGCAGGATGATAATTTTGGAGTCCTGGCCCCCGATCTCCAGGATCGTCTGCACTCCCGGCACCAGGGTGGAGGCAGCCACGGCGTGGCTGGTAATCTCATTTTTTACCACGTCAGCTCCGGCAATTATTCCGGCCAAAAAACGTCCGCTGCCAGTGGTACCTACCCCCCGGACAGCGGTATTTGCGGGCAGGCGTCCGGCCAGCTGCCGCAATCCCTCCTGCAAAGCACAAATGGGCTGACCCCGGGTACGCAGGTAAATGGCTTCTCTGATTTTGCCATTTTCATCCATAAAGACCAGGTTGGTGCTTACGGAACCGACATCAATGCCCAGATACCCCTTCATTATACTACCACTCCTTTTTTTCTGGCCAGCAAATCCACAAAAGCCTCCAGGCGGGTTACCAACCCGGCTTCCCCGGACTGCTCATCCACCGTGATGGTCAACGTAGGGATGCCCAGCTTGTTGCTCAGTCCGGGCAGCACGCTGTGAGCCACAATTTCGGGCATGCAGGTAAAGGGCAGGAGCTGGATTACACCGTCATAACCCTGCCGGGCGTATATAACCGCGCTGCCCACGGTTTCCTGTCCGTGGCCTCCCACGAAATGGTTTAAATAAGGAGGCGCCGCCTGGCAGGCCTCCCTGCGGCTGCGCAGCCCTCTTACCAGGCCCAGGAAAAGGTGATCATTGATCCACTCGCTTAAATAAATGGACCGGTCGGTCTCCACACCCAGGTAACCCAGCCTCCTTTCCAGATCGTGGTTGGCAAAGGGTTCCAAAAGGGTGAAGATTTCACCGACGATGCCCACGCGCAGAACCGGCCTGGGCTTTATGGCCACAGCGTCCATGATCTTACGCACCCGTTCCCGGGCTTCTGGCAGATCCCGCGGGTGTTTCATGGCAATAATCTCCTGCAGGGCACGTTTAAACGCTCTATCTGTGCTGCCCCGGTGGATCTCCCGGGGACGCAGGAAATGGGCCTGTCTTTCCAGCTCGTCCACCATGCGGGCCTTCTGGTACCCGAAACGAATACCCCTTACCACTTCCCACCAGGAACTGTGGCCGGTGATGTATTTGATCTTGGACAATAGTTCCCCCACATGTTTTCGGGGAGGTTCCAGCACCACCAGGCGGTAGTTGTAGCCCAGGTCCTCCAGGATGGCGTGTTCCACCTGGGCATAGTAGCCAAAGCGGCAGGGCCCGCACCCGCCGGCCATGAGAATGGTATCCGCCCCCTGTTCCGCCGCTTCCATGAAATTGCCCAGGTTTAGTTTGAAGGGCAGACAGGCAAATTCGGGGGCATGCCTGGCTCCCAGGGTCAGGGTGCGTTTACTGGAAGGAGGCGGTACCACCACCTCCACCCCCAGGTATTCCAGCATGGCCGCAAGGCAGATCCACATGTGTCCCATGTGAGGAAAGGTGACCTTCATCATACACTCTCCCTTGCTGGAAGAAACTGCCGGCGCTCTATCATGTCCAGAAAGGCCTCCAGGCGGGTTACCACCCCGGCTTCCGCCGAATGTTCGTCCAGGGTCAGGTTGAGAAAGGGTTTACCCCGGCGCTTCACCTCCCGGGAGATCAGTTCCCCGGTAAGGGAATCGGGGCCACAGGCAAAGGAAGCCACGTGGATGATGCCGTCCACACCCGGGCTCTGCAGGTAGTGCCAGGCAGCACCGATCATGCGCTGTCCCAGGCTCCAGAAAAGATGCTTGGGCAGCCTGGCGGCCTGTTCCCGGACCAGGGTTTCCGGAAGGTTTTCGGCGCTGCAAACTCGCACCCCGTTCCTGGCGAGCCGGCTCAAAAGGTTCATGCTGATGTAGGGGTCGTAAATATTGTACGGATGACCGATTACAGCCACCGTCGGGCCGTCGCCACCCGGTTCCCGTCCTTCCGTAAGTCCCTGGTACATTACCGCCAGGGCCTCTTCCGGGAAAAACCCTTTTTCCAACAGCTGCACATAGCGGGTCTGGGTATACACGGCCTGCCGGTAGGCAAGGTAAATAGCGAGCCGGTTGCTGGTAAAATTGCGGCCCAGGGCAGCAAAGAAAGGATAAAGACTATCTTTGCGGTAAAGGTTAAGGTTTGGATCTATGAGGGGCGGCAGCCCTGAAATCCCGTGCCGGACCATGTCGGGAAAGCCCAGGAACTTGGGGCAGATATATTCCCGCCGGGCAATACTTACCATCCGGGGCAAAAAAAGGACATCTACCCGGTCTTTTAAATCAAGCACGTGACCGAAGGCCAACCGCACCGGCAGGCAGACATCATCCCCGGAGTTCTGCAAACCGGCATCTAAAATAGTTTTAGTGGTTGGCCTGGAGATAACCACTTCCAATCCCAGGGCTTCAAAAAAGGTACGCCATAAAGGTAAGTAATAGTAATAGAGCAAGGCTCTGGGTATACCTACCTTAAGGGTCATTGGTTCACTCCTTTCCGGCATAGCAATATTCTTATTATGGCCCACCGGGCAAAAAATAAAACAGCCCCCGGGCTGGGGGCTTACCGTTTTCGGGCCGGTTCAGGAACGGCCTGCCGGTATTTATCCCGGGGTTTTAAGATGCTGGGGCGGATGTTGTCTACCGGCACCGGGGAACGCACAAGTACTTTTTTCATGGCCGTCCAGTTAAAGGGGATCAGAGGCCACAGGTATGGGACCCCAAAGGACCTGGTAGCCACCAGAAAGGCGAAGGTTACCAGTACGGCGATGATAAAGCCGGGCAGGCCGGCCACAGCCACTGCCGCCAGTAAGAACAGGCGTACCAGGCGGTTGGCCTGGGAAAGTTCGTAACTGGGGGTAAGAAAGATCCCGGTCGCGGCAACCGCCGTATACAAAATCACCTCGGGAGCAAACAAACCCACGGAAACGGCAATATCGCCTATGAGCAAGGCGGCGATCAAGCTGATGGATACCGACAGGCCCGTGGGGGTGTGGATGGTAGCCAGCCGCACCATGTCAACGGCAAACTCGGCAATAATAAATTGTATTATCAAGGGAACGGCTCCAATTTTTTTGGGGCCGATGAACTTCAAAGCCGATGGTAACAGTTCGGGATGCAGGGCGGCTAAGAACCAGAGGGGTAACAGGAAGATGGATATGGCCACCCCCACAAAGCGCACCGCCCGCAACCACACACCCACTGCCGGGCTCTGACGGTATTCCTCGGCATGCTGCAGGTGATGAAAGTAGGTAGCGGGGACAATGGCCACACTGGGCGAGGTGTCCACCAGCACCAGGACGTGCCCTTCCAGCAGGTGCATGGCGGCCACGTCGGGCCGCTCGGTGTAACGCACCCGGGGGAACGGATTCCAGTAGCTGCCGGGAGTGATTAATTCCTCCACCGCTTTTTCCGCCATGGGCAGCCCGTCAATGTTGATGTTTTTAATCTTTTCCTTGATGCTGTCCACCAGATCCGGATTGGCCACATCCTGCAAAAAGCAAATAACTATATCGGTTTTGGACCGTTTGCCTGCCTGGAGGATTTCCATGCGCAGCCTGGGATCCCTGAGACGGCGGCGAATGAGGGCGGTGTTGTAAACCAGCGTTTCGGTAAAACCATCCCGGGAACCCCGCACCACCCTTTCCAGATCCGGTTCTTCGGGCTGGCGCACGGGGTAAATCCGGGCGTCAATGATAATGGCCTTATCTTCCCCGTCAATAAGCAGTGCCTGGGGGCCGGAAAGCACCTTTTCCACCACGTCCTCCAGGTGCTTCACCTGGCTGACTTCGGTGAAGGGGACGTGGCGGTAAAAAAGCTTGCGGAAGGTATTGATGGTCATCCCTTCCCGTTCCAGTTCCGCCAGGTGCTCCAAAATAAGGGTAAAAATCTGATCGTTGGTCAGCCCGTCCACAAAGATCAGGGCTGCCTTGACCCCGCCAATGTTCAGTTCCCGCAGGATGACATCGTAGCTTTCCCCTATTCCCAGAGCCTTTTTCAGGAATTCCGTATTTTCTTCCAGCCGTTTTTTCACCGGCGTTTTATTGCTGGCATCTACCGCCTGTTGGCTCACGTCTGCCGTCTGCTGGCTCATGAAATTCACTCCTATCCTTTTGGTCGGAAGGCCAGGGCGGCCAGGTAACCAAAAACGACCGCTGCGGTTATGCCGGCGGCTGTTGCGGCCACCCCTCCGGAAAAGGCCCCCAGGACTCCCTTTTCTTTTACCCCACCGATGGCTCCCTGGGCCAGCAGGTGGCCGAAACCACTCAAGGGCACCGTAGCCCCCGCTCCGGCCCAGTTCACCAGCGGCTGGTACAACCCCAGGGCGCTTAAAATAACTCCTCCAGTAACAAAACCTACCAGCACGTGGGCGGGGGTAACCTTATGGCTGGTCAAGTCCATCAGGAGCTGGGCAATCACACATAACAGACCACCCACGATAAACGCCTTTAAAAAAATCATGTTATTCAAATCACCGTCCTTCTATGACTACGGCATGGGCAATGCCGGGAATAGTCTCTCCCTGCTGGTAGCTGCAGAGGCTGAGCAGGGCCCCGGTAGCCACCCCCAGGATGCGCTTTAAGCGGCCGGCTTTGATTTCCTGCATCAGGTACCCGCAGGTAACCACGCCGGCACAGGCACAGCCGCTGCCTCCCGCATGGGCGTCCTGGTCGGGGGAATAAATCAGGACCCCGCAGTCACTGAACCGGTTGGAAATGTCATAACCCTTTTGCTGCATTAGCTTAAGGGCCAGTTCCCGCCCGTAAGTTCCCAAATCACCGGTGATAAAAAGATCGTAGTAATCGGGTTGGCGCTGGGTGTCCAGAAGGTGGCGGGCCATGGTATCGGCAGCTGCCGGGGCCATGGCCGCCCCCATGTTCATGGGGTCACCCTGGCCTAAATCAATTGCTTTGCCGATGGTAGCATGGGTAATCACCGGGCCATTACCCTGGCGGGCCAGTACTGCCGCGGCTGCCCCGGTTACCGTCCAGGATGCGTACAGGGGGCGCTGGGTACCCTGCTCCGTCGGGTAACGGTACTGCCTTTCGGCCGTGGAATAATGGCTTGATACCCCTACCAGCACATATTCGGCAAAGCCGCCGTCAATGAGCATGGCCCCCAGGGCCAGGCCTTCATACATGGTGGAGCAGGCCCCGTAGAGACCGATAAAGGGAATACCCAGATCCCTGGCGACGAAATCAGCACTGATGATCTGGTTCAGAAGGTCACCGGCCAGCAGGTAGTCGATATTCTGGGGTTGCAGGTTGGCCCGCTGGATGGCATTTTGCATGACCTCTTTGAGCATCCGCCGCTCTGCTTTTTCCCATGTGTTTTCCCCGTAATAGTTGTCTTCCACCACCTTGTCGAAGGTATGACCCAAAGGCCCCTGACCTTCTTTGTTTCCCACAATGGTGGCCGTAGAAATGATTACCGGTGGGTTTTGAAACCACACGGTCTGCAGCCCGTTTTTTTTGGGTGCCGGCAAAGGCTTCACCTCCTACCGGAAGAAGTAGTACAAAATGGCTACTATCCAGGCTGTCACAATGCCAAAAACAAGCACCGGTCCGGCCACGGTGAATAGCCTTGCCCCCACGCCCAGGACCAGTCCTTCACCCCGGTATTCCATGGCCGGGGCGACCATGGAATTGGCGAAGCCGGTAATGGGTACTATGGAACCGGCACCGGCAAATTTGGCAATCTCATCGTATACCCCCAGCCCGGTGAGCAGGGCGGCCAGGAAAACCAGCACCGTGGACGTAGCCGCTCCTGCTTCCGGCAAGGCCAGCCCCCGGGCCTGGAAAAAGTTCAAAAATAATTGCCCTAAAACGCTGATTAGCCCTCCCACAACAAAAGCCCAGAAAACATTGCGGCCCAGAGTAGGCTTCGGTTGAATTTCCTGGACCATCTTTTGATATTCTTTCTTCTGTATCTCAAGTGGTTGAGAATCTTTCACCTCGGCCATCAGGTCTCACCCCCGGTTGTTATGGTTTCCTTTCAACCAGACGATTATGCGCCCGGGAGGGAGCCCGGAAACGCCAAGAAAGATCAAGGGACACCAGCAGTGGTGTCCCGATTTGGTGTTTAGCCCCGGTGGGCAATCTTTACATTCAGGAGTTCTTCCAGAACCGGCAGGGTGGCTTCACGGATGTGGCTGGCATTGGCCGCACAGGAGTCACCGAAGGAAAAGCACCGGGGATTGTTCCCGGTACTTTTCAGTGACGGGTTATTTACATTGGATTTCGCACGTTAATGGTTGATCAGGGTGGCAATCGTGCCGATGAATCCGACCACAATAGCAACTACCGCGCCTATAGCCCAAAACCGAAGATTATCAATACGATCACTTAACCTGTCTTCTAATTGATCAATTTTTTCATCCAGCTGTTCTATTCGATTAGACAACTTTTCGTCCAGGCGATCTATCCGCTGGAGCAGGAAGAAAAATTCCTGTGAAACCAGGCTATGCGGTGGCATATTGCCGCCGGGCGGCTGTTCGCTGGTGGCCGCTATTTCCTTGATTGCTTCCTCTGGCATGGTCATCACCTGCCTTTATCACCCCCATTGTACACCAAGGCATGGCTGGAAACAATAGATTACACAAAACCCTCGCACTCCAGGGCCACCGGAACACCGCGGACTGCACCGACAAAATCCAATGGGAATTCCCTATGATGGTAGGCGGGCTTTTGTATTTGGGGCAGTTCAACAGGCAGCGATAAATTGTGCCAAAAAACCAAAACCCACCTGTAAAAAAACAGGCAGGTTTGGTTCTCCGGTACCTTTTTTTCCCCGTTACCCACAGCGGGAGTTTGCAAACCGTTTGCAAACGAACTGTTCTAGAATCTTTGATTTTACCGGGTTTCAAACTGGACTGTTCTGGATTGAGTTTGCAAGGTGCCCTTTCCGAGCAACACGGAAAAGGCTGATTTTCCTTGTTTATTGCCGCTAGCCCCGGTGGGCAATCTTTACATTGGCCTTGTACTCGGTTACCCGGCCGTTTTGCACATTGGCGGTCAGGTTTACCACCTCCACACCAACGATGTCGCTGATGGTTTTGGAGGCTTCGTCCACGGCCGCCTGGACGGCGGCCTTCCACCCGTTGGGTGATTCACCGACTAATTCCGAAACCTTAATATGCATAAAGTCATCCCCCTTTGATAAACTTTTTTAACAGCTAAGGCTATTATCTACGATAAAAAGGGGTTTTATGCGGTTAAGAAACAATAAAAAGACCCGGGGTTGCAAATGTTCAGTGATCCCGCTATGGTGCCGCGTTGGCAACTGCCGGTGGTAGCGGTTTTACTGAACAGTTACCCGGGGTTCAACCATCCTCCCCGGGCTGCATCATCTCCTTGAGCTTTTTTAAAGCCTGGCGTTCCAGCCGTGATACCTGCACCTGGGACAAACCCAGCCGCCGAGCCACATCGGCCTGGGTTTTGTCTTCAAAGAACCGCCACATGAGGATTTTTCTATCCCGTTCGGGCAGGGACATGAGCAGTTCCTTCACCGCAATATGATCCAGCCAGGGCATCTCCCCTTCATCTCCATCCCGGAGCTGATCCAAAAGGTATATGGGATCGCCATCGTCCTGGTGAAGAGTTTCGTAAATGGAGGTAGGTGCCTGGACCGCTTCCATGGCGGTGACCACATCCTCCCGGGAAATCCCCAGCTCCGCAGCCACTTCCCCCACTGAGGGCTCCCGGCCCAGCCGCCCGGTAAGGCGCTCCCGGGCCTGCTGAATGCGGTAGGCAGTTTCCTTAACTGACCGGCTTACTTTTACAGGATTATCGTCCCGCAAAAAGCGCCGGATTTCCCCTACAATCATGGGTACGGCATAAGTAGAAAATTTAACGTCGAAGTTTAAATCAAATTTATCAATAGCCTTCATCAGGCCAATGCACCCAATCTGGAACAAATCCTCCAGTTCGTAACCCCGGTTTTGAAAGCGTCGGACCAGATTGAAGACCAGTTTTAAATTGCAGTTAATTAGCCTTTCCCGGGCAGCCTTGTCCCCGGCCCGGGCACGGCGCAGCAGTTCCCGCATCTCTTCATCGCCCAAAAGGGGGAAGCGGGGTAAATTCATTTCCACTAATCGGGTACTCATGGGGCAGTCACCTCAGTGCCCTCCCTGGGAAGCTGCTGCTGCACCCCGGTTGTTAATGTTTTTGATCATCGTTATCCGGGTTCCCCTGGCCGGGCTGGAATCCACATGCAGGCGGTCCATAAAGGACTGCATGAACACAAACCCCAGCCCCATGCGCTCCGGGTCGGTGGAATAGGCCGGTTCCAGCGCCTTTTTTACATCGGCAATGCCCTTGCCATTATCTTCCACCCGGATTTCCACCCCGGTTTCCAGCAGGGTGACGAGCACCCGTACGATGCCTGTGGGGGAATTTTCATAACCATGGACAATGGCATTGGCCACCGCTTCGGAAACAGCTACTTTAATTTCCTCCAGGTCATTTAAAGTAAAATCCAGCTGGGAGGCAAAGGCGGCCACAGCCACCCGGGCGAAGGCTACGTTGGCCGGCAGGCTTAAAAATTCCATCTTTAACTGGTTAATCACTTTCATGGCAATCCCCCCTCACCCGGCCCTGGCTACAGCTTCTTCTTCCGTGGTATACTCGCCCATGATCCGGAAAAGCCCCGAAAGCTCACAAATGCGGCGCACATGGGGTTGCAAACCCACCAGCGAAACCCTGCCTCCTTCCCTGGCCAGGCGCTTATAGCGGCCGAGGATAACCCCCAAGCAGGAACTGTCAATATAAGAGACCCGGCTTAAATTGAGCACCAGGTGACGCACCGGGTTTTTATTTAAAGATTCTTCCAGGGCATTGCGCAGTAAATCGGCTACCCCCAGGTCCAGCTCCCCTTCCGGGCGGACAAACAGGGTATCCTGTCTGATTTCCAGATCCAGTTCCACCATAGATCACCCCTGCCGCGTTTTAGATACTGTAGCATAACCACCTGGGCGGCCCAGCACTCACTGGTAAGGTACTTCTTTTGAGTACATTGGTCACATATGCTCAATAACTATTCTAACGAGGCCGTTGTTCTAGTGAGTGCTGGGTCGCTCCTTAGCAACGACTGCCGCCCGCACCATTGGTTTTGTAACGGTATCAACAAACGGGTTTTCACGAATTTTTACGGTTTCAGTTTTAGAACTTCTACGGCGGGGTGGCATTCTCCTGCTAAATGTTACCATATATTCTGTCGAAATGCAAATTTTAAGGCGCCCCTTGTCCCGGGGCACCCGTTTTAACGAACGCTGTGCAGGCGTGTAAATACTTTTTTGATCTGCTGCAGCAAGTTGGCCTTTTTAACTTCATACCGGGCCACCAGAGGCACCCGCAGCACTTCCTGCCCGTCCTTTTTCACCACACAGAAGCCAAGCTGCTGCCCCTTGGTTACGGGAGCGGTTACCCGGGAGGGCAGTTCCAGGTGGGTGGTGAATCCCCGGTCCTCCCCTTTTGGTGCTACCACGGTAACCCGGTCTTTTGTCACCACATCCAGGTTATCCACGACGCCCTTGCTTACAGGCAGGGATTTTACTTTAGCACCCGCCGGGTAGATGTTTACCGCCTTGTAACGGGCAAAGCCATACTTGTAAAGCTTGATGGATTCCCGGAAATGGCTCTTTGGTTCGGGTGTACCCAGGACTACCACAATCAACCGCAGGCCGTCCCGTTCCGCCGAAGAAGCCAGGCAATATTTGGCCTCGTTGGTCCAGCCCGTCTTGCCGGCATCCACGCCCTCGTACCACTTGAGCAGCTTGTTGGTATTCCACAGCTTGAACTTTCCACCGCGCAAATCATATTCGTAGATGGACGAGATGCGGCGGAAAAGGGGATATTTCAAACATTCCCGTAAAATAACCGCCATATCGTAGGCCGATGTGTAATGGCCCTCGGCCGGCAGGCCGGTGCAGTTTACAAAATGGGTGTGTTTTAAACCCAGTTGTTTGGCCCGCTGGTTCATGGCCTCCACAAAAGCCTCTTCGCTCCCCAGGATGTGCTCGGCCACGGCCACGCTGGCATCATTGGCCGAGCCTACGGCCACGGCAATAAGCATTTCTTCGAAACTGAATTCTTCCCCGGGCTCAAGGTAAATCTGGGAGCCGCCCATTTCCCACGCGTTTTCACTGGCCACCACCCGGTCCTTAAGACTGACCCTACCCTGTTCCACGGCTTCCACGGCTAAAAGGAGGGTCATGATTTTGGTTACACTGGCCATGGGTAATTCCTTATCAGGATTCTTGGCCCATAAAACCTTGCCCGTATGGGCTTCCATGAGCACCGCGGATTCGGCGGTAGTATCCAGCCCACCCCCGGTGCCTTCCTCCTTCTCTTTCACCGCCCAGGCCGGTAAGGCACAAGCCAGGGTGAATAAACAAATCAACAAGGTACTGAGGATTTTCCGGACGAACATTAGATAAACCTCCTTACCATTATTTCGGTGATTGTAAATGTTCAGTGTCCCCGCTATGGTGCCGCGTTGTCCACGCTCACTCCGGTGCTCCGCGCTGACGGCACCGCGCCGGTGGGAGCGGTTTTACTGAAACATTTACCGGTAATTGGTATAACGGGAATATTTCAGCCGCCGGGAGAGATTCCTGAAAATCGTAAGCCATCCTGCTTAACCGGGCGATATCGGCAAAACCCTCCCGGGTCTCTTTTACCCCGCTGGATAAAACCACCAGGATGTAAGGCCGCCGGCTAAAAACCACCCCGCAGTCGTTGGCTATCCCATCCAAATCCCCTTCCTTATGGGCCACCATGACCTGGTGCGGAAGCAGTCCCGGTAAGCCGATATGAAAAAACGGGTGGACCAGATCATCCAGCAGGCGCTGCCCTTCCTGCGGATGGCGCCGGGCGAAATCCAGGGTGGCCTTGACATAGGTGGCCAGGTCCCGGGCGGTGGTCAAATTTTTCCCTCCCGGATAGACCGTACGGCCGCCCAGCCCCTTCATATAGGCATAAAAATTCGGCCGGCCCACGTGCCTGGCCAGCATGCGAAAGGCCACGTTATCACTGATGGTGATGGCCAGATTGGTCAGCAGGCGCAGGGAATAGGTATCTCCGTCCCTGGCTTCGTAACGCAGCACTCCGGAACCGTCTTCATAATCGGTGGCCTTGCGGTAACTCACCCGGTCGTACCAGTGCATTTTACCCTGCACCACCAAATCGTTTATGTACAGGGCCATGGGCAGCTTGACCGTGCTGGCTGCCACCATTGGTTTATCGGCATTAATACCGAAACTGGCGCCGGAGGCCAGATCCTCGAAGTAAATGGCAAAGGTGGACTTTTTGCCGTGCACAAATTTTTCCATCTGCTTTTTTAAAGGCGAGTAATCAATGTTCTGCAGCGGTTGATGAGAAAGTCCTCCGGTCACCGGCATATTATTGCCTGCGACGGCGGGACCGGCGGTCAGGCTTAAAACAAGCAGGAGAGCTGCCAGGCGGGTAATGCTAACCATGCTGTTTCACCTCCCCTTTGCCGCCCTGGAAGTAGTTGACCACACCACGGAGGATGGCCCGGGCAGCCCGTTCCTGATAGGCGGGATCGGTTAGCTGCCGGGATTCATGTTCGTGGCTTAAAAACCCCACTTCCACTATTACCGCCGGCATGCGGGAGTTGCGGCAGACGTAAAAATCACCGGCCAAAGCCTGGCGCCCCGAATCCACCAGGTTCTTGTTCAGCTCCGCCTGGATGGCTTCGGCCAGTTTCCGGCCTTCCTGGGAACCGGTCTGGTAAAAAACCTGTGCCCCGTATTCATCGGGTTCGGAAAAATGATTCAAGTGGATGCTGAGGAAAAGATGGGCACCGCATTTATTGGCCAGTTCCACCCGGCGGGCCAGATCGTGGGCTTCAATCCTTTCCCCACCGCTTTCCCCGGCACGTGCCGGTTCCCATTCTCCATCGCGGGTCAACACCACCCGGGCCCCGGCCTGCCGAAAAACGTCCGCCACCCGCCGGCTGATTTCCATGGCCACATCCTTTTCCACAATGCCGTGACATCCCACTGTCCCCGGGTCGTCCCCGCCATGACCGGGATCAATGACGATTACCCGCCCGGCCAGGGCGTTACCGGGAGGGGCCGCCGCTGCTGGGGCCGCCACCTGATAAACCAGACCCAAAATAACTGCCATGAGCATAATGCGGGTAAAACTTTGCGGCGCAGGGTGCAACACGGTTCTCCACCTCAAAAGCTAATATCGGGTAATAACCGAGTCCACAACTCATTCCGCCTACTGTCACTTAAGGTTTACAATCCCTATAAAATTTATAAGCCCAGGGAGGATCTAGTTTCTGACAAATAACGCGCCACGTCATTTTTTGAGGACGTGCCAGCCTGGCATAATTCTTGCTGCCAATTCGTGTTGTTAGAAAATTCAATCCCCGGGATTATGGAGGTGTTTTGCAATGAAAACAGCGGCGGAGTACCTGGAAAGCATGAGGGGGCTGAATCCCAGGATATTCCTGGGAGGCAAGCAGGTGAATCTCCTGGAAAACCCCACCACCATGACTGTGGTCCGGGCCAACGCGCGGGTGTATGAACTGGCCCAGGACCTCCAATATCAAGAGATTATGACCGCCGTATCGCCCTATACCGGCAAGCGGGTCAGCCGTTGCCTGCACATTGCCCAAAGCATTCACGATCTGGAAATGCGGGCCGAGATGGCCCTTTTAACCAGCCAGATGCTGGGGACATGCAACTACCGGTGTGTGGGGGCGGATACCCTCAACGCTCTGGCAGGCGTAACCTGGGAAATGGACCGGGACCTGGGGACGGACTATCACCAGCGGTTTATCAAATACCTCAAGTATCTACAGGAAAATGACCTGGCCGTAAGCGGTGCCGTTACCGACCCGAAGGGAGAAAGAACCAAGCGCCCGGCGCAACAGGAGGACCCGGATGTTTATGTCCACGTAGTGGAAAAACGTTCCGACGGTATTGTGGTACGAGGAGCCAAGGTAAGCCAGAGCGGGGCCATCGGTTGCCATGAAACAGTGGTCATCCCGACCATGGCCATGCGTCCCGGGGAGGAAAACTTTGCCGTAGCCTTTGCAGTTCCCAACGGTGCTCCCGGCATCACCTATATCAGCCAGTACACGCCCTTTACGGCCGAACGGGAAGTAATGCCCGATGTTAAATACCTGGGTAACCCCCTGTATGGCCAGAGGGAGACCTGTACCATGGTTTTCGAAAACGTATTTGTTCCCTGGGAGAGGGTCTTTTTATGTGGTGAGACTCAATTTACCGGCAAGCTGATTGCCCGCTTTGCCAAAACCCACCGCATGAATTGCGGTGGTGCCTGCAAAGTTGGATTTGCCGATTTGATCATTGGAGCGTCTCAACTGGCGGCAGAGTATGCGGGCGTACAAAAAGCCCCGCATATTGTTGAAAAAATTACCGATATGATCCGGATCAGGGAAACCTGTTACGCCTGTTCCGTTGCCGCCGCCGTCAAAGGCCGGGAAGAACCGACCGGTTCGGGGTTTTACCAGCCGGACGATATCTTCGGCAATGTGGCCAAGCTCACCGTAGCCGATGGGTTCTGGGAAATCATGAAGTGGGCCGGGGATATCGGGGGCGGTATGGCCGTGACCATGCCCTCGGAGTTGGAACTGGAAAATACAGAAACGGCCCATTACGTGAAGAAATTTTTTAAGGCGGCCGCTTCTGCCGGGTTAAGGTTGCGCATAGCCAAGTTCATTCAGAACTGGTGCGCCGGACTGCACGGTGCCGGCACCTGGCACGGAGCCGGATCCCCCCAGGCCCAGAAGATGGCCCTCTACGCCCTCACCGACCTGGAAAAAAAGAAAAAGCTGGCCAAAAACCTGGCCGGCATTGCGGAATGAGAAAAGCCCCCGGTCAGTAGTTATATAGACCAAAAAAGAAAAAACCTTGCTGACACAAGGCATTCACGTTCTGTATATATTCACAAAGTACATTTTGCATTAGGAGACAATGAGC
>NZ_FQZM01000012.1 GCF_900142025.1 Desulfofundulus thermosubterraneus DSM 16057 | reverse complement strand
GCCTGTACTATTCCGTATCTCGGTGCCGCAATAACCCAATTAAAACTGGGGAATGTAGCAGGCGGCGTTACCTGGCTGTATTTCGGTTCGTTTTTTGCCTTTTGTTCGGCGTTGACTTATGCAGTAAATTATTTTGCAGGTATCTACGGTTGGGAAGTGGATGCCCGGATTCTGGGTTACGAATGGGCAATTTTGGCGCTGGTACTGATCTTAACAACCCCGATTTTTTTAAAGTTTGCGCTAGCAGCCGCTGCTTTGTCGGTTATGGCGGCTGACATTGGCCTTGCCAGTCTTGCCTTAATCTATTGGGGGGTTGCCGGTTCGTTCATGCTTCAGCTTAGCGGATGGTCTTTCTTTGTAGCAGGGTTTTTCGGTATTGTGATGGCTGTTGGAGGGATCCTTGGCGGAGCTGGTATGAAGTTTCCCATGGGTAGACCTCTGCTCAAACAAGACTCTAATTATTAGCATCTTAGAGCCCGGGTTCGTATTTTTAGAACCTGGGCTCTGCTATAAAAGTTGCTGATTTTTACGGCAGATTGCTGCGCCTAAACCTTTCGGACCGGTCCTTTGCGGTGGAGGAATTGCCGGAAAGCGTGTACTGGGGGGAAAGGGCGGGGTACCTGCCTCTTGCTGCGCGAGTTGGAACCGGGGATAGAACCAGACTGAAAATGGCCAGCCGTTTGGGGTTCTGGCCAGAGTACCGGAAGTTTATCGCTGCTGAAGGGGGAAGTCCCGGGGTAACATGAGCCTGGTTCCGGCCACGCCGCAGTATATCACCGGGGACTTGCTGGTGAAGCTGGGGGCCGGATTTCGTAAAGGGAACCCGGATACGCAGGACCGTCAGGAACAGTGGCCATCACCGTTGCTGTGGGAACATTGCCCGTGATCATGCCCTTGATTATGGCCATCGTGATGTCCCTGTTCGTGGTTGTGGTTGGGGGCTTGGACTTCTTCAGTGTTGTATTTGTGGCAGTTTTGATGGCATTCACCGTAATTTTCGCTGTCGGCCGCGGTCCCTATAATCAAACGAAGCAGGTTGGGGCGGTCGTACTCTTTCTTGCCCGAGCCATAGCCCACCCAGGTGATAAACAGCGGGGGTAGCGGCCCGCATCCGTTGCACAAAGTAGCCGCTATAGCGGCACCGGTCGGCGTGACGAGCTCTATTTCCGCATCCGTTCCGTAGACAATTATATTTTTCCCGGCCAGCAGTTCCAGTGTCGCTGGTGCCGGCGACGGGATTATCCCGTGCATACACTTGATGAAACCTTTCCCCATCGGCAGGGGAGATACAAATACCTTTTCCACGCCCAGCATGTGCAGGCCCAGCACCGTGCCGGTTACGTCAATGATTGCGTCAACGGCACCCACTTCGTGGAAGTGTATGCGGTCAGGTGTGGTGGCGTGGATTTTGGCCTCGGCCAGGGCCAGGCTTCTGAAAACATCCTTGCTTGCAGCCTTTACCTTTTCGGGCAGGGTACTGTTGTCAATAATTTGTTCAATATCCGCAAGGTGTCGCTCCGGTTGCTCTTGAGTAACATTGACGTGCACGTTTACAGCGGCGATACCGTTTCTTTTAATATTTTCACAACTGAGTTCATACCCTTCTACGGGCAAACTGCTTAGTTGTTTTTTAAGCTCCTCGAAATTCACGCCCGCATCTATGATAGCACCCAGGCACATGTCACCGCTAATACCGGAAAAGCAATCAAAGTACGCAATCTTCATGATTTAGCCTCCATAATAAGTTGTGTAATGGCATTGGCCATGGCAGCGGCGCCAAAACCGTTATCAATGTTTACAACGCTGACACCGGAAGCGCAACTGTTCAACATGCATAACAGAGCGGCAAGGCCGTTGAAACTCGCTCCATAACCTATGCTGGTAGGCACTGCTATTACGGGTTGATCAGCCAGGCCTCCCACGACGCTGGCCAGAGCCCCTTCCATGCCTGCCACGACAATGATGACATGCGCCCAGCGGATGGTTTCCATTTTATCCAGCAAGCGGTGGATACCCGCCACACCAACATCATAACACCTGATAACATTGTTGCCCATAACTTCTGCGGTGATAGCCGCTTCTTCGGCAACGGGGAGATCCGCGGTTCCGGCGCTCATCACCAGAATGTTGCCTTTGGCGGGCGGTTTTTCTCCCCGGCTCACCACAATAGTGCGGCCCAGCTCGGAATATTCGGCATCCTGAAAAACAGATTTGACTGCTCCATATATTTCCCTGCTGGCTCTGGTTCCCAGTATGGTTTTGTTGTTGCTGCAAAGCCTTCGCATTATTCCGACCACCTGATCGGCGGTTTTGCCCTGGCAGAAAATTACTTCGGGAAAACCTTTGCGAATGGCGCGGTGGTGGTCCACCTTGGCATAGCCGAGGTCTTCATAAGGTAGAGTTTTTAATTTATCAATTGCAGCATCAATATCTAATTTTTGATTTTTTATGTCCTCCAGCATCTTCCGTAGTTCACTTCTGGTCATAAAATTTTCTCCCCTACACCGGTTCCGGTCTGTTCCCGTGTTCAATATTTCTCTGGTTACTCTGTTGGGATATGCGCATCAAGTTCAAGGCAAGATCTTTTAGATCCTCATGTAAAGTAGCTTGTCCGTGTTCCCTGATCTGGTAATCAATATCCTGGCTCAAACCGAGCAGAATGTGTAAAACCTGCCAGTGGGGCACAAAAGCGGCGTCCGAGGTTAAAAAACTCCAGTACCTGGCCATAAAATTGTTTACCTGCAAATCCGTAATCCCTCTGATCAGTTCATCCCTGGTGACCCTGCCGGTAAGAAAACGCTGCATAAGCTGCAAAGCGCTATTTCCCATTTCCATTATGGCGGAATCAATTTTTTTCTTTTCTTCTGCCTGGATCGCCATGTGCAAATCATCCCCAGGTAAGTTTGGTTGGCTATTCATCCGGAGCCGGCACAACTGAATACTGCCGGCTCCGGCACAAGGTCCGGTACAAGGAATCATGTCATTCTGATCACCATTGTTCTAACTTTTTCCACCAGGAAGTCCACGCTGTTGTTTATCTTTTCCAGGGCCTGGGCGTCCTCCGGGTTGTTAAGGAGTTTTTCGCTTTCTGCCAAACATTCTTCTGTGACCTGCTCGGCTTTCTGGGTGCGCATAAAGGTGCGATTGTTTTTAATAGGATCAAGCTTGCTTATAATTTCATTAATTTTTTCCCCGGTGTCTCCCCCGGCTTTAGCCAGGGCTGCTTTAAGGTTTTCCAGGATTTTGGCCGCGTTCTCATGTGCTGGATATCCCGCCATTGATCTTCTTCTCCTCCAGACAAATATTTTAATAAAATTTGGTTCTTTGATAAAAAGGGCATTTTTTACTGGTTTAAAAATTCTTCCACTGCTCGTGAGAGCAACTCGAAGAACTCGTCCACCGTTGTGTTTTGGTACTTTAAAATATCCTGGCTCTCCCGGGTATCATACCAGTCCAGCCAGCCTGGCCTTTCCATGAATTCCGCTTCTTCAAAGGGGAAACCAAGCACTTCCATGTGTCTTTGAGCCCACTGGTAGCCCAACATTTGCCATTCCCTGCCACCGGCAATGTTGAATATTTTGTTCCGGGCCTCCTTTAAAGTAGCCGAGTTGTACAGGGCGGTAACAACGTCCGTGCGGTTAATCAGTTCGATGCGCTGTTCTTTCATGAACTGCCAGGGGTTGGGGTCATAAAAAGCAGGTATGACAACCCCGGAGATACGCAAAACGGTATAGGGAATGCCCGACTGAAATACCACTTTTTCGGCTTCTATTTTGCTTTCCGCATACAGGTCGAGGGCATTTTGCGGATTGGTGATTTTGACTGGAGGCTCCATATTCTGGGTGTCACCGTACGTGGATACGGACGAAGAAAATACAAACTGGACATCCCTGCCCTCTTTAAGCAGGGCATCAAGGACATTTTGGGTGCCTCCGACATTCACGGTCATGGTTTTTTCCCTATCGGTGCACAGGTGGGGCATTAAGGCGGCCAGGTGAATAACAGCGTCAACGCCCTTGACTGCTTTCTGGATATCGTTGGGGTCGTTGATACTTCCTTTAATTATGGTGATTCCTTTCCTGTTTTCCAGGCCTTCATAATTGGCTTGGGGCAGGTCAAAGATTGTTACTTCATTACCTCCGGCAAGAGCCTTTTCCGCAAGTTCCCGGCCAATGTTGCCTGCCCCGCCGGTAATTAAAATTTTCATTTTATTTTTCCTCCCTGCTGTTTAAAACGCTGAGTAAATTGACGGTGCAAACCTGGAAGGCTGCGGCAGCCGGAGAGCCGGGGTATTTGTCAACTACCGGTACTCCTTCGTCCGCGGCTTTCCCGGCAAGTTCATGGAGAGGCACCCTTCCCAGAAACGGAATTTTGTATGTTCTGGCCAGTTCCTCCCCTTTTCCTTCTCCAAGCACAGGTGTGGCCTTGCTACAATGGGGGCAAACAAAAGCGCTCATATTTTCAACCAGGCCTAAAATGGGCACGCCCAGCTCAATGGCACTGCTGATAGCCTTGCTGCATACCGCCACCGATACTTCCTGGGGAGTGGTTACCACGACGACACCATCCAGACCCGGGATAGATTTCATAATTGTTACGGGTTCATCTCCCGTTCCCGGTGGCAAATCTACCAGCAGGTAGTCAAGCTTCCCCCAATTGACAGATGCAAGCAACTGCCTGATGACCCTGGCCTTGTAGTGTCCCTTCCATAATACGGGTGTCGCTTCGCCAGGCCAGAACAGGCTGACGGACATAACCTTGATGCCATTATCCGTCTCCAGGGACTTCATTTGCCATGCCCCGTGTAAATCGGTCTTTTTGTTCAGGCCCGTAAGCTTTGGGATACTTGGACCGTGCACATCGGCATCAAATATTCCTACCTCGTTGCCCATGTTTCTGAGTACGGAGGCCATGTTGACAACGGTACTGGTCTTGCCGACACCACCCTTACCGCTTAAGATGGCGATTTTATGGCGCACATCTTTTAAGGCGTTAAAAATGGGACCTTGTCTTTCCGACAATTCTTTTTTTAACTCTTCCCGGATGCTGATGGATTCGTAAATCTCCAGAGGCACCTGATTCACCCCTTCGTTATTTAAATAATTGATAACGGGTAAACCCGACTCCCAGCCTTCCGGCGTGACAATACAGCACCGCCGGATTTGCACCGGTAATGCTTGTTATTTTTTCCCGCCCGGGTTCAAGTACTCCAAAGTCTTCCGCTGCCGATTTGGGAATCCCCGGTGATTTGGTTATTAGATCATGAGTTGCGGCATCAACAGCTACAGGATCAGTGGAAGCAACAATTCCAATATCGGGAACGAAGGGAATATCTGCCCAGGAGATTTTGTCCGGTTGGGGGACGATATCATACAGGATATTGATGTAAACCGCTTTTTTCTTCAGAGTCCTGACTATGGCGGAAGAAGCTTCGGCTACTTTGCGCTGGAAAGAAACAACTTGTTCCGGGACCGGCTGGTGGGCCCTGTTCGCGCAGATGACAACACAGTTCCCGCATCCGGCGCAGCGTTGCCGGTCCACATGTAGCCGGCCGCTGGATATTTGTAAGGCCTGCCACTGGCAGTATTGGACACAGGTGCCGCAAAGTTCGCATCGTTCGGCCAGCCAAACGGGCCTGATTCCCTCATAGACCCTGGACTTGCCGGAATTATTCAGGCACTCCACTCCCAGGTTGTAGAGAGCACCGGTAAACCCCGCGAAGGGGTGCCCCGCTATATGGGAAACCACCAGAAGGCATTCCGCTTCCCTGATGGCCCTGGCCACCTCTACTCCACCAAGCTCGGTCCCGCCGGTGGAAATAAATTCCCCGTCGTCGCCTTCGTACCCGTTGGCCAGAATGCGCTCGCAACCCAGGGCGATTTCGGAATACCCCATCAATTCGGCAGAGGTAAACCACTGGTCACCGGCAAAATGTCCTTTTGGGAAGAACGCCGAAGTGTCGGTAACTACCGGAGTACCGCCGAATTCTTTAATTTTTTCCACGATTGTCCTCAGTACAATGGGGCGTAAGTGTCTGTTGTAACCAACCCTGCTATAGCTTGTTTTAATAAAAGTTGCTTTCCTTCCTGTCGGCACCAGAGCTGCAATTTCCGGTACCTGCATAATCCTTTCGATCTTGGCCAGTAAATTGTCCCTGATGTTCCTAGCTCGTGCGCTTACCAGATAAACGTTCGACATTTTGCTATCCCCCTGCGGCGACCTGTGGTATATTTAATATAAGGCCTGCCATCGGGCCTGCTTTCAAGGAGTGCCGTTAGTCCAGGGGAAACCCTGGACTAACGGACAAACAGCCGGGAAACTTGAAACATTCTTACTCGAATTGTTTCCAGCTGGCATCTTTAAACTCAACCCGCTTGAAAGGTTCGACTTCGCGCATGGGATGGCCGTATTTGAACCATTTCCGCAGTTCGAGGGTGGAGGGCTGCTGCATGTATTGCCACTTGCCGATGTTGTCTGGGCCCAGGACGGGTTCAAAAGTTTCCAGCTCGTAATCCATGCTGCCCATACCGAGCTTGACGGCTGCTTTCAGCTGGATTCTCGGGGTAACGAGGTTTATGGCCTTGAACTTGTCGTCGCCGGGTTTCAGTCCCAGTTCGTCTGCACGGCTTCCAGGATAATTGGGGGCCTGGTCGATCAGGTCCACACAAGCGGTGTCAACGGCTACGATATCCTTGCCGGCCACTATGCCGATATCGGGTACGATGGGGGTCCCGGCCCAGGGGAAGCAGTCGCACTCCGGTGCCACATCGACAATGTAAGCCATAAAACCGATCTTGTCCGGATCGAAGCAGTTCAAGCAGCCTTTCGCCGCATCGGACATGGCAATTTGGGCGAAGGGGAAGTAATCGTCCTTGAAGCCGATGGTGCTTTGACCGGTGAACAAACAGGTGACCTGACAGCTGTAGCACAGGCGGCACTTGTCGTAATCGAAGTGCAGGCCCTTCTCATCAATTTTGATGGCTCCCTCCGGGCACCCGTCCATACATAATTCATGCCATTTGCACCCGAGGCCGGCGCAGTTCTCCGCGTTGACCAGGGGATAGCCGATGGCGTCCGCTGGATCCCCCCACATGGCCAGGTGGGTGCAGTATTTGCCCCGCTTGGATTGCGCACCGATGCCGATATTTTTAATCACGCCGCCGTAGGATGTAATGGGGTGACCCTTGGCGTGGGCTATGTTGATCAGCACGTCGGCTGCGGCAATGGCACGGCCGATGTAAGTTTCTTTCAAGATGTTGCCGTTGGGAATTTCCACCCGGACGTCATCGTGACCGATGTAACCGTCGGCGGGGATAACGGGACAACCCAGGGCATTGGGGTTAAAGCCGTGCCTGTAGGCGGTTTTTAAGATGCTGATTTCATCGAAACGGGAGCTGAATAAGTGGTAAGTTAATGTGGTGGTATCGGTAACAAAAGGCTTCCCACCGCATTTTTTGATTTCTTCAACAATTGCGGCCACATATTCGGGTCGCAGGCAGGCGGTACGGTTCCACTCGCCGACGTGGATTTTGACGGCCACCGTATCTCCGGGCTTGATACACTTGTCCAGTTCAGCGGCATAGAAGAGTTCCTTGGCCTTGGCGATTAAGCTTTCAGCCCAGTTGGTCGCACCGGCTGGCGCAAAGATTACTTTACTTTTAGCCAAATCACTGTACCCCCTTTTACAGATATTGTTTAAGAATTATGTTTGAGCTTTCCGGGCATTGATCCCCCCTTTCCCTGGTAAACACGTTGGCGGGAACGGAGAAAACATAAAGAAAACATAAATTGAAAATGCCGCGGTATAAAAACCTAGAGCAAGACAAATGCCAAACCTTGATTGAATGCCGGCGGGCGAATAAATTCCGCAGGAAATATAAAAAATCACATCTTCATTTGTTCCAAAAAGAAACAACCGGTTGTAACAAAGTGGAACGGGGTTTTTAAAAAAAATACACGAGTATTAAATCTAGTTCAAAAATTACTTTTATTTATAGTTTGGTAAGGATTTTGAATAGGAAGTGAATTTTACATCAAGTTTTTTTCATTGCTCGAAGCGGAGGGGGCTTTGATGAAAGCCGTTTACTTTGATTGTACCGGCGGTTTTAGCGCTGGAAGCGCGCTGGCGGCTTTAATTGGTGCGGGGGTGGATGCGGGGGTTGTCCAGCAGGCCCTGGCAAGGTTTGCTGCTACGAGATGCCAGATTGCCGTACATTATACCGTGGACAATCATGTAACCCTGAAATTTTCCGGCTTTGAGGACAGGAGTTACCCGGCGGAGGAAATTAACAGGATGGTTTTGAACAGTGGACTTTACCCGGGAACAATGACCACAATCACTGAATTGCTGCAAAAATTTTTCCTGCAGGAAAGCATGGTTTCCGCCGCGGTGCTGGTCAAAATGTTTGGCGTGCTTTACGGCTTGGAAAACCTGGGTGCGGGGAAAGTATACACTTCCCCCTTGCCGGTGGGGCACTCGTACCGGCGGGGCGGCAAAATACTGCCGGCTGCAGAAACTTTAGAGTTGCTCAAGGGATATCCCGTCATTATCACTCGTTTACCCGAACCCCTTATCACCCCCTGCGGGGCCGCATTGATCAATACCCTTGCCTATCCTCTTGAAGATTTATCTCTTATGCATCTGGAGAAAACCGGGTACGGTATGATGGAATACCCGGTTCGGGCGCTTGTGGGAACGGTGCGGGATAATTTATCCGGAATCCGGGAAATGACCGAACATGTCGTTGTAGCGGAGACGGCCATAGACGATATGAACCCCGAGTTTTACCCCTACGTCATGGAGAGATTGCTGGAAGCAGGAGCCCTGGATGTTTATCTCAAACCCGTAGTTATGAAAAAAGGGCGTTCCGGTATCATATTGACGGTCATATCTTACCGGGAGAGGCTGGACAGGCTGCTGGAAGTGGTCTTTGCCGAGACCACCACGCTGGGTGTACGCGTCCGTACCGAACAAAGGGTGTGCCTGAAAAGGGATTTTATTGCCGTGGAGACACCGTTCGGACCGGTGAAAGTCAAGCTGGCTTATTTAAATGTCCAGGATTCTCCGTTGAGGTTTGCGCCGGAGTTCGATGATTGCAAGGCAAGGGCGAAAGAAAGGGGTGTTCCCGTACAGGTGGTATACCGTGCCGCCCTGGTGGCGGCGGAAAAATTTACATCCAGTGACGGTAGCTGAATCGCGACAGGAATCTTCCCGGAAAAAAAGAAGGTATTTCGAAGATGATCTTCTGGAGAGAAAGCCCATGCGGATGATTAGCAAATTTGTAGCTCCCGAAATTATTTTCGGCCTGGGGGCCTTAAGCCAGGTGGGAGAAAGCGCCCTGCGCCTGGGAGCGACCAGGCTCTTTGTCATCAGCGATCCGGGGGTGGTGGCCAACCGGTGGGTGGACAAGGCCATCGCCCGCCTCAGGGAGGCCGGGCTTTCCTTCGAGGTATGGTTTGAGGTGACCAGCAATCCGAAGGATTACGAGGTGATCGAAGGGGTCAAGCGCTACCAGGAGACGGGTTGCGACGCCATTCTGGCCGTTGGGGGGGGTAGTCCCATCGACGTGGCCAAGGCCGTGGCCATCCTGGCCACCAACGGGGGAGTTATCCAGGATTACGAAGGGGTCAACAAGATCACCCGCCCCCTCCCGCCTTTGCTGGTTGTGCCCACCACGGCCGGTTCGGGGTCCGAAGTCACCCAGTTTGCCATTATTGTGGACACCCGGCGCAAGGTTAAGATGACAATTATATCCAAGTCCCTGGTGCCCGACATAGCCATTATCGACCCCGTGGTACTCCAGACCAAGGACGCCAGGCTGACAGCCGCTACCGGGCTGGATGCTTTAAGCCACGCCATCGAGTCCTTTGTCTCCCTGGCCGCAACCCCCCTTACCGACGTAAATGCTTTAAATGCCATACGCCTGGTTGCCAGGTACCTTCGCCCATCGGTTGCCTGCCGCTCCAACCTGGAGGCCAAGTCGGCCATGGCCATGGCTGCTTTACAGGCGGGTCTGGCTTTCTCCAACGCCATCCTGGGGGCCACCCATGCCATGGCCCACCAGCTGGACGCGCAGCTGGATTTGCATCATGGAGAAACCAATGCCATCCTTTTGCCATATGTAATGGAATTCAACATGATCGCCTGTGTGGAAAAATTCGCCCGGATAGCCGAGGCCATGGGCGAGAATATTGCAGGACTGAGTACATGGGAGGCGGCGGAAAGGGCCATCCAGGCGGTACGCAGGCTGGCCCGGGATCTTGATCTGCCGGATAAAATTAGCGTGGGGAACCTGTCGGAGGAGCGTATAAACAATCTTGCCCAAAACGCCCTGAAAGACGCCTGCATTATTACCAACCCGCGGGATGTTACCGAAAGGGATTTGCATAACCTTTTCGCTCTGACCTTGAAGAGAGGGATTCAGGTTGATTGACGACAAAGCCAGGCTGATCGAGAATTTGACGGGAGTCAGGTCGTCCAAGCTGAATTATTACGTGGAGTTGAAAAAACGCAACCGGGAAATTGTTATCCAGAACCGCCGTCTGGAGATCATCCACCAGTTGAGCCGGGATATCAATATCGACATGTCCCTGGAAATGATTGTACAAAGGGTTTATGAAAACCTTCCCCCGGTTATTCCGTCTGATTTTCTGGGCCTGATCACGCTGGAGGGCAGTGAGCTGCGCCTGGTGGCCACGCAGCCTCCGTTGCCCCACAGCGGTCTGGTGGTACCCCGGAATTCGGTACTCTGGGAGATCATTAGAAAACAGCAAGATCAGGTATATCTGTGTATTGCCGGTGAGGGGAAACATCTTGAGGAGCTTCCCGTGCGGCAGTTCGAGCTCAACTGCCTGATCCTGAATCCCCTGAAGGTGAAACAAAACATTATTGGTATGCTGGTAATCGGTACTCGGGAGAAGAATATCTACTCGCAAAATGATTTAACCTTCGCCCGGCAACTGGCGGACCAGTTGGCCATCTGCGTCCAGAACCGCCGTCTTTACGAGGAGGTGGTCCAGGCCAAGCGGGAATGGGAGGAAGCCTTCCGGGCGCGGGTGCAAATGCAGGCTCAACTGATCCAGTCAGCCAAGCTGGCCGCTATAGGTGAGATGGCCGCGGGAGTGGCCCACGAACTGAACAATCCCATGACCGTGATCCTTGGCAATGCCCAGATGCTGCATCGCGAGCTGGGGTCCGGCCATCCGGCTTTCCAGCTGCTCCAGGACATCGTCACCTGCGGCTTGCGCTGCAAAAAAATAATCCAGAACCTGCTCACCTTTGCCCGCCACGATCTGCCGGCGGTGGCGCCCACCGACCTCAATGAGGTGGTGGAAAGGGTATTGAGCCTGGTTAAATATCAAATCAACCGAAACGGCATAAAAGTCCAAACGGACCTGGCCCCGGACCTACCCAGGGTGGCCGCCAACGGGCAGCAGCTCGACCAGGTGCTGATCAACCTGCTGCTCAATGCCCGGGATGCCCTGGAAGGTGTGGAAAGG
Organism: Desulfofundulus thermosubterraneus DSM 16057; assembly: GCF_900142025.1. Classification (GTDB taxonomy): domain Bacteria; phylum Bacillota; class Desulfotomaculia; order Desulfotomaculales; family Desulfovirgulaceae; genus Desulfofundulus; species Desulfofundulus thermosubterraneus. Next base: position 79,208 of record NZ_FQZM01000012.1, on the reverse strand, counting down.
GAAAGGTATATTCGCATCGGTACCGGGGTGCGCAGGGGCGAAAATGGGCGACGTTATGTGTTCGCTGCTGTTCGGGACAACGGGCAGGGGATTTCCCCTAAAAATGTCAGCCGGGTATTCGATCCCTTTTTTACGACGAAAGAAGCTTCCCGGGGTACCGGGCTGGGGCTGAGCGTGAGCTTAGGCATTGCCCGGGCCCACGGGGGGACCATCGAGGTGGAGAGCCGTCCGGGTGAGGGAAGCGTCTTCACCCTGGTTCTTCCTCTGGAAGAAAGCTGGTCCTAGTTTTTTGCTTTACCAGCTCCTAATCCAGCCTGTTCCCGGGGGGATTGTCTTGTCTTTACAGGCACGTATCCTGGTGGTAGATGACGAAGTGGAGGTAGGCACCTTTTTCTGCTGCCTGCTGGAAAGAAAAGGATACCGGGTAACCGTGGCTACAAGTGGCCGGGAGGCCCGCGAGGCCATTAACGACCAGAAGTTTCACGTGGCGGTGGTTGATTTAAAGCTGCCCGATTCCGACGGCTTGTTCCTGCTCCAGGAGGTAAAAAAGGTGCAGCCCGGTTGTGAAGTCATTATCATGACCGGGTACAGCACCACCAGGACGGCCGTGAGGGCCATTCAGCTGGGAGCTTACGATTACATTGAAAAGCCCTTCGAGGACATTTCCCAGATCGAGGCCTTGATCGACAAGGCCCTCGATTTTGCCGGCGGTGCCGAGGAGAGGAAAAAAAGGCTTTCCACCGCCGAATGGGGCCATATTGCCGCCCGGACGGGAATGATTGTGGGGAACAGCCAGGTTATGAACCGGCTTCTTTCCGTGGCTTATAAAATCGCCCGCAAGGATGTTAACGTGCTCATTCAGGGGGAAACCGGTACGGGCAAGGAAGTGCTGGCCCGCTTCATCCATGCTGCCAGCCCCCGGTGTGATAAACCCTTTATAGCCGTCAACTGCGGGGCACTGCCGGAAAATCTTTTAGAAAGCGAGTTGTTTGGCCACGAAAAGGGTGCCTTCACCGGCGCCACCGGCAAGCGCAGGGGCATTTTCGAGCTGGCCAATCATGGTACCCTGTTCCTGGATGAGATTGGTGAGGCCAGCCTGTCCATCCAGGTAAAACTCCTCCGGGTGCTGGAGACCGGGGAGTTCATGCGGGTGGGGGGAGAAAAGCCCATTAAAACCGATGTCCGCGTGATTGCCGCCACCAATGTGGACCTGGAGCAGGCCGTCAGGGAAAAGAACTTCCGGGAAGATTTGTTTTACCGACTGGACGTGGTCCGGCTGCACCTGCCGCCTCTGCGGGAGCGCAGGGAGGACATTCCGGTGCTGGTCGAGCACTTTTTGCATGAGCTTTCGGACCGCGGCCTAAATCAAAATATAAAGATTTCTTCCGAAGCCATGAAGATAATCACGGGTTATTCCTGGCCGGGCAACGTGCGGGAACTGGTGAACGCCATCCACCAGGCCGCGGCCCTGTGCGACGGCGCGGTAATTTTGCCCGGCCACCTCTCGAGCCGCATAACAGGTGCTTCGAACCGTTTTCAAAAGCCGGGGGTGGTACTTCCGGACAAGCAGGCGGCAGGCTCGTCCTCTTTGAACCTGCTGCAAAACCTGGTGCATTCGGGGGATTTTCCGGCCGGCCTCGAGGATGAGGAACTGCCACGGGTTTTTCATATGTTAAAGGTGCTGGAAAACAGGGTACGGGAAGCGATGTCCCGCAGGGGCCTACCCTGTCCGCCTCCCGCAACCATTGAAGAGATGGAAAGGGAAGCCATCAACCAGGCCCTGGTTTATTCCCGCGGCAACATTACCCTGGCCGCACGCATACTGGGTATCGGGCGGAACACTCTCTACCGGAAACTAAGGGAAATGCAGGGCGAATCAAAAACGGTTGGTTGAAGAACTTTCCAGGAAAGTGTCCTGTTATGATTCTGGTGCCCTGTAATGGAGCAGGTATGGCGTATCAAAATGGTGCATTTATTTTGTAAGGGGCGAAGGCGGGCGGCAGGATTATGGAGGATGGCATAGAAATTGTATTGTAAGCAGAGGTGAATAAAACACTTTTATAGTTAGTTTAGCAAAAAAATTCAAAAAGGGGGAAAAAGTGGTGTCCAAGTTCCTGCGGGTTAACACAACCACCGGGGAAGTCAAATTTGAAGAAGTTCCGGAAAAGTACCTGGCCCTGGGAGGCAGGGCGCTCACATCCCAGCTGGTTTTCGACGAAGTACCGCCCACCTGTGATCCTCTCGGCCCCTACAACAAGCTGGTCATCGCCCCGGGATTGCTTTCCGGCACCAACGCACCGTCGTCAGGACGGTTGTCCGTGGGCGGAAAGAGCCCTCTCACCGGAGGAATTAAGGAAGCCAATGCCGGCGGTATTGCCTCGCAAAAGCTGGCCAACCTGGGCATCAAGGCCATCATTCTTGAGGGTAAGCCCGCGGGCAGCGACTGGTACCTGTTGAAGGTAACTCCCGCCGGGGCGGAGTTGCTGCCGGCCAACGATCTGGCCGGCAAGGGTACCTACGAGGTTACGGCCGTGTGCCGGGAGCGTTACGGTAACAAGGTTGCCGTGATTACCATTGGTCCTGCCGGCGAAATGCTCATGCTGGCCGCAGGGGTGACCAACAACGACAGCGAGGGCAACAGCAGCCGTTACGCCGGCCGTGGCGGCCTGGGGGCGGTAATGGGTTCCAAGAAAATTAAGGCCATCGTCGTGGACAGTCCCACCACCTTTGATGCTCCGGTTAAGGAACCCGAACGGTTTAAGGCGGCAGCCAGGAAGTTCACCCAAATTTTACAAAACCACCCCGTAACCGGGCAGGGCCTGCCCAGCTACGGTACCAATGTGTTGATGAACATTATCAATGAAGCCGGTGCCCTTCCCACCAGAAACTTCCGCTTCGGCCGCTTCGACAAGGCCAGCGAAGTCAGCGGGGAGAAACTGGCCGAAGTGGCCGTGGCCCGGGGAGGAAAGGCTACCCATACTTGCCACCCTGGTTGCGTCATGCGGTGCTCCAACGTGTATCCTATGCCCGACGGCAAGGTTTGTGCCCCCATTGAATATGAAACCGCCTGGTCCTTCGGCCCGAACCTGGAAATCGGCGACCTGGATGTTATAGCCAAACTGAACTACATCTGCAACGATGTGGGCCTCGACACCATTGAAACGGGGTGCACCCTGGGTGTGCTCATGGAGGCCGGCGTCATACCCTTTGGCGACGGTGAGGCTGCCATTAAAGCTTTAGAAGAAGTGGCCAAGGGCACGCCTCTGGGGCGGATTATCGGCAGCGGTTCGGCCAATGCCGGCCGGGTTTACGGTGTCACCCGCGTGCCCGCTGTGAAGGGCCAGGGCATCCCCGCCTATGACCCGCGGGCCTGCAAGGGCAACGGCGTTACTTATGCCACCACGCCCATGGGTGCCGACCATACTGCGGGTTACGCCGTGACGGCCAACATCCTCAAAGTGGGCGGTTACGTGGATCCCTTGAAGCCCGAAAGCCAGGTTGAGCTTTCCCGGAACCTGCAGATTGCCACTGCGGCGGTGGACAGCACAGGGTTGTGCCTCTTCGTGGCCTTCGCCGTTCTGGATAATCCGGAAGGATTGCCAACCATTGTAGAAATGATCAATGCCCAGTATGGCCTGAATTTAACGCCGGATGACGCGCTCAACCTGGGCAAGCAGGTATTGAAATTGGAAAGGGAATTCAACTTCAAGGCCGGGTTCACCAGCGCCGACGACCGGCTGCCCGAGTTCTTCAGCCTGGAAGAACTGCCGCCCCACAACGTGGTGTTTGACGTCAAAGAAGAGGAACTGGATCAGGTATTTAACTTCTAAATCAGGATGCAGGCAAGGCACCCCGGGCAGGGGTGTCTTGCCGCCTTTAAATAATAGTGGGGGTATGTTGTTTGCGGCTGGAAGTGCGAGTTTTCAGCGGACTGGAGAAATATATACCCGGGGCCCGTTTCGGCCGGAGTATAGAGGTGGAGCGTCCGGAAGGAATTACCGTGGCCGAACTTGTGGATAGCCTGGGCATTCCCCGGAGCCAGGTTTTTACGGTCCTGGTCAACGGGCGTCACGCGGCCATGGATGCCGTTTTGCAGCCCGGCGACCGTGTTTCCCTGTTCCCGCCGGTAGGTGGGGGATAAGTGAGATGAAAAGGGTGTTAGGGGATAATGAAAGAACTGACCTGGGAACAACAGAAGCGCTACCAGAGGAACATCCTCCTCCCCGGCGTGGGCATTGAAGGGCAGAAGAAGCTGTTGCGCGGCGGGGTACTGGTGGTGGGGGCCGGCGGGTTGGGTTCACCGGTAGCCTACTACCTGGCCGCGGCCGGAGTGGGGCGTTTAGGGCTGGTGGATGCCGATGTGGTGGATTTGTCCAACCTGCAGCGGCAAATCCTGCACCGCACTGGCGATATCGGCCGGCCCAAGGTGGAATCGGCCAGGGATAAACTGGTGGCTCTAAACCCGGACGTGCAGGTGGAGGTTTTCCCTGAGCGTTTGAGCGCCGCCAGTGCCGTCTCCTTGATCGAACGGTATGACATTGTTGTTGACTGCACCGATAATTTTGCCACCCGTTTCCTACTTAACGAAACCTGCCTGCGCCTGGGGAAACCCTTTATCTACGGCGGTGTACTGGCCTTTGCCGGGCAGGTGATGACCGTGATGCCGGGGGCAGGTCCCTGCCTGCGTTGTATTTTCCCCCACGAACCGGACCCGCACGTCCCCGGCTGTGCGGAACTGGGGGTTCTGGGGGCCGTGCCGGGTGTGATCGGCACCATCCAGGCCACGGAAGCCATCAAGTACCTCCTGGGGCTTGGCGATTTGCTGGTCGGCCGCTTGCTTACCTATGACGCCCTGTCCATGACCTTTTATGAAGTTTCCATAGATCGGGACTCCGGATGTCCGGCCTGCAGCTAAAAGGCGAGGTGACGGCGATGGCCAGAATAGAACTGCGGGCCTTTGGCCCGTTGATGAAGATTTTTTCCCAGCGGGGGTGGTCTTTACCGCTCCATGTGGAAATTGCTCCCGGTGAAACCCCCGGGGTTCTCTTAAAGCGCCTGGAAATACCTGAAGAACAGGTGGAAGTGGTCTTTATCAATGGCCGGGTGGAAAAAAAGAGCCATCCTCTACAAGACGGCGACCGGGTGGCTTTTATCCCGCCGGGGATACCTTCCATTCACAGGGTTATGCTGGGATTTTACGGCAAAAAGGCATAGTTAAAGTTCCTTTTGTGTACAACACCTTCACGGTGTTTTTTATTTGCGCACGGCAGGTTATCGGGGGCTGATGGAGAAATTTTTAGTTAACGTTCTTTTCGGGGGGTACGCTCATGGCAAAGGAACTGGCGGTCAACCCCGGCAAGTGTATCGGTTGTTGCACCTGTGCCCTTACCTGTGCCATTACCCACCATGGGGAGTTCAACCTTACAAAAGCCTATATCTGGATCACCAGGCATGAGTTTGACGGTACATTTGCCATGACCTTTTCATCCTGTTGCCGCGGCTGCAAAAAATGTGCTCTGGCCTGCCCCGCGGGAGCCCTGCGGGTGGTTGAAGCAGCCGGGGCGGCGGAATAGAGAGGGGGTTAATGCGTGTACGGTTACAGCGGTAAAATGCTGGATATCGACCTCACTGCCGGGAAAATAGGGGAACGCCCGGTGGAGCAGGATTTGGCCGGGGAGTATTTAAGCGGCCTGGGATTTAACGCCCGTTTGCTGTATGAAGAAATTCCCGCCGGTACCGACCCCCTCGGCCCGGAAAATGTCCTTGCCTTTAATGTGGGAGTGCTGGTGGGGACGACGGTGCCCACCGCGTCCCGCACCGAAGCTTCCGCCCTCTCGCCCGCTACCGGCCTGTTTGGCACGGCCAACTCCGGCAACTTCTGGGGGAGCGAGCTCAAGTTTGCCGGATTTGACGGGGTGATCATCCGGGGAAAGGCTGACTCGCCGGTTTATGTATGGATCTGTGACGGTCAGGCAACAATTTTACCGGCGGGCCACCTCTGGGGACGGGATGCCTGGGAGACGGTGCGCCAGATCCGCCGGGAACTGGGCGATGACGCTATCCAGGTGGCGGCCATTGGCCAGGCCGGTGAAAACCTGGTCCGCTTTGCCAGCATAGAAAACGGCCCCTTTGATGCCTGGGCCCGCACGGGGCTGGGGGCGGTAATGGGCAGCAAAAATTTGAAAGCCGTGGCCGTTCGGGGCCGGGGTGCGGTACGGGTGGCGGACAGGAAAGAGTTTTTGCAGGCCGTGGAGGATACCCGTAAAGCCATCTTTTCCTCCCCCTTTTACGGTTCTTTTTGCCGCTTCGGCACCATGCTGGCCAGCCTGCCCTACCAGGAGTTCGGGGCCCTACCGGGGCGCAATTACCAGCGCGGTGCCATTGACGGCTGGGTTGAAACCCGCAGCCGCAAGGTCCTGCCCAGGTACAGTACCCGCGGGGTGGCCTGTATGGCCTGTCCCATTGCCTGCGCCCACTGGGTGGAAGTGAAGGAAGGCCCTTATGCCGGCCTGAGACTTAAAGACCTGGAAGTTACACCGGTGATCGGCTTTGGAGCCGGGTGTGATATCAACAACTTGCCGGCCATCGCTATGCTTACCGAAACCTGTCAGCGCCTGGGTATGGACATGGTTTCCGCGGCGGCGGTGGTGGCCTTCACCATGGAGCTGTACGAGAAAGGGTTGCTCAGCGAAAAGGAACTGGGCTTCTCCCTTGACTGGGGTGATGAACGGGCGACCATTTCCCTGCTCGATATGATTGCCCACCGCCGGGGCGTGGGCGATTTGCTGGCCGAAGGCGTCAAGAGGGCGGCACGGCATTTCCCCGGAGCATCAAGATATGCCGTGGAAGTCAAGGGGCTGGAGTGTTTCCTTTTAGATCCCCGGGCCCGTTGGTCCACCTGGACCCTGGGGTATATTACCAACGTGCGGGGCGGGGACCACCTGCGTACCCGGAACCCGGTGGAAAATCTCCGTTACAACGAAAACCCCATCCCTTACCTTACCGAGAAGTTTGGTTTTCCGGAAGAGATGTACGACCGGCTGGACATGCCGGAGGAGTGGAAAAAAGAGATTTTCGATCCGGTTACCCGGGATGTAAACATACCCAAAATGTCCCGGTGGGCGGAGGATCTCATTGCCGTTTACAACGCCCTGGGCATGTGCATCCGCCCGCCCGTGCTGCATACCGTGGGGCCCACCCTTTTTGCCCGCCTGTATACCAGCCTGACCGGAATTGACATTACACCGGCGGAAGTGATCAGGGCGGGAGAGCGTATCTGGAACCTCCAGAAGCTGTTCAACCTGCGCCACGGAGAAAAACCCGCCGATTCCGATTACCCCTCCCGTTTTTACGACGAGCCTGTGACGGCCGGTCCTGCCGCCGGGCGCAGGCTTGACCGCGAGAAGGTGCGGGAGGTTTTGAGGGAATATTACCTGGCCCGGGGGTGGGATCCGAATACGGGGGTGCCCGGCGCCGCAAAGCTGGCGGAGCTGAATTTAACGGAGATAGTTGAACGATACGACAGCCAAAAAAGGAGTTGAAGGAGTTTGGAAATCTTCTGGCAGGGTTTTGTAGAGGCAGTTCGTTTGCTGGCGACAGGCGATCCCGAGGTGCTGGAGATTACCTTACGCACTTTAAAGATCTCGGGTTTCGCCACGCTGATCAGTGTTTTAATTGGCGTTCCTTTCGGTACACTGTTAGCCCTTACCAATTTTCCTGGACGCCGTTTTCTGGTAAGTGTGGTTAACTTTGGCATGGGCCTGCCGCCGGTGGTGGTGGGACTGGCGGTCTGGCTTACCTTTACCCGGTACGGGCCCCTGGGTTTCCTCGACCTCCTTTACACCCCTGCGGCCATGGTGGTAGCCCAGGCCATTATTGCTTCCCCTATTGTGGCCGGCTTTACCGTGGCTGCCATGCAATCCCTTAACCCCAGGATTCCCTTGCAGATCCTGGCCCTGGGGGCTTCCCGGCTACAGATGCTGCGGCTTCTGGTGCGGGAGGCCCGGTTGGGCCTGCTGGCCGCGGTTATGGCCGGGTTTGGCGGCGTAATTTCCGAGGTGGGCGCCTCCATGATGGTCGGCGGCAACATTGCCGGAAGCACCCGGGTGCTTACGACGGCCACGGTACTGGCAGTGGGCCAGGGCAAGTATGAGCTGGCCACCGCCTTGAGCATCATTTTGCTGCTCCTGGCCTACGGCATTACCGCCTTTTTAACCATGGCCCAGCAGCGCGGCAGCCATGTTTAAAGATCGCAGTGATGAGGGCGACGGGGGCGACCGCCGCCCTGACAGCGTTGCCATATTTAAGGAGAGAAAAATGGATGAAGGAATTATTTCAGGCAGTTACCATTAAAGAGGCGCGGGAAACAATTTTAAATCATGTAACCTTTCCCCGGGATGGGGAGAAAGTTTCGTTGTTGTCCGCCCTCAACCGTTGTCTTTTGCATGATGTAGTGGCCGTTGACAATGTGCCCGGGTTTGACCGCTCCACCATGGATGGTTTTGCCGTGCGGGCAAGGGATACCTTTGGAGCCTCCGAGGGCCTGCCCGCCTACCTGGAGGTGACCGGGGAAGTCCTGATGGGTGTGGCGCCGGAAGGGGAGTTGAAGCCGGGCCAGGCCTGGCGCATTGCCACGGGCGGCATGCTGCCCTCCGGTGCCGACGCGGTGGTCATGGTAGAGCATACCGAGGAACTGGATGATAAGACCATTGGCGTTACCAGGCCCGTGGCCCCCGGGGAAAACGTCGTCCGCCGGGGCGAGGATGTCCCGGCGGGGAGCGTGGTATTGCCGGCGGGGCACTGCTTGCGGCCGCAGGACCTGGGAATACTGGCCGCGGCCGGGGTTGTCGCGGTGGAGGTAAGACGCCCCTTAAGGGTGGGTATCATCTCCACAGGCGATGAAGTGGTCTCCCCGGAAGAAAAGCCGGCCCCGGGCCAGGTGCGGGACATCAACTCTTATACCCTTTACGGCGCGGTGGCCGCCTGTAGCGGCGAGCCCCGCCTGTACGGCATTGTCCGGGACGACTTTCACCAGCTGCAGGAACGGCTGGCCCGGGCCCTTTCTGAAAACGATATGGTGCTGCTCTCCGGGGGTAGCTCGGTGGGCACCCGGGACGTGGCGGCCCGGGTGATTGATTCCCTGGGGCGGCCGGGGGTTTTATTTCACGGAGTTTCCCTGAAACCCGGCAAGCCCTCCGTGGGGGCGGTGGTAAACGGCAAACCGGTCTTCGGGCTGCCCGGGCATCCCGCCTCGGCCCTGGTGGTCTTTGAGCTGCTGGTGGCCCCTTTGATTAGATCTTACAGTTACCCCCAGGAAAGCTTCCGGGAATTCCCCTTGAGGGCGCGGATAACCCGCAATTTGCGTTCCGCCGCCGGGCGAGAGGATTTCGTACGGGTGAAACTGCGTTTGCAGGACGGGGAGCTTCACGCGGAGCCCGTGCTGGGCAAATCGGGCCTGATTACTACTATGGTTCGTGCCGACGGGCTGGCCCGCATCCCGGCGGGCAAAGAAGGTGTGGAAACGGGCGAATGGGTGGAGGTCAAACTTTTTTGAGGAGTGATGGCGTTGTCTAAGGTCACGGGCAAACGGGACGTTTATCTGGACGACCGGCCCTGGGAAGAAGCCCTGGAAGAATACATGGCTTACCTTGAGCAAAAAGGGGCGCTCAATCCCGGACCGCCCGAGGTTGTGGCGGTGGAGGAAGCCCGGGGCCGGGTAACAGCGGCTCCCGTTTATGCACGGGTGTCTTCGCCCCACTACCACGCGGCGGCCATGGACGGCTATGCGGTCAAGGCTGCCCTTACCTTTGGTGCTTCCGAAACTGCTCCCAAACGGCTGGCTGTGGGCAGTGAGGCCATCATGGTCGATACGGGTGATCCCCTCCCCGAAGGTTGCGATGCGGTGATCATGGTGGAGGACGTGCATTTTATATCCTCCGAAGTCCTGGAGATCACTCAGCCGGTTTATCCCTGGCAGCACGTGCGGCCCATTGGAGAAGATATAGTCGCTACGGAGATGATCGTTCCCGCCAATCACCGGGTGCGTCCCATGGACATCGGGGGGCTCCTCGCCGGAGGGGTAACGGAAATTTACGTACACCCCCGGCCCCGGGTGGCCATTTTGCCCACCGGCACCGAACTGGTGGAACCCGGGCAGAAGCTGAGGCCCGGGGATATTATCGACTACAACAGTCGGGTGCTGGCAGGACTGGTGAACGAGTGGGGGGGAGTGCCGGTCCGCAAAAAGATCACCGCCGATGATTTTGAAGCCCTGCGCCAATCCCTGCTGGAAGCCCTGCAGGACTCGGATGTAGTGCTGATCAATGCTGGCTCTTCGGCCGGCAGTGAGGATTACACGGCGGAAGTTATCAGAAGTGTGGGCCGGGTGCTGGTGCACGGTGTGGCCACAAAACCGGGGAAGCCGGTGATCCTGGGGGAAGTGGGCGGGCGGCCGGTGATCGGGGTGCCCGGTTACCCCGTATCGGCCTACCTGTGTGCGGATTTGTTTGTAAAACCAATCATATACAAAAAGCTTGGTTCCATCCCGCCGGCCCGCCGGAAAATTGAAGCCACCGTTTCCCGCAAGCTGGTCTCTTCCCTGGGCGTGGAGGAGTTTGTGCGGGTTAAACTGGGACAGGTGGGGGAAAAGATCATTGCCACCCCCATATCCCGGGGAGCGGGCATTATTATGTCTCTGATCCGGGCCGACGGCATTGTGCGCATACCCCGTCTTTCCGAAGGTTTCGGTGCGGGCCGGGCGGTGACGGTTGAACTCCTGCGTCCCATGGAAGAGATCGAGGAAACCACTGTGATCATCGGCAGCCACGATATCGCCCTGGACGTCCTGGCCAATCACCTGCGGCGCCTTTACCCCCAGGCCAGCCTGTCCAGCGCCCATGTGGGAAGCCTGGCTGGTTTGAATGCCTTGAAAAGGGGAGAGGCCCACTGTGCCGGCACGCATCTTTTAGATGAGGAAACGGGTGAGTACAATGTTTCCTATATCCGGCGCTTGCTGCCGGACAGGGGAGCAGTGCTGGTCAACCTGGTCTACCGGGAACAGGGGCTGATTGTGGCCAAAGGCAATCCCAAAGGAATCAGGGGGTTGGAGGACCTGGCCCGCCCCGATGTCACCTTTGTGAACCGGCAGCGGGGGGCGGGCACCCGGGTTTTGCTGGATTACCACTTGAAACAGCTGGGGATCAGCCCGGCCCAAATAAACGGTTACGAGCGGGAGGAATACACCCACATGGCCGTGGCGGCGGCCGTGGCCGGCGGGGTGGACGCGGGGTTGGGCATCCGGGCCGCCGCCCAGGCCCTGGGGCTCGACTTTATCCCCCTGGCCGAGGAGCGCTACGACCTCTGCATCCCCCGGGAATACTGGGATACACCTTACATCCAGCGTTTGTTGACCGTAATGAGCCAGCCAGACTTCCGCAAAGAGGTAGAAGCTCTGGGCGGGTACGATTTGCGGGACTGCGGCAAGGTCGTGTGGGAACATAACATTTAGTAAAACCGTGGTGACAGGGATGCGGCGCACATCTTAGGCGGGGCATTGAAGTGAGCTCCGGACAGCACCGCATCCCACCGGTTTTCAGGGAGAAGGGACCAATGACTAAGGATGAACTGCGTGTGTTGCTGGAAGATGTGCGCCACGGCCGCCTGGAAGTGGATGCGGCTTTAGACAGGCTCAAGACCCTGCCCTACGAAGACCTGGGGTTTGCCAAGGTGGATCACCACCGGGCCCTGCGCAAGGGTTTCCCGGAAGTGGTTTTCTGCCAGGGCAAAACCACGGATCAAGTAGTGGAGATTGTGCAAAGGCTTTGCGGGAACAACCGGACCGTTCTGGCTACCCGGGCCGCCCGGGAGGTATACGAAGCGGTACGGGCCGTTTTCAGTGACGCTGTTTATTCGGAACTGGCGCGCACTATTGTGGTGTACCGCGGGGAGCGCCCCCAGCCAAAAGGCAATGTGCTGGTGATGTCGGCGGGGACCGCCGATCTGCCGGTGGCCGAGGAAGCGGTTGTGACTGCCGAAGTGATGGGCAACCATGTGCGCCGGTGTTACGATGTGGGAGTGGCCGGCATCCATCGTTTACTGGACAAGCTGGACCTGATTCAGTGGGCGCATGTGATTATTGTAGTCGCGGGAATGGAGGGGGCCCTGGCCAGCGTGGTGGCCGGGCTGGCGGAGCAGCCGGTTATCGCCGTGCCCACCAGCGTCGGTTACGGGGCCAATTTTCACGGCCTGGCCGCCCTTCTCACCATGCTGAACAGCTGTGCTTCCGGCATTGGTGTGGTCAATATCGATAACGGTTTTGGTGCCGCCGCCCTGGCCAGCGCCATCACCCGCATGATTGTGGGGCCGGAATGATGAGAGTAGCGTACTTTGATTGTTTTTCCGGCATTAGTGGTGACATGTGCCTCGGCGCCTTGATTGGCGCGGGGGTGGATTTCGAACAACTGGCCGGGGAATTAAAAAAGCTGCCGGTGGAAGGTTACCGGTTGCGCCTGGAAAAAGTGAAGCGCAATGGGATTTCGGCTATTAACTTCTTTGTAGACGTGGACGCCCACGGCCAGCCGGACAGGCATTTGAAGGATATTGAGGAAATAATTGCCCAAAGCTCCCTGCCCGAAGAGGTGAAAGAAAAAAGCAAAGCGGTATTCCACTGCCTGGCCCGGGCTGAAGCCGGGGTGCACGATACAACCCCCGAGCGCATTCACTTTCACGAAGTGGGTGCGGTAGATGCCACCATCGACGTGGTGGGCACCGTGCTCGGGCTGCATCTGCTGGGCGTGGAAAAGGTCATCATTTCCCCCCTGTCCATGGGAAGGGGCCTTATTCGCTGCATGCACGGGCTGATCCCGTCGCCTGCCCCGGCTACGCTGGAGATTCTATCTGAAAGGAAAGTGCCGGTCTACGGGACCGGCGTTGACGGTGAACTGGTGACGCCTACGGGGGCCGCCCTGGCGGCCACCCTGGGCAACGACTTTGGGGAAATGCCCCTCATGACCGTTTCCCGGGTTGGTTACGGGGCCGGAAAGAAAACTTTTAAGCACCCCAACCTGCTGCGCGTGATCATCGGAGAGGTTCTGGAAAAGTGTGTGGATGCCGCCGGCCCCGCATTAGCCGGTGATCAACCTGGTGGACCGGTGCACGATCACGGGCACCATTCTTGATTAAGCTAATCAAAAGATTATGAGCCGGTGGGCCTTCTTACCGGTGCTTGCTCACCGGCCGTGCTGCTCTCAAAAACCCGGTAAAAGGACCATTACCTGCAAAAGGGTTCTTTTGCCGGCCCCGTTTGGCCCGTTCAGGGCGATGTTTTCCCCTCATGCAGGGCAAAATGATCTGATGAAAAACGAAATGAGTAAGGAAGGAAGGAAGAAGGGTCCGCTTTTTAGCAAAACTAAGGGTGGAAATGGATGTAAAGACTGGAGAGGGCCTTTTCAGTCTGCCCGATCTGGGGTTTCCAGGACGAAAATACGAAGCCATGATTGCTGATCATGTGTTACGCGAAAAAAAGGATGTTCTGTTTGCATCTTCAGAAACCTGGGGTATTGTTGAGCTTGAGTGGCGAATGGAAAGAATCCTCGGGCGGCAAGAAGAAGGACGTGTATTTTTGATTGATTTTAAACCATTTCGACCCTACCGGGTAGATCTGGAGTTTTATCAGGAAGCAAGGAAAGAATTTAACCTTGAGGAATGGATTGATATCCTTTTGATGGCGGTGGACTACAACCCCGCTGGTTTTTTAAGTAATGAAGAGAAATTGACCATGCTTAGCCGTTTGTTGCCTTTTGTGGAGAAAAGAGTAAATATTATTGAGCTGGCTCCAAAGGGAACAGGAAAGTCTTACCTTTTTTCCCAGATCAGTAAATACGGGTGGCTGGTTAGCGGGGGGAGCATCAGCAGGGCGCGTTTATTTTATGACCTCAGCCGGCGCAGCACCGGTCTGGTGAGTCGTTATGACTATGTTGCCCTGGATGAAATCCAGAGCATTAGCTTTCCTGACGAAGAAGAAGTGCGGGGGGCACTTAAAGGATATCTTGAAAGTGGCGAGTATAGGGTGGGGGACTACCGGGGAGTGGGTGAAGCCGGGTTTGTCTTGCTGGGCATATTAGTGAAGATAACATGAACGAAAATACCAATATGTTTCGGGAGTTACCGGCCATATTTCACGAGTCAGCCCTCATCGACCGTTTTCATGGCTTTATTAAAGGCTGGCATGTTCCGCGGATGAGAGAAAATATGAAGGCGGAGGGGTGGGGGCTAAATGTGGAGTACTTTTCAGAGATATTACATGCTTTACGGAGCGAAATTCGCTACCGTGCCGTAGTTGACGACCTGCTCGAGGTGCCTAAGGGGGCAGATGCCAGGGATACCGAGGCGATAAAAAGGCTGGCCACTGGATTTTTAAAATTGTTATTTCCCCATGCTCTTTCGATAAATGATATAAAGATTGACGAGTTCATGGCATACTGCCTGAATCCGGCCCGCCTGATGCGGGCAACGATAAGAAAACAACTTCATCTTATGGATTCTGAGTATTCGGAAGCCGTGCCAGAAATAAGATGTGCTTCTATTACTTAAAGTACCGGTTTAACGAACGTACTCAAACTGGCCGGGCGGGGCGAGTATAAAAAGCTCATCATCGAATATCCCGACCGGCTGGCCCGGTTTGGATATTCATATATCGAGCGACACCTGAAATACTGCGGCGTGGAAATAATAGTTATCGCGGAAAAAGAACCGGAGGACGCTCATACTGAGCTGATCCGGGACCTGCTGGCCATAGTCACGTCCTTTTCGGCCCGGTTATACGGAGCCAGGGGCGGCAAAAAAGTCAGGCAGGGTTTCGGGAACTGATTGCGGGAGTGGAGCCGGATGAAAAAGCCGAAAAAGAAGAAAACGGTTAACCCGGATGAAAGCATAAAATACACCGTATGCGGCGAATGGTTCCCGGAAAGTTTTCCTGCCCGGCGCAGTCTACGTTGGGGCCGAGGGGAAGAAGACCCCCTGGCTACCGAGATGCGCCTTTTTTGTTCATGCCAGCGCTGGGTCTTCAACCGGTTGCTGGAAGGCCGTTCCCGTGAAGAACTCAAAAAAGAAGGCCAGGGATTGTTCGGCATAAACTCCCGTTTTTGTGACGATGCTCTATTAAAGGCAAGGGCCATTATTGAATCACAGAGAGAGCTACTGGCGTTGGAGATAGAAGAAACCGGAACGAAACTGGCCCGGGCCAGGAAGAAGCTTAGCCGGGCGGAAAAAGACCTGGCCACAGCGATAAAAACTGGTAATCCGGTAAAAATCGAAAAAGCCGAACGCATCGTACACGGCCGCAAAGCGCGGGTTAAAAAACTGAGTGATAAGCTGGATGAACTGAAAACCCATCAAAATAACGGCACCATACCCACAGTAGTTTTTGGCGGCCGTTCTTTGTGGAAGCGAGTCTGCAGGGGTAGAGCCACAAAAGAAGAATGGCGAAACGCCCGGCAGAACCGGCTGTACACCCGGGGAGACGAAACCAAGGGCGGCAACCCGAACATCAAAATAAGCTACTGCAGCGGAGAATTTGCTTTGTCCGTAACCGTCTCCCACCTGTCCGAGCAGACAGGCACAGACAGCAAAGGTAGACCGGTAATGACGAGGGCTCCCCGGGTAACGGGAAAGCTCTGGCTGCCGGAAAAGCACCGGCTCAGGGTGTGGGAACTGCTTCTTTCCGGTGCCCCCTATAATGTTGAGTTAATCAGAGGTCGGGACGGCCGGTACAGGGTGCACATTACATTCACCATAACGGCACCTGATCCGGTGACCAGTTCCAACCGGGGCTACCTGGGCATGGATACCAACCCGGACGGTGTAGCTTTGGCCAACGTCAATTATTTCGGCCAACCCGAAGCCTGGCCGGAAGGATTCACCGTTCCATACCCGAAGGCCCTGCACAAATTTGCCGGGGAATTCCAGATGACGGTACACCCAAACGGTTTTCTGTACATCAAGATGCCGGAACTTGCTTACAGCCGCGGATACCGGCGCACATACTTAATTGGCGTACTGGCCAAAGTGGTGGTGGACATAGCAAAAGCTCTGGGTAAGCCCATCGCATTAGAGGACCTGGACTTCGGTAAGGACCGGCTGGACACGGACAGGAAATTCAACCGCATGGCGGCCAACTTTCCGTTCAAGAAGATAATCGAGGCCGTCACGCGCAAGGCCACAAGAGAAGGGGTGGGGATAAAACCGGTCTGGCCGGTGCACACGTCCACCATTGGTTATTACAAATTCATGGAGCGGTACGGGGTAATTATCCACCACGCCGCCGCTTTAACTATCGCCCGGCGGGCGATAGGCTTCAGAGAGCGCATTACCAACGAGTTGAAGCAAAAAATTCGAGTCATCAAAGAGAAGCTGAACCGGAAGGTTGATTCCTTACCTGGGGAAGGAAAAGGGATGACCCGAAAGGTGAAGCGGCTCTTCAACCGGCTGGACGGGAAGATTTCTGTTCACAACGAACTGCCCCGTTTTAAGCAGGAATCGTTTTATTCCGTCTGGCACGAGTTGAAGCAGCTTGCTTTATCAAGTAGGTGACCCCGTTTAGCCGGTGTCGGACAAACCGGTAGGCCGTATCTAACAGATCGCGGGAGGCGGAGTTAACCTCCCTCCAGGTGGTCCACGTAAGGGCCTTGAGTCCTTGCGCCCGTCTGGAGCAGAATTTTTCCATCTCCCGTCCGGGTGGGACTCCCGGGGCTAAGGTCTCCCTGTCGCATCAGCCCGTTTTCATGAGTGGGCAAATCCAATCCAGAAAGGAGCGAAAGCCTGGTCATGGGGAGGCCGGGTTCACAAAAACTAACAATTGTTAGGTATTGTGAGCTTTTTGAACCAGGATGTCATGATGTATCTTTCATTTAAAGTCATTAACTATCGGTGTTTCCACGAGCTGGTTATGGAAAATTTTGCTCCCGTTAATCTGATTGCAGGGATGAATAACGTCGGCAAAACAGCCCTTTTGGAGGCTCTATTCCTGCACAGTGGAGCATATAATCCCGAGCTGGTCCTGCGTATAAGTACGTTTCGTGGTATTGAGCCGTTCTTTAAGATCGAATCAGGAAGAACCGCAGAAACACCATGGGATTCCCTTTTTGCCGGCTTTGATCCGGCAAAGGAAATAGAACTAACAGGGAAAAGCAAAACTGCGGGTTACCGCACCCTCAGGTTGAGGATACTCCGTGAACCCCTGGAAAGTCCGGGAGTTAGCTTATTTATACACTCAAATCAGGGGAAACCTGCTGAACCGTTGCTGTCCACCGACACTGATCTTGTGCTTGAGCTGGAATACAGTGAGGCACAGCGAAAGGGCAAGCACTATCTTATTGTGGGGCCGAAAGGAATTCAGGTCCAGCCTTTCCCTCCGCCTCCGCCGCCCATCCCGGCTGTCTTCCTGGCCGCACGCGGCCGGATTTCTCCTGCTGAAGACGCCGAGCGTTTTGGAAGACTGGAGATCAAAGGTAAACAAGATGTGCTTTTAAAGGTCTTAAAAACGGTTGAACCACGGTTGCGCCGCCTGAGTGTGGTAGTTACCGGAGGGCTACCAATGATCTACGGCGATCTCGGCCTGGGCCGGCTCATTCCCCTGCCGGTTATGGGGGAAGGAATGGTACGTTTGGCCAGTCTGGTACTGGCGATTGCTAATGCCGGGAAAGGCGTGGTGCTTATAGATGAAATTGAGAATGGGCTCCACCACTCTGTTTTATATAAAGTGTGGCGGGCTATTGGGGAAGCAGCACGGACGTTTAATACCCAAATTTTTGCCACCACCCATAGTCTTGAGTGTATTAGGGCTGCCCACAGGGCGTTTAGGGATAGTGGATGCTATGATTTTTGTCTGTACCGGCTGGAAACCCTGGGAAAAAGTACCCGGGTAATTGCCTACGATCAGGAAACGCTGGATGCGGCCATGGAGACGGACCTGGAGGTGCGATAGTGAGCGTCAGGATAGAGAAATCCCATGTGCTGGTGGTGGAGGGTAAGGATGAACAACTTTTCTTTAATGCGCTCATTAATAGTTATAAAACAGAATTAAACCTCCCTGATATTCAAATTTTGCCCATCGGGGGAAAATCCCGGCTGCCCGGGAATTTAAAGGCGCTCGTGAACTCTCCTGGTTTTACGGAAGTAATTTCCTTGGGGATTGTCAGGGATGCCGATGAAGATGCCTGGGCGGCTTTTCAAAGTATTTGCAGTGCTTTAGGATCCGCGGGTCTGCCCGTGCCCCCTGCCCCCCTGGTTTCTGCCGGAAGTAATCCTTCTGTTACAGTCGTCGTTTTGCCTGGAGATAACAGGCCCGGGATGCTGGAGGATGTATGCCTGGCTGCCGTTCAAGATGAACCTGCTCTGCTTTGCGTAAAACAATATTTTGAATGCCTGCAAAATATGAGCCTTTCTTTACCACGGCAGATTTCGAAAGCAATGCTGCAGGTTTTTTTAGCTTCCCGTCCCGAGGTGGGGAAACGTTTGGGTGAAGCGGCCCTGGCAGGATACTTCTCTTTGTCCAGTGATGCCTTCGGGCAGTTAAGAGAATTTCTTAAACGTATGTCTGTTTAGTTAATATCACATATAGAGCAATTTTTGCTGTAATGGTTTTAGATTTCAACCGGCTTTTTAATAACAGGTGGTGCATGCCGCATGCCTTTTTTAACACCTGAAAAATGGCAGGAGTATGTGGACGGCTGGCGGGAGGCAAGGGTGCGCAGGAAAAAACAAATGGATGCCCGCGCCCGCCAGGCCTTATCTGCCGCCCGTTCGCTGGCCGGTCTTCTGGCGGAGGACCCCGCTGTGGTAAGGGTATGGCTTTTTGGCTCCCTGGCCCTGTACCTTAAAGGGCAGCGGGAATACCGGGCAGATTCGGATATCGACCTGGCTGTGGAAGGGCTGCCGGCGGAAAGGTTCTTCCCGGTTTTATCTTTGCTCAATGAGAAAAGCCCGCGACCGGTGGATCTAGTCGACATATCCGCCTGTTCGCCCTCTGTGCGACAGTCGATTATCGAAAGGGGATTGTTGTTATATGAGAGACCGGGAACAACTGCTGACTCTGGCCAGTGAGATAAGCGACCGTTTAAAGGACCTGGAGGTTATTTGCCGGCACGGAAAACAATGGCTTGATATCCATTCCGCCAAAGCACCCGGCATCCTGGACCTGCGTGCTCTGGGCAGCATTCTGCACGATTTTTATACCGCCATGGAAGATATCTTTGAATTAATTGCCGGGGATATAAACGGCAAGATACCGCAGGATTCCCGGTGGCACAAAAGACTGCTCCACTTAATGACCCTGGATATACCCAAATTGCGGCCGGCAGTCATCTCAAAGGAACTGGAAGCCCAGCTGGAAGATTACTTGCGTTTCCGTAATGTCTTCCGGAACGTATACGGTCACCAGTTGCAATGGGCACGGATGAGTAGCCTCATCCACAACCTGGACTGTACCTGTAAAAAGTTTGCGCAGGAAATTGAAGCCTTTCGCAGATTCCTGCTCAGGCTGGCCGAACAACTGGAAGGAGATGTCTAAAAATGTGTTTGGCCGCCACCCGGGGGCAAGGTTGCCGGTGAATGGTCCGGGCCGGCATATTTTTGTTTTACCCCGCCGCGTCGCTTTCAAAAACCCGGTAAAGGGATGTAATGTAGTTTTCCCGCCGGGGTTTTACTTTAAATATTTCCTCGAATGTGCCTGTTTTGACCAGGCGGCCGTCTTTGAGCACGGCCACCCGGTCGGTGAGATAGGGCACCTCCGAAAAATCATGGGTTACAAAAATAGCAGCAATCTCCGTGTCTTTTAAAAGCCTGTCCAGTTCATTGAGCATGGACAGGCGGGTGGGGAAGTCCAGGGCGGAAAAGGGTTCGTCCAGGAACAAAACATCCGGTTCCAGGGCAAAGGCCCTGGCCAGGCTGACCCTCTGGGCTTCTCCCCCCGAGAGCTGGTGGGAACGGCGTCCGGCCAGGTGGGCGATGCCCAGCAGTTCGAGCCAGCGGTCCACCCTCTTTTTTATTTCCCCCTGGGGAACCCCCCGCAGCTTCAGTCCTGTAGCTACATTCTCATAGACCGTGGCATTTAAAAGAAGCGGTTCCTGGAACACCACGGCCATGCGCCGGCGAATGGCCAGGGCGTTTTGGTGGGTGGCCGGTACGCCCCGGAATTCCACGGTTCCGCGGGTTGGTTTTAATAAAAGGGCCATTACCTGCAACAGAGTGCTTTTGCCGGCTCCATTTGGCCCGATCAGGGCGATGGTTTCCCTCTCATGAAGGGCAAAATGATCGATATTTAAAATTTCCCGGTTTCCCCGTTTGAACTGTAGATTGTGCACTTCTAAGATGGTGTTGTTCACTGGATAATCCCCACTTCTAAGATCTGCTCCATACTTAATTAACGCAAAGCTTAGGGAGCCCGCCCTGCATTTATGGCTAAAAGGTTTAAGGCAGGGCATGCGGTTTCATTTCTATCCCTGCTTGCCCAGTTCTTCTTCCTTTTTACCGGCATCGGGGAAGAACAGCGGCTGGCCGTACTTGTCCACCCCGAACTTACCGATAATCTGCTGGGTTTCAGATGAAACCATGAAGTCAACAAAAGCCTTAGCTCCCTCGGCGTTAACCTTGTTGAATTTTTCCGGGTTGACCTGCATCACGTGATAGATGTTCAGCAAGGTTTTATCTCCCTCGCATAAAATTTTCAACTTCAGGTGTTTCTGGTTGGCCAGGTAGGTTGCCCGGTCACTGAGGGTATAGCCTCCCTTTTCCGAGGCAATGTTTAGAGTATTGCCCATGCCCGTGCCGGCTTCCTGGTACCATTTGCCGCCGGGGGTAATGCCGACTTCTTTCCAGATGTCTTTTTCTTTCTTGTTGGTGCCAGATTCATCCCCGCGGGAAACAAAGGTGCTCTGAGTTTGGGCGATTTTTTTAAAGGCTTCCACAGTGTTTTTGACCGACTTGATTCCGGCCGGGTCATTTTCCGGGCCGACCACCACAAAGTCGTTGTGCATTACCAGCCGGTAGTTGATGCCAACGCCGCTGTTCACCAGTTCCTTTTCCGCTTTGGGGGCGTGCACCAGCAGCACGTCCGCTTCACCTTTTTTGCCCATTTCCAGGGCCTGTCCCGTGCCCACGGCAATGGTTTTCACTTTATAACCGGTTTTCTTTTCAAATTCGGGAATAAGTACATCCAGGAGACCGCTGTCCTGGGTGCTGGTGGTGGTGGCCAGAATTACGTCCTGTTTTTGCGGTTTTTCCTGGGCCGGCTGTCCTTGTTTTGCTTCTTTCCGTGCGGTATTGGAAGAGCAGCCCGCAATAAGCATGAGCGCAAGGAGAAGGGTTAATACAGGGGTAAGAATTCGCTTAAACATTGTCATTCACCTCTTCAGGTATTGGATTGTTTCAAAGGTAAGTGTTCAGTTAATCCGCATAAGGCACGGCCCAGCACTCACCACAATATGACTCTGCTCCCGGTGTTTCAGGTTTAATTGACAAATCAGGTTTTGGGAAGAGCTAGTATTCCAGTGAGTGCTGGGTCCCCGCTCACTTATATGCTCCGCGCCGGCAACAAGTTTCAAAGATCGCCTCTCTCACCTCCTGACTCCTTAAGGACAGGCCATACATAATTGGATTCGCAGCCGGCAGGGACCTCAAGGCTTGTTCCAAAACAAAAAAGCTGTGCTCTGGCGAAAAGGTAGATGCACAGCCTTTTTCCGGGCGACCAGGTGGTTATACGCCCGCAGAAAAAAACTGTGTTCTGCGGGAAACAGAACACAGGCCTACCCCTTAAAAGCTTGGCAGTGTTCTCCTTTCCGCACTGGGAGGCACACCAGTTTCCCGGTATACCCTGCCGGCCCGAAAACCATAGCCATGGCCACAGGTAATCGGGCTCGGAGAACGGTTGTTATATTGTCCTATTGCAAGTTGCTACACAACATAATACTTATTCGAGGGAATGAAAAGAAATCCTCCCGAAGGGATAATTTTTTTAACCACTGAAAACCCACTGGCCTGCCTCCTGGCTAAAAAGGTGTCGCCCGTTAGGGCGCCGGGCCCGTCTGGGAGAATGTTCACAAAAAATAATGAAGAAAATTAAGAAAATAAAAAAAGACAGGGAGGTTTTTTCATCTATTTTGTTGAATGAATAATCACTTATTAAAGTCAGGAGGGAGGATTTCCATGGCCCAGCAAGTTACACTACCCTGGCTGCGCTTTTATGAGGAAGGTGTGCCCCCAAGCCTGGAATATCCGGATAAGACCATGCCCGAGTTGTTGGAACGCGCGGCAGTCGATTGGCCTGACCGGGTCGCCATCATCTTTGCCGGTGTGGAGATCAACTACCGCACCCTGGCGGGTATGGTACACCGGTTTGCCGCGGCCCTGGCGGCTCTGGGTATTAAAAAGGGTGACCGGGTAGCCCTCATGTCGCCCAACTGTCCCCAGTATGTGGTCGGCTACATGGCCATTCAGAAAATCGGGGCGGTGGTAGTGCAGGTAAACCCCATGTACACCGAGCGGGAACTGGAGCACCTCCTGGTGGATTCAGGGGCCGAAGTAATCATTGCCTATGACGCCCTTTATCCACGCATTAAATGTCTCCGTGGAGTGACTCCCTTAAAACACGTAATTTTATTTAGCCTGGGCCAGCCCCAGTGCACGGCCGATCCGGATGTCCTGCAGGCGGAACAAATGATGGCCGGTGCCCCGCCCGGGCCGCCGGTGGTAAAGATCGATCCCGTAGCGGATCTGGCGGTACTGCAATATACCGGCGGCACCACCGGCATACCCAAAGGCGCCATGCTCACCCACCGCAATGTGGTGGCCAATGCCCTGCAGATGGTGGCCTGGTTTGCCGGCTGCCAGTACGGGCAGGAGCGGGTACTTTCGGTGCTTCCCTTTTTCCACGTCTACGGTATGACCGTGGCCATGAATTTTGCGGTGGCTATTGCGGCGACTCAGATCATCCTGCTCCGATTTGAAATTAACCAGGTTCTTGAGTGTATCAATGCCTACCGGCCCACCCTTTTCCCCGGCGTCCCTACCATGTACGTGGCTTTTAACAACCACCCGGAGATTAAAAAGTACGACGTGCGTTCCATTAATTATTGCATCAGCGGTTCTGCGCCTCTACCTGTGGATGTGGCGCAAAAGTTTGAAGAGTTGACGGGCGGTTATCTGGTGGAGGGCTACGGGCTTTCGGAAACCTCCCCGGTGACCCATTGCAACCCCCTGCGGGGAAAACGCAAGGTGGGTAGCATCGGCCTGCCCCTGCCGGATACCCTGTGCAAGATCGTGGATCCGGAAACGGGTGATCGGGAGTTGCCTCCAGGGGAAGCCGGTGAGCTTTGTATCAAGGGACCCCAGGTGATGAAGGGTTACTGGAATATGCCCGGGGAGACAGCCTATGCCCTGCGGGACGGCTGGGTTTATACCGGGGACATAGCCAGGATGGACGAAGAGGGCTATTTCTACATTGTGGACCGCAAGAAGGACATGATTATAGCGGGCGGATTCAATATCTACCCGCGGGAGGTTGAAGAGGTTTTGTTTGAGCACCCCAAGGTTTTGGAGGCCGTGGTAACCGGGATACCCGACCCCTACCGGGGGGAAACGGTGAAAGCTTTTGTAGTTTTAAAACAGGGGCAGACGGCTACGGAAGAGGAATTGATCCAGTACTGCCGCGGCAAACTGGCGGCCTACAAGGTGCCGCGGCAAATAGAATTCCGGGACAGCCTGCCCAAAACCATTGTGGGCAAGGTATTGCGCCGTCACCTGCGGGAGGAGGAACTGGCCAGGCAGAAGAAATAGTGTTCATAAGATTTATCCGCGGTGGCAGGGATCGGCTGTCCTTTGTAGAATTATAAATACATATAATCTTTTGCATGGGAGATGGAGAGGATGGCCGAAGCCAAAAAACAACAAAAAGAAGTGGTTATCACTTTAAACGGCGTGCAGCTTGTAATACCGCCGGGGGCCAAAGTAAAAGAGGTGGCCGCGGCCGCCGGGGTCGAAATTCCCGCCCTAAAAGTGGACCCGGAAAAATGTAAGGGCTGCCAGATGTGCACTAAAGCCTGTGAAACGGGCGCCATCTCGGGCAACAAAAAGGAGCCCCATTCCATTGACCAGGCCCTGTGTATCCGCTGCGGTGAATGTCTGGCGAAATGCAAGCTGGGAGCCATTGTTCCCGCTTAAAGGTGACATATTAAAACCAGGCCGTGGTGGGGCCTGGTTTTTAGCTGTCGGAAGATGGCTTACCGGGTTGCTTTCTCCCCTCACCCGCAAAACCAGTTGATTTTAACCAATCCACGAGAGCTTACTGTTCCAGCTCGATACCATATTGTTTAATTTTCCGGTAAAGGGTGGCCCGGGAAATGCCCAAATATTCAGCCGCTTTTGTTTTGCTTTTATATCGGGCCAGACAGTTGCGGATGGCCTGTTCTTCCGCCTTTTTAATTAATTTGCTTTCTTCTTTTGTGAGTGCCGGGTTGTGGGAAATCATGTAATTGTTGTACTGACTTAACTCCGGCGGTAGTAAGTCGGGGGTAATCACTGTTCCTGTACAAAGGTTAACTGCACGTTCGAGCACATTTTGCAATTCACGAACATTCCCGGGCCAGTGATAGTTTAAAAAGATGGCCATTACTTCGGGAGAAACTCCTTTTATGTCTTTACCCTTGTTTTTACTGAGACGTTTTACAAAATGGTTGGTCAACAATGCAATGTCTTCCCTGCGCTCCCGCAGTGCCGGCAGAAATATAACCATAACATTCAGGCGGTAAAATAGATCCCGGCGAAAGGTCCCCCTTTCCACCTCTTTCAGGAGGTTTTTGTTTGTGGCAGCAATGATTCTAACGTTGACCGGGAGATATTCCCGCCCTCCCAACCGCATTACCCTTTGTTCTTCCAATACCCTGAGCAGGGCGGCCTGGAGATCCAGGGGCATTTCACCGATTTCGTCTAGAAAAATCGTCCCCTGGTCGGCTAATTCAAACTTACCTGGATTGCCCCCTTTACGGGCACCGGTAAAAGCGCCCTCCTCATAACCAAAAAGCTCACTGGCAATTAGCTCCCGGGGGATGGCCCCACAATTGACGGAAACAAAGGGTTGTTCGGCACGAATACTGGCGTTGTGGATCGACTGGGCAAAAAGTTCCTTGCCAGTTCCACTTTCCCCCAGCAAAAGAACATTGGAATCGGAGTTGGCGGCCGCCTTTCCCAGTTTTACTGCTTCCAGAAATAATGGATCTTGGCCTACTAGGTCGGAGAAACTTATTTTTGCTTTTGGTATAGCCAGACGGTTAACCAACCGGTTGACCCGTGAAAATTCCTGAAGAACTACCACACGCCCCAGGCTTGTGCCATCGTGATCGTTGAGCGGGCGACAGCTCACATTACACCGGATTTTCTCGTGTTTCCGGTGGATATGAATGATGGTATCGGTAAAGGCCCTATTTGATTGGACAAGATTGATAAAATAATGGTTTGCTTCTATATCCCCAAAAATCTCGGTTAACCTTTTGCCAATGGCCGTACTTACGTCGAGTCGCAGCAATTTGGCCGCCTGGGTATTAAGGTGCGTGATGTAGCCGTAATTGTCAATAGTTAGTATTCCGTCCGAGATTGATTCCATGATCAGGTTTTTGTAATGGTTGGCCAGAACATTTTCCCGAAGTACCCTTTTAATAGCCAGCTGGCTTTCAATGGCATTTGCACCAGCCACTACCATGCCCAGAGTATGGTAATGCACTTTTTCGAAATATCCAGTGATATCCAAGGCCCCGATGATCCGGCCGTTTGGATCACGGATAGGTGCTGCTGAACAAGTACCGTTATAGCAACAGATGCAAAAATGCTCGTAACCGTAAACCTGGATAGGTTTCCCTTCCACCAGACACAGTCCAATGGCATTGGTCCCCATTACTTCTTCCGACCAAACTGAACCTTCAATTAGATTAGCTCTTCTGGTAAATTCTAGCCCTTCCTGATCCCCGATCATGACCAGTATAACCCCATCTTTGTCTGCAATGGCCACTGCAAAGCCGCTTCCCTTTACGAAATCATAAATATTTTTTACTACAGGCACAGCCACTTCTAACAATTCCCGGTTTTCCTGGAGTTTGTTTTTAAACTCTTCGGCCGTTAACACGGTCTGGTTGGCCTTCATATAAGGATTGACCCCATGTTCAAGGCTTCTGGCCCAGGAGGCTTTGATTTCCTCCCGTACACGCACATTTTTATCACCAACGGTACGCACCAGTTTCCAGAGCATCTTCATTTCCTGGGCGGCCTGTAGCATAAACTAATCCCTCCTGTTGTCTCAAAACAAGTCGTCCAATTTTGATTTATTTTAGCATATAAGCGAAAAAAAATTAAGACCAGCCAGAAAATTTTAACCTGCAAATGTTACCTGCAAAGCTTCCAGTCTTTGGGCAGGTACCCAAAAACGGTTTGGACTTGGATAACTCTTGCAAGTTATCTCTATGTCCCCAGCCACGACTGCAACTGGCCATGACTAATATCAGTCTAAAAAGTGGATTATCCTTGTCTACTAGCGAATGAGGCTCTCTCCGGGAGATATTGCTTATGAATAAAGCCGGTGGATGAAGTCTGAGAACGAGGGGTGCAATAAACGTTCTACTATAAAACATTTTGTATCAACGCCGTCTCATATTTTTACGTTCCATGAACTTGCCTCATGGTTGGTTTTCGTTTTGACTCATATTTATACACTTTATGCATACGGTAAAACCGCTTTTTCTTTATGATATTTAGAGTTTTTTTCTTTGGTTTGATAATTATTGTGTTTTATGCCTGATTGGCATGATCGTTGCTAACTACAATTATTGAATTACTTCATAGGCCAAGGAGGGGAGGGATGATGTGGAAGAGAGGAAGACATTTGATCAAATCAAGGTTGGTGATGTGGCACGCTTTAGCAAAACAATTACGGAAAGCGATATTTATCTTTTTGCCGGGATTACCGGGGATTTAAACCCCGTACATATCAATGTGGAATTTGCCCGGAAAACTATTTTTGGACGGCAGGTAGCTCATGGCATGCTGACTGCGGGGTTAATTTCTGCAGTAATTGGTATGAAGTTGCCTGGCCCAGGTACCGTTTATCTTGGTCAAACACTTAAATTCTGCCTTCCAGTATTTCCTGGGGATACAATTACCGCGGAAGTTGAGGTGATTGAAAAAATTGCTGCAAAAAACAGGCTCAGGTTGCGTACAACGTGCTTTAATCAGGAGGGCAAAGCGGTAGTTGAAGGTGAGGCTTTAGTGATGGTAGGGAAAGAGGTATACTGATGGGTTATTCAGTTATCGATTACCAGATCGTTCAAGATCATATTGCGGTAGTTACACTGTCCCGCCCTGAGAGTTTAAATGCATTAAACAGGCAAATGTTTATCGAATTAGGCTTGGTTTTCAGCGAAATTGAACGAGATAACCGCATTAAGGCAGTCATCCTCACCGGAAGTGGCAGCAAAGCTTTTTCAGCAGGAGCGGACGTAAGCGAACTTCAACGCCTTTCTGCCATGGAAGCGAGAAATTTCGCCCTGGCGGCCTACCGGACCCAGGACCAAATTTGCTCCCTGCCGGTACCGACCATAGCCGCCCTTAATGGTTATGCCCTGGGGGGTGGTTGCGAACTGGCTATGTGCTGCGACTTGCGGTTGGCTTCCGAAAACGCCCGGTTAGGGCAACCGGAAATCAACCTGGGCATTATCCCGGGAGGAGGTGGTACCCAGCGTCTAGCCCGTTTGGTGGGGGTGAGCCGGGCCAAAGAATTAATTTTTACGGGTAAAATCATCCCGGCACGGGTGGCTTACGAGTGGGGCTTGGTGAACCGGGTTGTGCCCTTGGAAGAGTTAATGGAAACGGCAATCAAACTGGCCGGGGAAATAGCTACCAAGTCCCGTCCGGTTTTGGCTCTGGCCAAATCGGCCATAGACCGGGGCAGCGATATGGACCTTACCCATGCGTTACATTACGAGATAGAGTGTTTCGCCGGGTGTTTTGCCACCGAAGACCATCATGAAGGAATAAAGGCGTTTCTGGAAAAACGCGTGCCCCGGTACACCGACCGCTAAAAGGGGTTAGCCCGAGTACCTTGTAGAAGGGGGTTTTGATACCTTAATGGAGATTAAAAAAGTTGCCGTTATCGGTGCAGGAACCATGGGTGCCGGTATTGCTCAGGTTTGTGCGTCCTCGGGCTATGAGGTATATCTAAATGATCTTTCAGTTGAAATGCTGGAAAAAGCACAGGCAAATATAGAAAACAGCTTGGCGCGATTCGTTGATAAAAAAAAGATTTCGGCTGACGATATGAAAGCTGCCCTTGGCAGGCTTCATAAAACTACTGATTTGATCGAAGCAGTCAAGGATGTCGACCTGGTTATAGAAGCGGTATTTGAAGACTTGGCGGTAAAAAAAGAGCTCTTTAAGAAAATTGATCAACATGTGCCAGAAAATGCTGTGCTGGCCTCAAATACCTCTTCGCTGCCCATTACCGCCATTGCTGCTGCTACCAGGCGACCCGAAAGAGTAATTGGTTTGCATTTCATGAATCCTGTTCCGTTAATGAAGGGCGTCGAGGTTATTCGTGCCCGGCTCTCTTCAGATGAGGCGGTAGCAACAGGTATTGAATTCGTGAAGAGCCTTGGCAAAATTCCGGCCGAAGCAGTTGATTACCCCGGGTTTATTGTAAGCCGCATCCTGGACGTGATGCTCAATGAAGCTGTTTATTGTGTCATGGATGGCAACAAACCAGAGGAGATTGACAAAGCCATGAAGGTTTGCACCAACTTCCCAATGGGGCCGTTGGAACTGATCGACATGGCCGGAGCCGATGTGCTCCTGCACGTGATGGAGTGTTTAAATCGGGAACTGGGTGATAAATACCGTCCGGCACCGCTATTGGCACAGATGGTGAGGGCCGGGCAATTGGGGCGCAAGACGGGTCAGGGATTTTACTCCTATAAGAAGTAAAGGCAAGGGGGATCGTCTGGTGCAGGTAAGAGAGATGTTTAACCTGGAAGGTCGGGTGGCGGTGGTCACCGGTGGTTCAATCGGCCTGGGTGAGCAAATGTGTATGGCCCTTGCCGAAGCCGGCGCTTCGGTGGTGGTGGCCTCGCGCAAACTGGAACGTTGTGAAGCCACGGCCGAAAAACTGCGTGGGCTTGGTGTAAAGGCCCTGGCGGTAAAATGCGACGTGGCTCAAGTGGAAGACGTTCAGTCAATGGTTGATTTTACAGTGCGTGAATTTGGGCGCCTTGATATATTAATTAATAATGCCGGGGTCACCTGGGGTGCGCTAACAGAAGATTACCCGCTGGAGAGATGGCAGAAGATCATGGATGTCAATGTGACGGGCACCTTCCTGTGCTGCCAAAAGGCGGGCAAGGTGATGATTGGTCAGAAGTACGGAAAAATCATTAACATAACTTCAATTTGCGGCTTTGTAGGCAAGGATCCCGAAATTATGCATGCTATAGGCTATCATACCAGCAAAGGAGCAGTTATCTCATTTACCCGTGATCTGGCGGCCAAATGGGCACAGTACGGGATTACCGTTAATGCCATTGCACCCGGATGGTTTCCCACCCACATGTCCAGGCACGTTATTAATGAAAAAGGGGAAATTCTCTTGCGCCACATTCCCTTGCGCCGCTTTGGCACCGGGGATGACATTAAAGGTGCAGCCGTGTTTCTTGCTTCTCCAGCTTCTGATTATGTTACAGGACATGTACTGTGTGTGGACGGCGGCTACTTGGCCGTTTAATTGGAGGGATGTGAACATTGAAGTTACGCGATGATGAGATTGTGGTGGTCAGTGCGGTTCGCACTCCCTTTGGCCGGTTTGGAGGGTCTCTAAAGGATATTGATTGCTATGACTTGAGCGCTATTGTCATGAAGGAAGTGCTGGCCCGGGTAAAACTGCCGGGTGATGTGGTTGATGAGATTTTTTGGGGGGTGGGCGATACCACCTGTTGCAAGGATCCCTACACCCCGGTGGTGGCCAGGCAGGCATTGCTGAAGGCGGGTTTGCCCCCCGAAACACCTTCCTGTTCGCTGGACAAGGCCTGTGTTTCCGCCATGTCGGCAGTCAATTTCGGTTGCCGGACCATCCGGGCCGGCGAGGGGGAGGTAATTCTGGCCGGAGGGGTGACCAGCTTTAGTACGGTGCCCTTTTTACTGCGCAACCAGCGTTTTCATTCCAAAAAAATGGGCCATCTAACCATAGAGGATCCCCTGCTGGAATTGGGTTATAAAGACTATGCACCGGTGGCCAAGGATGCGGGAGAAGTTGCCTTAATGCATGGTATAGACCGTTTCCAGCAGGATGAATGGGCGGTCAGCAGCCATGTTAAATACGGCCATGCTTACGCCGCAGGAAAATTTCTCGATGAAATGATGGCCCTGGAAGTGCCGCAGAAGAACGGCGTAAGCGTCCTGAATATAGACGAACAGTACAGGCCTGATACAACCATGGAAAAACTTGCGGCCTTAAAGCCCATTTACGGCAGTCCCACCTGTACGGCGGGCAATGCCCCGGGTCTAAACGACGGGTCGACGGCGCTTCTCCTTACCACCAGAAAAAAAGCCAGAGAGCTTGGCCTGGAGCCCCTGGGTGCTATTGTCGGCATGGTTTCCATTGCCACCAAACCGAGGTTGCTCTCAGAAGCTCCGGCCATTGCCATCCAAAAGTTACTTCAGAAGACGGGTTACGGCCTTGAGGACATCAATTTATTTGAAATTAACGAAGCTTTTGCGGCAGTCACTTTGACCAGCACCAAGATGCTGGCCAACGGGGATATGAAAAAATATGAAGAGCTCAAAAAGAAGGTTAATGTAAACGGCGGTGCCATTGCCATCGGGCATCCCAATACCGCCAGCGGGGCGCGTTTGATCGGCACTTTGATCTATGAATTGCGGCGCCGCGGCGGCGGTTTAGGCGTGGCGGCCATCTGTGGCGGGCTGGCTCAGGGTGATGCCGCACTGGTCAGGGTTTGATATAGGAGGAGTTGATCCATAATTTAACTTTGGCTTATGTAGAAACATGTGAGGTGATTTCCTGTATGAGAAAGGTTATTCTTCCGGATAACGTAATTGGTCCGTCGGATTACCTTCCCGAAAAAATATTTACCCTCCCTGAACTAATCAGGTATCCCTATAACATTAACCTTGCCGACTACCTGGTGGGTCGTAGCGCTGCCCGATACCCGGACAAAGTGGCCATCTATTACAGAGACACCAAAATAACCTACCGGCAGTTGTGGGTGCAGGTAAACAGGCTTGCCAATGGATTAAGAAGCATCGGTTTGGGTGAATTTGACCGGATAATGTTAATGGGTACCAACTGCCCGGAATGGCTTATTGCCAACATGGCCTGCTGGAAAATAGGGGCAATTCCTGTACTGGTTAATCACCTGGTCAAATATGATGAGATCATCTACAGGGCTACTGATTCCGGGGCCAAGGCCATCATTTGCAGTGTGGCTTGTCTTAACGAAATAGAAAAGGCAGACCTTCCTTCTCTAAAGAAGATTGTTTACGGTGGCAAGGCTGACGCTTCCAACTGTGTAGCGTTTGAGGAGTTAATCAGGGAACAGAGTGATACCGCCCCATCGGCTTCCACAACCTTGGATCATGTGGGAAGGCTTATTTACAGTTCAGGTACTACCGGCCGTCCAAAAGGGATCATTTCTACCGTTCATGACATCCTGGCTGCTACTGATACGCACGGCAGATATGTTTTACAAATTAAAGAAGACGATATTTTAGGCGGCCATCCATATTTCAGCTTTGCTTTCGGTTCGGTGAATTTCACTTTCTACCCCTGGCGCTTTGGAGCCTCTATATCCATTATTGAGCGTTTTGAACCTGAAGAAATGTTCCATACAATCAAAAGCCATGGTATTACGATGTTATTTTGCGTTCCAACAGCTTTTAATATGATGTTAAACGTTTCCGAACCTCATGAGGAATGCATGAAAACCGTCCGCCTGTGCCAGAGTGCTGGTGAACCTCTTAATGCAAAGACTTACAAGGAATGGAAAAAGCGCTATAATGTTGAGATCATCAATAGCCTTGGTTCAGGCGACTTGATGTACTGGTTATCCACATATGAGGGAATGCCGGAAGAAAAAATCGGATCCCTTGGTACAACGGTGCCCGGTTTTGCGAACAAAGTGGTTGGGGAGGACTTCTCCGAGCTACCGAGGGGTAAGCCGGGAGAACTGCTGGTTAAGGGACCCTGCGGCCAGGTTTACTGGAACAAGCCAGAAAAGCAGGTAAATGCTGTCTGGCAGGGCTGGAACAGACCGGGGTTGTACATGTACCAGGATGAAGACGGCTTCTTCTGGTACTTGAGCAGGACCGATGACATTATCGTGACGTCCGGCTACAAAATTCCCTGCGGGGAAGTTGAAAATGCCCTCAACCAGCATCCTGCAGTATTGGAGTCGGCCGTTGTGCCCAGTCCCGATCCCGTTCGTGGCTCGATCATTAAAGCTTTTGTCGTGCTCAATGAAGGTTTTGATCCTTCGCCGGAACTGGAAAATGAGTTGCGCTCATTTGTCAAGGAGAAAATCGAAGATTACAAGTATCCACGAAAAATAGTGTTTGCTAGACCGGACGAATTACCCAGAACTACTACCGGAAAAATACAAAGAAACGTTCTCAGGGAAAGGGAGGAAAAGCAAAATAATCTTTAGAAAGTTTAAAAAATCAGCAAACGTATATCCGCATCGTATTAGTGCGGATAGCCGGGCTCAGTTATGGCGAATTCAAAGCATTCAAAAAAATTAAATAATTAACTGTACGGGAGGAGGTGTTAAACCATAAACAAAGAAAATTGCCGGGTTTGTTAAATCCAATAATTCTTTCTAGGGATTAGAGTGGCGAATTTTCGTAATTAATTGGGATATGGGGGTAATATTATGGAAATCAAAACCATTGAACTGATAATGCTAATTATTTACAATGCAGCCCTGGTTGTGATCGGCTATTATTACCGGAAAAAAAGCGAAAATCAGGGTCAGTTTTGGGTAGCCGAACGTTCAATTGGTGCAATTGTTAATGGAACTGGTATCTTTTCTGCCGTTGCCAGTGCGGCTTCCTACATGGGCTTTATTGCCCTTGGTTATGTTTATGGTATGCCGGTGAGCCTGATCATCATTGCTGCTGCTTCGGCAGGTTATGCTTTTGCCATGTTCGGTTTTGCAGCACCGCTGCAAAGAATGGGCCGTTTTTCGCTTGCTGACGTTTTCGGGGTAAGGTATGGTCCGGTCGCACGGCTAATTACGGCAGTGCTCACCATTACGTTTTTCTTCCTTTACCTTATCCCCCAACTGAAAGGGGGAGCCCTGATTCTTGAGATGGTCCTGGGCATACCTTACACCTTTGGAGTAGTTTTTATCGGCACGGTATTTATCCTGTATGTGGCCATCGGGGGCATGTACGCCGTAACCTGGACCGAGTTTATCCAGGGTATTGTAAAAGCCTTTTGTATGGGTGGTTTGGCCTTTATTATCCTGGTAACCATGAGTGGGCCCGGCAACCTGTTCAAGGAAGCGGTGGATGCAGCGCCGAATTTTGCGACCATTAGCCAGAAAATGCCTGTAATATCTAGTATCGGTTTGTTTTTATCAATATTCTTATTCATGGGGGCAAGTCCCCATGTGGTACAAAGACAGCTCACTGCCCGCACCCCTCACATTGGACGTCTCTCTTTCGTAGTTGCGATTGCCTTGTATGCTATTTTCGTTTTCTTTGGTTATATGACCATTATTCCGGCAGGTAAGATTTTTTTCCCCGCCCTGAAGGATCCGGACAACCTGATTCTTTATATGATTGAACGTTATTTTAACCCGGCTGTGGCCGGTATAATGCTGGCGGGGATCATGGCTGCTGTTCAGGCTACAGTGGCTACTATGTTGCTGGTCATCGGAGCCAATGTGGCAAACGATTTATATAAGAACTTTATCAAAAAAGATGCAAGCGAGAAGGAAACAGTCTTAGTCGGTAAGCTAGCATGTGTAGTACTGGGTGGTCTGGCTATCCTCATTGCCCTGAACCCACCCGGCCTAATTGGTGTCCTTGTCGGCTTGTTGACCGGTGTGGTAGGATCAACCTTCTTCTTCCCGCTTTGGCTTGGTTTATGGTGGGAGCGGGCTACCGCGGCTGGCGGCATTGCTGGCATGCTTGGGGGATTCATTCTCTACGTAGTATTGCACTTGGGGAAACTTATGCCTCTTTTTGCAGCAACGATACCGGCTGCCTTGTTATCCCTGGCTTTAACAGTGGGTGTAAGCCTTATTACTGCGCCGCCGCCTAGGGAAATTGCTCAACTCGTGGCTGAAATCCGGGATAATGTAGCAGTATAGCTTGGAAAGGTGGGGGGGTAAACCATGAAAATACTGCGCAGTCCAATGTTTATTTGTTCGTTCCTTTTGATCATTGTCATGTTTTTGACCTTTTTCTTCCTCCAGAGTTCTAGTGTATTTTTACACATACCGGCAATAAATTGGGCTTTAATGGTATTAAACCTGTTTTCTTTACTGGTAGCCATAGTGTATGTTTACTGGGTCCGTGCTTTGGAAGTCAAGAAAGAAAGGGGATGTAGATAACCTTGTCCGGCCAAGGGTCGGGTCGAAGGGTGATCCCTTCGACCCGACCCTTGGAAATATGATTGCGAGGCATAATGCAAAGGATAGGTACGAATATTCTGCTTCCGCTTACCAAACATAAGTTTTTGAAGTTGTTCGCTTAAAAAATACAGTGGGCAGGAAGCGTTTTTGAGTTTTTAGGCTTTAAAACCTGCAGAGATTAAGAAGGAGGTATCAATAGTGTCCGAATTAAGTGTATCAAGGCTTGAATACCTGGCGGAACGTTTCGATCGTTTGCTCAGGCCCACAAGTTTTCCCGTGGCCGTCAAGCTTTACAAGGACCCGGAAGAACTCAAGAGGGTAAAAGAAAAGAACGGCCGGACGGTGAGAATGGTCGAAGGCAAAAACCTGACGGTCTGTCAGTTAATCGGCCAGGCGCGTTACCTGGGCCGAGTATTGGGGGGAACAAAGGAAACGGCCTCCATGTGCATGTACGGCTCCTGGGTCCTAGGTTTTGAAGAGTTGCCGGTCGAGTATATGCACGGCTATGTAAGATCCTATTTTATCAACGAGGAGGTTGCGGAAAGAAATTTTGCCACCACGCCTCGCTTCGAGGTGGGCAGCTATTCCGGCATCCTGGTGGCACCGCTTGAGAAGATGCCGGTGATGCCTGACGTAGTAATCATCTTTGGCAATACTGCCCAAATTTACCGCTTGATTCATGCCTACAACTACAACAAGGGTGTGCGCCTTGAGTTCAGCTCGAACGGAGAGGCCGGGGGTTGTGCCGACCTGATCCCGCTGCCGGTGATGTCCCAAAAACCCAGCATAGCCCTGCCCTGCAATGGAGCGAGGATGCTAAGTTGGCCCTCCGATGACGGCCTGGCCTTCGCGATCCCTGCGGCTTGCGTCGAGGATATCGTTGCCGGGCTGGAGTTTACTCATGCCGGCATGATACGATACCCCCTGACCTGGGTCCACCTGGACTGGGAGGTGCAAGGCAGGATCAAGGACGTGATCAGGGGCAAAGGATTTTATCCAAAGGAAAAAAGGAGTATCTGAATGATTACCTTGAACCGTTGTTAACGGTTAATTGTCAACTATTTTTCTCCATATCAACAGCTATAAATGAAGCAAGGCCCTTTCCCGGTTCCCTGAAAACAAGGCTGGAGGATCCATATCAAAGACGGCTGCTGGAGCACATTTCCAAAATTTAAAAAGAGCTACGTGTTCTGTTTATGCCATCAACGGTAATTGGAAGTTGGAGATAGTTAGGAATTACCCATTTGAATGATCAATTAGAGGTATCAGAAGAATACGAGCAAAAAAAGGGGGATATTGAAGATGGCTTTGCGCAAAGAGCATGTCACATTTTGCCATATTTGTCCGAATCACTGCGCCCTCAAGGTTATTGTTGAGGATGGAAAAGTTGTGGAAGTCAAGGCAGCTGGAGGATCCGGTTTTCCGGTTCATATGTGCTCGGTGCAGAAAGGTGCGGATCATCTGATTGGAACTGTAAACAGTCCCGACCGCCTCAAGAAGCCCTTAAAAAGGAAAGGTGCTAAAGGGGAAGGCAAGTGGGAAGAGATTTCCTGGGATGAAGCCCTTGATACAATCGCTGCCAAGCTGCTTGAAGTTAAAGAGAAATATGGACCAGAAAGGGTTGTGCTGATCCTTGGAGAGCCAAAAGGAATGGAGTTTGCTTTTGCGCAGAGATTTGCTACAGCCTTTGGCACACCGAACGTTATCACTCCAGGCAACTATTGCGGTGTGCAAAACACCGAAGCCTTAAGATATACCTTCGGTTCCCGCTACATCATGGCAAGAATGGATAGTAATCCGAAGGTCATAGTGATTTGGGGTGCGAATCCAGCTCATACGGGTGGGACTTTTTCCAACATAGGACGCTACGACTTCAACAGAGCCCTGGTAAGCGGGGATACCAAACTGGTCGTCGTCGATCCCAAGAACATAGAGATATGGCCTGAGAAGGGAATGCGCGCTTCTGATGCAGACTACTGGATCAGGCCCAGGCCCAATAGTGACGGTATACTGGCCATGGGCATGATAAAGGTCATAATAGAAGAAAATCTCTATGACCGGGAGTATATCGAGAACTGGACGGTCGGCTTTGATGAACTCTGCAAAGAAGTCGCGACGTTCACTCTCGATGAGGTAGAAGAACTCACATGGGTGCCCAAAGAGACTATCCAACAGGTGGCAAGACTCTACGCCACTAATAAGCCCGGAATTATAGGAACCGGCAATGCCCTGGAAGGTAGTGTACAGGCGTTTCAAACTTTGCGGGCGATCTGCATCTTAAGAGGTATAACCGGCAACGTAAACACCCCTTCAGGAGGCCATGTAGAACTTGTGCCGCCGAAATACCATCCGCCGGGTTCATTCATGCTTGGTGATTTGAAAGACAGACTGCGGGAATATCCGAGGTCACCCGAGAGGACCATTTGTGGGCCGGATTTCGGTCTTGCTTCAAGATTTGGGTACGTACCTACGCAGGCACTGGTGCATGCCCTGTTGGAGGAAAAGCCATACCTGCCGAAGGTTGGGCTTGCTTTTGTCACAAATCCTCTTCTCACCTATCCCGACTCAAAAGCGACGGAGGCGGCTTTCAGAAAGTTCGAACTGCTGGTTGTGTCGGAGCTGTTCCATACAGCTACCACGAGGATCGCCGATATTGTCCTGCCGGCTGCCTTTCTGCACGAACATGACAGTATAGCGTATTGGCCAGCCTGGTTCGCAAACATCAGAGCCAATTGCAAGGTGGTGGATCCTCCGGGTGAAGCCTGGTCGGACATGAAAATCATAAATGAGCTCGCCAAGAGAGTCGGCCTGGAGCGTTATTTCTGGGAGAATGAAGAACAGGCATTGGATTATATGTTGAAACCCCTCGGGTTAATCTGGAAGCAGTTTCGGGATGAAGTAAAGTATCTTCATGGAAAAAGCAAATATGATCCCGACAAGGTGGCAGGTTATGGTACTCCTTCCGGAAAAGTGGAAATATATTGCGAAGCGTTGAAAAAGGCGAATGTTGATCCTCTACCGCGGTTTAAAGACCTTAAGGAACCCCTGATGGGCCGTTTCGAACTTAGTAAGGAATATCCGCTCATCATGACTAACTACAAGAGCGAGATTTTTATGCTTTCCGGGTACAGGAATGTTGAGGCAATGAGGAAGAAGTCCCTGGCTCCCACAACCTATATGAACCCGGAAACTGCAAAAGAATTGGGGCTACAGGATGGTGATTGGATCTACATCGAGACATACAAAGGCAGGATGAAGCAAAAACTTTCGGTGCAGCCAGGTATGCACCCCAAGGTTGTAAATGTGGAATTCGGATGGGGAGACCATGTCTACGAGGATGCAAACATGAACCTTATAACCGATTACGCTCCTCCTTGGGATTATCCGACCGGTTCCGTTACATTAAGAGGATATCCCTGCAAAGTATATAAGGCGCCGGAAAAGGAGTGATTAAATATGGAAAAAGTTCTGGATAAAGCGCATTTCTCTAGGTTTTTGGGTGATCTGGTAACAAAGTATAAAGTTATCGGGCCAACAAAGAAGGGTGGAGCCACGTCCACGTATACCTATACGACCTTTGACTACGTAAAAAGGGTGGAGGATCTGGAAATTGACTATAAGTCCAGCATGTTGTCTCCTAAGAGGATATATTTTCCGGATAGTCAACCACTCTATAAATATGAAAAAAATGGCCAGAATGTGAAGTTAGAGGACCTGCGGGAAGTTTGGGATAAGGAAAGAGTTCTTTTTGGATTACGACCTTGTGATATTACAGCAATATTGTGCCTCGATAAAGTTTTCATGGAAGATAGCTTTGTGGACCATTATTACCAGGACAAGAGACGCAAGAGCATCATAATTGGTTTGACTTGTAGTGAAACCCGGCAACACTGTTTCTGTAGTAGCCTGGGTTCAGGGCCCGATATTGAAAGCGGCTACGACCTGCTGATGACGGATATAGGAGACAGTTACTTCTTTAGAGCAAGAACCGATTTGGGCAAAGAGCTTATATCCGCTGATTACTTCAGGAATGCGACCGATCAGGATAGAGAACTGAGAGAGGCAAAGCTGAAAAAAGTTAAGGAGAGGCTTTCGGAGAAAGTAGATCCAGCGAAGATAATATCTGTTATGGCAGACAAGTACAACGATGAACTCTGGAATGAGTTTTCCGATAATTGTTTTACGTGCGGCGCCTGCAATATGGTCTGCCCGACGTGCCACTGCTTTACCATTATCGACAAAACGAGCCCGGACGGAAGTGAAGGAACAAGGGTACTCGTATGGGATTCATGCCATTTTGAGAGGTTCGCCCAAATGGCCGGGAACCTAAATATGAGAGGGGAGAAGAGCTCGCGGTTCAAACACAGGCTTTACCACAAGTTTTACTACACTGCAAAGCAACATGGATCGGTGTCTTGTGTCGGCTGTGGGCGATGCATGGAATTCTGCCCGTCTCATATTGATGTTCGTGCTGCTTTAAGGAGACTGCAGGAGGGATAGGGATGAATAACCTATATATGCCTGAGCTAGCTTTGGTAGAAGATATAAAAGAAGAGACCTCTAATATTAGAACACTGACAATTTCACTTAAAAGCCGAAAACCTTTCAGCGTACTGCCAGGCCAGTTTGTCGAGCTAACCATTTTTGGCTACGGTGAGTTTCCTGTGAGCGTTTCGGCTGTTCTCGGACCTACACGGGATCGTTTACAAACTACAATCCAGCGGATCGGAAAGGTCACGAAGGAAACTGCAAACTTGAGCGTAGGCTCGACAATCGGAATCCGAGGGCCGTTTGGTAACGGATTTCCATTGGCTGAAATGAAGGGAAAGAACATCTGTATTGTAACTGGTGGAGTTGGGCTTGCTGCTGTGAGGTATTTGATAAATTACATTATTGAGAACAGGGACCATTATGGTAAATTGCAGTTACTGCATGGAGCAAGAACTCCAGGTGATCTGATTTACAAGGACTTCCTCTTCAATAATGAAGAGGCGCAAGAACAGGGCATCGAGATCCTTCTTACCGTCGATCAACCGGATGCCGGTTGGGAAGGACATGTTGGCGTCGTAACAGAACTTTTCAAGAGAACAACACTCGATCCTGTCAATACGATGGCCGTTGTCTGTGGGCCTAGTATAATGATGAAGTTTGCAACTCAGTGCCTGGCCAATATGGGCTTCGGTGACGACCAGATGCTTGTTTCCATGGAGAGGCGAATGCAATGTGGCATGGGGATGTGCGGCCATTGCATGGTCGGCCAGAAGAGGGTGTGTCTGGATGGTCCGATCTTCACTTATGGAAGTATAAAGGATGCACTGGAGAGAGCATTTTAGGTGGAACGCAAGGTAGTAGCCGGTGCTTTCCAAAGAGACTTGTGCAATACCGGAAGCGGAAC
Source organism: Desulfofundulus thermosubterraneus DSM 16057 (assembly GCF_900142025.1). Lineage (GTDB taxonomy): Bacteria > Bacillota > Desulfotomaculia > Desulfotomaculales > Desulfovirgulaceae > Desulfofundulus > Desulfofundulus thermosubterraneus. Next base: position 39,140 of record NZ_FQZM01000012.1, on the reverse strand, counting down.
TTGTTTTTTTGGGGGTAGCTGGTTTTGGCAGCGCTGAAAATGGCGGCACGCAAAAAATGATCGGGATAAATGGTCAGGAAGAACAAATAGCTTGGAGTGGCGTGCCGCCATTGCGGCCCATATTTGCCCGGCACGAATCGAGAGCGGTATGTGCACGTAGGTTCCCAAATGAACAGAATTTTAAGCGTGGAGAGGATTTTATTTACCGTCTTAATTTGTAAATGCAGGAAAGGGTTGGGCATTGATAACCTAATACTTGGCCTGGTTATTCCGGATACTTATGGGAGGTCTTTAAGTTGCAACAGGAGAAGTTGACTACTGAGGTGCAACTTTTTCGATTGAGGGGTAATTCCTTAACACAGGAACAGGACGAAGTAGTTCGCGAGGTTCCGATAACCATTTTTTTGAATGATCAGGAGTTTGTCACGATGGTATGTTCGCCTTCTGCCATCGATGCTTTGGTAGCGGGGTTTTTGCTGGTCGAAGGCATAATTACGGATAGAAAGGATCTCCTAGGTATAAAGGTATTGCCTGAAGAGGGGTTCGTTTGGGCCGAAACCGTGCAGTCCAACCCGGCTGAATCGCTGTTTTTAAAACGTTGTCTGGCCTCTTGTTGTGGTCGTGGCCGTTCCACTTTTTATTTCATGAACGATGCCGGCCTGAAACCGGTAGAGGCCAATTTTACTGTTAAAGCCAGCCAGATTAAAGCCTTAAATGAGAGAAGAGAAAGCCAGGGGCTTGTTTTTAAGAGTACCGGTGGAACGCATGGTGCGGCCCTTTGTACAGCGCAAGAGATCCTTTACTTTTACGAGGACATCGGGCGGCACAATGCGGTTGATAAGGTCCTGGGGCGTGCCTTCCTTGACGGTGTTCCCTTTAATGATAAGTTTGTCCTTCTGTCCGGTCGCATTTCATCTGAGATGATCGTTAAAGTTGCTAGAGTTGGAGTACCGCTAATTATATCCCGCTCTGCTCCCACCGACCTTGCCCTGAATATGGCGAATAGCCTGAATATAACTGTAGTTGGTTTTGTGCGCCAGGACCGCTTGAACATCTATACACACCCCGAAAGGGTAGTCATAGACGATAAAGAATAGCATATTAAAGGAGTTTTTTGCAATGACGGAAATAACAGGAGTAATTCTGGCCGGTGGGAAAAGCACGCGTATGGGTATGGATAAGGCCTTCATACCCATCGGTCAAACCACCATGATTAAAAAGATTGCCTCGGAGTTAAGGAAAGTTTTTTCTAGAGTCATGGTCGTAAGTAACAAGCGTGAATTTTTATACCAGCACCTGGGATTGCCCGTGGTAAACGATCTTAGGTCGGGGTGCGGGCCACTGGGTGGAATTCATGCCGGTTTAACCTTTGCTGATACTCCATATATTTTTGTCGTGGCCTGTGATATGCCTTTTATTGATGCCAGGTTGATCCCGGTCCTGGTCGGAACTTGCTCCGGCTATGATGCTGTTGTCCCCCGTATTAAAGAATGTATGGAACCGTTATTTGCTGTTTACAGCAAAAGTTGTTTGCCAAGCATAGAGCAGGTTATTGATAACAAGAATTTTAAGTTAGTGGATCTGCTGTCCAGGCTCAAGGTAAATTATATTGATGAATCTAGATTAAATCTTGTTCCTGATCTTAAAAGGGTTTTTATAAATATTAATACACCCAGGGATCTTTTAGAGCTTGTAAAGTATAGCTGATTTCTAAGTAAATACAAAAATACTGCATTAATTTTATGATTGCTGCTCTGTTGTTGTTCTTGCCAACCGGAAATGAAGATAGGTGTTTGGAATTTTTACAGAATCAAGGTCTTGGATTTTACTATGAGTGTTACCAGTGCTTAATCAACTGTCCGATAGGCAGGTAGCATGAACTACCATGCTCAATAAACTTAAAACTCAAAATCCAGGAGACGATTTTATGCTTATAGACGAACAATTGGGTATCCATAGAGTTAAATTACCTCTTCCCTTCAGGCTTGATCATGTTAATTGCTACGCCATTAAAGGGAGTAATGGCTGGTGGTTAATAGATACGGGGTTGAATACGGAAGCAAGCAGAAAGACCTGGCAACAGTTCATGGAAACTTATCAAGTGAGAGTTAATGATATCCGGGGGATTTATTTAACGCATTTCCATCCCGATCATTATGGTGCTGCCGGTTGGCTACAAAAGATGTCCGGCGCACCTGTTTATATTAGTGCAGAGGATGCCGCGGTTGCGCAAAGATATTGGGAAAAAGGAGAGCAAACTTGGTCCAGTGTAAAGAAAATGTTTATAGAAAATGGTATGCCACAAGACCTAACAGCCGCCGTAGTCGAGTGCATGTTACAAATGATCCCTCTAACCCGGCCGCATCCTCGCTTAAACATTATCAAACCCGGGGAAACAATACAGTTGGGTGATTACAATTACCTTATAATCTTAACTCCCGGTCACTCCGATGGCCATGTTTGTTTTTATAACATTGAAAAGTATATCCTCTTTTCGGGAGACCATCTGTTGCCAAAAATTACCTCCAACATTAGCCTGTTGCCCTATTCTGCTCCAAACCCACTAGCAAATTTCATGCAATCCTTACAACAAAATCGCCATTTGAAATGTCGACGTGTCTTGCCCGCCCACGGGGAACCATTTGATTGCTTGGAAGAAAGAATTGATCAGCTGGAAACTCACCATCGTGAAAGGTTGGAGTTAATCAAAAAAATTGCATTCCAGGGAGCTACTGCCTATGATGTCTGCACGAAAATTTTTGATGAAAATCTTTCCCCGCATGAGATCAGGTTTGCCATGGCCGAAACTTTGGCTCATATGGTGTTCCTGTTGAAGAGGGGAGAGTTAAAAGTATATAAGCGTGATGGGGTATATATATTTTCAGGAAATGATAGTGTACCTGATCTTTCCATGGATGTCGGGCGAGGCGACTCCAGTTAGCGGTACCAAAACATTTGCTTCCATGGTATAATCAATGGCATAATGATAGAGAAGGTTTTGTCTCATTCTTAAGTGGTGATTCTTAAGTAGCGGGTGCTGGCGACCGCCCGCGACCAGAAAAAGTATACCTTGCCTATGGAGAGGGGACACCGGGCCGGTTAGGTTTTTCTAGGGGGAACGCGGCTGGCAGGTTGACCTAACCCGGCTAAAGCTGAAGATCTTATTCGACACTGACTATTTTTACATTATGTTTTTTTTGTAGTGGTTAGATGTGAGGGGGCTGGAAAATGAAGCAGAAGGAAAATAATTCCGTAGAACCAAAGGTATTGGAAGCGGTTAAACAGGCTGCAGTTGAAGGCCGGTTAACCTGCACTGCCGCTCGGGAGCTGGCCAGGGAACTGAATGTCCCGGTGCGTATGGTAGGGACGGCCTGCGACATCCTCGGTATAAAGATTAAGGCCTGTGAGCTGGGATGTTTCTAGTTAGAACGCAATTGCAGGCGGATTTTCTTCGCGGCATGGTATTATTTTAAGAAGCCCCCGAGCTTTTTGGCCCCAGGGCTTCTAAATTCCAGACAATGGGTGAAAAACGTTTGGGGGTGCTGAAACTTGTGGCGGGTAGGTATTCTTACGGCCAGTGACAAAGGGTCCCGGGGTGAACGGGAGGATAAGAGCGCGCAGGTGATCCGGGATATGGTGGCCAGCATCGGGGGAGAAGTGGTGTCTTACCATATTGTGCCCGATGACCTGGATGTCTTGAAGGAAATACTTATTAAAATGGTCGACCAGGAGAAGCTGGACCTGATTTTAACTACCGGGGGTACAGGCTTTGCCCCGCGGGACAACACCCCCGAGGCAACCCGGGCGGTTATCCAGCGGGAGGTGCCGGGTATTCCCGAGGCGATGCGCTACGAAAGCCTCAAGAAGACTTCCCGGGCCATGCTGAGCCGGGCCGTAGCCGGCATCCGTCACCAAACGCTCATCATCAACCTGCCGGGCAGTGCCAAGGCGGTCAGGGAGTGCCTGGAAGTGATTTTACCGGTACTTTCCCATGGATTGGAAGTACTGACCGGTCGGAGTGGGGAGTGCGGGGCGGACTAAGGGGAGCTTTGCCTGCGGCAAAAGCTTACGGCTGGGTTTCCCAGCCGGACTACGGGGAGCAGGCCCTGGAATTCTGCGACCTGCTGGTGACGGGCGCCGCCGTTGACGTGGTGGTCGTGGACTCGGTGGCCGCCCTGGTGTCGCAAAACGAGATCAACGGGGAGATGGGCGAGGTGCAGGTGGGGCTCCGGGCGCGTCTTATATCCTAAGCCACGCGCAAGGTGACGGCGGTGGTCTCCAAGAACAGGGCGGTTGTGATCTTCATCAACCAGCTCCGGGAGAAGGTGGTGGAAAACAGGTTCGGTCTCGTCCCCGAGGTTACGCCCGACGGAAGGGCGCTGAAGTTTATTCAAGGAAACCGTGGTGGACTATGGTTATATAAAGAAAGAGAGAGCCTTGCTTTAGCAAGGTTCTCTCTTTATGAGTCTAGATAAAAAAATCAACTGATTTTTTCTCCCGGGTTACTTACCGAAAGATCATAAATCTCATCTATAGAAATTTTTACTGCTGCTTTGGGCTTGGGCACACCCATTTGAGCAAATTCTTCAACAAAGCGTTCATAGAGGGGGCCTTCAAAAATCAACTCGGCCCGGCCAACAAATCGATAGCCTTTCATCGACTGTCGGTCGGCAACCACTACGGCAACTTTGGGGTTTTCCAGTAAGTTCCGGTAAGTTTGCTTTCCAATTGCTTCACCATACGCTAGGGTTTGATGGTCTAGCACCGCCATGGAAGCCTTGGGGGCTGCAGACGGCTGCCCCGTTTTATCAGCAGTTACTATAAAGCATAGCTCCCTCTCAATGATGGACTTCATTTCCTCAGTAATCTTAGGCATAGGTAACCCCCCTAAACTTATTTCACAGATTCATCACTTAAAAATGCCGCCTATAATAATGCTTCGGCTTTTTCTACCTTGAACAGTACTTCATTTTCTTTAGCACATGCTTTTCCGCTCAGGCGGTAACCGACCTTGCCGGATACCGCAACTACCTGCATTAAGCCTGTTTCAGAAAGGTTTTAGCGGGTTTTGACCATCTTGTATACGCCGAAAATCAGCATATCATCATCCCGGATTTCTTTTGCTTGGCCGACCACGATCAGGTGGGGCTGCCCTTCCTTTGATACAGTGTTCAGGGCCAGGAAAGGCAATTCGGAAATGACCTTTTTGATTTCTGGGATCAAAATCGTGCCGCAACCTGCAGAGCAACTACTTTTTTCTTACTCACCTCCCCTTAAAAAAGCTTAACTTGATATTAACACTTGCCCGGGGAGGGAGCTGTAAAAGATTTTACATTATCACACGAAATTTAAAAGCATCGATCACGTAAAACATAGTACTTTTCTTCCCGGTAGAGGTAATTACTCGTGGCCAGTTCTTTCAGCACCTGTGCCACCATTACCCGAGATGCTCCTACCATGGAAGCTATTTCCTGCTGAGTTAAATGGAGCTTGATACGCGTACCTTCAGGGCAGACTTCACCGTGTTCCCGGGCCAGCCGTATTAATAAACTTAACACTTTCTCCCGGGTAGTAAGCGAATTTAATTCGGCTACCTGCTCCCAGGTAGCATAAAGACGGCTTCCCAAGCTAGCAATAACCTGCCACGCCAGATCCGGTGTTTTTTTGATTACCTCTTCCATGAGGCGTCTGCTGATGCTGCAAACTTTGGCGTCTTCTAGAGCGATGGCAGTTGCCGGATGACATTTTTCCTGAAACAGAGCAGCTTCACCGATGGTTTCGCCCCGGGTAATGATTTGCAAAATTGTCTCCCGGCCATCTTCGCTTACCCGTACCATTTTAAAACTTCCTTCCTTAACCAGGCAAACAGTATCTACTTTATCCCCCTGGTAAAAAAGAACCTCTCCCCTCCGGATATAGCGTTTTGTAGCAGCTTGGCAAATGGGCCGAAAGGTTTCCCTCTCCACACCAATAAAAAGGGGAATATCCTTAAGGCAAAGGCAACGTTTTACTTCCATCTTCTTTTCCCTGCCCATCAAATTTTCATTCAACTTAATTGTGCCTGTTTCTAAACACATAATTTTACCATAACTTTTTTTCAGACAATGTAAAAATTTTAACATGTAGCGTTCGTCGCCGAGCGGCTGGGGCACTCCAGCGTGCAGATTACCCCGGACACATACTCCCACGTCCTGCCCGACGCCCAGGCAGAGACAGTGAAAACCATCGAGAGCATCTTCAGCAAGTAGGTTTGCAAATGTTTGCAACTGGAGAAAACAAAGGCCGGGAAGCCCTGATTTTTGGGGCCTTCCAACCCCTGCACAGATATTGCGTGTATAAAGCATTTTTTTTGTGGAGAAAATGTTTCTAGGGCAGCTAAGAAATGTTTGCACAAAAAGCAGTGATAACAGCTCATTGGCGGGAGAAAAAGCGAGATAATTCCCTGTAATTTCCCTTGACCGGTGCAAAAGGGGGATTAAGTCTTTTAAGGACAGTTGCTTTTGCTCTTCCCCCTTTATATTATAGTATTTGGGTATTAGCACTCGGTTTAAATGAGTGCTAACAATAGAAGAAATCAATCTCTTATCTTAAAGGAGGGGTTTTAGGTGAAGATTAGGCCATTAGGTGAACGGGTGGTTGTCAAGCCGCTGCCCAGCGAGGAGAAGACCAAGGGGGGCATTGTGCTGCCTGAAACCGCCAAGGAGAAGCCCCAGGAGGGGGAAGTGGTGGCGGTAGGTCCCGGCCGCCTGCTGGAAAATGGTACCCGTGTACCCATTGATCTCAAGGTGGGGGATAGGGTTTTGTTCTCCAAATATGCCGGCAACGAGGTCAAGATAGATGATGAAGAGTATCTGATCATGCGTGAAGCTGACATCCTTGGGGTTATTGAAAAGTAAAAGTAAGTGGTGCTTTGGAACGCGTGATCAAAATATCTAAGGAGGTCGAGGAAATTGGCTGGTAAAGAGATTATTTTCCGGGAAGACGCGCGCCGTGCCCTGGAAAGGGGCGTCAATGCCCTGGCTGAAGCGGTACGGGTTACCCTGGGACCAAAGGGCCGCAACGTGGTGCTGGAGAAGAAGTTTGGTTCTCCCATGATCACCAACGACGGTGTGACCATTGCCCGGGAAATTGAATTGACCGATCCCTTTGAAAATATGGGCGCTCAGCTGGTTAAAGAAGTAGCCACCAAGACCAACGATGTGGCTGGCGATGGTACCACCACTGCTACTGTACTGGCCCAGGCCATTGTCCGTGAAGGTTTGAAGAACGTGGCTGCCGGCGCCAACCCGATGATCATCAAGCGGGGCATTGAAAAGGCGGTAGATAAAGCCGTAGAGGCCATCAAGGCAGCTGCCAAGCCGGTGGAAAGCAAGGCTGCCATTGCTCAGGTAGCTTCCATTTCGGCTAACGACCCGTCCATCGGCGAATTGATCTCTGAAGCCATGGAAAAGGTGGGCAAGGACGGTGTAATTACCGTCGAGGAATCCAAGGGTATCGGCACCACCCTGGAAGTGGTGGAAGGGATGAATTTCGACCGGGGTTACATATCCCCGTACATGATCACCGATACCGAGAAGATGGAGGCCATCCTCAACGATCCCTACATCCTCATTACCGACCGGAAGATCAGCGCAGTGGCCGACCTGCTGCCCATTCTGGAAAGGATCGTGCAGGCGGGCAAACCGCTGTTGATCATTGCCGAGGATGTGGAAGGTGAGGCCCTGGCTACCCTGGTGCTGAACAAGCTGCGCGGCACTCTGTCCTGCGTAGCCGTCAAGGCTCCTGGCTTTGGTGACCGGCGCAAGGCTATGCTGGAGGACATCGCCATTCTTACCGGCGGTACCGTAATCAGCGAAGAGCTGGGCCTCAAGCTGGACAAGGCCACCATCGACATGCTCGGTCGGGCCTCCAAGGTACGGGTGAAGAAGGAAGAAACCATTATTGTCGGCGGTGCCGGTTCCCAGGACAAGATTAATGCCCGGATCGCCTCCATCAAGAAGCAAATCGAAGAAACTACCTCCGACTTTGACCGGGAGAAGCTGCAGGAGCGTCTGGCTAAGCTGGCCGGCGGCGTTGCGGTGATCCAGGTTGGCGCAGCCACTGAAACTGAAATGAAGGAGAAGAAACTGCGCATCGAGGACGCCCTGAACGCCACCCGGGCTGCCGTGGAGGAAGGTATTGTCTCCGGTGGCGGTGTGGCCTATGTAGCAGCGATTAAGGCCCTGGATGGCATCGAAACCGCCAGTCTTGATGAAAAAACCGGTGTGGACATTGTGCGCCGGGCTTTGGAAGAACCGCTGCGGCAAATTGCCAACAATGCCGGTGCGGAAGGTTCCGTGGTGGTGGAGAAGGTCAAGGCACTGCCCGATGGTATGGGCTTCAACGCCCTGACCGGCGAGTATGTGAACATGATTGAAGCCGGTATTGTGGATCCGGCCAAGGTGACCCGGTCTGCCCTGCAGAATGCCGCTTCCATTGCCGCTATGATTCTGACCACTGAAACCCTGGTGGCGGAAAAGCCGGAAAAGGAAAAGGATACCGGTATGGGCGGCGGAATGCCTCCAATGTAAGGTAAAACGAAAATTGAAAAGCCCCGCGTTTTTTGCGCGGGGACTTTTTATTTTTCGGGCAATCCTTCTGGACAGCATATGCCTGTTGTGTTATAATTTAGGCAATTGAATATTGGACGGGTGCTCCCTGCCAAAAGAGACAGGGATAGAGGGAAGTCAGTGAAAATCTGACGCGGTGCCGCCACTGTAAATGGGGAGCCCGCCACACAAAGCCACTGGTTCAGCACTTAATCTGTTTGATTCTGCTGTGATTAACGTTAATTGGTGATAAATACAAAGTAACGGTGAACAGAAATAAGCATGGTTGAGTGCTGGGCTGGGAAGGCGTGGTGAGGCAGTGATCCATGAGCCAGGAAACCTGCCCGTTCCAATTCACCGCTCGTACCTACGGTCCATGGGGAGGTGAAGCCGCTTGTAAGCCATTTTCCCCTGTGCCCGTTTCGGACAGGGGGTTCTTTACTTTCAGCCGACAAATTTTTAAGAATAGGTGCTTTATCCCGAGGGATAGAGCTTAAAAGTGGCCTGTGTGGTCCAATGCCGGGGGAGCCCTTTCAAAGGAAGGGTAAAACTTGAAGGGGCGATGATCTGACGGCAGAAAGGACGTGCCTATTCCACTTCTTGTTACCCGACACCGGGGAAGGCGGTGGGGCTAGTCCTTTTGTTCCCGGACTACCGGCGTTTCTCCCCCCGTTAGGTCGGGGGGATTTGCTTTTGAAGAATATTTTCCCAAAGGGGGTCATGTGAGTGCATTCAAGGATCCTTGTCCTGCTTTTATTGTTCACCTGCTTTATGATTTTCCCGCAGCAAAATGCCTGGGCCATGCACATAATGGAGGGGTTTCTTCCCTTAAAGTGGTGTCTTTTCTGGTATGCTCTGACCTTACCGTTTCTCGTTGCAGGTATCCTGTCCATTCAAAAGACCGTAAAGGTTGACCCGGGTGTGAAAATGCTCCTGGGGCTGGCTGGTGCCTTTGCCTTTGTCCTTTCGGCTTTGAAACTTCCTTCCGTTACCGGCAGCTGTTCTCATCCCACCGGCGTCGGGCTGGGGGCCATACTTTTCGGGCCGTGGGCCATGAGCGTATTGGGCTGCATCGTGCTGCTCTTTCAGGCGGTTCTGCTGGCTCACGGCGGCTTAACCACGCTGGGGGCCAACACCTTTTCCATGGCGGTGGTGGGCCCCCTGGCGGCCTACGTTATTTACCGGTTGGGTGAAAGGTTGGCCCTGCCCCGGTGGCTTTCGGTATTTTTGGCTGCCTTTTTAGGTGACCTGTTGACCTATGTTACCACGTCCATACAATTGGCGCTGGCCTTTCCCGCTTCCCATGGCGGGGTGGTAGCGGCCATGATCAAGTTCATGGGTATCTTTGCGGTAACCCAGGTGCCGCTGGCCATCAGCGAGGGTATTCTAACCATTATTGTTTTTAACTTCCTGGTTGCTCACAACCGCCATGAACTGGAACAATTACGAGTCTTATCCCGGGAGGTATGAGGATGAGAACCGGTGTGAAAAACCTGTTGTTGATTTTCATTGTCCTGGTACTGGCTGTCTTTCCCCTGGTGATGAATAAAAATGCTGAATTTGGAGGGGCCGATGACCAGGCAGAGAAAATCATTGGAGAATTACAGCCGGACTACCAGCCGTGGTTTAAATCCGTGTGGGAGCCTCCCAGCGGAGAAATTGAAAGCTTGCTCTTTGCCCTGCAAGCAGCACTGGGTGCCGGATTTATCGGCTATTTCATAGGGTTCTACCGCGGATGGAGGGGGAACCACGTCAAGCGAAAGCAACCCGGGGAGTTGTTAGAGGAGAGAGATACTGGTGCTTAAAATTGACCAGTATGCATATACCAGCAGCCTGCGCCATGTTCATCCTGGAGAAAAATTCGCCTTTGCCATGCTTACCATGAGTATATGCCTGGCGGCTTCAAGCGTACTGGTACCTGCCCTGGTCACCGGTCTGACGGCGGCGGCCATAATACTAGGTGCCCGCGTACCGGCCCGCTTTTACTTCAGGCTTTTGTTGCTGCCTCTGGGTTTTCTGGTGGCCGGGCTGCTGGCCATCACCTTGACCATCTCCCGAGAACCCGACCCGGCGGTGTACGGGTTCGCTATCTGGGGGATTACCTTGGGTGTAACCATACCGGGCCTTTATCATGCGGCCCTGCTTTTTACCAAGTCTCTGGGGGCCGTTTCCTGTCTTTACTTTTTATCTCTGACCACTCCCATGGTGGAGATCATTTCTGTCCTGCGCCGGTTAAAGGTGCCTGCCTTAATAATTGAATTGATGGGCCTGGTCTACCGATTTATCTTCGTAATCATGGAAACAGCCGGTAGCATGTACATTTCCCAGACCTCACGCTGTGGCTATGCCAGCTTAAAGACATCTTTTCGTTCCCTGGCTCAACTGGTATCAAACCTTTTTGTCAAGTCATGTTACCACTCCCAGGCCCTTTTCACCGCCCTTTTGGCCAGGGGTTATACGGGAGAGATACGGATGTGGGAAGACCCCCGCCCGGTATCCAGGAAAAATCTGGCCCTTATTGCCCTTGTAGATTTTATCCTGCTGGTTCTGGTTCTGGTGAGCTGGAGGTGGCCTGTTTGAAGGAGTTTATCCTGGAAGCTCGTGATATTCATTTTGTCTATTCCGATGGTACGATCGCCCTGCGGGGAGCCACTATGGCCATTGAAAAAGGAAGGAAAGTGGCGGTGCTGGGTTCCAACGGGGCCGGGAAGACCACTATTTTCCTCCACTTTAACGGCATCTTGCGCCCGGGGCGGGGCCGGGTGTTGTTTGCCGGCCGGGAGGTGCGGTACGATCACAGTTCGCTGATGCACTTGCGTAAAAATGTGGGCATTGTTTTTCAGGACCCCGATACTCAGCTTTTCTCGGCCAGCGTGGTTCAGGAAATTTCTTTTGGTCCTTTAAATTTGGGGCTGCCCGAAAAGGAGGTGGCCCGCCGCGTGGAAAACGCCATGGAGGCTACGGAAATTGCCGACCTCAGAGACAGGCCCACCCACCTTTTAAGCTACGGCCAGAAAAAAAGGGTTTGCCTGGCCGGTGTTCTGGCCATGGAGCCCAGTGTGCTGATCTGCGATGAACCTACTGCCGGGCTGGATCCCGTACATGCTGCCCAGGTAATGGAACTTTTTGACCGTATCAACCGGCAGGGTACTACCGTTATCATGGCCACCCACGATGTGGACCTGGCCTATTCCTGGGCCGATTATGTGTTTGTGATGAACCGCGGCACCGTGGTGGGGGAAGGTTTGCCCGGGGAGGTTTTTTGTGACGGGCAGCTTTTACAGCAAAGTGATTTGACCCGTCCCTGGCTGGTGGAGATCCATGAGCAGCTGAGCCGCAGGGGATGGCTGCCTGACGGTTTACCCTTGCCCCGTACGAAAGAACAACTTTTTGACTATATTCAAAGGGCTTCCGGTTCAGGGAAGCCTGCTTTGGTACATCTTTTCCCCCGGGGAAAGATGCACCCGGAATGTGCATCATGCAATGTGGGGAGGAAATAAGATAGGCCTTGGCGATAATGGTTATGAGTGGATGAAGTAAATGCTCCCCTGAAAATTTGGGGATAATTTTTCTGGGAGGAGGGGAAGAATAAAGGGGGAGGGGAAGCGGATGCCCGTAAATGATAAGCGTAAAATAGCCGTGGTGGGGGTAGGTGCCGTCGGCTCCGCTACCGCCTACGCGGTGATGATGAGCGGCCTGGTCAGTGAACTGGTGCTGGTGGATATCAACCGGGAGCGGGCCGAGGGGGAGGCCATGGACCTGGCCCACGGTGCCTCGTTCATCAAACCTATCCGCATTTACGCCGGCGAATATGAGGACTGCCGCGATGCCGATATCGTCGTCTTTTGCGCCGGGGTTAACCAGAAACCCGGGGAAACACGCCTGGATCTGGTGCAACGGAATTATGCCGTTCTGAAAGACGTTCTTGTTCGCCTCATGCCCCTGGAGGAGAACGGGGTGTTTTTGATGGTAACCAATCCGGTGGACATCCTTACCTACGCAGCGTTGCGCTTGACCAACCTGCCTCCCAACCGGGTTATCGGTTCTGGCACGGTCCTGGACAGCTCCCGTTTCCGCTATTTGCTCAGTCAATACTGCCAGGTGGAACCCCGGAACATTCACGCCTACGTGGTAGGCGAACATGGGGACACGGAAGTACCCCTGTGGAGCCTGGCCAACATTGCCGGCATGCCGGTGCAGGAATTCTGCTGCTGGCGTGGGGTGCCCTGCCTTAATCCTGATGAAATCACCCGCCGGGTGAGGGAGGCGGCCTACGAGGTTATCGCCCGCAAGGGAGCCACGTGTTATGCCATTGGCCTGGCGGTGAAACGAATTTGCGAAAGCATTTTAAGGGACGAAAACTCCATCCTCACAGTATCTGGCCTGGTGGATGGCGAATATGGGATAACTGGCGTTTGTCTTAGCCTCCCTTCCATTGTAAACCGGACGGGCCGGGCCCGGGTGCTGGCCGTGCCCCTGGCTCCCCAGGAAGAAGAAGCCTTACATCATTCCGCCCGGACGCTAAAATCAATTACATCGCAACTGGATTTACCGTAAAGGGCGCCGTATGGCCATATGCCGTGTGGCCCATATTATGTAAAAGAATTTACTATTGCTTTTTTTTGTGGTTTTGATATAATAACATGTGCAGCTGTTTAGATGCGCCTGTAGCTCAGCGGATAGAGCGCCGGCCTCCGGAGCCGGGTCTTGCGCAGGTTCGATTCCTGCCAGGCGCACCAGGATAAGACCCGCAAGCCCGATTAGATCAAGGGTTTGCGGGTTTTTGATTTCCTTAATACTACCTCGGAATTTTACAGCTTGTCAGCAGTCGTTAAGGGCAAGAACTCCTACACCGCTTCTCAGGCCCTTAACTGCTGCTTTTGTTGCTATGTGAAACTTGCCATTCTCGGCGAGCTGTTTTATAAATGGTTGTTAAGTGGTCCAATTGGGGGAAGAATTGAATTCGGGCGGAATCCCAAAAGACGTTTATGGGGCTTGAATTACCCGCCGTGGGAATGCTAAAATCAACAAGAATCGTTGCAAACAGGCTGGTGCAGCTAACAATCTCTTGCCGTAGGGAGTGTTTTCAGTGGCCAAACTGTGGGGAGGACGCTTTCAAAAGGCTACGGATCACCTGGTGGACGACTTCCATTCTTCTATTTCCTTTGACCAACGGTTGTACCGGTACGATATACGGGGCAGCATAGCCCACGCCCGTATGCTGGCCAAACAGGGGATTATTGCTCTGGAAGAGGCGGAGGCCATAGTACAGGGGTTGGAAGACATCCTGGCTGACATTGAGTCCGGACGGGTGGAGTTTTCGGTGGCCGCCGAGGACATTCATATGAATATCGAGCAACTGCTTACCGAACGCATCGGTCCGGTGGGGAAAAAGCTCCACACCGCCCGCAGCCGCAACGACCAGGTGGCCCTGGATGTGCGCATGTATCTCAAGGATGAAATTGACGCGATTATTGCTCTCCTCAGACAGCTGCAGGAAACTCTGCTGGATCTGGCCGAAAAGCACCTGGATACGGTCATGCCCGGCTACACCCACCTGCAGCGGGCCCAGCCCATCACCCTGGCCCACCATTTAATGGCTTATGTGCAGATGTTCGGACGGGATGTGGACAGGTTGCAGGACTGCCGGCGGCGTACGGATGTCCTGCCCCTGGGCGCAGGGGCCCTGGCCGGCACCACCTTTTCCATAGATCCTGCCTACGTGGCCGAACAGCTTGGTTTTGCCGCCGTGGCGGAAAATAGCCTGGATGCCGTCAGTGACCGGGACTTTGCGGTGGAATTTGCGGCTGCCGCAGCTTTGATCATGGTGCACTTGAGCCGCTTTTGTGAGGAGATTATCCTCTGGTCTTCTGCAGAGTTTGCCTTTGTGGAGCTGGATGACGCCTACAGCACCGGGAGCAGCATGATGCCCCAGAAAAAGAACCCCGATGTGGCGGAGTTGACCCGGGGCAAAGCCGGCCGGGTGTTTGGCGATTTGATGACCCTTTTGACCATGCTCAAAGGGTTACCCCTGGCTTACAATAAAGACATGCAGGAAGATAAAGAAGCACTTTTTGATGCCGTGGATACGGTCAAAAAGTGCCTGCGGGTTTTCACGCCCATGGTAGCCAGTTTAAAGGTGCGCCCGGAAAATATGGCCGGGGCGGCAAGGGGGGGCTTCACCAACGCCACCGACCTGGCGGACTACCTGGTGAAAAAAGGTGTACCCTTCCGGGAAGCCCATGAACAGGTGGGCAAACTGGTTTATTACTGTCTGTCCCGGGGTAAATCCCTGGAGGAACTGTCACTGGAGGAGTTCAGGCATTTTGCCCCCCAGGTTGAAGAAGATGTCTACCAGGCCATTGATATCAGGCAGTGCGTGGCCGCCCGGCGAGTGCTGGGGGGGCCGGCACCGGATTCTGTCCGGGAGGCCATTTCCCGGGCCAGGGAGAGGTTGGGCCGGTAAAAACTAAACAAATTCTTAACTAAAAATTGCTTGACACCCGTAACCTGAATCTGTATACTGGATAACAAGTTTACGGATAAAGACTGTGAAGGGGAGCGAGTAACCTGTCGTCCAGGCTGCAGAGAGCCGGGGTAGCTGCGAACCGGTGCCGGAGCAGGTGAAAGGATCGCCTCGGAGTCGCCAGCTGAAAAGCACTTTTGGAATGGTGCCGACTAAGCCGGGCCGGGTTGGTCACCCGTTACCAAAGCCGTGTCCTGGTGGGGACACATAAGGGGTTCTTGCCGTGAGGCAAGGGCAAGCAGGGTGGTACCGCGCGAGGATTTTCCTCTCGTCCCTGGCAGTTTTCTTTAAGCTGCCCGGGGTGAGGGGTTTTTAATTTTTATCCCACAAGTACATACGGTTTTACGGAGGGAAGTGTACCTAGGGTTCCGCCCCGCCTTTGCGGGGGACTGGTCCAAGCGGTACAGGCCGCCGGCGAAAAATCGCGGCGGTTACACCGTGGGGATAAAAGACCCGAGCGGATAGGTTCCACTCTGTGGGAAATATCGTTTCGGGTCTTCTTTTTTACTGGTTTGAAGCGGGGGTGAACATTGGTGTTACTTGTAGCTATCCCCCGGATGGGGGAGAGGGATGTTTTAATGGGGCAGGAGAGAGTGAATTTGCAAGAAAGAAGAGAGGTGTGTTTTGATGGGGCTGATTATTTATCTTGACGGTGAGTTTGTACCGGAAGAGCAGGCAGTGGTGTCCGTTTTCGATCACGGCCTTCTATATGGGGACGGCGTTTTTGAAGGCATCAGGGCTTACCATAACCGGGTTTTCAAGCTCAGGGAGCATATTATACGCTTATACGAGTCGGCGCGCACCATAGGCCTTGATATTCCCATCACCATGCCTGAAATGGAAGAAGTGGTGCTGGAAACCTGTCGGCGCAACGGCCTGCGGGACGGCTACATTCGCCTGGTGGTCACCCGGGGCCGGGGGGATCTGGGCCTTGATCCCCGCAAGTGCCCCAATCCGACCATCTTCTGCATAGCCGCTTCCATCCAGCTCTACCCCGAAGAATTATATGAAAAGGGGTTGGAACTGGTTACCGTGGCCACCCGGCGGAACCTGCCCGAGGCCTGCAACCCGCGGGTCAAATCTTTAAACTACCTCAACAACATCTACGCCAAGATGGAAGCCAACCTGGTGGGTGCCCCCGAGGCGGTGATGCTGAACCAGGAGGGTTATGTAGCCGAGGCCACCGGTGACAACATTTTCATTGTAAAAAACGGCGTGCTCATTACCCCGCCGCCCTATGCGGGCATTCTGGAGGGGATTACCCGCAACACCGTGATGGAGATAGCCCGTCAAAAGGGCATCCCGGTGGAGGAGAAACTCTTTACCAGACATGATATTTACACCGCCGATGAGTGCTTCCTCACCGGCACGGCGGCGGAAGTCATCCCGGCGGTTAAGCTGGACGGCCGGGTCATTGGCGACGGCCGTCCCGGGAAAATGACCTGGGAGTTGATCCACGCCTACCGCGAACTGACCAGGGTTGACGGGCCGGTTATTTTCCGGGAAGATGAGCGTAGCATGAACTGCGCCGGCTAGTGTCCGGTCAGTTCCAACTTCCGACTTCCGACGACTGACGACTGAATAAGGAGGGCTTGACCGTGCGTAGCGACGCCATAAAAAAGGGTCTGGAGAAGGCCCCGCACCGTTCCCTTTTAAAGGCCCTGGGTTTCGTGGACCAGGAACTGGAGCGGCCCATGATCGGGGTGGTGAATTCCTTCAATGAAATCGTGCCGGGGCACATGCATTTAAACGAGATTACCGCCGCGGTCAAGGCCGGTGTGCGAATGGCCGGCGGCACGCCGGTGGAGTTTCCCTGCATTGCGGTTTGCGACGGCATTGCCATGAACCACAGCGGCATGAAGTATTCCCTGGCCAGCCGCGAGCTGATTGCCGATTCCATAGAGGTTATGGTCCAGGCCCACCAGTTTGACGGCCTGGTCCTGGTCACCGCCTGTGACAAGATCGTGCCGGGCATGCTCATGGCCGCCGCCCGGCTGGACATTCCAGCCATAGTGATCAGCGGCGGCCCCATGCTGGCCGGCCGCTACCAGGGCCGGGATTTGTCCTTAAGCAACATGTTCGAGGCCGTGGGGGCCGTGCGGGCGGGCCGGATGACGGAAGAGGAACTGGCCGCCCTGGAGGAGGAGGCCTGTCCGGGCTGCGGTTCCTGCGCCGGTATGTTCACCGCCAACTCCATGAACTGCCTTACCGAGGCCATCGGCATGGCCCTGCCCGGCAACGGCACCATCCCTGCCGTTTCGGCGGCCCGGCGCCGGCTGGCCAAGTTGACGGGCATGCGCGCTGTGGAACTGGTGAAAGAGGATGTGAGGCCGTCAAGCATCCTGACCGCCAGGGCCTTTGAAAACGCTCTGGCCGTGGATATGGCCCTGGGCTGTTCCACCAACACGGTGCTGCACCTACCGGCCATTGCCCGGGAGGCCGGGGTGGAAATCAGCCTGGACAAGATCAATGAAATCAGTGCCCGCACGCCAAATTTGTGCAAGCTCAGCCCCATGGGGCCCTACTTCATGCAGGACCTCCATGAAGCAGGGGGCATCCGGGCGGTAATGGCCCAGCTGGCGAAAAAGGATCTGCTTCACCTGGATTTGCCCACGGTTTCCGGGCAAACCGTTGGCGAATTGATCCGGGGCTGCCGGGTGAGCCGTGCGGAGGTAATCCGGGACGTTGAGAACCCGCACAGCTCTACCGGTGGCATAGCCATCCTGCGGGGGAACCTGGCACCCGGCGGGGCGGTGGTGAAAAAGGCCGGCGTGGCCTCGGAAATGATGGTGCACCGCGGGCCGGCCCGCGTCTTCGATTCCGAAGAAGAGGCGTTGGCGGCCATCCTGGGCGGCACCATAAACAGGGGCGACGTAATTGTCATCCGTTATGAAGGTCCCCGGGGCGGTCCCGGCATGCGGGAAATGCTGGCCCCCACGGCGGCGGTGGCGGGGATGGGGCTCGACAGGGATGTGGCCCTTTTGACCGACGGGCGTTTTTCCGGTGCCACCCGGGGTGCCTCCATCGGCCATATCTCCCCCGAGGCGGCTGCAGGCGGTCCCCTGGCCGTGGTGAGGGACGGGGATATGATCGTCATTGATATTCCCAATTATCGCCTGGACGTAGAACTCAGTCCGGAAGAAATCCAGGACCGGCTGGCCCGGTGGACTCCTCCTGCTCCCCGGGTGACCGGAGGTTATCTGGCCCGCTATGCCCGGCAGGTGAGTTCGGCCGGCACGGGAGCAGTTTTCGAATAGATGGTGGAGGTGAGGGGGCATGAAAAAATCCGGGGCGCAAATCCTGGTCGACAGTTTGCGGGAACAGGGAGTGGATACCATCTTCGGTTATCCCGGAGGTGCGGTATTGCCCATCTATGATGCCCTCTACGATGCAGATATCCGGCACATTTTAACCAGGCACGAACAGGGTGCTGCCCATGCGGCGGACGGCTATGCCCGGGCTTCAGGCAGGCCGGGGGTGTGCCTGGCCACCTCCGGTCCTGGTGCCACCAACCTGGTTACGGGCATTGCCAACGCTTACATGGATTCCATACCCCTGGTGGCCTTTACCGGGCAGGTGGTTACCTCCCAGCTGGGCAAGGATTCCTTCCAGGAAGCGGATATTACCGGGATCACCCTGCCCATTACCAAGCACAATTACCTGGTGAAAGACGTGCGGGATCTGGCCCGCGTCATCAGGGAGGCCTTTTACATCGCCACTACAGGCAGGCCCGGCCCGGTACTGGTAGATATACCCAAAGACGTCTCCAGTGACCAGACCGAATATGAGGATCCCGGGCCGGTGAACCTGCCCGGGTATCACCCGGTGCTGGAGCCGTCGGCGGAACAGCTCAACCGGGCGGCGGAGGCCATAGCCCGGGCCGAGCGGCCGGTTATTTACGCCGGGGGTGGTGTGGTTTATTCCGGCGCCCATCGGGAGCTGCGCCGTTTTGCCGAGCTGATCCTGGCCCCGGTGGCCACCACCCTCATGGGCCTGGGGGGCTTTCCCGGGGATCATCCCCTGTCCCTGGGCATGCTGGGCATGCACGGCAGCAAGTACGCCAACTTTGCTGTCTGCGAGTGCGATTTGTTGATTGCCGTGGGTGTCAGGTTTGACGATCGGGTTACCGGTAAACTGGAGAGTTTTGCTTCCCAGGCCAGGATCATGCACATTGACATTGACCCGGCGGAAATAGGGAAGAATGTACGGGTAGATATTCCCCTGGTGGGGGATGTCAAGCGGGTGCTTTCCGCCCTTATTGAGCGTCTTGAAGCCAAGTTGCCGGGTGCCTGGCAGGAAAAGATCCAGACCTGGAAAAAGGAATATCCCATTACCTACGAAGAAAACGGCCACCTCAAGCCCCAGCAGGTCATCCGGGAGATATACCGGGTGACGAAAGGCCAGGCCAGGATTACTACCGAGGTGGGCCAGCACCAGATGTGGGCGGCCCATTATTATACTTATACCCGTCCCCGGACTTTCATTTCTTCCGGCGGGCTGGGCACCATGGGTTTTGGCCTGCCTGCAGCCATCGGCGTGCAGGTGGCCTGCCCCGGTGAGATTGTCTTTGACATCGCCGGCGACGGCAGCATCCAGATGAACATCCAGGAGTTGGCCACGGCGGTAAACTATGACCTGCCGGTAAAGGTGGCCATCATGGATAACGGGTACCTGGGGATGGTTCGCCAGTGGCAGGAGCTGTTTTACAACCGGCGCTATTCCTACACCGAACTGGTTAACCCCGACTTTGTCAAGCTGGCCGAGGCCTACGGTGCTGTGGGCATGCGGGTGGAGAAAGCCGCCGACGTCAGGCCTGCCCTGGAACAGGCCCTGGCTACATCTAAACCGGTGCTCATCGACTTCGTCATTGAACGGGAAGAGAATGTCCTGCCCTTTGTTCCTCCGGGTGAGTCCCTGGACCGCATGTTAGGCTAAACCGGGGAGGTGGTATCATGCGACACACCCTGGCGGTGCTGGTGGAAAACAACCCCGGGGTCCTGGCCCGGGTGGCCGGTCTGTTCAGCCGGCGGGGATACAACATTGACAGCCTGGCGGTGGGCCGCACCGACAACCCGGCCATTTCCCGCATGACCATTGTGGTGGAAGGAGACGACCGGGTGCTGGAGCAGGTGACCAAGCAACTCCACAAGCTCATCGATGTGATCAAGATCAGCGACATCACCGCCGACGAATACGTGGACCGGGAACTGGTGCTCATCAAGGTGAGCGCCGAGCCGGAAAAACGGGGGGAAATAATGCAGATTGCCGATATTTTCCGGGCTCGCATTGTGGACCTGGGACGGCGGACCATGATCCTGGAATGCACCGGCAACGAAGGCAAGATCAGGGCCTTTGAGGAGTCCCTCAAGCCCTACGGGATTAAAGAACTGGTGCGTACAGGTAAAATTGCCATGCTGCGGGGTTCCCGCTATACCAATATCAATACCAATGGTACACGGGAGGATGATTAGAGAATGGTGAAAGTGTATTACGATAACGATGCTGATCTGGCCGTGTTACAGGGGAAAACCATTGCTGTTATCGGCTACGGCAGCCAGGGACACGCTCAGGCCCAAAACTTAAAAGACAGCGGGTTAAATGTGATCGTTGGCCTGCATGAGGCCAGCCGCAGCCGGGAAAAGGCTAAAGCCGATGGATTTGAGGTTTACACCCCCGCCGAGGCTGCCGCCCGGGCGGACATCATCCAGGTGTTGGTGCCCGATGAGGTGCAGCCCCGCCTGTACACGGAGGACATTGCCCCCCACATGACGGCGGGCAAGACCCTCATGTTCTCCCACGGCTTCAACATCCACTACGGGCAGATTGTGCCTCCGGAGGAAGTGGATGTCATTATGGTGGCCCCCAAGGGGCCGGGGCACATCGTGCGCCGCATGTATACCGAAGGCAAGGGGGTGCCCTGCCTGGTGGCCGTGCACCAGAACGCCAGCGGCCGGGCCCGGGAATTGGCCCTGGCCTACGCCAAGGGCATCGGCGGCACCCGGGCTGGCGTTTTCGAGACCACGTTCAGGGAAGAAACGGAAACCGACCTCTTTGGCGAGCAGGCCGTCCTGTGCGGTGGGGTCAGCGAGTTAATCAAGGCCGGCTTCGACACCCTGGTGGAGGCCGGGTACGCCCCGGAAATGGCTTACTTTGAGTGCTTGCACGAGCTGAAACTGATCGTGGATCTCATCTACGAGGGCGGCCTGAGCTGGATGCGTTACTCCATCAGCAACACCGCCGAATACGGGGATTACATGGTCGGCAAGCGCATCATTACGGAAGAGACCCGCAGGGAAATGAAACGGGTATTGCAGGAGATCCAGAGCGGCCAGTTTGCCAAGCAATGGATCCTGGAAAATCAGGCCAACCGGCCCATGTTCAGCGCCATGCGCCGCCGGGAGGCCGAACACCCCATTGAAAAGGTGGGGGCCGAGCTGCGCAAGATGATGCCCTGGCTGCAGAAGCGCTAAATACCGGGTTCAGGGCGGGGCCCGCCGGCGGGCCCCCCGGTAACTCCCGGAAAAAACGGCTGGAAAAGGGGGGAGTTGCCTTGAAGATTACCGCTGCCCAGGCTCTCGTACGCTGCCTGGAGCTGGAAAAGGTGGATATTGTTTTTGGGTATCCGGGAGGCGCCATGCTCCCCGTATACGACGCCCTCTATCATTCCTCCATCAAGCATGTGCTGGTCCGCCACGAGCAGGGGGCCGTACATGCCGCCGACGGTTACGCCCGGGCCACCGGGCGGGTGGGGGTATGCATGGCCACCTCCGGCCCGGGAGCCACGAACCTGGTGACCGGGATAGCCAACGCCTACATGGACTCAGTCCCCCTGGTGGTTTTTACCGGCCAGGTACCCACCAGCCAGGTGGGCACCGACGCCTTTCAGGAAGTGGATATCACCGGGATTACCATTCCCATTACCAAGCATAATTACCTGGTAAAAGACCCGGCCGCCCTGCCCCAGATCATCAAGAACGCTTTTCATATTGCTTCCACCGGCCGGCCGGGGCCGGTGCTCATCGACCTGCCCAGGGATGTGGCCGGGGCAACCATTGACTTTCACTATCCTGAAACGGTGAAGCTGCGGGGGTATAAACCCACCTACCGGGGGCACCGCAACAAAATAAACGAGGCGGCGGAATTAATCAACAGGTCGCAGCGCCCGGTGATATACGCCGGCGGCGGTATTCTCAATTCCGGGGCCAGCGGAGAGCTTTTGGAGCTGGCCGAGTTAATTTCCGCTCCGGTTACCAATACCTTCATGGGGCTTTCCAGCTTTCCCGGGGATCACCCGCTGTTCCTGGGGATGCTTGGTCTACACGGGACCCGCTACGCCAACCTGGCCGTGACGGAGTGTGATTTGCTCATTGCCCTGGGGGCCAGGTTTGACGACCGGGTTACGGGCAAGCTGGCCAGATTTGCCCCCCACGCGGCGGTGATCCATGTGGACATCGACCCGGCCGAAATTGGCAAGAACGTGCCGGTGCATGTACCCATTGTGGGGGACGTGAAGCTGGTGCTGCAGTCCCTCTTGCCCCTGCTTAAGAAAACCGACCGTTCCCCCTGGCTGGCCCGCGTCCAGGAACTGCGGGAACTTTATCCTTTGCGCTACAACCGGGAAGGCGGCTTGAAACCCCAGTACATCATTGAAGAATTGTACCGCCACACCGGAGGCTGCGCCACCATCGCCACCGATGTGGGCCAGCACCAGATGTGGGTGGCCCAGTATTACCGGTTTAAGCACCCGCGCGGCCTGATCTCCTCGGGTGGTTTGGGTACCATGGGATTTGGCCTGCCCGCCGCCATTGGCGCCCAGCTGGGACTGCCCGACCAGCAGGTTATTCTGGTTACCGGCGACGGCAGTTTCCAGATGACCATGCAGGAACTGGCTACGGTGCGGGAGCAGGAGTTGCCCATAAAAATACTAATGATCAATAACCAGACCCTGGGCATGGTGCGCCAGCTCCAGGAATATTACTGCGAGGGCCGCTACATGGCCGTGGACTTCGAGTTCCATCCCGATTTCATCACCCTGGCCAGGGCCTATGGCATCAAGGGCTATACCGTAGAAACGGAAGAAGAGGCGCAAAGGGTCATCCCCGAGGCGCTCGGCACGACCGGCCCGGTGCTGGTCAATTGCTTGGTAAGTCCACAGGAGAAGGTTTTGCCCATGGTTCCCAGCGGACGTGGAATTGACGAAACCTTTGAATGTTGATTCCACTCAAAGGAGGACTTTTATGACCCGGCGTGTTTACATCTTTGATACTACCTTAAGGGACGGGGAACAATCCCCGGGGGTAAGCCTCAACGTGATGGAGAAATTGCAGATCGCCAGGCAGCTGGCCAGGCTGGGAGTAGACGTGATTGAAGCCGGTTTTCCCATCACTTCCCCCGGGGATTACGAGGCGGTTAAGACCATTGCCCGGGAAGTGCGGGGCGTGACCGTGGCGGCCCTGGCCCGGGCCAATTTCCAGGATATCGACCGGGCCTGGGAGGCCGTTAAGGGGGCGGAGCAGCCCCGGATTCACACCTTTATTGCCACCTCGCCCATTCACATGCGCCACAAGCTGCGCATGACCGAAGAACAGGTAATAGAAGCTGCCGTGGCGGCGGTCAAGCGAGCCAGGAGTTATGTTTCCGACGTGGAGTTTTCCGCCGAGGACGCCTCCCGGTCGGAGCTTGATTTCCTGTGCCGGGTGCTGGAGGCGGCCATTGCGGCCGGGGCCACGGTGGTGAACATCCCGGACACGGTGGGTTACGCCACGCCCGAGGAATTTGCCCGTTTCATCCGGGACATCCGCCAGCGGGTGCCGGGCATTGAGAAGGTGGTGCTGAGCGTGCACTGCCACGACGACCTGGGGCTGGCGGTGGCCAATTCCCTGGCGGCGGTGGCAGCCGGGGCCAACCAGGTGGAAGGGGCCATCAACGGTATCGGCGAGCGGGCTGGAAACGCCGCCCTGGAAGAGGTGGTCATGGCCCTGTACACCCGCCGGGACCAGTTCGGCTGTGAGACCAACATCCGTACGGAGGAGATTTACCGCACCAGCCGCCTGGTGTCCAGCCTCACCGGCATGCCCGTGCAGCCCAACAAGGCGGTGGTGGGTAAAAACGCCTTTGCCCACGAATCAGGCATTCACCAGGACGGGGTGCTCAAGGAGCGTACCACCTACGAGATCATGAATCCGGTGATGGTGGGGATCAGCCAGAGCAACCTGGTTCTGGGGAAGCATTCGGGGCGGCACGCCTTCCGGCAGAGACTTTTAGAGCTGGGGTACGAGCTCGGCGAGGAAGAGCTCAACAAGGCCTTCCAGCAGTTCAAGGTCCTGGCCGACAAGAAAAAGGAAATTACCGACGCGGACCTGGAGGCCATTGTGGAGGAAGAACTGCGCCCGGTGCCGGTAACCTATACCCTGGAGTACCTGCACATTTCCACGGGTACGACCATAGTGCCCACGGCCACCGTCGGGTTGAAGAAGGGCGACGAGGTCTTTGAGGAGGCGGCCTGCGGCAACGGCCCCGTGGATGCCATCTGCCGGGCGGTCGACAAGGTCACCGGTGTTCCCTGCGTGCTCAAAAGCTGGGGGATTAATGCCGTTACCTCCGGTAAGGACGCCATTGGCGAGGTTACCTTGAAAATCTCCGAAAACGGCGGCAAGACCTACCTGGGCCGGGGCATCAGCACGGACATCCTGGAGGCCAGCGCCAAAGCTTACGTCAACGCGGTCAACAGGCTCCTCTGGGAGTCGGGTAGGCTAACAGACAAGAGCAACGAGGTGAGTTAAGAACATGCCCATGACCATCACGGAAAAGATCCTGGCCGCCCATGCCGGCCTCGACCGGGTGGAGCCCGGGCAGCTGATCAATGTCCGGGTGGACCTGGTTTTGGGTAACGACATTACCGCTCCCGTAGCCATCAAGGAGTTCCGGCGCATCGGTGTAGAAAAGGTCTTTGACCGGGAGCGGGTGGTCCTGGTACCCGACCACTTCGTACCGAACAAGGATATCAAGTCGGCCGAGCAGGCCAAAATCCTCAGGGACTTTGCCCGCCAGCAGCAGTTGACCCACTACTTTGAGGTCGGGCGCATGGGGATCGAGCACTGCCTTTTGCCCGAGCAGGGGCTGGTGGGACCGGGGGACGTGGTGATCGGGGCCGATTCCCATACCTGTACCTATGGTGCCCTGGGGGCCTTTGCCACCGGGGTGGGCAGCACCGACCTGGCTGCGGCCATGGCCCTGGGGGAAATTTGGCTCAAAGTTCCCGAGTCAATTAAGTTCGTCTATTATGGGGAGCTCCAGCCCTGGGTGGGGGGCAAGGATTTAATCCTCTACACCATCGGCCAGATCGGCGTGGACGGTGCCCTCTACCAGGCCATGGAATTCACCGGCCCGGCCATCGAGACCCTGTCCATGGACGGGCGCCTGACCATGTCCAATATGGCCGTGGAGGCCGGGGCCAAAAACGGCATTGTGCCGCCCGATGAAATTACCCTCGACTACGTAAAAGGACGGGCCAGGAGGCCCTACCGGGTGTATCAGAGCGATCCCGGTGCCCGGTACGCCCGGGTTTACGAGTTTGATGTGAGCAAGCTGGAACCCCAGGTGGCCTTCCCCCACCTGCCCTCCAATGTCCGCCCGGTGAGCCAGGCGGGGCACGTGGAGATCCAGCAGGTGGTTATCGGTTCCTGCACCAACGGCCGGTTGGAGGACCTGCGCTTGGCCGCCCGGGTGTTGCAGGGCAAAAAGGTGCATCCCGGTGTGCGCCTGATTGTTATCCCGGGGACCCAGGAAGTTTACCGCACCGCCTTAAAGGAAGGTTTAATTGAAATATTTATTGACGCCGGTGCGGCGGTGAGCACTCCCACCTGCGGCCCCTGCCTGGGCGGCCACATGGGCATCCTGGCCGCCGGGGAGCGCTGCCTGGCCACCACCAACCGGAATTTTGTCGGCCGGATGGGCCACCCGGAAAGCGAAGTATACCTGAGCAATCCCGCGGTAGCCGCCGCCTCGGCCATTTTGGGGCGGATTGCCGCTCCCCAGGAGGTGCTGTAGATGAACCAGTTGCGCGGAAAAGTATGGAAGTTTGGTGATGATATAGACACCGACGCCATTATTCCGGCCCGTTACCTGAATACCTCCGATCCCCGGGAGCTGGCCGCCCATTGCATGGAGGATGCGGATCCCTCCTTTGCCGGGAGGGTGCAGCCGGGGGACATCATTGTGGCCGGGAAAAACTTCGGCTGCGGCAGCTCCCGGGAGCATGCCCCCATAGCCGTCAAGGCGGCCGGGGTTTCCTGCGTGATTGCCGCTTCCTTTGCCCGCATTTTCTACCGCAACGCCTTCAACATCGGCCTGCCCATCTTCGAGTCTCCGGAAGCGGCGGCTAAAATCCAGGAGGGTGACGAAGTGGCGGTGGACGTGGAATCGGGGACCATCACCAACCTGACCCGCAATGAGCAGTATCGGGCCACACCGGTGCCGCCGTTCATGCAGGAGATTATCGCTGCCGGAGGTCTGATTAACTATGTAGCCCGGAGGTTGAATGGATGATGTACAGGATCGCGGTTTTGCCGGGGGATGGTATTGGCCCGGAGGTAACGGCCCAGGCCACCCGGGTCCTGGCCGCCGCCGGACGTCGTTTTGGATATGAGTTTTGTTTTCAGGAAGGTTTAATCGGGGGAATAGCCTATGACGCCACGGGCCAGCCCCTGCCCCAGGCCACCCTGGATCTGTGCCGGTCCAGTGACGCGGTCCTTCTGGGGGCGGTCGGGGGGCCCAAATGGGATAACCTCCCGGTGCACCTGCGCCCGGAAGCGGGCGCCCTGCTGCCCCTGCGGAAGGCCCTGAATG
This sequence comes from Desulfofundulus thermosubterraneus DSM 16057, assembly GCF_900142025.1. GTDB lineage: Bacteria > Bacillota > Desulfotomaculia > Desulfotomaculales > Desulfovirgulaceae > Desulfofundulus > Desulfofundulus thermosubterraneus. The sequence continues at coordinate 12,179 of NZ_FQZM01000012.1, read as the reverse complement.
TTTACGCCAACCTGCGCCCGGCCATGGTTTTCCCGGCCCTGGCCGGTGCTTCCACCCTGAAGACGGAAGTGGTGGAGGGGCTGGATATAGTGGTGGTGCGGGAGCTGACCGGCGGGCTTTATTTCGGGGAGAAAAAGCGGGAGGAAATTCCCGGCGGGCAGCGGGTGGTGGAAACGCTGGTCTACACCACCCAGGAAATCCAGCGGGTGGCCAGGCGGGCCTTTGAACTGGCCCGGAAAAGAAAGAAAAAGCTCACCTCGGTGGATAAGGCCAATGTACTGGAAAGCTCCCGCCTGTGGCGGGAGGTGGTTACGGACATGGCCCGGGAGTACCCCGACGTGGAAGTCAACCACATGCTGGTGGATAACTGTGCCATGCAGCTGGTGCGTAACCCTAAACAATTCGATGTATTGCTCACGGAGAACCTTTTCGGCGATATCCTGAGCGACGAGGCCGCCCAGCTCACCGGCTCCCTGGGTATGCTGCCCTCGGCCAGCCTGGGAGACGGGGTGGGCTTATATGAGCCGGTTCACGGGTCCGCCCCGGACATTGCCGGGCGCCAGCTGGCCAATCCCATTGCCGCCATCCTTTCCGGTGCCCTGATGCTGCGCCATTCCTTCGGGCTGGAGGAGGCGGCCGCGGCAGTTGAACGGGCGGTGGCCACGGTGCTCGAACAGGGATACCGCACCGCGGATATCATGGAACCGGGCAAGCGGCAGGTAACCACCACGGAAATGGGCCGGCTGATTGCCGAGCTGGTGGAAAGGGGCGAGCCTGTCTAAGGGGGAGAAACCATGGCGGTAGTGGAGATTTACGATACCACCCTGCGGGACGGCTCCCAGGGGGAAGGCATTTCCTTTTCCGCGGAAGACAAGGTCAAGATTGCCCTCAAGCTTGATAAAATGGGCTTTCACTACGTGGAAGGCGGCTGGCCCGGCTCCAACCCCAAGGACATGGCTTTTTTCCAGCGCATTAAAAACCACCGGCTGTCCCATGCCCGCATTGCCGCCTTTGGGTCCACCCGCAAGCCCGGTGTTCCGGTGCAGGAAGACGGCAACATCCAGTGCATTCTGGCCGCCGGGGTTTCCGTAGCCACAATTTTCGGCAAGAGCTGGGACTTACACGTGACCAGGGCCCTGGGGACCACCCTGGAAGAAAACCTGGCCATGATTGAAGAATCGGTGGGCTATCTGAAAAGCCGGGGATTGACGGTCATTTACGATGCGGAACATTTTTTTGACGGCTTCAAGGCCAACGCCGAATATGCCCTGGCCACCCTGAAGGCGGCCGTACGCGGGGGGGCTGATCGGCTGGTTCTTTGCGATACCAACGGGGGAAGCCTGCCGGAGGAAATAGCCGCCATAATACGCAGGGTGAGGGATGATGTCCCTGTCGTTCTGGGCATCCACTGCCATAATGACGGGGAGCTGGCCGTGGCCAACACCCTGGCGGCGGTGCGGGCCGGGGCAACCCATGTGCAGGGGACCATCAACGGCTACGGGGAGCGCTGCGGCAATGCCAACCTCTGTTCCGTTATACCCAACCTTACCTTAAAGTACGGCCACGAAACCATCCCCCGGTCTTCTTTAGCCCAGCTCACCGATCTCTCCCGCTATGTGAGCGAGCTGGCCAACCTGCATCCCAACCCCCACCAGCCCTTCGTAGGTTCCAGCGCCTTTGCCCACAAGGGCGGGGTCCACGTCAGCGCCATTTTAAAGGACCCCCGCACCTACGAGCACATTGACCCGGCGCTGGTGGGCAACCGGCGGCGGGTGCTTGTATCCGAGTTGAGCGGGCTGTCCAACCTGTTCTACAAGTTAAAGGAGCTCAACTTCAATCTCGATGCCAGCAGGGAAGAAACGCGCCGCTTCCTGGAAGAAATTAAAGAGCTGGAACATCAGGGGTACATGTTTGAAGGCGCCGAAGGGTCCTTTGAACTGCTCCTGCGCCGGGCGTACGACAATTACCGGGAGCCCTTCAAGCTGGAAAGCCTGCGGGTGATCATAGAGCTGAAGGAAAACAGCCCCGTGTATTCCGAAGCCATCATCAAGTTGACCGTGGGCGACCAGGTGGTGCACACGGCGGCGGAAGGAAACGGCCCGGTGAACGCCCTGGATAACGCCCTGCGCAAGGCCCTGGAAGTTTTCTACCCCGACATCCGGCGCATGCAGCTCACCGACTACAAGGTGCGGGTGCTGGATGAAAAGGACGGCACGGGGGCGGTGGTGCGGGTGCTGATTGAAACCGGGGACGGTGAGCGGTCCTGGGGCACCGTGGGGGTATCCACAAACATCATTGAAGCAAGCTGGCAGGCTCTGGTAGACAGCATCGCCTACGGGTTGCTCAAAAACAATGGAAGATAAATTCGGGCGCTCCTTTAGATGAGGGCGCTCCTTTATTTGCAACCACAAAAGGGTTATAATGTCTTTATGGATCCAATACTAACCGTGATCGGGGGTATGAAGGGGGAAAGAAGTTGCTGGAGCAACTCAAGGCCCTGAACCTGGATCTGTTTAATCTCACCAGTATCATCGACATCCTCATTGTGGCCTTTGTTCTCTACCGGTTAATTCTGTTGATTAAGGGCACCCGGGCGGTACAGCTGCTAAAAGGCCTGGCCGTTCTGCTGGTGGCAACGGCTTTAAGCAGCTGGCTGCATTTATACACCTTTCACTGGCTGCTGCGCCAGGTGATGACCGCTCTGGTGGTCGCCCTGCCCATAGTTTTCCAGCCCGAACTGCGCCGGGCGCTGGAAAAGTTAGGGGGAGGCCGCTTTTTTACCAGCTCGCTCATTCATCAGGGTGAGGATGATCGTTCCCGGACCATCAGCCAGGTGGTGCGGGCGGCCAGCCTCCTGTCCCGCCAGCGTATCGGTGCGCTCATTGTTCTGGAGCGGACGACCGGCCTGGAGGAGTACATCGATACGGGCATTAAAATTGACGGCCTGGTGACGGCAGAATTACTGCTCAATATTTTTGAGCCCAACACCCCTTTGCATGACGGCGCGGTGATCATCCGGGGGGACCGGGTGGCATCGGCGGCCTGCCTGTTACCCCTGACGGAAAGCCCCGATGTGGCCAGGGGATTGGGCACCCGTCACCGGGCGGGTATCGGCGTAACGGAAGTTTCGGATGCCCTGGCGGTGATTGTTTCCGAGGAGACGGGGATCATTTCCCTGGCCGTGGAGGGTGTGCTGGCCAGAAACCTGGACGAGCCTGCCCTGGCCGACCGGCTGGCCGGGGCGTTCGAGCCGCAAAAGGGGCGTTCCCTGGCCTTTTTGTGGCTCCGTAAACAGTAGGAGTGCCGGAGGTGTTCCTGTTTGCCCCGTTTAAACTGGCGCAATCTTTCCCTGCAAATCCTGTCGCTGTTAATGGCCCTGATCCTGTGGGTTTACGTGACTAACGAACAAAACCCCCTGGACGAACGCCCGTTTAATGTTTCCCTGCAGGGGCGGGGGATGCCCGACGGTTACATGATGACCGGGTTGCCGTCAACGGTGAATGTGCGGGCCCAGGGCAGCCGGGGTCAGCTGACCACCCTTACCCCGGGTGATTTCCAGGCGGTGGTGGACTTATCCGGCATCACCCCGGGGGAAAACGAGCTGACGGTAAATGTGAGTGCTCCACCCGGCATCCGGGTGATCCAGGTGTCCCCCTCCCGGGTGCGGGTGCAGGTGGACAGGATAGTGGAAAAGGAAGTCCCGGTGGCGGTAACCTTCAGGGGGGAACCCGCCGCCGGTTACAGTGCCCTGGCCGCTACGGTGGACCCGCCGCTGGTGCACCTGAAAGGGCCGGAGCGGTTGGTCAATGCCGTTACCCGGGTAACGGCGACCGTTGACGTACAGGGTGCCAGTGGAACGGTGGAAAGATCGGCGACACTCACCGGCCTGCCCCGGGGAGTCAGCGTGTTTCCCCCTGTGGTCAGGGTGACCGTTCCCGTTCTGGCCATGCCGGTGAAGGAAGTGCCGGTGGAACCCCAGGTAAGGGGGACTCCCGCGGCGGGTTACCGGGTGGAGGAGGTAAGGGTGGAGCCCGATGTGATCCAGGTATCGGCACCGGCGCCGGTACTGGAAGGTGTCCAAAGGGTAAACACTGTCCCGGTGGATATCAGCGGGGTCAGTCAGGACGTGGTACGAAGGGTTGGCCTGGTTGCTCCCGGGAGCGGCGTGGTCCTGCGTCCCGAGCAGGTGCAGGTTACGGTACGCCTTTCCCCCTTGCCGGAAAACCCTCCTGAAAGAACGCCGCCGGAAGAACAAAACCAATGAAAAACGGGTAGCTGCAGGGATTTGCCGGGAGTGATATGACCGGAAGTTATCCCTGATCATATTATTGTTAGTGAAGTCAAACTTCTAGACAAAAAATTGACCTCTTCAATGGGTGTAGATATAATTATCAGTGTTTGGACGTGATCTTGGAATTACTTCCTGCGGGTGAGTGTGAAAGGGGATCTGACCATGGGAGCAATATTTGGTACCGACGGCGTCCGGGGGGTGGCCAACCGGGAGCTTACCCCGGAACTGGCCTTAAAGCTGGGACGGGCGGGGGCTTACGTCCTTTCCCGGGGCCTGCCGGGGGCAAGCCTGGTGGTCGGCTGGGATACCCGCATTTCCTCCGACATGCTGGAGGCCGCCCTCACGGCCGGGATATGTTCGGCCGGGGTCAATGTCCTCAAGGTGGGGGTCATGCCCACCGCGTCCATTGCCTACCTCACCAGGGCCCTGGGTGCCGCCGGGGGAGTGGTTATATCTGCTTCCCACAATCCCATGGACGACAACGGGATCAAGTTTTTCGGAGCCAGCGGCTACAAGCTGTCCGAGGGGATGGAAGAGGAAATCGAGCAGCTGGTTTCCTGTCCCGACCGCATTCCCGCTCCCGTGGGGGCGGGGGTGGGTCGTGCTTACCCGGTAGTCGATGCGGTGGACCGTTACGTGGCCTTTTTAAAGGATACCGTATCATGTGACTTTTCCGGTTTGAAGGTGGTGGTGGACTGCGCCAACGGGGCCGCCTCCCGGGTTGCCCCCCGGGTGCTGGCGGAACTGGGTGCGGAAGTCATCCCCATATTCAACACCCCCGACGGGGTCAATATCAATGCCGGCTGCGGCTCCACCCACCCAGCCGCCCTGCAGGAGGCGGTGCTGGAGCATGGCGCCCACCTGGGGCTGGCCCATGACGGGGATGCCGACCGGGTAATCGCCGTGGACGGCCGGGGCAACCCGGTGGACGGCGACCAGATTATGGTTATCCTGGCCCGGGCCCTCCAGAAAAAGGGCAGGCTGGCCAAAAATACGGTGGTGGCTACGGTGATGAGCAACCTGGGGCTGGACCTGGCCCTGGGGCAGAGCGGCATCCGGGTGCTGAAAACCCGGGTGGGGGACCGTTATGTCCTGGAGGAGCTGCTTCGTTCGGGAGCCACCTTTGGCGGGGAGCAAAGTGGGCACATCATCATGCTGGATTACAATACCACCGGGGACGGCATTTTAACCGCCCTACAGCTCCTGCAGGTGGTCCGGGAAACGGGCGTACCGTTGCAGGAACTGGCCGCCCAGATGGAGAAGCTGCCGCAGCTGCTGGAAAACGTCCGGGTGACCGATAAGGAAAAGGTGATGAACAGTCCCGTTCTAGCCCGGGCCATCCGGGAACAGGAAGAACGCCTGGCCGGTCAGGGGCGCGTCCTGGTGCGCCCTTCGGGCACCGAACCCCTGGTGCGGGTGATGGTTGAGGGCCGGGATATGGACCTCCTGCGGTCCATTGTCGACGAGCTGGTGGACGTAATCCGCAAGGTGTCCTCTTAAACGAGGGTTTTTTGAAAGGGGGTGGGAAGCGCAAGTCTTTTTTGGGGACAACTGAAAACTAAAGCGCCAGAACCCGGAAATTGCCGGTTAGCCAGTTGATTTAACGGGTGTTCCGGGTTGACGAGGAGGGAGTTTATCGAAGTTTTCGGCGGGTGCTCCCCGGTTGGCCACGACCGTGAACGACACTACAAAACCGGCCGGCAACGGCCGGGACAAAGGGTGTCCGGTGGCATAAGGGTAGGAGGCCGTTCTACGAAATTACCCCCGTTCCTTCTTTTTACAAAAGCCCCTTTCTCTGCCGGAGGCCTTTCTGTGCCCCGGCATTTCTAATTATTAGACTAAAAACCTTTTTGCTGGAGGTTTTCCATATGTGTGGCATCGTTGGCTATACCGGCCCCCGGCGGGCCGTACCCATACTCCTTGGCGGGCTGGCCAAACTGGAATACCGCGGTTATGATTCAGCCGGCATTGCCGTTCTGGAAGACGGGGTCATTAAGGTGCACAAACAGGCGGGCAAGCTGGCCGGCCTGGCGGAAAAGTTGCAGGGTTACAACGGCCAGGCGCGAACCGGCATCGGGCACACCCGCTGGGCCACCCACGGCCGCCCTTCGGACACCAATGCCCACCCCCACATCGACTGTTCCGGGCGTTTTGCCGTGGTGCATAACGGGATTATTGAGAACTACCTGGAATTGAGGGAATGGCTCGGCTCCCAGGGCCACCAGTTTACTTCCGAAACGGACACGGAGGTGCTGCCGCACCTGGTGGAACACTTTTACCGGGGTGATCTGGTAGAGGCGGTATGCCGGGTGGTGGAGCACATCCGGGGTTCCTACGCCATGGTGGTGCTGTCTGCTGACGAGCCGGAAAAACTTGTGGCCGTGCGTCAGGACAGCCCCCTGGTGGTGGGCCTGGGTCAGGGCGAAAACTTCCTGGCTTCCGATATCCCCGCCCTGCTGGCCCATACCCGGCGCACCTACATTCTGGACGACGGCGAGATGGCCGTACTGACACCGGAAGAAGTGAGGATTTTTAACCGGTCCGGGGAACCGGTGGAGAAACGGGTCTTTGAGGTGAAATGGGAGGCGGCCCAGGCCGAAAAGAACGGTTTTGCCCACTTTATGCTGAAGGAGATCCACGAGCAGCCCCGGGCCCTGCGGGATACCTTGAAGGGCCGCCTGGCCGGTGACGATTCGGCGGTGGTGCTCAAGGAACTGGAGATTGATGACCAGAAGCTGAGAAGCCTGCGTAAAATATTTATCACCGCCTGCGGCACCGCCTATCACGCCGGCCTGGTGGGCAAGTATGTAATCGAACAGCTGGCCCGCGTACCGGTGGAGGTGGATATTGCTTCGGAATTCCGCTACCGCCAGCCTCTTATTGATGAAGATACGCTGGTGATAGTAATCAGCCAGTCGGGGGAGACCGCCGATACCCTGGCCGCCTTGAGGGAAGCCAGGCGTCTGGGTGCGCCGGTGCTGGCCGTGACCAACGTGGTGGACAGCTCCATTGCCCGGGAAGCCGACCACGTGCTCTATACCTGGGCCGGCCCTGAGATAGCCGTGGCCTCCACCAAAGCCTATACCACCCAGCTGGTGGCCATGTACCTGATTGCCCTGCACCTGGCCGCGGTACGGGGCACCATTACCCTTGAGGAAAGGCGGGCGATCATTAAAGAATTAAAGCAGCTGGACAGCCGGGCGGAACTGATCCTGGGCAACGGCCACCTGATCAAGGACCTCGCCCGGATTTACGGCAGGGCCGAGGATGTCTTCTTCATCGGCCGGGGCCTGGACCATGCCGTGGCCCTGGAAGGTTCTTTGAAACTGAAGGAGATCTCCTATATACACGCCGAAGCCTACGCCGCCGGTGAATTAAAGCACGGCACCCTGGCCCTGATTGAAAAGGGTGTGCCGGTGGTCGCCCTGGCTACACAAAAGAACCTCTTTGAAAAAACCCTGAGTAACATCAAAGAGGTGAAGGCCCGGGACGCCACGGTAATCGCCCTGGCCATGGAGGGGCAGAAGGAACTGGAAAAGGTGGCCGATCACGTGCTCTACATCCCGCCCACCAATCCCGTCCTGGCCCCCGTGCTGGCCGTGATCCCCCTGCAGCTCCTGGCCTACCAGATGGCCGTGGTGAGGGGCTGCGACGTGGACCAGCCCCGCAACCTGGCCAAGAGCGTGACGGTGGAGTAGGGGGCGGGGGAAAGTTGAAGAATTAATGTTTCGATGGAATAAAGTTTTGAACTGAGTATAAGTCGTGAACCGGATAATAAAGTGGTAAACTGAATTGAAATAGGCATGGGCGAGGAACGGATGGAACCTCGCCCTGTTTTTTCATTACGGCTGGTTGTCACATCAGGAGCTGCAGCAGCAGCTGCTATTTTTGGCAGGATTTTCGCTAGGTTCTGTCGAACCATGAGCACTGGTTTAACCCATATTGTTCCTAAACTGGAAGCTAGGTTTGTTCGGTGGTTCTACTACGAGGAGGTGCAATTATGACGTCTAATGATGAGCAAATTCTTAAATGTCGCGATGACAAAGAACCCGTTTGTCTCTTGAAGATTGATGAACAAAGTGGTCAAGCTTACAAGTTGGCAGACAAAAGTCAGTGCTCCTGGCTCGAGCACGGAAAGGCTATTGATACCGTAAAATTGCGGCAGCGAATCGAACCGTGGCTAACCGCTTTGTTCCAAGCGGAACATCTCGCGTTGCTGGTGGGATCTGGGTTCAGCAATGCGATTCATTGGATGGCAACCGGCAAAGAACCACCATGGACAAATATACAATGCAAGTTTACTTACTACCAAAATGAGATTGAGGCTGAGGTAAAGAGGTCAGCGTATGCCGCCGGTCGAGGGAAGGGAAATGTCGAAGACCAGATACGCGTGGCAAACGAATTACTCCGTGGGCTGGAAATATTAAAACCAGGCGATCATGAGGTGGTAGGACTCAGGGAAGATCTAAACCGTTTTCTCACTGACTTTGCTGAGTCGATTCTCAAAGGTGAAAGAGGTTTAATCAGTGCAGAGTCTGATAAACTCAAGAAAAGTGAGCAAGCTTTCACCTACCTCGTCAGCTTCTTGATGAGTTTCGCCAGCCGAACCGGTACTCGAGACCGGCTCCATATATTCACGACCAACTATGACCGCTTCATTGAAGCCGGAGCGGACGTAGCAGGCCTTCACCTGCTTGATCGCTTCGTGGGTTCATTGGCACCGGTCTTCAGGTCCTCTCGACTCGACTTGGACATGCACTACAACCCACCTGGAATCAGAGGGGAGCCGCGCTATCTAGAAGGCGTTGCGCGTTTTACTAAGCTGCATGGTTCATTAGACTGGGTAGATATCGAGAGAAACATTCGCCGTATTGCAGTTCCGTTCGGAGCACAAGACATCAAGCCGTACTTGGATGCCCTCGGTCTTTCGGGTGCTAAGGCGATACAGCTCATGATCTATCCGAACGCAGCCAAAGACCGGGAGACCGCCGCTTACCCCTATGTCGAATTATTCCGCGACTTCGCCGCTGCGGTGTGTCGGCCAAACAGCACGTTGGTTACTTTCGGCTATAGTTTCGGTGATGAGCACATCAATCGCGTTATTGAAGACATGCTCACTATTCCCTCAGCTCATTTGGTCGTTATTTCATATAGCGATCCTTTGGGGCGAATTATGAAAACGTACGAAAGACTGGGAAGACATGCGCAAATTACCCTCCTTATCGGCAATCACTTCGGCGATCTACAATCACTTGTGGATAACTATTTGCCTAAGCCAGCCATTGATCGGGCCACCTTCCGTATGGTTGAGCTTCTCAAAGCTCGCTGGGTAACGGACTATAATGAACCTGCTGTGGATAGTAACATATTACACGGGGAAGGAGATGGCAAGCCATGAGCCAAACCCCGTTCGAACATGCTGGGAGTTTGGTCATCGGAACCGTAGATTTCGTGTCGCCCAACGAGATCAAGGTTTTGTTGGATATCGAAGCCCCAGAATCGGTCGCCCTTAATGCCGGTGGGCCGCGTCCGTTTCCAAGGGTCAATAGCTATGTGTTGATACCTGTTGATGATGGCTATCTCGTTGGCCAAATCGAATGGATAACGGTGGAACGGTCAGCGTTTCCAAAGCGCCGGGGGATGCAGGATTTTGGTCTTGTTGATTTGCCTTTTCCGTTGCGCAAGATGAGCCTCAACCCGTTAGGAACTTTACGAAGGAAATCTCTCTATGCAGAGGAATACGTTTTCCAGCGGGGCGCTGACGCCCTGCCATCGATTGGCGTCGCTGTGCTGTTGCCCACGGAACGGCAGCTTAGATCAATCGTGGAGTCGGGCGAACGACGTCGAGTAAAAATCGGTACCAGCTCGCTTGCTGGAGATGCTGATGTGTATATCGATCCGGATCGGTTGTTTGGACGTCACCTCGCTGTGCTGGGAAATACCGGTAGTGGAAAGTCATGTTCCGTTGCCGGCCTCATCCATTGGTCGCTGGAAGCAGCGCAAGAGAACAAAACCGCCTGTTCCGGCCCGCCGAACGCCCGGTTTATTATTTTAGACCCGAATGGAGAATACTCAAGGGCTTTTTGTGGCGCCGGGTCTTCCGTGAAGGCTCGGATATTCAAGGTTAATCCAGAATTAAATGAATTTCCCCTGCAGGTTCCTCTTTGGTTCTGGAACAGTGCGGAGTGGTGCTCATTTACGCAGGCAAGTAGCAAGACCCAGAAGCCGACCCTTGTGCAAGCCCTGCGCTTTGTTCGAGACGGGTCGTGGGAACCGGGAGAAGATAAAAGCCACGAAATCCGACGTTTCCTCCGAACGATGGTGACCACTATCCGAATCGAAAAGAATTCCGGTAGCCCGTGGGGTTCTTTCCCAAAGCCGAAATCATTCTTAGAAAAGCTTGAGAAGTGGAAAAAGGGTATCGAGTCTGATTTATCTTTCCTTTCGGGGGAGCAATATGACAAGTTGAATTCACTTGTCAGCGTCATAAATGAACTGTGCGAGCTCCGTAGGAAGGAGAAACACTTCGATTTCACACCTCAGGAGGTCGACAAGCTTATTGCGGCTGCGAGCGAGGCACATTCGACCTTGGGTGGAGGTGAAGTTGATGTTGAACCGCCTGATGTGGATGCACCATGTCCGTTCAACGGGAATGCTTTTCTACGCAGTATTGAAGCCACGGCTGAAATGCTCAATGTATCGGAGCACGTCGAAACTTTATTGATTCGCGTGAGGAACCTTCTTACTGACGTCCGAATGAAGCCGGTTGTATGTGATACGGGAGACCTTTCACTCGAACAATGGCTAGAGAATTATATCGGTAGTGACAAGGCGGAAAACGGGTGTGTAACCGTCATTGACCTGTCGCTTGTGCCTTCAGAGGTCATTTATATCGTTACAGCAGTGATTGCGAGGATGGTTTTTGAAGCGCTGCAACGCTATGTGAAACTGAATCAGGTTGCGTTGCCGACGGTTCTTGTCATGGAGGAGGCGCATACCTTCATCAAACGCTATAAGGATGATACTGAAAACCATGATGCTGCTTCGGTTTGTTGCCAGGTGTTCGAACGAATCGCCCGTGAAGGTCGGAAATTTGGACTCGGGCTGGTAATTTCGTCTCAAAGGCCATCAGAGCTTTCGCCTACGGTTCTTTCTCAGTGCAATTCATTCCTTTTGCATCGGATAACCAATGACCGTGACCAGGAGCTGGTGTATCGGTTCGTGCCCGACAATCTCAGGGGACTATTGCGTGAACTCCCGTCGCTCCCATCTCAAAGCGCCATTCTCTTGGGTTGGGCAACGGAATTGCCGGTACTTGTGAAGATGAGAGACCTGCCCAAGTCCCAGCAGCCCCGCTCTGACGATCCGGACTTCTGGAATATCTGGGCTGGTGCGGTTGAAAGGCGGGTAGATTGGAAAGCCGTCGCTGAGGACTGGCAAGGTTCTGCCGTGAAGGGTGGTTCAACAGAAACAGCCGCCGAAGACAGCACCGGGGAGGGTTTGGCATGAAAGGGGAAAAACAGCCCGGCCTCACAGGGTCTGTACTGCTCCTGTTCTTATGCTTGATTCTGGGTTGTGCCAGGACCTACTTGTGTTTGGCAATTAAAAAATGATGAATTCGGCAATCAAAAAATGCAGAGTTTGCCATCACGCTCGGTAATTATTCTCCCTCGAATCGGGAGATTTCAGTTCGCTGTGGTCGTAATCCTATTATCTTTATCTTCCGACTGGTTAATAGCTATGGCTGAGAGCGCTTTCTGCAAACGATAGCTCTCCCCTTCAAAGGCCAGGATATGGGCATGGTGGACCAAACGGTCGATGAGCGCCGCTGTGAGGCGGTTATCCCCCAGCACGGTGTTCCACTGACCAAACTGTAAGTTGGAAGTAA
>NZ_FQZM01000039.1 GCF_900142025.1 Desulfofundulus thermosubterraneus DSM 16057 | reverse complement strand
ACACGGGTTACCAGCTTTGCCTGGCTTATCCGGCAGGCCTCCCCGGGTAAGAGCGTTAACCTTCACCCCGTGCCCGCCCCATATACTCCGCCGTCCCTTGGCAGCCTGGGATTTCGCTGTGTCACGCCAGCTCATCCGAACGGCTTAGCCTCTTATGGGGTTCTTGTTCATCGGGCCGTGGTTTTGCCTCCGGCTTCCTTCGGATTCCACCTCGCGATGGACACCCTTGCCTTTGGCTAGCAGACTCGTGCTGCCTCGCCTGCAGTGGACTTTCACCACCAAGTTAACGCCCATGCCGGGCGCACAAGAAGCACCGCCGGTTTTTGGCCGGCGGTTTAATATTGCCTGCAACCCGGTTTTAAACCCGGCAGCGCCGGCAACTGAAACTCTTTTCACCGGCCATTTCCTGCGCCGCAGCGGGTCCGGTGCTAAATAAACCTGTCCAGGATCAGGCCCAGCATCCTTTTCACGCTGGCCACAATTTTCAAGGTCCATTCCGGAGGGATCTCCCGGATCACTTCCTGCGTCTCGGCGTTAATCACCTTTACCATGATCTCCCCGCTTTCCTCGTGCAGGACGAACCGCAGTTCCGTGCGGTAGAGCTCCATGGTCTCGTTGATCCGGTTGACGGCATCCCGCACCTCCTGGATGGTGGGTCTTTTATCCTCCCCTATTTCTTCCACAAAAAGCGCCTCTTTATTCCTTTGTTCCCCGGCGCCGGGGACATCATTCTTGAAAGTGTGGGACATCTTTACCATGGAGGAAAGATCCGGCCTGCCGGCTGGTTCCACCTTGCTCATATTCATCCTGCCTTTCACTTAATAAAGCTTGCTGTTTTTTTATTCGTCATGATGTGGCAAAAAATTAAGGTGACAAAAAGTTTTTTCGGAAACGAGAAGCTCAAGGATATTTTCCTCCTGCCGAAAATAAACAAAGAAACACTTTTTTAATGATCGGTGGCCGTTATGCAGGAACTTATAGAAGAGCTGGTTTCCATTTTAAAAGAGGAACTGGCCGCGCTGGAAAAGATGGCGGCGGCGGCAGAAAAGCAAAACGCCGCCCTGCGCAAAAACAGCGGGGACTCGTTGAACGAGGCAACAAGGGAGCTGGAGTTCCTGGCGCGGCATATGGAGGAATTGAAGGCAACCCGCACCAGGGTGCAGGAATACGTCAGGCGGGCCTGCGGTTTGTTCCCGGGGGCACCGCTGGCGGAGCTGGTTGCCGCCATGCCGCCGGTGCTGGGCAGGCAGGAAGCAATGAACCTGGTGGCAGACCTGCGGGGGAAGGCCAGGGAACTGGCGGAACTGGTCAGGCTCAACAACCTGCTGGCCCAGAACGCCCTGCGCTTCTGCGAGCGCCTTTTAAAGGCCATTGCACCGACCCCTGCAAAGACATACCTGCCGGACGGCGCCATGGATAAAGGCAGCACCGGCCCGTCTTTTGTCGATAAATCCGTGTAAACCCCTCAAGAGAAGAGGTGCATTTTTCGCATGCCCGGAACGTTCTTCGGCCTGGAAATCGCCCGGCGGGGGCTGCAGGCCCACCGCACGGCCATGGACATCACCGGCCACAACGTGGCCAACGCCAGCACGCCCGGCTACACCCGGCAGGAGGCGGTCATCGCCGCCACCGACCCGTACGCCAACCCGACACTAGGCAGCAGGCTGCTCCCGGGACAGCTGGGCACCGGCGTGGAAGCAACCATGATCCGGCGCATCAAAAACGAGTACCTGGACGTGCAGGCGCGGGACAGCATTTCCTCCCGGGAGTACTGGCAGGTGCAGGAGGAAATCTTCGGCCGCATTGAGGCCGTCTTCCCCGAGCCCGGCGCCAGCGGCATTGCCGGCACCCTTACAAAGTTTTTCAATACCTGGCACGACCTCAACAATACTCCCCAGGACCCCGGCGTCAAGGCCGCCGTGGCCGAGACAGGTGACGAGCTGGCCACCATGATGCGGGAGGCCTACCAGCAGTTGGACGATATTTCGACAAGCATTTTGAAGATCGATTCCGGCAACGTTACCGGCGGCCAGCTCAAAGACCATGTGGACGCGGTAAATGAAATCCTGCGGCAAATCCGGGAACTGACGGAGTCCATCAAGCGGGTCTACGTCCAGGGCAACCAGCCCAACGACCTCCTGGACAGGCGGGACTTGTTGCTGGATCGGCTGGCGGAGTACGGGCCGGTGAGCGTCACCTACCTGACCGACGGGGGTAAGCCGACCGGGGAAATTGCTCTGACCTTCTTTGGGGTGGATGTGGGAGCTGCGGACGCCACGGTGGAGCTGGTGCCGGTTGTCGATCAATCTTCCGGGAAAGTGGAAGAGGTAAAATTGCAGATCGGCAATCAGACGGTCTCCCTGACCAACTACCCGGCAAATCTACCGAAGGCGGGGAGCCTGGCAGGGTTGGAAGAAACCCGCGCGAAAATCGACGGCTATTCCGATCAAGCCGGCAATAAAGTGGAGGGTTATAAAGACAAGCTGGAGAACCTGGCCAGGGCCTTGAAGAATACCATCTACCAGGCCCTCAACCACGGCCATGATGGCATACCCAATAATGATATTCCCGATGAAATAGACTTTTTCACCGGTTCGCTGGTCGGGGGCGACTTTGCCGTAAACAGGGATATTTTGAAAGACCCCACCCTGATTGACGGTACAAACGCCCTGTACGTGGCCCGGCTGGCGACCACCGGGATGGATGGCACGCAAGGCTTCGTGCTGGGAGAAGACGCCGGCGGTAACCCGGTTAAAGTAGACCTGGCCAACCTGAGCGGTACCACGTTCAATGAATACTTCAACGCCCTGCTGGCCGACATCGGCGCTCGCTCCGGCAGTGCATCGGACATGGCCGAAAGCCGGCGCGCCGTCACCGAGCAGGTAGAATCCCTGCGCCAGTCCGTGTCCGGGGTCAACCTGGACGAAGAACTTTCCCGGCTGATCCAGTACCAGTACGGCTACCAGGCCAGCGCCAGGGTGCTGGCCGCCATCGACGAAATGCTGGACTACCTGATCAACAGGACCGGTTAAGAAGCATTATTAATAGAAACGTTTTACAGGCGTGGAAAGCCCGTGTTGCCGGACGCCTGTAATGACGGCAAAAAGATAAACCCCTGATTCGGAGGGAAAAACAGTGCGCGTCACCCACATGCTGGTTGCCCGGCGCACCCAGAACTACATCCAGAATGCCATGCAGAGGCTGGCTCGCACCCAGGAGCAAATGTCCACCGGTCGCAAAGTCCTGCGCTTGAGCGACGACCCGCCGGCCCTGAGCCAGCTCCTCAACGTGCGCGCGGCGGTGGAGCGGAACAAGCAGTACATGCGCAACATCACCGACGGCTTGAGCTACCTGGAGGGGGCGGACACTGCCCTGGGCACGGCGGGCGAACTGCTGCAAAAGGCCATGGAATACGCCATCCAGGGCGCCAACGGCACCCTGGAACCGGACGACATGGCTGCCATCGGCGAGCAGATCGACAAAATGATCGACGAACTGGTGGACATAGCCAATACTACCGTGGGCGGGAAGTACATTTTTGCCGGGACGAAAAACAACCAGCCGCCCTTCTGGCGGGATGGCGACAAGATATATTACCGGGGTAACCTGGAGCGCATTTCCCGGGAGATTCTGGACCAGGCAAATTACCCCATCGACGTGCCGGCGGTGACACTTGACGACGGCAACCCGGATACCCCGGGGGGTGTTTTCGGGGAGGCGCAGGTTTCAGGCAACGAGTACGAGTTGACCGGTGGGATTTTCCAGGTTTTGCTGGCTTTGAGGAACAGTTTGAAGGCAGCGGACGTTTCCGGGGTGAACGATTCCATCGGCGCGCTGAACACCCAGCTCGACCACATCCTGCGCTACCGGGTGCAGGTGGGTGCCCGCACCAGCCACTTCGAGTCGGTGCGCAGCCAGCTCCAGGACCAGGAGTTGCGCCTCACCCAGGTGCTGAGCAACCTGGAGGACGCCGACGTGGCCCGGGTGGCCGTGGACCTTTCCCGCCAGCAGCTTTCCTACCAGGCGGCTCTGGCGGCGGGGGTCAGAATTTTGGAAACGTCTTTGCTGGACTATTTGCGCTAACCGTTTTTACACCTGACCCGTCCCCCATCTTTAAGAAGAAGCTGGAAGTTTACAGAAAACTTCCAGCTTCTTTTCTGCATTTCCGTAAATGCGGCAGCTCAACCGGGCTATTATGCTTTTCAACTTTTTGGTATAATAATGCCGGGATGCAGAAGCGTGGGGGATTTACCTTTGCCGCCAAAAAGAGGGTTATAAGGGATGCGGGACGATGAACAATTACCGGAAATACCTGCAGGGCCACCTGAAAGAAGTGGCCCGGGAAGAAAAAGAGCTGGAGCAAAAAGCAGGCCTAGCCCGGGAAAAGGCCGGGGAAATAGCCCGGCAACTGGCCCGCCGGTTCGGCGTGACAAAGGTCTGCCTTTTTGGCTCCCTGGCCGCGGGTGATTTTGATCAGTTTTCGGACATAGATCTGGCCGTGGCCGGACTCCCGGAAAGGGAATACCTGAAGGCCTACGGGCTGGCGGAAGAGATAGCCCGCCCCTTTGCGGTGGATCTGGTGCTCCTGGAAAATGCCGTGGAAACATTAAAGGAACGGGTGCAAAAAGAAGGGATCGTCTTATATGACCGCCAGGGAGAGGAAAGTAGCCCGCTTAAAACGCCTGATATCGGAAATAAATGAAGACTTGCGGGCAATTGATCAGATTGCCAGTAAAGCCCAGGCTTTATTAAAGGAAGTGAGTGCCAGAACCGGTCCCGTGCCCGACCGGGATCTGATGGCCATGGCGGCCTATTTGCATCATTTTTACACGGGTGTGGAATCAATGTTCGAGCGCATTTCGCGCCAGATCGACGGCGGGCCGGTTAAGGCCGGAGATTGGCACCGGGAACTTTTAAGAAGCATGGCCGTAGAACTGGAAGGACTGCGGCCCGGGGTCATATCCCGCGAATTAATGGAAGAGCTGGATGAATACCGCCGCTTCCGCCACCTTTTCCGCCATGCCTATGCTGGTGAGCTGCGCTGGCTGAAAATGTGCCACCTGGCGGAAAATATGGGCGATATCCTGGGTCTTTTAAAGAGCAAAATGGACCAGTTCAAGACATTTGTTACGGGTGTGATCGAAGAACTGGAAAAGAACATTGAATAATCGCAGTTATACCAGTCGGCCTGTTTTTTACAAAAAGCATTGGTGAATGGATGATTATACGCATGGGCGTCTACCTTGGATTGGACATTTTGCCGTGGGAGATCGAATCGGCGGAGTGGGAAGGTTTTTATGATGAAGTTATGAAAATAATCAATGCCTTTCCCCTACCCGTCCTGCGCCTTGGCTACGAAGAAAAGTTTGGTTATCGCCGGCTTCTGCTCAGCCGGAACCCGGAAAGCCAGAATGAAAGAGGCCGTTACCTGGCTATTTGCGGAGATGCCCGGACAGGACATTGTGCGGAGCAATTTGTCATTTTTCGAGATCTACAGGTCTACAGGAAAAGATATGAACCGGACGATTCCCAGGTGAAGAAACCGAAAAGAAAAAACCAGGCCGGCTGGCCTATCCTTTTACGGGAAGAAGATTCAGTGCGAGTGTTTTATGAAAAGACGCAGTCCCGTCCCTCCCATGATCTAATCTGGTCCATAGTCACCCTGGCAGAGAACCTTTTCCCCGGCCGGGCCTGCGCCACCGGCAACCTTAATGCACGGAGATGGCAGGAGACACTACAGTGGCTGGAAAGCGTTACAGGCCGGCGACTGCAAAAACCCCTGCTGTTAGATGCAGAAAGGCTCTGGTATGCCTTTGGTACCGCCTTCACTGCTCTGGAAAGAGCCCAAAAGGTAACAGAAAAATTGGTTGGCGGTCCTGCGCCCTTTTACAGTTTTTTAAAACTGAAAGATCCTGCTCTTTTACGTGTTCTGGTCAAGAACAGACTTAAGGAGTATAACTCCAGGACTGTTGGTGCCCTTTCAGAATGCCTGTACATTCTCGATGGCACGGAAGATTTACGGTTCCTGGTCGAAGTAGCTTGTTTAGAACCGGATGGTCCCCGCTGGGAGTTGACCGATGTCCTGTCTTCTGCCTATTACCTTGGCGCCTTTGTACCGGAGGGAAAAGCGCTCGATGCAACTCTGGCCGTTGGTTTTCTGCCGGCCGAATTTTTACCGGAATATTACCATACCGATTTTTATCTGGAAAAAGAATTGGCCTGCCGACAAGTGGCTGAGGTGACAGGCTTGCCCGTGCAAAAGATTGAGGAGATGATCCTGGAGATCGAAAAAGAGAACAAAACAGACTCTAACAAGGAGGGCAAAGAAGAAATACCTTTTTATACTGCGGACAGTGAGCAGCCATCACCTGATAAACCTGACCATACAGGAGAACCTGCATCCCGTACTCCACAGGTAGAAATTCCATACCCGCAGGAATTGATCAATACTCTTAAGGAGCAGGTAGCCGCCATTGGTAAGAATTGGGACAGCTCCACGCTCCATCATCTGGTGGCTGCAATAGCCTCGAAAAAAAATGTTGTGCTTACCGAAGAAGCCTGGAAGATTGTTGATGAGGAAAAAGACCCGGATCTTCTGGCGGTTATTCTGGGGATCATGAACAATTATCACAAATTTGAGAGAGCTACAAATGTTATCGAGTTTATACTGAAACAATTGCCGGATATAAAAGAGTCCTGGGAAAATGGTCGGCCCTGGAAATATCCCGGTAGGCATCGACCCATTCCCCTGCATTGACACTTCAATTCCGCATTTCCGGAAATGCGACGGGTCAATGGGTCTGTTGCTCAAGATAAGAGGTGACTTGGCGGGCAAATTCTTCGAAATCACCTAATTCTCCGGTGACGGTTTTATAAATTGCCCGGTAATCCAGGCGCCAGTAAACGTGAACGATGGCATTGCGCATACCGGCCATACCTTTAATCCGGCGGGCGAAGCGGTAATCCAGCAATCCTTTTTCCCCGGCCAGTTCGATTAAGCTGGTGGTATCATACTCACTCAACGCCACCCCTTTGACTGCCAGAAAGTGCCGGCAAATATCCAGGACACTTTCCAGGGCGATACGCAGGTGATGCACGCACAGGTCCCGGGTGTCAAGATCAAACGTAAACTCCTCGTAGGACGAAAAGCGTGCGCGCAGGTCCTTTAACCGATGAACCGACTGATCCATTTGAGATAAACAGGTTTCAATCCGCTCGCGGTTAAGCCGCCTCCCGGCCACAAGCAAGCCCTCCCTCGCCCGTTCCCGCCAGCATGTGTTGTACTCGCACTTAAAGTAAAGGTAGTCTTCGTAATCGAAAAAGGTATCCGTGGCAAATCGGGCAAAGCTTTCTTCATCTCTACTGTAAAGCAAAATACCTTTAGTTAAAGCTTCCATCTTCAGCGCCGGACTGCACAGGTTCAATGCGACCAGGTCTACGTCCCGGCGCTTTATGAGCGCGGATAGTTCATCAAAGGTCTTCAGGTAACGTTGAAAATGATAGTCCGAAAAAAGTACGGCCACGTCCAGATCCCGGGGAGTCGCAGGGGGATCTTCAACGGCAGAACCAAATAAAAAAGCCAGTTCTATCCCGTGCCGCTCATAAAAGGGCGCGGGTATTTTTAATAACTCTTTTGGCAACCTTTCCGCAACTGCCGGCATTTGCCCCTCAACACCTCCCCGAATACCCACAGGCCCTTATGAATTATGGCAACCCCAAAATGTCCCGGGCTTTCACTTCCAGGCCGGGCAGAACCGTAGAGGTGATGAACTCTTCATCCTCTTCCTCGTACACCCCGGCGCGCTGCCAGTCTTTTTCGCCGGGCACAAATACTTCCACAAGCCGTTCCTGCGGGTCTACAAGCCAGTATTCCCTTACCCCGCTCTTGAAATACTGCCGGCTTTTCCTGCCCCGGTCCCGACGAATGGTGCCCGGGGAAAGAACCTCCACCACCAGGTCCGGAGCGCCGTTGATCCGTGTTTCTTCTATAATGCCCAGCCGCTCATTGCTGATAAAAATTATATCAGGCTGGAAAGTGTTCTTTTTTACCGGTTCGTCCAAGACCACATCCAGGGGAGCAAAAAAAACTTGCCCGGAGCCGGTTCTCTGGGCATATTGATCAATTATCTTAAAAAGCCTGCCCACCAAAAGCTGATGTCGTGTGCCCGGCGATGGCGTCAAGACCAGTTCCCCCTCGATCAGTTCATAACGGTTGCCATCGTCTATCTTCAAATAGTCATCGTAGGTATAGAACTTTTTGACCTCTCTAGCGGGTTGAGTCGCCACTGGCTGTCCTCCTTTCATCACAACGCTGCCCCGGTTATTTCTGATCTTCCTTCCAATAAGGTCAGATGGCTAAAAAGGTGAATCCGTTGTCATTATATTAGCCCCGGAAGAGCAGGAGCCGTTATTTACAAGCTCAGATCACTCCCATCTCGCGCAGCGCCTCCACCCCGGCCGGGGGCGGGTCCTGCCAGAGCCAGGCCGTTTTAAGCCGGAGGCCGGGGATAACTTCGGAATGGTAGACTCCTCCGGCACCGGCGGTGTGCAGCTGGTAGCGCCCGTCTTCCCCCAGGCGGTAAAATTCCGCCTGCTGCCGGTCGGGATCGATCAGCCAGTACTCCTTAACCCCCGCCGCCTCGTACTCCACGTACTTCTCGCCGCGGTCCCGGGCGAAACTTTCCGGGGAGGTGATCTCCACCACCAGGTCCGGAGCGCCGTCGAAATAGGTGGGTTTTAACCGATGCAGCCGCTCCCTGCTGATAAACACGATGTCCGGCTCGCGCCCCCGTTTTTGTGGTGCAGGCAGCTTGATGGTAAAAGGCGCCGGAATTACCTCGCCCAACTGCCGCATGAGAACGAAGTTTCCCAGCAAATCCACCAGGAACCTGGCAATTCGCTGGTGCTTTACCGCCGCCGGGGTCAGGACCACCACCTCCCCGTCCACCCACTCCGCCCAGGTATCCTCGTCCCCCCACGCCAGGAACTCCTCGAAGGTCATGCGGCCCGGCGTCTTTTCGGATTCCCGGTCAACCGCATGAGCTGCGCTGGTCTCCCGCACCTTTTCTTTGTCGGCCTGAATGCTCACTTCCTCACCTCCCGGTCAGCATGACGGGCGGCAGACATCAGAAGTTTTCCTTAGCAACATTATACCATTCAAATGCTTCCCCTAAAGGGTTCATGCCAAAAACCCCTCACCTTCCATCCGGCCATCCTTCCAGCCTTCCATCAGGTCGCAATGTTTATTTAAGCCGCCATATAGAAAATCCGGTCAACCAGTTCAATTTCAGGGAACCGGTTTAATTTGGTTTTGATTTTTCAGGGCCAGTAAAACCTCTGCGATTTTGAAATCAATTTCTTCGTCAATATCTACCGAGCGTTCCCGCGGCATAACATACGCATAAGTATGCGGCCCTAACCAAGAGTCTCTGTTACGGATAAAATCCCAGCGTGCCAGGTAGATTGCCCCGTTCAAGCGGTAATATGCCGGCAGTTCCTGGCGGTTGGTGGGAATACCCGACTTTAGAAAATCTTTCATACAGCCGTCTTCTGGCAGGACATTGGTCCACCAGGGGTGATGTTCAACCTGGCACACCGAAACTATAGCTTCGGCATTGCGCGCAAGCAAAAGATCTACTACTGCCACTATATCCGCTGCGGAACGCAGTGGACTGGTCGGCTGCAAACACATAACGCAGTCGAATTTTGTGCCCCGCTCCTCAAACCACTTAAGGGCGTGGTGCAGCGCATCTATCCCCCGCGCTTCATCGGTGGCCAATTCCGGCGGGCGCAAAAAAGGAACTTCCGCACCTGCTTCCCTGGCTATCCCGGCAATTTCCTCCCCGTCGGTGGAAACCACTAGGCAGTCAAAAACGCCGCTTTCTTTAGCCGTCTGGATGGTGTGCACGATGAGGGGTTTTCCGGCGAGAGGTCTGATGTTCTTGCCCGGGACACCTTTAGATCCGGCGCGGGCGGGAATAAAGCCAAGAAGCGAAACTCCTTTATACATGTCTACTCCCCCAGATCCATGGCCTCAAAAAGGCGAAGGGTCCGCTGGTACTCCTCCCACTGGCCCACATCAAACCAGCGCCCGTGGTGCGGGTAAACACCGATGTACATACCGGCTTTCCTGACGGTCGCAATGACTTCGGGCATATCGACGCGGATACCTTTCGGGATCAGCGGCAGCACGGCGGGCTCCAGCACGTAAAGACCGGTATTCACAAGAAAGTGGAAATTGGGCTTCTCCTCGATCCAGAAATCCTCGCCCTGCATACGCAAGACCCCGTAAGGCACGACAAATTCCTTCAAAGCCCCCACAACAGTCAGGGCGTGCCCATGCTCTCGGTGGTATTCCAGCAAATGGACGTAGTCAAGTTCCACAATAATGTCACAGTTAGTCAGAATGAAGGTTTCGCCAAGACGTTCTGCTAGGAGAGAAAGCGCACCGGCGGTACCCAGCGGTGTGTCCTCCTGGACGAATTCCGTCCGGTAGGGCCGGTTGTCACCGTTAAAGTACAGGCGGACGATCTCGGCTTTGTAACCAAGGCATAGAATAAACCGGTTAAATCCCTGGCTGTGAAACCGGTCCATGATTACTTCCACGATGGGCTTGTCCCGCAGGGGGATCATCGGCTTGGGCAGGATTTTGGTAAAGGGATCGAGCCGCGTGCCCTGGCCGCCGGCCATTATTACCACCGCTTCGGAACGGCTCTCGACGCGGGGCAGAAAGACATCCTGCCACAGGACTAGATCGACAACTCGACCTTGTGTATCCACCAAGGGGACGTGGCGGATGCCGTGTTCTAGCATGAGCTGCCGGATAGCTTCACGGGGAGAACCCACGGGCAACACTCTGGGGTGAGGGTTCATTATCCGGGCAACGGGCGCGCGCAAATCCACGCCCTCCAAGAGAGCACGGCGAACGTCCCCGTCGGTAACGGTACCCATCAACCGGTCGTTATCGCCGGTTACAAGGAGAATCTGCCGGGCGGACCGGTCCATCTGTTCCAGGGCGCGCACAATGGGCACTTCAGGTTTTACCCTGACCTTCTCAAGCAATTCAGCTCGCCTCACGGGTTTTCCCCCTTAAAAATCAGATCATGTCCCACGTCAGGACCGTATCTGCCGGAATGTTCACGCGCGCCTTTCGACCAACTACCAGACACCACATTTTCGGAGGGATACCTGTTCCCGGTCTCTTGATGGCCAGCTTCTCCTCCGTGATCATCTCTCCCTCCGCGATGTTACAGGCCGCGACCAGGCTGCGCCTGGCCGCGCGCATAACATCCTGCTCGCCGGGGCTTGGGCGCTTGCGTCCGTCTCCTAAGGCCCTCTCCACGTTGCGGATCGCCCGGACAAGCGTGGCCAGTTCGTCCGGTTCCAGAGACGCCTTATGATCCGGTCCCTCCATGCTCCGGTTGAGCGTAAAGTGTTTCTCGATCACCCTGGCCCCGAGAGCTACCGCGGCCACCGCCACCTCGGTACCCGGGGTATGGTCGGAATAACCAACGGGCAATCCAAAAGCCTGCCGCAGCGTAACCATAGCCCGCAGGTTGACCTCTTCATAGGAAGCCGGATAGGCCGAAGTGCAGTGCAGGAGTGTAATTTCACGTGCACCTGCATCCTGTACCACTTCAAGCGCCTCCTCAACTTCGCCCAGCGTGGCCATTCCCGTGGAAATTATCAGCGGCTTCCCCCGTGCGGCCACATACCTCAAAAAACGATCGTTAACCAACTCGCCCGAAGGAATTTTGAATAACGGAACGCCTAGCTCGTCCAGGAAATCCACACTGTAATAATCGAACGGCGTGGATAAAAACATTATCCCCGCCCCGTCGCAGTATGCCTTAAGGGTGCGAAAATCCTCTTCCGAAAGTGTAAGGCGCCGGATCATATCAAGCTGTGTCTCCCGACACCCGGGCATGTTGGCCTTCTGGTAGGGTGCCTTTTCGGCACTGCCGGTCACGATCTCTTCCGGGACAAAGGTTTGAAACTTTACCGCATCCGCGCCGGCAACCACTGCTGCGTCAACCAGCCTTTTGGCTGTTTCAAGGTCCCCGTTGTGGTTGACACCCGCTTCGGCAATAATAAACACCGACTGTTTATCGAACATAGGATGCCACCTCTTCAGGCGTGGGAAAGTCCAGCTTCTTCTCAAGTAGACGTCTGTCAAGGGGAACCGTCTCAAGCACCGAAACCACCCTGCCGCTCACATTACCATCGCCGTAAGGATCGTAAGGATTTTTTACCCGCCGCACTTGCCGGCGAAAGTGTTCGTCATATAGAGCCCTGCGCAGCGCGGCCAGGATGTCCTCCTTGCGGCAGGGCACGTCAATTACACTTTCTGCCCTTATCCGCCCCTTTTGCCTGTCACCGATGTTAATGGTTGGGACTTTAAACGAAGGTGCCTCAATGATGCCGCTGGAGGAATTGCCCACCACCGCCGCTGCATGTTTCATTACGCCCAGGTAAGCGCGCGACCCCAGGCTTTTGTAAAGCTTGACGTTGGGAAACTCCGCCGCATAAGCCTCCCAGGCTGAGATAATTTTTTGAAAGCCCACTTCTGTCCCCGGGTAAGTGATAATCTGTTGGAAATCCCTAAATTCTCTTAATGCTGCGATAAGGGCATTTACCTGCTCTGTAAGATTATGGTCGACAGTTAAGGTTTCGGGGTGATAAGTAACCAATAATGTCGGCCGGGCAACATCAATTCCAAACCGCTCCCCGATCTCTTCGGGAGTCGTCAATTCCCCCCGGAGGATATTCTCCACGCCCGGCGCGCCGACCACATGGATGCGCCAAGCTTCTTCTCCCATCTGCCTTATGTGGCGCGCATATTCGAAGGTACTGGTAAAGTGAAGGTGGGCCATCTTAGTAAGTGCATGCCGCACTTGTTCATCGATTACTCCTTCGGTTGATTCGCCTCCGGCGATATGGGCAATAGGAATTCGTGCGATCACTGCTGCTGTAGCCGCTGCTAGAAGTTCGTGCCGGTCTCCCAAAAGCAGTAATATATCGGGTGCCAGGAAATTAATTGCAGAAGCAATTTCGGCACACGAGTTGGCAACATACCTTGCAATTGCAACTGGCAGGTCCGATTCGGGAAAGCATCTTCCGAGCACAACAGTGCGAAAACCCTCGGGAATTATTTCTTCGATTGTCTCCCCTTTACAAGGACTCACGTGGTCCCCTGCAACTACCAATACAAGATCTAGTGATGAAGAAACCTCAATCCGACGCAGAATCGGTTTAAGCAGGCCAAATTCAGCTCTTGTTGTTGTAAAAGCCATTACTGTTCTCATCGCTTTATCTCAATCGCTTCAAACTCATTGCTGGATTACCTGCCACCACAGTCCAGGACTCTACATCGTGCAGCACCACCGCCCCGGCGCCTACCAGGGCCCCTTCCCCTACGGTTATGCCCTGGATCACCACGGCACCGGCACCAATATGAGCCAGGCGGTCCACTCTAACCCCGCCACAGAGCACCGCCCCTGGCGATACGTGCACGTGATCCCCAAGGACGCAGTCGTGCTCGACCACGGCGGCAGAATTGACGATGGTGTTAACGCCGATCTTTACCCCCGCATTAACCACCGCGCCCGGCGCTATCACACAACCTTCACCAAACACCACATCCGGGGCCACGACTGCCGCTGGGTGTTTAAGCGACGGGAACTCAAACCCCATGGCGCGGATCCGTTCATATAATTCACACCGCGGCCGGTTATCCCCCGTCCCTCCCAGGCCCAGCGCGGCCAGTCTGACCCCCTGCCTGAACAGGACGGGTAGAACGCCGTCATCACCCAGGTACTTATAACGGCAAGAAATAGTAGCCGCACCCGCAGCGGGAGCCGTGTACCCTACTACAAAGAAAATGCCGAGCGCATCGATGATACTGACAACCACCGCCGCATGTCCGCCCGCCCCGATAAGAACTATAGGTTGCTTTTCCACAAGGTTTCACCTTTCCAACAGGACCCGGCATACATAGCGAATGTCTTCTTCCGTAAGAAAACTCGCGCTCGGCAGATTCAGCCCCCGCCTGTGCAGGGATTCAGCCATGGGACATGTTCTAAGGCCATATCCCGCATACGCCGGCTGCCGGGAAAGGGGCAAAAACAAGGGCCGTGTCTGAATGCCCGCCGCCCGCAACCTCTTTACCACGGCTTGCCTGTCCCGGCCAAATACACTGGTATCAACCAGAATAGAAAACATCCACCAGCTGCTTCGTCCTTCCGGTAGTTCTTGCTGCCACTCCAGGCCGGGGACTTTATTTAAAAGCTCCCGGTAAAACGACGCATTCCTGCGCTTCGTAGCCAGGAATTGTTCCAGGCGCTCCATTTGTGCCAGGCCCAAAGCCGCCTGGATGTTGGTTAGTCGAAAATTATATCCGATTTCAAGGTGTTCATGCTCCATGGCACCGAAGGCCCGCCCCTGGTTTATCAGCAGGCGGGCGCGTGCCGCAAGGTCCGGATTATTCGTTACAAGCATACCGCCCCCGCCGGTGGTAATCACCTTGTTCCCGTTGAAGCTGAATACGCCGATGTCTCCAAACGTCCCCACATGTTGCCCGTTATAGGTAGCACCAAGCGCTTCGGCGGCGTCCTCAATCACGTATAAGCCGTGCCTGCGGGCTATGTCCATCAACCGCGACATGTCCGCCGGGTTGCCGTAGAGATGAACGGGTATGACGGCGCGTGTGCGGCCCGTGACCGCCCTTTCAACCCCGTCGGGATCGATATTCCAGGTCAGGGGGTTCACGTCCACCACCACGGGTATCGCACCTACGTACACTACCGGATTGGCAGTGGCGATAAAGGTAAGTGCCGGTACAATAACTTCGTCTCCCGGGCCGATTCCCAGGAGCCTTAAGGCCAGGTGAATGGCCGCCGTGCCGTTGACCGTGGCCACGGCATACCGGGCGCCTACATACCCGGCAAAACGTTCCTCAAATTCGCTAACCAGAGGCCCTATGGACGAAACGTAGCCACTTTCCAGGGCGCGCAACACATACTGCTTTTCCAGTTCACCGATGTTTGGAGCATCCAAGGGGATACGAATACTGGTCAACTGGGAATTCCCCCTGCCTATCATACATTGTAAAGGTCCGGTTTGTATAAGTAAAGATTTTCCCTGAACCACTGGATAGTTTCCCGCAACCCCTCTTCAAGGGTGTACCGGGGAGACCAGCCGGCAAGCTCGTAAGCCCGGCGGTTGTCACACAGCAGGCGGTCAACCTCACTGTGTGCGGGTCTTACCCGGGCGTCTTCCTGTTCGATGTTTATTTCCCTTCCCATAATATTTTCTATCTGCTCAACCAGATCCTTTATAGACGTTTCTCTCCCGCTGCCGATATTCACCACCTGCCCTACCGTTCTTTCGGAGAGGCCGACGGTGATCATTCCCGAGACGGTATCGCGAATATAATTAAAGTCGCGGGTGGGGTTGAGGTTGCCCAGACGGACAGTCCGATTGCCGGCCAGAACCTGAGTGATTATGGTGGGAATAACGGCGCGGGCCGATTGGCGGGGGCCAAAGGTGTTAAAAGGTCGCACGACTACTACCGGCAGGCCAAAGGAGCGGTGAAAACTTAGAGCTAGTTGATCCGCAGCAATTTTCGTTGCCGCGTAAGGTGACTGAGCCTGCAGGGGGTGTTCTTCGTTGATGGGCACATACCGGGCGGTGCCGTACACCTCGGAAGTGGAGGTATGCACCACTCGTTGAACCCCTTCTTCCCGGGCAGCCTGGAGGATGTTGTAGGTACCTTCAACATTCGTTTTGATGTAGGCCAGCGGAGAAATATACGAATAAGGAATACCGATAAGGGCTGCCAGGTGGAAAATGACCTCAACACCGCGGACGGCATTTCTGACGCTGTCGTAATCGCGAACGTCCCCGGTATAAATTTCGATGTCCTTAAGGCACGGCACCGTCTGCAGCCAGCTCCAGTCATTGCGGGCATTGTAGCGGACAAAAGCTCTTACATTATATCCTTGCCTGACAAGTTCTTCCACAAGATGGGAGCCAATGAAACCTGCTGATCCGGTGACCAGGATTTTATAATTCATTATATTACTCCTCATGGGCACGTTTTTCCGGTTCCAATTTCATTTTCTCTTCATCCCAACTACGTCCAAGAGACACCATAATTCCATCTCCACCAATCATCAATTGCCCATCTGACATATGTTCCGGTAAGTTAAAAATAACTTGCATCATATGGTCAAATTGATTTCTTGATCTAGGATTCTAGTTAGCCTATGAATAGTCTGAATAAATTCTATTAGCTCGGTTCTTTATCCGAAGGCTTTACCCGTCACAGGAGCACTCCGAAATATGTTCCAAGATATCTTCCAGGATCGGCTTTAATTCGTGCTCCAGGATGTCGGCCAGGAGTATACCGTTTCTTTCTTCCATTGTCTTTAACAGGCGAGGCAGAAGAAAAGTTATGCTGTCGTAGCACAAGCGGAGCACAGGGTTGGAACTTTTGGCGGAAACTATTCTTTCGAGCAAGTCGATTATGGTTGCCATTAAGCCCATGGCCTTTTTTTCCTCGCCAAGGATCAGGTACCGCCATGCCGTGGTGCAAGCGTCCAATAAGTCACGTATATGCTGCTTCAGCTCACGCACATTTTTCAAGTGACATTCACCTTTGCTCACATTCAGCCTCGCTTTCCGTAAACCAGGCGGATTTCCTCGTCCCCGTATTCTAAAGCGTTCAGGACAATCAAACATAGTTCGTAAACTTTGGCGTAATACCTTTTCTTTGCCTCCAGAAGAGTGTCCAGATCCTTTTCTTCCCCTTGCACCCCGGAACCGAGGTTGCTGAAGAGAAAACTGTACATACCCGTTTCGGGACACAATACCTGGGCGTAGAAATCGATCCCGGCCAGCTTTTCTTCAGACTTTTTTATCCGCTCGAGCAATTTATGTGCGCCTTTCCCGTCCGCGTCATCCAAAACGCGGATGATGTCACCGCAAAGCTCCTTGATCTGCCCCACCTGTTCCTGGATGTCCTTTTCAATGGCGGCCACCTTTTCCGGGGTAACAACTTCATCCTTGTATTTGCGGTGGATTTCTCTTATCCTTTGTTCAAGATCACATTTTCCGGTGAGGAAGCGCTCCTTCACTTCTGCCAGCGTTGCGTCCGCTGCCCCCCTTATTAGTAGGCCCAGCCGGCTACAGTTGTAAAACGTAATTTCAGGGTAGCTTTCAATGATCCGCTCGACCGCCGCCCGCATGGCCAGCATGGCCCGCGTGGTATACACGTCCTGCCCGACCTTATTCTTCGTTTTGATGCCGCCACGGGCCTGCAGGGCCTCTTCATCTACCTCGCCAAAGTATATGGCCCCGCGGGCGTACTTCTTTTTGTCGGGATAACAGAAGTCCTGCCCGGTCATGACAATGGGGTTGCAGCCCAGTTTGGCCAGTATGTCGAGCAGCGATATGGAAACCGAAGCACCGGCGGCAATCTTGACAAATGGCTGCCCCAGGCGGCGGTAAATATATTCGTCAAAACTGTGCAGGGCAAAGATAAACTTTGACTCCCCAAACAAAGGCAGCACTTTGTAGTTGACCATGAGGCTGTAAAAAAGGGCTATCTCCCTGTTATGTTTGTTCCTCTCGAATATTTTCGCCTCGGCGTAACTCCCGTCAATGGCCCCCACCGCGTGGCCCTTAATGCCGTGATACTCCAGTATCGAAAAGGCGCTCCCCACGGGGACGATCAGGGCTCGGCCGCCCATTTCCCGCAAAACGTCAATATCATATTCCAGAGAAGGGCCGGCCCCCACCAGCACAGCGGGCGTCCCGGCAAGCTCCCCCGCGAACTTTTCCACCGGCACGCTACCCGCCACCTGCTTTAAGTTCAAGATATAGTTCTGAAACCACTGCCTGTCATGGGCGAGGGTGGTGACTACGGAAACGAGGACAAAGTTGATCTTCTCTTTGATAGCCTGCTTGAGCTTTTGAATCTGTTCTCTAAAAGGATAAACATATCCGGCCAGCGGGCAGAAGGAAAAGTTTATACTCTGCTCCTGTTTTATTACTTCCGAAAGGAGCTTTTCAATTTCCTCCTGGCGGTCGTCCTGGATGAAATAGACTCTGCGTTTTTCCAGCCGCGAGAGGTCAAAGAAATAGAGAAGGTAATAAAAAACTTCTTCGTCCGGCTCCACGATCACCATGGCCGGTAATTGCTCATCCTGCAAAAGGGCATCCAGTTCGTACCCCAAACCCATGCCGAAAAGAACGATAAACTTTTTCCCGGCGATGGCGCGCCGCGTCTCTTTCACCCAGAAAGAGCACTGTTCAGCAACGTCATAATTGCTGTAAAGGGGATACTGCACGCCGCCGACGGCTTTGATCAGATTGTACTCCCCCCGGTTGTTGCGGACAAGAAAGGTATTCCGCGGCTCGACTTTCTTCATCTTCCGGTAAAGAGCCTGGTTGTGCCTCTTCAGCCAGGCAAGGTTCTTCCTGAAAAGACCTGCGCCCACCTTCGCCACCCCGCTTTTAAAAAAGCCAGCCCCTCGAAGGAGCTGGCTTTCTGGGACTCCTTTAAAGGCGTACACTAAACGCTACCGCAGGAGCTGCAGTACCATCTGCGGCTGCTGGTTGGCCTGGGCCAGCATGGCCGTCGCCGCCTGCTGGAGGATGGAGAGCTTGGTGTACTCCATCATCTCCTTGGCCATATCCACATCCCGGATGCGGGACTCGGAAGCAGTGAGGTTTTCGGCTGCCGTGCCTAGGTTATTGATGGTGTGCTCGAGCCTGTTCTGGATGGCGCCCAGTTTGGAGCGCTCGGTGGAAACTTTTTCGATAGCGTTATTAATTGTGGAAACAACCGCGTTGGCCCCGTACTTGTCGGTAACTTTAACCGCGTCCCCGCTGCTGTTCTTTATCCCCAGCGCCTCGGCCCGCATGTCGTTGATGCCGATGAGCATGTTCTGGCCGGAGTTGGCGCCGATTTGCGTGATGATGGCCTTCGAGGTGTCGGTGCTGGCGGCAACATGTTTATTAAGAATGATCGTAAAGCTGTCGCCGGATTTGAACTTGGCGAAATCGTCGATCTTGAACGTAACAGCAGCCCCAGAGGCTATTTCACCAGCGGCAAAGGTAAACGTTTTGTTAGTAGTTGACACAGTAATATTGGCTGAAGCGATTTTCTCACCAAGAGAATTTCTGAACTCATAAGCCGCTTCACCATTCGTTGCCTCGCTGATGCGGGTAATGGTAATGGCTCCGTTCACGATACCCTTATTCGCAATGTTGATGGCCCCGGAGGCGGTTACACTTAGAGACGCCGCGCTATTGGCCTGGATGGAATAGGTCCCCTTCTTTTCCGCAACAACACCCACGACTTCGCCATTCAATAGCTTCTTGGTGTTAAATTCGGTGGTGTTGGCAATGCGGTCGATTTCGTTGGCGAGCTGATTGATCTCGTCCTGGATAGCCTGGCGGTCGGCATCTGTGTTGGTGTCGTTTGCGGCCTGCACAGCTAACTCCCGCATGCGCTGCAGGATGGAGTGCGTCTCGTTCAGTGCCCCTTCAGCCGTCTGAATAAGGGAAATGGTGTCCTGGGCGTTTCTCGACGCCTGGTTTAAACCCCGGATCTGGCCGCGCATTTTCTCACTGATGGCCAGCCCTGCCGCGTCGTCCCCCGCCCGCACGATGCGCAGGCCCGAGGAGAGCTTCTCCAGCGACTTGTTGGCCAGGACGTTGTTTGCCGAAAGCTGCCGGTATGTGTTCAGCGCCGCGATGTTGTGGTTGATGATCATCCCTTCTCATTCCTCCCTGAATTTTTTCTCGCCACCCTCCCTGGCGGCGGCTTATCGAAAGCGCCGGTACCGTCGGCCGCCCGGTGCCGGTTCCTTCTAGTTACTTTATTCGGAAGGAATTTAAGAAGGTTTAGGGGGGAAGAAGGTGAAAAAGGCACTTTTTAACGGACCGCCCCGCCGGACGGCGGCAAAAAAGCGGCCTACCAACATTTCAAACTGCACGCAGGAAACGTCCAACGGCGGCCGGGATTTCCTACCGGGAGGGGGCAAACTTTCCGGCAATCGGTCCTTTTCTGGGCTTCGGCCAGCTCACCCATTTTCTCACTTAAGTCCCCGCACTATTTCCTTCAACTCGTTGAAGTCGCCGGTCTTGACCAGATCGGAATAGGCCTCGTGGATTATTTCGGCCAGAACCGTTGCCTGCTCCGGCAGAAAAACGGTTCTTGCCTTCGATAAAATCCGGGTTCCGGGTAGTCTTCTCCACGTATAAAACGTTGCCTTCTGCCGGCTACCAATTACAACCCCCTGGCGGCCAGCTCTTCCAAAAGAGCGGGGTAGCGGGCGTACTTACTGCGCAGTCCGGTGATGTACCGGTTCCAGGCTTCCCCCGTGCCCAGCCTTTCGTGGAGGGCGCGGACCTTTTTCAGGTAGCCGGCCGCTTCCTGGTAAGAAGTGCGCTTGCGCCGGCCGATGGCTTCCTCCGCCAAGTCCCTGTACAGCTTCAGGGCCTCCTCCGGGTGGTTGTCTTTTGCCGCCCCGGCTACCTTTAAAAGATAGTTCTGCCGGTTCCATACCTCCACCCGGGGGAGCAGCTCCAGAGCCCTGGCCACGTCCTTTTCTTCTAGCGCTATGTCCACCAGCACGCCGAAGCGGCCGTCCTTTTCCAGAGTTGAAAGCACCTCTTGCCGGGCCGCTTCCCAGACTCCCAGGGAAACGGCCGCTTTCCGTAGTTTCACGTACCCTTTTACGGTGGGCTGCGCAAAAAACAGCTTGCGCCGGCAGGCCAGGGACACCACCGGGTCCCCGTGTTTCTGGTGGTACGCGGCCAGCCACTCCAGGTAGCCCCAGTGGGGATTGTCACCCCGCACCTGGCTCTCCAGAAGGGCGGCCGCCTGCGGCCCGGCCCCCGCCGAAATCAGCTCGTCCGCCACCCTGATCATTACCCCGGGCAGGTGGCCAAGCTCCTTTTTCGCCAGTTCCACGGCCTGCTCCACTTTCCCTTCGGCGATCAAAAGAAACACCTTTTGCTCGGGGGTACCAAGTTCCCTGACCAGGGCCGCTGCCTCCTCCTGCCGCCCGTGTACTTCCCGCCAGTTGACCAGTAGACCAACTAGCTTCTCCTGCCGCCAGCTTCCGTCACCGCTTTCTTCCAGGGCGGTGCGCACCCGTTCTTCCAAAAAGGCCCATTCTTCTTCCGTAGCGTGCTCCAGGAGGACTTTTTCGGCAGGACCGGCAAAACCGATGCCACCCAGATCGATTTCCCGCAGGACCGCTTCTAGGAGGGAAGCCAGCCAGGACCGGCGCACGGCGGGGGCGGGTTGCCCCGCCGAAAGGCAACTCCGGAGCCCCTTCACAGCCTCGCCGGCAACGGCGGCCAGTTCCCCTTCCTCGTCCATCTGGAGGAGCAGGTCATCGTAGCCTTCCGTCAGAGCATCCAGCACGGCCTGGTAAACTGCCCCCGCTTCTTCCCACTCGCCTACTCCGGACAGGCGCCCGGCATCTTTGAGCATTCCCCGCAGGGTCACGGCCGCCATGTCCGGATCTTCGGAAGCCACCGCCCGCCGGGCTTCTCTGTTAACAATCCCCTCGTCTATGCGCTTTCCCGGTACCAGGGCGGCTGCTGCTTGTATGGCGGAAAGAAGCGCGGGCTCCCTGTCCACCAGGCTTTCCACCAGGGTCACAAGTTGCTCTTTGGAAAGGTCGGCCAGTATTTCTTTCAAAGGAGGGTAAGACCTTATGGAATCCGGCTGGTGGAGGCAGGTCAGCAAAAGGGCGACGATGTGCTTGCAGAACCCTCCCCGGGGGCAGGTACAGGAGGCTGCCGCGATCCCTCCTTCTCCAAAGACAACCCGGACGTTGTAGGGCTCGTACCGGGAACCCGCACACCGCGCCCGCAGTTCCCAACCGTAGACAGCGGGGTCCAGGACGGCCCCATTGCGGAAATACTGCCAGCCCCTTTGAAAGCTGGCCTCGCCGGCGAGTTCGCGGATCTCTTCTTCACCGGGAAGGGGCAGGTTCGGGATTCTTGATTTATCCAGTTTATTCTTTCTATGGCTTTTATTGTCCATTGTCCTTTTTGATTGCTGTTCGCTCCTTTCAACTTTTTCGCTCAGAAATCAGCAGATTGCCCGGTGTTCGTCGCTTCCGCGGAATATGGGCGTACGGGCCGGCCACTAAAAACCACCCGACCCAAAAACGAGCCACTTAAAAATCACAGAAGTAATAAACGGCGATCCTCTTTTACCGGGCGTAGTCTCCGGCGTATTTATCAAAGGTAGTTCAGGCGGCTGGGGTGCCGGTCTTCCGGCTCATACTAAATAAGCCGCCGGTTGCGTAGCAGGCGTTACTTACGGGCGGCTTTTTCGTTTTTGTTTTCGACCTGCGCTCTCAGCCTTGCAGCCAGCTCCCTTGTAACCAGGGCGGTGCGGTTTTCCTCCTGT
Source organism: Desulfofundulus thermosubterraneus DSM 16057 (assembly GCF_900142025.1). Classification (GTDB taxonomy): domain Bacteria; phylum Bacillota; class Desulfotomaculia; order Desulfotomaculales; family Desulfovirgulaceae; genus Desulfofundulus; species Desulfofundulus thermosubterraneus. The sequence continues at coordinate 13,643 of NZ_FQZM01000039.1, read as the reverse complement.
ACGTCCCTGTAGATTTCTTCCCGGAAGACGGCCACTTCCGGCGGCGCCTCGATGCCCAGGCGCACGAAGTCGCCGATGACCTCCACCACCACGACGCGGATGTCCCGGTCGATGACCAGGGACTGGCCTTTTTTTCTGGTGAGGACAAGCATTTATTTCCCCTCCCCGGCGGGTTCCGCCCCTTCGCCCGTCCCGGCATCGCCCGACGGGGAACCGGACCCGGTTTCGGAAAGGTGCCGGGGCGGGGAATCCTGCTGAAGTTGGGGGCGTTTTGGAGAGCACGGCTGGGACTGGGAACGGGAATTAGCCGGCGGACAAGGTTCGCCGGTTGGTTTGGTTTTGGGTCCGGCCGGGTCCCGGTTTTCCGGCCGGGGCCCGAACAGCGGATGCCTGATGGAGTAGCGCTCGTCTACCAGCACCACCTGGCGGGCCGTGCCGGTGGCCGCGTTCACCACCACCGGGGCAAGGAGGTTGACGGTGGCGTGAGCCAGGCCCCGGCTGGCGTTGACGATGCAGAAGACCGCCGCCTCTTCCGGGACCTTTATGCCCAGGGCCCGGGCATCCTCCTCGCGCAGGTCGAACTCGTAGTTCGGGAAAAAGGCGAAAGGGTTCACCAGGATGAAGCCAATGTTTTCGTCCTGCAGGGACTGCAAGAAGAAAAAAGGCGATTCTTCCGCCACGGCCACCAGTTCGAATGCGGTCATTTCTGCGGGCAGGCCCGGCAGCCCGGCGGGGAAGGTGATGGTTTTGCCCCGATCATAAGACAATGCAATTCCTCCATTCACACAAAAACCTGCCTGTACGGCAGGGGTCAGGGTAATTCATTTACCTGCCACCCGGGCACAAAAGGATTCACAAAAGTAACACCCTCTATTGTGGTGCCGGACGAGAAGTCTTCACTGAGCACCAGAGATAACTGGTTCAGCCTGGCCGCAGCCCAGATCTGGGCGTCCCAGTATGAAAACTTGTGTTCACGAACGCCGCGAACTGCCTCCAGTACAATCATTCCGGTAAGGTCAAAAACGATCCACGAGCGCAGGTAATGCTCGACGCTCTTCTGGACAGCGTCAAAATCGAGGGGTTCGGCAATCTTCCGGGTAACCGCCACGACAAACTCCGCCAGAACCTGAACTGTCAGTGCTCCGGTGCGGGAGAAAGCAAGCCGGTCCAGGATTTCGAGGGATATTTGCTGCTTACGGGGATTTGCCGAATCGTAGGCGTAAACCAGGATGTTGGTATCCACCAGCACTTTAGCGCTCATAAAGCTCCTCCCGCCGCCATTGCCGGCCCTTTTCCTGGTCCCCTTTTTTTACCCGGCTTAAAATGAACTCTTTTTCTCGCTCCCAGGCCGAGATATCTTTCCGGATTAACGGGCCAGTGGCGAGGTGGGCTTCGATGGCGCGCCGGATTAATTCCGCTTCTGTTACGCCCAGTTCGCAGGCCCTTTTCTTCAGCAAGGCGTCGTGGTGGGGCTTGATATATACCTGCTTCCGGATCAATTCGAAACACCTCAAAAAACTTATCATGTACATCATTATATACATTGCCCCTAAAAGATCAAGCCTTTCGGAGCCGAAATTTTATTTTGGAAGCCAGCAGCGTCTCAAGTCTTATCAAGTTTTCGCCCCGGGTTCCGATATTTTTATAGTAGAAACTTACGTTAGAAGGTGATCGGGATGACTTCCATCCTATCCACCACTTCCAGCCTGCGCATCGGCGGGCTGGCTTCGGGCATAGACACCGATTCCATTATCAAGGAACTGATGAAGGCACAGAGGATACCCCTGGACCGGCTGAATCAGGACAAGCAGATACTCCTCTGGCAGCAGGAGGACTACCGGGCCATCTACGACAGCCTGCGCGCCTTCCGGGACAAGGTCTTCAACATGAAGCTGCAGGCCACCTACCAGGCCAGGAAGGCTTCTTCGTCCAACGAGGCCGCTGTCAGTGCCTCGGCTAACTCCAATGCCGTGCCGGGGATGTACACCTTGACGGTGAAACAGCTGGCTACCGGGGTGTCCAAGGGAAGCCAGGCCGCCTTGCCGGAGGAGACCGAAGGGGGATTAACCAAAACCCTAAAGGCTCAATTCAACCTTTCGTATGATAACCTCACCTTTACCTTAGAAGGGGCCAACGGCAAAAAAGACTTTTCATTTAATACCAACACGGCCAACATTTACACTGTGGCAGCGGAAATCAACGCCGCCAACCTGGGGATAACAGCCAGCTATGACGCCACTTTAAACCGGTTTTTCCTGACCACCACCTCCACGGGCACAGCGGCGAAAATAAAGGTGACCAACGACGTGCACTATTTCCTCTCCGGTGACAAGGATGCCAACGGAGGGGTGGGGGATCCCGCCCTGGAGAGCGGAAACAACACTTTAAAGCTTTTGCTCAAAGGGGACGGAACGGCCTACACCGGCCAGGACGCCGAGTTTGACTTCGGCGACGCTACGGGCTTAAAGAGCGCTACCAATACGATTACCATAAACGGCATCACCCTCACCCTGAAACAGGGCGGGGGGGCTTCCGCCACCATCACCGTCTTCAACGACACCGATGCCGTATTCAACGCCATCAAGGATTTCGTTTCCGCCTACAACGAGATCATAGACAAAATCAACGGCAAGCTCACGGAGCCCCGCTACCGGGACTACCTGCCGCTTACCGACGAACAGCGGGAACAGCTTTCCGACGAGCAGGAAAAAAAGTGGGAGGAGAAGGCCAGGAGCGGCCTCCTACGCGGCGACAGCCTCCTGGAGAGCGTAGTTTCCAGGATACGCGCTACAATGTCCGCTATTGTGCCGGGGCTGGCTGCCAGGTACGACACGCTGGCCGATGTTGGTATTACCACCCTTTCCTACGAGGAAAGGGGGAAGCTCTACATTGACGAAGCCAAGCTGAAAGAGGCCCTGCAGAAAGACCCGGACGGGGTGATGAACTTATTTACCCGGAGCTCGGAGAACTATGCGGAAAAGGGCATCGCCATGCGGCTTTACGACGACGTAAACAGCGCCATGGCCCTGATTTCCGCCCGGGCCGGCACCAGCAGTTCCTACAGCACCGCGGACAACAGCGCCATCGGCAGACAGATAGCCGCCATGAACGAACGCATCAGCACCCTGGAGGAGCGCCTGCAGCAAATGGAGGACCGCTACTGGCGGCAGTTTACCGCCATGGAGCAGGCCATCCAGCAGATGAACGCCCAGAGTGCCTGGCTGGCCCAGCAGCTCGGCATGGGCCAGGGCCGTTAAAGGCCGCCTCCCGCAGGGCACAGGTATTTAAGCAAACTATAACGACAGGAATGCGGTGCTGTTAGGAGCGGACTCCTGTTTTAGTGAGTGCTGGGCCGCATCCAACCGGGTTTGCTGAATACTTACGTAGGAAAAGCCGCGAAAAACGGATAAAAACGCACCGCGGGTGCCGCCGGCGAAGAGCTTCCCCGGTGCGGTCGATCAGGTGAAAACACTGGCGCGAAAGCCGGAACGGTTGAAATCCGGCAAAAGGAAGCGCATATCCCGAAGAGGTGAGTTTTAATGATGCAGGTAGCCCCCAATCCCTACCGGCAGTACCTGGAGAACGCCGTGCTCACCGCCGACCCGGGGCGGCTGACGCTCATGCTTTACACCGGCGCGGTCAAATTTATCCACCAGGCCAGGGACTGCCTGGCCGCCCGGGACATCCCCGGCGCGCATCGGGCATGCTTGCGCGCCCAAGACATCATCGTGTACCTCCTGGAAACCGTCAACCGGGAGATGGAAATCGGCAAAAACCTTTTCGCCCTCTACGATTACATGTACCGGCGCCTGGTGGAGGCCAACGTGAAAAAGGAGGCAGCCGTCCTGGACGAAGTGGCCGGGCTGCTGGAAGAGCTGGCCGATACCTGGGAACAGGCCCTTAAATTGAAAGGGCAACAGGCGGCGGGAGGTTGATTGTGTATAAACCCCTGAGTGTAATTCAGGGGTAAATGTTCAGTGACCCCGCTATGGTGCCGCGTTGTCCACGCTCACTCCAGTGCTCCGCGCTGACAGCACCGCGGCTCGCTTCGGACCAGACTAGCGGCGCTGCAAGTGCGGCATGGCAGTTGCACCTTACTGTCATCTTTTTGCCGTTTCAGTAAGTTACCTTTTCTAAAGCTACATTTCGGTGCCGCTGGTTTCGCGCCGCAGTCCGGCTACCCTCCCCAGCACTCACTGGCAATGATGTTCTTGTTAAGCCTGCTACGTCAAGATTATCAGTCTAGAGCATTTTAAGGTTGTTATTTTCGGTGAGTGCTGGGCGGGTGCTGTTACCAGCGCTCCGCAAGTCGTTCGCTTTGGACAACGCGGCACCGTGCCGATGGTAGCGGTTTTACTGGACAAGCGACTTGAGCAGGCAGAAGTCCAAAAGGATGATTCCACAATGCCCCCACAAAATCAAGACGAAAAAAAACTCAGGCTCCTGCAGGAAATGCGCGGTGAAGTGCTGGCCTTAAAGGCCGTGCTCGAGCGCCTGTGTGCGCTCCAGGATGGGCCGGCGACGGAGGAATCACTGGGTGCTGTTTCCCGACACCTTGCCGCCATTGAAGAGATAAGAGCAGTGATTGATGAGCTGGACAGGGCGGGGGGCTCCGGCGCGGGCGGGCCGGAAATCTCCGCCCTGCTCCTTCAGATCGACGAGTTCCACCGGCAGAACCTCCGGCTGGCCGCAAAGGTGCGGGAGCGCCTGGCCGGCGCGTTGATGGACCTCCGCAGGGCCGGGCAGGCCAGGGCCTACATGAAGAAAAACGGCGCCGCCGGAGGTTATTTTGTAGACCGGCGGGGGTAAAAAAGGAAAAAAGGGTGTGATATACTATAGCAACAGAAACCACATGGGGGATGTGTTATTATGCCTTCTGCCACAAAAGCAAGCCGGAGGTATACCTACGCCGATTATTTAAAGTGGCCCGGAGATGAACGGTGGGAACTTATTGACGGGCAGGCTTACAATATGATCCCTTCCCCGTCAACTGTTCACCAGAAGATCGTGGGGCGCTTTTACGCCCGTTTGGAGAGGCTTCTGTCCGGCACACCTTGCGAGCCGTTTGTCGCGCCTACCGACGTCGTGCTTTCGGAATACGATGTGGTTCAGCCTGATGTACTGGTGGTATGCGAACAGGCCAGGGTTACAGAGGCCAATATCCAGGGGCCGCCCGAGGTAATCGTCGAGGTTCTCTCCACCCACAGCGCCCTCAGGGATAAACGGGAAAAAAAGGCCCTGTACGAGCGTTTTGGCGTCAAGGAATACCTCATTGTCGATCCCCTGGGCGGGTATGTTGAGCGCTATTACCTGGGGGAAGACGGTACCTATGGGAAGCCTGAAATTTTCGGCCCACAGGACACTTTACCCCTTAAAGCCATCCAGGGCATCGAAGTTCCCCTCCGGGAAATATTTGAGACAGTGAAGCCTGTGGGAAAAAGATAATTGATGATTTTTAAAGGTACCGGTCCAGGAGCAGGCCAATGGTTTTATGCGGTTTCCGCGCCGCCTCCAGCACAACATGCCCGGGAACTTCCCCTTTCACTGTCCCTGTACCCTTTTCGACCACTTCCACACGGAGGTTTTCCCCGTCTTCCCGTACCAGAAACTCCAGGGGCTGGTTGTAAGCCTCTGCCGCCTGGTTCAGCCGGCCCACTGCGGCCACCAGTTCCTCCCGGCTGAAGCCCCCTTCTTCCGGTGGAGGCGCACCCTGGGGAAAGACATCCTCCCGCTTTACCGCCGCCGGAGGCTCAACCCGCCGCAGCGGCGCCACTTCTTGAGACGCCAAAGACTGCAATCCACCCGCTCCTACTTTCATAATCAGCCCTCCCTTCCCAGTATTTGGATTATCTGAGTTATCACCACTTTCCATCTCACACGGCCTACACCAGCCTGACAATCTCCCCCGCCACTTCTCCCAGGGGGACAACTTTCAGCGCCGCCCCCAGGTCTATAGCCGCTTTGGGCATGCCGAAGACCACGCACGTGGATTCGTCCTGGGCGATGGTGGGGCCGCCTTTTTCCCTGATGGCGGCCATGCCCCTGGCGCCGTCCCGGCCCATGCCCGTGAGAAGAACACCCATTACACGTGACCCGAAAATTTCCGCCGCCGAGAGCATCACTCCATCCACCGAGGGGCGGAACCCCCCGGGAGGTACGGGACCGCTGCCCGCGTCCAGGTGGACGGTGACGTGACCGGGCCGTCCGCGAAAGGTGAGGTCGAAACCGGCCGGGGCCACCAGCACCCGGCCCGGGATGACGGGATCGCCCTCTTCTACGTGTTTTACCGGCAGGCGGCTGCGGCGGTTCAGGTGTTCGGCCAGGGGGCCTGAAAAGCCCACCGGCAGGTGCTGCACCAGCACCACGGCGGCGGGAAAGTTTTCCGGCAGGGCGGGAATAATCACCTGCAGGGCGGCCGGGCCGCCGGTGGAGGAGCCTATTACGACCAGGTCGATGCGGGCGGAACGTTTTGGTACCACCGCCAGCCGGGGCATAATGCCTCCGGCCGTGATGTCCGGGTCGGCCTTCGCTTTGCCGGTGTCAGCGGCTCCGCCGGCAGGAGCCCCGGACGGTGAACGGCCTGCGGGACGCAAGACGGGCGGCATGCTGGGGCGGGGCGTACCGGCATGCCGTTCCGGAAAGGAGCCGGTGCCTGCCGGTATAACCGGAGGCACCTCTTTCTTGCTGGAGGCGCCGGCCGGTTTGCCCGGCGGGCCAGGAGGCGTCCAGGCATTTTCCAGCCTTTCTCCCCGGGGGGGCGGCAGTGAAGGCCCGGCCTTTCCGGCAGGAAAAGGGTGAAATACCATGCCCACCCACGGGCGTACCAGCTTGCTTGCGGTCACTGTGGCGGCGGCGCGCAGTTTTTCCACCAGTTCGTCGATCATGGCGTCCAGCCGGCCCGGGCCGGAGGGTTTGGCCACAAAATCAACCGCTCCCAGAGACAGGGCCCGCATGGTGGCTCGCGCGCCGGCGGTGGTATGGGAGCTGAGCATGACCACCGGGACGGGGCATTCCTTCATCACCCTTCGTAATACCCCCAGGCCGTCCAGTACCGGCATTTCCAGGTCCAGGGAGACCACGTCGGGTTTCAGGGCGCAGATCTTGGCCACCGCCTCTTCACCGTCCGCCGCGGTGTCAATTACATTATACCCCCGGCTTTCCAGCAGGCGGGTGATCAAACGGCGCATCAGAGCCGAGTCGTCCACTACCAGCACGCGAATCGCCGCCACCTCAAAAACCCCTTTTCAGTCAATTAATGATTATATAACAATTCTACCCCGCCCTGTTCACCTCATAGATAATTTCTTCCACGCCGGCGTCCTTGACAATACCCCGGGCGTCCACAATCAGGGCCACTTTGCCGTCCCCCAGGATGGTGGCTCCCGAAAGGCCGGGAACCTGTCCCAGGTAACCGCCCAGGGACTTGATCACTATTTCCTGCTCGCCGATGAGCCGGTCCACCACCACGCCCACCTTTTTATCCCCGGAGCCCAGGATAACCACCGAAAGCTTGCCTTCCTCTTTGCTTTCTTCCTGGAAAAGGTGGGCCAGCCGTACCAGGGGCAGGACGTGTCCCCGCACCACAATTACTTCCGCGTGACGCACGCGCCGGATTTCCCCGGGTTTCAGCGTCAGGGTTTCCAGCACATTGGTTAACGGGAAGGCGTAAACGTGGTCCCCCAGGGTCACCATCAACGCCCGGATAATGGCCAGGGTCAGGGGCAGCTTGATGGTGAAGGTGGTGCCTCTGCCGGGGGCGGTGGTAAATTCCACCGAGCCGTTTATCTGCTCGATCTGGTTGCGCACGATATCCATGCCCACTCCCCGGCCGGAGACGTCACTCACGGTGCCGGCGGTGGAAAAACCGGGGGTAAAGATGAGGTCCAGGATTTCCCGGTCACTGGCCCGGGCGGCCTGTTCCGGAGTCATCAATCCCTTCTCTATTGCCTTCTGCCGCATTTTGTCCGGGTCCATTCCCCTGCCGTCGTCGGACAAAGTGATCACGATGTGGCTCTCCACATAAGCCGCCTTCAAGAGCAGCCGGCCGGTGCGGGGTTTACCCAGGCGCACCCTTTCTTCAGGGGGTTCAATACCGTGGTCCACGGCGTTGCGCAAAAGGTGGATCAGGGGGTCACCGATGACCTCGATTACGTTGCGGTCCAGTTCCGTTTCCCGGCCCTCGATGATGAAGTCAATTTCCTTGCCCATCTTATGGGCCAGGTCGCGCACCATGCGGGGCAGGCGGTTGAACACATGGGCAACGGGCAGCATGCGGGCTTTCATAATTTCTTCCTGCAGGTCGTTGGTCACCTGTCCCAGGTGGTTGGAGATTTCCACTATGTTTTCCACCAGGTCGTCGGAACCGTAGCGGCTTTCGAAGACTTCCACGAAACGGTCCAGGCGGGTGCGGTCGATAACCAGTTCCCCCACCAGGTTCATCAGGGTGTCCAGCTTTTGCACGTCCACCCGCACGGTTTTTATATTGTCCTTGCCCGGTGGCGCGGCTTCCTTCTTAACCTGCTGCCTGGCGGCGGCATCCGGAGCGGGGGTTTGTTCCCACACGCGCAGTTTAATCGGGCGGACTTCCACGCTGCTCACTTCGGCAATGGAAAAAACCAGGTCGTGCACCTGTCCGGCGTCTTCTTTGGTCAACAGTACCACGGTGAACCCTTGCTCGTATTTGCCTTCCTGTAAATCCTCCGCCGGAGGGACGCTTTTGATAATTTCACCTATTTGCTGCAGGGTTTCAAAGATTAAAAAGGCCCGCACACCTTTCATCTGGCAGCCCTGGTCGGTGCCGATGTCCACCTGGTAGGCCTGGAAGCCCCGCACTTCCGCTTCCCGCACTACCTCTTCCACCGCATCTTCCAGTTCCATGGTGAGGCGGTAGGTCTGGTACCCGTTAGAAGTACCGGTGGTGGAGAGCCCGGCGGTCTGGCCTGCCGGCAGCAACCGGCCGGACCCGGTGTCCCGGGCCTGGGTGGGCAGATCCACGGGCTCCCGCGAATCACTCATCCCCGCCGGGGCCGGCACAGTCCCGCCACCTGCCGGGGCACCACCCGATCCTCCCGCCCCGCAAGCAGGCTGGCAGGCGCGCAGTTTCTCAATTACTGCTGAAACGTCCACGTCACCGGCCGAGCCGGTAATTTCGTCTTTTAAAAGTTTCAGGGTGTCCAGGGCTTCAAAAAGGACATCCACCAAGGTCTCGGAAACCTCCATTTCCCTCTGGCGCAGGCGGTCGAAAAGGTTTTCAATTTCATGGGTCAAGGTGGACATCTTTTCATAGCCCATGACGGCCGAGGAGCCTTTAATGGTATGGGCGGCCCTGAAGATCTCCTGGATTACTTCGGGGCTGCCCCCTTCCCGCTCGAGCAGCAAAACGTTATCGTTGATTACCTGGAGTTTCTCCTCCAACTCTTCCAGAAAGACGGCAATTTCTTCTTCGGTAAACATTCCAGCCACCATCCTTCGCTAAGCTAACTTCAGGGACAGGCAGCATTTATGAGGCGGACCGTTCTTCAACCTGCCGGGAAAGTTCCTGTAAGACTTCCTTCTCCTCCCGGCGGAAAACCCGGGTGGCGTCCATGAGAATGATCAGGCGCTCGTCAACCAGGGCAATGCCCTGCAAGTAGGCGGCGGAAACCCCTGCGACCATGGGCGGTGGGGGTTGGATGCTTTCCCGGGACAGGCGTAATACTTCCGAAACCCCGTCCACCATCATCCCGGCGGTGGCCCCGCCCACCTCGACAATGATGATGCGTGTGTTTTCGGATATGTTGATGGGAGCCAGGCCCAGGCGGTGTGCCAGGTCGATTACCGGAATTACCCGCCCCCGCAGGTTGATCACCCCTTCCACAAACGCCGGGGCACCGGGAATGGCCGTAATATCGGTAGCCCTGATTATTTCGAGCACGTGGCCTATGTCTATGCCGTAGGTTTGCTCCTTCAAGCGGAATACCACCAGTTGCAATTCATCCTGCCGGTTTTCGTTCATCCAAACCTCTCCTTTGATGGGGGATAAATAGATCAAAGGTGCCGGGTGCTGTTAATTACCGGCACCGGGAAAAAGGTCGCTATTTATTCTTCTTCATACCTTTCCTCCTGTTCCTGCCTGGCTTCGGGCTTCAGGAAGGCGGTCAAACGTTCCCGGATCAGTATGGGGTTGTACCCGGCCTGCAGAGAGACGATACCCTCCAGCATCAACTGGCGCAGGAGCATTTCCTTTTTGCTCAGGTTTTGTAGCTTGGCCGCCAGGGGCAGCCAGAATACGTTGGCGCTGGCCACGCCGTACAGGGTGGCGATGAAGGCCATGCCGATGGCCGGCCCCAGGGTTTCCGGGGATTCGATGGAGCTGAGAACGTGGACCAGGCCCATCACCGTTCCGATGATGCCCATGGTGGGAGCGTAGCCACCGGCCGCCTCGAAGATGCCCGCTCCCACATTGTGCCGCTCCTGGATGGCGTAAAGCTCCGCTTCCAGGATACTGCGCACCAGGTCCGGGTCAGTGCCGTCCACGACAAGCTGGATGCCCTTGCGCAGGAAGGCATCATCTATTTCACCCAGGCGGTTTTCCAGGTAGAGCAGCCCCTCCCGCCGGGCTTCGTCGGCCAGGCTGACAATTAGCTCGATGGTTTCGGTGGGTTCGGGAATGGTGCGGAAAAGCCCCACCCGTAAGAGCCGGGGAACCTGTTTTAAGTCGTTTAAGGTAAAACTGAAAACGGTGGCGCCTATGGTACCGCCGAAAACGATCAATGCGGCCGTCGGCTGCAAAAGGGCGGTGGCATGCCCTCCTTCCAGCATAAAGCCGCCCACTAAAGCCACTACCGCGATTACAAAACCAAGTATGGCAAGGTCCATCAGTCATCCCTTTCCCGTAATTTAGTCCCGGGCGTTCACCGGCAGGGATCCCGGCTCAGCTCCTTTATATTTGCTGCGCAGGATTACCACATCAACCCGGCGGTTCAGCTGCCGGTTGGCTTCCGAGTCGTTGGGCACCCGGGGCCGGTATTCGCCGTAACCCACGGCGGAAAGGCGCTGGGGCGGAAAGTTGGCCGTACGTATTAATTCCTGAACTACCGCCGTAGCCCTGGCCGTGGATAGTTCCCAGTTCGAAGGGTAGCGCTCCGTGTTGATGGGCAGATTGTCGGTGTGTCCTTCAATGCGTATGTAGTTGGGGGTTTTCAGCAGCACCGGGGCTACCGCGGCAATGATCTCTCTGGCCCGGGGGGTGAGTTCCGCCGAACCCAGCTTAAAAAGGACCTCTTCCTGGAAGCTGAGGACGATACCCCGCTCTTCAATGGTGGCCGAAACCCTGGCCCCCAGGCCCTGTCGCTGTACTTCACGTAAAAGTTCCCGGCGGATATTTTCCATTTCCGCCTGGTCCGCCACATCTTCCCGCGTTTGTGCTTCTGTTTCCGTACCGCTGATCCCCGGAACCACCGAGGGTCCCAGGTTTTCCAGAATAACCCCGCCGCCACCCATGGCTTTACTTAATGATTCGGCCAGCATGCGGAATTTCTTGATATCAACCTGGCTTAAGGAATACATGACAATGAAGAAAATAAGCAGCAGGGTAATCATGTCGGCGTAAGTGATTAACCATCTTTCCATGCTGCCATAACTGGTTTTGCGACTCTCCTTTTTCACGGGGAAATAAGCTCCTTCCTTTTGGGCATACTGTAAAACCACATAACCATTATTCTCCTCCGGTGGAAAACTTCCTCCCCAAGAATAGTTTTTTGATGACAATTTTCTCCCATTTGTTAAGAATGCCAAAAAAATTCCGAAAGGTTATATAAAAGAACATTCCTGTACGGACAAGTGGGGGGATGATAGTGGGTAAATTGCGCCGCCAACTAACATTAATGACCTCCGTCCTGGCCCTGCTGGCTGTGTCCGTCACCCTTTTGGTCGGGTGGTTGACCCACGGCAACGGACCCGCCACCCTGGCCGGGGCGGCGGCCGGTGTATTGCTGGCCGGAGTCCTGGCGGCCCTCTCCTATGCTTCTCTGCAGGCCGCAGTGAACATGGTCATCGATAAGACGGATAAGGCCATTGCCGGAGATCTCACCGAACGGATTGAGGAACGCAACTTCGGCTGGGGGGAAATCAACCGGCTGGTGACAAATGTCCGCAAGGTATTGAAAGGGGTACATAAATGGTTCGGGCTGGTGCGGGAATACTCCGAGCGGCTGACCGCTGCCACCGCCCAGATCACCTCCGGCACGGAACAGATCAGCACCGGTAGCCAGGAACAGGCCGGGCAAGTGCAAAAACTTCTCCAGGGAATTGAAGATTTAGCCCGTTCGGCCAGGCAGTCGGCGGAAAAGGCCCGGGATACGGCGGCCATCGCCCGGGAGACCGACCTGACCGCCCGGCAGGGGGGTGAAGCGGTGGACAAGGTAATCAGCGGAATGAGCCTGATCCATGAAAAAATTCGAATGCTGGATGAAAGCTCCGCCCGCATCGGCCAGTTCGTCCAGCTGATCGAGGATATCGCCGCCCAGACCAACCTGCTGGCCCTGAACGCAGCTATTGAAGCGGCCCGGGCCGGAGAACACGGGCGGGGGTTTGCGGTAGTGGCCCAGGAAGTACGGGAACTGGCGGAAAATTCCGCCCGGTCCACCCGGGAGATTACCCAGCTGGTGGCCGGCATCCAGGGAGCTACGGGAGAAAGTGTGGCGGCAGTGCAACAGGGACTGCAGATTACCGGGGAAGTGCAGGAGGCATTCCGAAATATTATTTCTCAGATCGGACGCACCGTGGAAAGCATTGAAGAACTGGCCTCCGCCGCCCAGGAACAGGCGGCCAGCACGGAGCAAATGGTAGGCGGAGTGGAAGCCATTGCGGCCGTCGCCGAACAGGCTGCCGCCAGCTGCCAGGAAACGGCCGCCATTACCAGCGAACTGACCACCCTGGCCGAAAAGTTAAAGGCCGTGGCGGAGATCTGGAAGTTTAGCTAGCGGCTCAGGGTGCGGATACCGTATTGCCGGGCCCGAAATTTGAATAATCAATTTTCCACTCGTAAAACCCGTCGGCGGGAACGAGGCACCTTCGATATCGAATGGAATCCCTGAAAGAGGGCTTTGTCATAACAGTTTCAGCCCGCGCGTTGATGAGTTTGCTCCCAATTGAGGCGTCTTTCGTCCAACATAGTTCTTCTCTTTCCGGTAGGGTCTACCTTCGCAAATAAGTTGTGCATACAGGCGAACCTTTTCACCAGCCGGACATATTTTACCGGGCAGAAGAGACCGTGCATGATCACCGGGTCATCTTTGTCGATAATGGCCGGGAGTTCCAACCCGTTCCAGACCAGGCACCCGTCTCTCCAGCGGATACCTCCTTCTCCAAATCCCGGAGCCTCTCCAACACATCATCCCGGTGGGTAACGTTTTTTTCGTAAGCGTAAAATAAACCCCACCTTGCAATCAGGTGGGGACATAATCTGGCTTATTTATTAGCCCTGCAGACAGGGGGCAGCGAATCGGACCAGGGGAGTAACTGATCCAGGGCGTTACTGTCTTTAGGGTTCAGGTTGGGAAGTTTTTCAAAAAGATAGCTGAGGTACTGGAAAGGATTCAACCCATTCTCCTTTGCCGTTTCTATGATGCTGTAAGTAATAGCGCTGGCCCGTGCACCCCGCG
>NZ_FQZM01000011.1 GCF_900142025.1 Desulfofundulus thermosubterraneus DSM 16057 | reverse complement strand
TTTGATTTTCCTGGGGTAACTCCGTTCCGGTCTTTAAACTTTCGCAGCCAGTACCATAACTGCCTGGGGCTGATGCCTTCATGGGCGGCGCACCATTCTCTGACGCTTTGCCCACTCATCTTGTATTCGGCTATTCGGGTTTCCCATAGCGCTTCCCGTTCGGCTTTGGTCATAAGAAAAAATCCTCCTCATCGAGCTTTTATCTGAGGAAGATTATCCCTTAAACTTGGGTATTATGCCAAGGTGGGTTGTATTTGACGCTTACATCAATACCAGGTTTCCTTTCGCTCTTGCTGAAACTATAACTTATTCTGGACTCACTGCAGAAAATATCCGCTGCCGTATCTTCAAGGCATGCCTTTTTAATAAAATTCCTTCCCGCCGTAGCCACGAATATGACCATATTCTGTCCGTCCAAACTAAAATTCCATTGAGGGTTACACTGCATGGAATCGCTGTCCAGGTCGGTCCAAAACGCAACTGCCGCTGCCTGCCATGTGATGTTAAAGTACCCTTCGCTCAAACGCTCCAGGGCGAGGAGAGTTTCCTTGTACCTGGGCCGGTTTGTTTCGCCTTTGCTGGCTATCAAGCGGTGAAGCTGCATCCACCAGTAACGTTGATCGGGTTTATCATCAATCCCTACGGGATTCTCTGTTTCCCGGGGACGGAAACAGGTGGCCAGTTGCTTCAAGCCGCTCTCAATCTGCTGGCGAGCTTTTTCTAGATACCCTTCTGACTGCTGGGCCAGTTTACATTCGATAATCTGAGCCTTTATCTCAAAATACCCGTCCACGATATTTGCCTGCAGTCTCAAGATGTCAGGGCGTTTACCGTCCGCGGCATCATCGAACCAGTGCCGGAAAGCATCGAGTGAGATGATTTCGTCACAAAAGGCACTGTTATCCCTGCGCAGCAGCTTCCTGACCATCGCATTGGCAATAAATTCCCGCACATACCTGGATGGACCGGTTGCTTTTACTACTGAAAGACCAGCAATGTGCGCCGCTTCTCTAACCAGGCTTTCAGCGATACGCTTGGAGAGGTCCAGTTCCAAGGGTCCCAACAGTGCAGATATCTGTGAACTGATCTTCTTTGTAATGTCTGCCATGGCAAATTGCTCGGTAGAAATTGTATAGTTGTTCTCCCCATGTGGTCCGACACCAGTGCCGAAACCGATGATCTCCCGGGCCTTGGTGCCATCTGTCTCTACCCGCCGGAGCAGTTGCTCATCCACGGCAGGATCTATACACACTACCCATGCACTGTGTTCATGAGCGGCATCTATTACACCTGTCCACGGCTGGAAATCGCTAAGGCTAATAACTGCATGTTTCTTTACCGCATCGGAGTGCCCATTTTTGATGTGAGCCATAACTTCCGCATGCAATGCTCCCAGCCTGAATCGCTGGTTGCTCAGCACTCTCTCGCGCTGTTTATCCCTCCCACCGCCGGTTACCCGACAACAGACTTTTTCCAGCACCGGGAACTTACGGTAATCTCCCTGAGTATAATAATCTTCCCCAAGCAACTCAAAACGGCTTGCACCTGATTCAATGAAGTTCGTAAAAAATATCACATCCAGGTCTGTGCCCTTCAATAACTTCATAAATTGCCCAAAATTATCATCTCTGGAAACGACCCGATAGGCGATGGAGATTCTGCAATTGCTGTAATGCTGTTTGCTGTGTGACAGTTCCGCTTCCTGCCACCGGTCCTTCCATGCGTTGACCCATCGCATGATGGCCGAATCGTCCCCACTGTCAGAAAAAATAATCAAGTGAAGTGCATATACACGTTCTCCGCGTTCCGCCAGGATAGCCGCAAGATAAGCATCAATCCCTGCAATAACAGGTTGTATTTCCCTTCCGCAATAGGCACCGATACTTATCCCGTCATCGGCGTAAGTGTGCAGCTCCCGGTAATCCAGCAGTACCTGCTTGATAAGCTGGGAATCCCGGGTCTCCCGGAAGAGTTCTGTGTCTGCTATCTCCTCATCCTCGGTATTGTCGTATTCCAGAATCAATCGAGAACTAATTGAGGATGAAGATTCCCGGCACTCGCCTACAAGATGAATATAGCCATAACTGCGGACATTGGTATCGAGCACCAGGTTCAAATCTTTCAGGGTACCAAAAATCGGCCATTGTATCCTGGTGAGATCTGATACCCGGTCCCAGCGCTTTTCAGTAAACATTCTGTCGCCGGATTCCTCCAACCCTCTCTTCGCATAAACGCAAAAGCTCTCGCACAGGTAAGCATGCTGGTGACGAAGCATCTCTAGCAGAGCCGGGTGCAAAGGGGTGACTACCGCACATTGCAGATATTCATTCCAAACCCAATTAGTTTGAGCCAGGTCACTATCGGATACAATCATAAAGGCCTTCATGAGGAGCGGGCCTAAAGCGCTCTCCCCACTCTTCTCAAGATATCTTTCATAAGCAGCGCAATAGGCTTTTCGCAGAGCATCATATCTCTTGTCCAGCGCACTGAAGAAACCCGATGTCTTAAACTCTTTAAGGAATAATTGATAACACCTTGATAATTCGACCAGTAGCGGCTTGACCTCATCTTCATTATCAATGCCCTCGGCACTAAGCAAGTCGGCCATGGAGCACTTTCCGCTCCGCAGGGCGGAGCCCAGAAGTCGGTTTACCTCTTCCTCGTCACGGGCCATAAAGATCTCTGTCATGTATGGCACCGCAAAAGCCGGCAGAGCATTACCATTCCTTTCGTATTCTTCCAGGGCCCATCTGTACAGGTCTGTCAGAAGACGGCTCTGGTGGTTTTGGGGTAGGGTCCAGAGAAATTCGCGCCGGTAGGGTTCACCCTCGTGAGGCGAGATAATAACCTCGAACTTAAGTGATGGCTCTGCTGTTGTCGTCTTGTTGTATGCCAGGGTGTCGTTCTTCTCGCCAGGACAGAGACAGGACATAAAATCAACCGTGACCGGATTATATTTGCCTCCTAACTTCAAACGCAGCTGATCCTCGAGAAACCCATCAATTCCGCCCAGTACATGACACAGGAAGGTTTCTGCCCGGTCCTTGTCATCGCCTTCGTCACCAGCATCGAAATCATGTTTGAACAAGGTGCTTCGCAGGGTGATACTACGCAAACTTTCCGCGGCAAGTACCGAACGCGCTTTTTCTTCCTTTTTATAATCTCCCAGTGTAATCCATAATGCCCGCAGGAAGACTTCCGGAGGCAAACCAGATAATTTTCTCGGTTTAGGATCATGCTCAATTTGTCCATTTTTCTCTCTGTAACCGAGGATCTTATCGTAAATATAGATGAAGTCGGCGGTCTGCAATTGCGCGCGGGCTGCCTCCGACCTGTTTTCAATATAATCTTTCAGGGCATCCAGCAACTCATCCAGCGACGCAAATGGACCCAGGGTATCGCTTTCCAACTGTTCATCCCCGCACCTGGCCCTGAACTTTTCGATCTTTTTTTTGGCTTTTTCCCTGGCAGAGGCATCAAGGAACATGCTGTAATTGAAAAACTCCTGTGCCGGGGTGATATATCTGGAAAAAGACCTTCTTGTTGCATACCGTCCCGTAAGTCCGGTCATGCAAGGCAACCTGAAATATGACAGGTCGCTGAGGATAAGGCGGTAGGCATCGCTGCCACTCATCACCCCCGTGAAACTTTGCTTTTCCAGATAGCGGCTAACTTCCAGGACATCTGTCAGGCCGTAATCGTAAAGGGCTTTGAACAAATCAGCGATATTTTTAAAATCCTGCTCGCTGCCATCCGGATTTACATAATCTTTCAGGCAGGCATGCACCCAGTCGTAGAATGACCTTTGCAGGCACAGTTCCCAAACGGCCTGCTGGTCCAGATGGAAGAAATCCTGCAGGCTTGCCTGGTCATCAATATGCTCGTATCCAGCTAACAGGATGACAAGACAATCATCGTCGGGGTTTTTCACTGTATTTCGGAGGTTGGTCAGATTATCGTCCGCGTTATACCATCCTTTTTTACAAATTGCAGCAAAGTTTGCCCTGTCGGTATCCGTGCCGTTCTGCCATTCCTTACCCAGACGATAAGCGATCCCGTACTTAAAACTAACCCGGAGGTCCAATCCCCTGCTGAATCGTTCTTCAAGTTCGCAACCTATTGCCAAAAGGAGATCTGAGGGATAGGAAGGCAGCACGAACCTGAGCGTGCCGGAATTTCGGCTTGTTTCTCCCAAGATGTATTCAACTATCGTATTAGACATGTACCTCATAATGTGCCTACCCCTGTTCCAAATTATTTATTTTTGCCAAAAGTATTGTGCACAATGGAACACGCGTCAGAAAGCTCGGTCAAAAAGCCGCCTGCCCGGAGCATCCTGGCCAACCAGGAGCCCTTTAGCGGCTGTATGGAGCTGTTGGCAGGCAATCCGCTCCAGATCACGGCCTCTGTGAGTTCCTCCCCTTCAATAGCAATACCATAATGGCGGTAAAGTCGCTGCAGAAATTCCTCATAAGTGCAGCGCTCACCGGGTTTCAAGAGAACCAACACCATATATCGCAGGATGTTGTCGGTCATGATTAACCTGGCCCCGCGTCCCCTCTGTGGTACAATAATTCCCAGTTTCTTACCCAGGGAAAGGAACAACTTGTGCCCGTATTTGTTGTCTGCTTCTCTATAAAGCTTATCTACTTTGATCCTGGGTTCTGCTCCTGCAGCGTTTTTCACCAATTCATCATAGCGCAGGGCTTTCTGGATAAGTCCCTGAATGACCTGCAGGTTCCGCTGGGAAGCCAGGCGCTGCTGGCGCGAAGGCAAACCCGGCGGCGAGAATATCCAGGCATACCCCAGCGCGCTTCCATTTGCTGCTACGGCAGAACCTCCAGCATACCTTACGCTCTGGGCGCACAAACTGCGCAGAACCTGCAGAGCGCATCCCGTCATCATCAGCTCCAGGCGTTCAACCGGCTCCAATACCGCAGTCAGCAGGCGGTTGATTTCCACAGCAAACAGATAAGCCTCCCGCCAGCTTTCCTCAGGGCACCACTCACAGGTCAAGCATTCAGCTTCCATGTTGGTCAATTCGTGCGTTTTTTTATCGAGCAACTCTATGTAATCAACTAACCGGTCAAAGGGGCCTGTATATTGGCCGCTCAGCTTCTGCAACCCTTCCTGCAATGACCCGTGTAGCTTTTTCAGGTCGGCTTCATCGGTAGAAAATCCCATCGATTCGGCAAATTTTGTAACCTCTGCCTGTTCGGTTGCGAAAACATTGCACAATTGCAGGTATAATACTTCTCCCCCCCTGGCGAGAAAGTCTCGTCGCGTGACACTATAATACTTCTTAAATCTTGTTATACTATCGTCCCAACTCCGGATAGATTCTTTCCTTGCGACAGTTTCATTCCATATTGTTTCTTGTGTCAGGAGACTCGCAGAAACAGGATAGAAAGTCTGGGCGCACCAGGCCCTATTAAAGCCGGCCCCTTGAAAACCGCGCAAAAGCTCCTCTATCCAGTCTATTACTTCTTGTGCATTTCCATTGCTTGCTTTTAAGTTGCTTTTTAATTTTCTGCACAAATCTTCGTAATGTTTCTTATGCACGTCGTGTCTTGAATCAACCCGGGAAATGCTCAGAAATGCAAACAGTTTCAGGTTTAGTTTAATGGGCGGCTTGTACTGCAGTTTGGTCTTGGCGGAGACAGACCACCTTTTCAATTCTTCAAGGGATGGGAGGGGCGACTTAATTACCTCACCATTACCGATCCACTTATCCGAAAAGACGACGGCCAGGAACTCGGCCAGGTATTCCACAACGGTTTGTTCTTTGATAAAGCGCTTGCCAAACAGCCGTATGGCCGGGTTATAATCATCGGAAACGTCAAGACGAGGGAAGGGCAACGGTAAACTCATAAAAGCACCTCCAATGAAGCGTCGGAAACAAGCACTTTCATCACCTGAAACCTGCGGTCAGGGCCTACCCGTAACAACTGCAAATGTTGTTGATCATGCTGTTTACGATTCTCATTATATAGATGCATTAGTTCCACCTTGAACCGCTCCAGGCGATCGGCATAATAGGCGGAAAGCTCTTCCGCCACATCGCCTTCATATCTCCGGGCCACATAATCAAGAAACGGCAGGTCGAGTTCCATCTCCACATCGCCTTGTTTGAAGCGCAGGCAGAACACCCCGCTGCTTTTTTCACCTGCCTGGTACCTTGGCTTGACGGTCAATTCAAAATCATCTACCCGAAAATCTGCCAGTACCATTTGCGTTCTGGCACCGCCTCTGTGCCGTTTGAGGGTAATATACAGGTCTTTCGCCTGCCAGATTTCTTCCGGCAAGCGCACACCGATGAAATATTCCTGTAATACCTGCAATATCCGGAGACGGTAGTTGCGTTCTAACGGCGGCGGTATTCTACTGGCGCCCTGGGAAAATTCCAGAAATTTAATTAGCATGGGTGAACGTAAAAAGATGGAGATATAACGTTTACCGGCCTCATCGTCCAGCGAACCGAAAAAATAGACAAGACGCCGCAACTGCCGGCGGGCCGCAGGGCCGTCTCGATTTAGTTCGTCTAGCAGTTTCTGGTATATCGGTAAGGCTTCTCCCGTTAGGGGTAGTGCTTTCCCTTCTCTCATCCAGACTTTTCTTTCAAATGAGGATGCGAGCACCACCCCGAACTCGGCCTCCCGGATCCGCCGCACCGGCAGCAGTTGCATGGCCTCTGCTGCAACATTATTGCCATCATCCCCGAAAAAGCGGTTAAAGAAAAGGGAGCCGCAAAGACAATCCTGCAGAGCAATAAGGGACATGGCACCAATTTCCGCGCAGCTTCGTCCGGCGGTAATGGCGTATGCCAGGTGGCCGGTCATCTGCCGCATGGTAAGGCGGACATTATATTCGTACAGGCGCCTGTAGAGAAGCATAACCCGCTCACAGACTACGTCCAGATTCTCCTGGAGAAGTTTTACATTTCTGAAGATCGGACAATATTCCCTGTATTGACAGTTTTTATTTGGGAGCCAGTTCGCTGGATCCAGCATGCGTTTAAAAACATCACAAGCGGTTTTAATGCTGTCCATTCTACCAATGTTCACGATCAGAAAGCGCCCATCGAGCACAGATTGGGGGGTATCTGCTTCAAGGGCCTTTAACAGTTCGCTTTCATCGGTTTTTCTTCCATTTACTTTCAGTTTCCTGAAACTCTCCAGCAGCGTGCCTGTATTGGATACAATGAGATAACTATTTTTTTGGCTCCCCACAGCCTCCATCAAAACTTCGATACGATTATCTTCAGGCAACTCGCTCATGTCTTTAATGATGACGAGGTTACTTGCAGCGATA
The DNA here is from genome assembly GCF_900142025.1 of Desulfofundulus thermosubterraneus DSM 16057. Classification (GTDB taxonomy): domain Bacteria; phylum Bacillota; class Desulfotomaculia; order Desulfotomaculales; family Desulfovirgulaceae; genus Desulfofundulus; species Desulfofundulus thermosubterraneus. The sequence continues at coordinate 84,553 of NZ_FQZM01000011.1, read as the reverse complement.
TCTTCTCTCGGCTGCAGCAAGCGGAACTCACCTGTCACCTTCTTGAAGATCTCTGCAGCAATGGTTGTCTTACCATCACCGGCATTACCGGTGAGGATAACGTTGCGGTGTTCGCTGATGAGCTTTTCATAAATAAAATCGGCAAGCGGATTAGCCACGAATATCCTGGCAAAGAAAGGGTTACCTAGCTGGGATTCTGCGGTAGCATTTTCATTAAAAGCAGATGCATTGGAAAGCGAATTGAGGTAGGTGACAAAGGGATTCACAGGCAGCAACTGCTCCGTAACCTCTTCTGTTTGCTCAACACCAACAATTTTGTTCGCCAGAGACGTTTCCAGCTTCTGAGCGCTGTCTAGTCCCGTAGCACATTCCTTTTCTACTAGCTCGGCTGATTCCTCCTTTATTTTTTTGAGCCCTATGAAAGATTCCCGCATTTCTTTTATTGTGGTAAAACGCTTGCTTGCTTCTGTAGCTACAGCTTTCATTAGCCAGGGAAGGTATTCCTGCACATCATCGCCAAGAGTCTCGGGGATCTGCGGATTATCACCGATAGCGGGGTTATTGTAAGGCTTCGTCCCAAAGAGCCACTCCCATAGAGTTACACCCAGTGCGAATAGATCGCCGTCCTGGGAAAAGAGCCTATCTGTCCCGGATATGCTGTCCGGAGGAACATAGCCGAAAGTACCCTGGAAGACATCAACCCGGGGCTCGCCGGCGATCCCACAGTCTATCAGGACCGCTTTCCGGTCCTTGGTAATTAAAATGTTATCCGGTTTGATATCGCTGTGGAGCAGAGGCCTTGGGGTGCCATTCCTATCCTTATGTTCGTGAAAAGCTTCCACCGCCTCCATTAAGCACAGCGCAACGGTCCGGAAGGTTTCGAGGTCCGGTCTTTCATTCCGGTCAATCATCTTCCGCATGGATTCGCCCTCGATGTAATCCAATACGAGAAAGAAACGGTCATTTTTCCAGTGCCCAATTCGATTATCGCAATGAACCACATACGTTGAATCTACAGCACTGGTGATCTCGGCTTCTTTGAAAATCCTTTCCCGCGGGATCTCCTTGTTAAAAAGCTTTAAAACCACCTCTTCTGAGCGGATAGTCTTCGCCCTGTAAATCTGTGCTTCCGCTCCCTCGCCAATCAGCTCAAGGATCTCATAAACATCATACTGTTCGCCGGGTTGCAGCCTTGGATTAACGGCCACCGGATCGGTACCTTTTCGGCTTCCCTCTGTATCCAGACTGAACGCGGCAATAATCTTCTCGCCATCTTTTAATCGTCTTACCCGGTCGGCAATGACCATGCCCATGATGGCTTCTATGACCTCATCAGGAGCCCCTGTTTCTGTTAGCTTTTGCCGGGCCTGCTCATTCAATAGCCCCCCCTGTGCGATAAATGCTCTGACACTGGCAAAAGGCCTGGCTCCGGTAAGCATTTCGTAAGCAATAACTCCCAGGCTGAAGAAATCGGTTCCTTCATCAATATCCTGGCCTGCGAGAATTTCCGGCGCTATGTAGCCATCGTCCTTGATCTTTGATACATCCGGCATAACAGTAACATGGACTTCTTCAATCTGATATGCCAGGTCAAAATTTATTAATTTGGGAATGCCGTTCATCATGAGTATGTTTTCCGGTTTGACCGCACGGTGGATTACACCGGCCTGATGCGCCCTGTTCAGGGCCAGGGCAATTCCGCGGCATATTCTCAAGGTTGTGTCAACCGGGAAAGCCCCTTTCTGCTGGCGGATCTGGTCGCGCAGCGTTCCTGTTTCCGACCATTCCGACCCCTCGATGATGTCACCATCCTCGTTCCTCATCACCCACACCTTATGAATGTGGGGATGGTCACCGATCCGGGATACTGCATCCAGGGTATTCCAGGCCTTCCTGATAAACCGTTCCTTCTCTTCCGGTACTGCCTGGTTGGGTATTCGGAAAACGCGGAAACGACTCAGCCCTTTCGCTCGCCCGTCAATCGGCCGGGCTATCAGTTCGATACACTCCGGCTTTTGAGAAATATACTCGAGAGTCTCATAGCCGGGAATGCAGTATTTTAAACTTGGCCTGGGCGTATTAAGGCTCTTCAGGTAATTAATGATAGCGTCGATTTGCGTGTCATCAAGCAGAGATCTACTGGTTGACGATTCCTTTTTCTTCAGGTAGGTGATGAAGTCAGAAATGGATGCAAAAGTAGGGTTGTGCATGTCCCGCTCGGCAGCAAGCCCCGGCGCGGAGGCTCCTTCTACTATGGCCTCATTATTCGTGAGTACCACTACGGACTCTACCCATACGTCGGGATATGTCCTGAAATGATGCTGGTAAATACCTTTTAATACCTTACACTTGAAACTGTTGTTTTTATGCGGATCGGTCCTGTAATGGGTGCCATTGATCTCCCAGTTATACGGTGCGATACGTATATGACCTGACCAGTGTTTAAGTTCAACGACATATATCCCTGAATGAGTGACCAGAATTACGTCATATTCATAATAGTTATTTGATTGGGTATCATGTAAAGAAACATTGTTCACAAGTTTACCGATGTGTTGACTAAGAATATTATTATTAATAATCTCAATTGCGGACTGTTCATATTCAAATAAACTATTTCTTTCTTTTACAACAATGCCATCTGTATCATTTTCAGCACTAAAATAATATTCACCACACAGCAAGTTAAGTATCTCATTCTCTAATAATTCTCGGCTCTCTTTATATCTCATCAACTCGTATACATCATTGTCCAAGTATGCGTAATCCACGGTTTCAAGAAGCCGTTTTTTCGTCATTCGTGAACTTTTATACATGCGGTATATTGCCTCTTTCCCTTCTTTAACTTGCAGATGCCAAAATCCATCGCTCTGCAGATGGTAAAAAGGATATTCCAGTACCTTTCTATAATTTGGCACATCAGGAAATAAGTTATTAAAGTGCGACAGAAAAATTGGCTCTAACTCATTAAAAGTAAATCTATTATCATGATTAATATTCTCTTTAAATATAGTAATAATTGATAAAAGGAGCAGATACTTATGTGGATTAATATCTGCTCTTCGCTTATATACTCTCAATTTATTTAACAACTCTTTGGCAATTTGCATATATTCCACCTCAACTTAGTACATAGTTTGTATTTATACCAATGAGTTTTATATCTTTCAGTAAGCTTGATAATTTCTTGTTAATGCTTTCTTCATACCGCTGTTTTTCTCCTGATGGTACAAAATCATCAATATCTCGCAAAAACAACGGCTTGCCTCCTTTTTTCCCTCTCCAAGTATAAATCCTGCCATCAGAATGGTTTTCTTCATATTGACAAGCTTTCTCAAATTCCTCCGGATGATATTTTTTCAAAGCTCTCCATTCATCATCAGATTGATAAAAACAGAAATAACATCCTGACCTTTTTCTCCACCCGTAATAGGCTGGTAATCCCAAACCGCAGTTTTGTAATATGTTAATTACATCTTGAAGCGTGATTCCATCCTCTACAAAAGGGTATCTAGGAATAACGTGCCTCTTTTTACTTAGATATCCCTTTCGATTCTCATCTGCCCTAAGAGCAACATAGCTATAGGTTAAATCATCACCAATATAAGCCTCAAAAGGTTTAAGCTTAAGTTGGCGAGTACACCACCTGTTTTTTGGAGATGGCAAGACACCTTTATAGTATTTCAGCCAGTAATCAAAATTTCTCTCGGATTTGAGTATTGTTATATCAATATTAAGAACAGCCCTTATTCTATCCAAATACTCGTACGTCTCTGGTAGCTCACATCCGCTGTCTGTAAAAACGTACTCTATATCCAGGTCAGGATATTTATCGCGCATGTAAACGGCCAGTGCCGCGCTGTCCTTGCCTCCTGAGAGAGCGAGGATGTGACGTTCTTTTCTGTCTTTGTTAAGGTTGGGGTTAGTGGTCATTTGAATCACCCGCAAATATTTTCTCCGCTAAAGCTACCAGGATAGCCCTGGATTTTTCTTCTGGAAGAGCCAGGATCTCGCTAACCTTACCCTGGACTTCGGCATCTTGAGTGGAAATTACATTAACAACCTCTCTCCTGATCTTGCCACCAGGCCTCATGATGCTGATTAACCTGGTGTTCTCCTTCACATAGCAGCCATTTAGGGAAGCTAATGTCTCAAGTTGCCGGATACGGTCGGCGTAATCCCGTAGTTTTGCAGCGAACAGCATGAAATCCTGATCATTCCAGGAATCCATATGTTTTTTAATCACAATACCGGCGATTCCTCTTACCCATTCAGCCGGATCCCGGTATTCTCTTGCGAAGGCCTGAAGCACGGATTTGAGTTCGGGTTCATCACAAATATCTAATAGCGGCTTGGTACGTTCCCGCTGTTTTTTGTACAACTCTTGCAGGTTCTCGCCCTCAAAGACCTGTAGCATCGTCTTCTGCACTTTAGCATTAAGGGCGGGATATGCTTGACCCAGCTCGTAAAGTGCTGAACGCAGTTTGACCTGTAGCTCCTCTCGCCAGGCGCTGTCGTTTCCGGTTTTTGCTTTTATATCAATTCCGACTGCCCCGGGCAATTCTTCAAACAAGAGGCGTATCGGTTCAACAGAGTTCTGAATGGCTAAGCGCAATTGTTGGGCTTCGCGGGATATTTGCCTGGTGTTCCTTGCATACGCAGGCAGTTCATTCACGAATTTGACCAACGGACCTACGACACCCAGCATGGTGGTATTACGTAGTCCGGGATTACCCTCTATCTGAGCTTTATTCAATATGTTTTTGTATATATCAAAAACTTCCCGTTCCACATTGTTGGAAACAAATCGCTTGAGTACGAATAAATCCGGTCGCTTGAGCATCAAAGCCATTTCGGAAGCAGTCAAATAAGGCCGGTAAGTGCCCTCTTGAAACACTGCAATTTCATCGGATTTAACAAGGAGGTATAAACAGATGTAGATTGGGGCCGGACCCTGCCTCATTCCAAACGGCGGTTCACGCAGCACACTGAGGATATTGGCTACGCTTATTCCCTGGTCACCGGCAGTGTTTATACATTCGTCTATCTGTTTCCAAAGATATTTTAACTGGGGATCATTCCCTTCAAGCGAAAAATGCCAGCAGCCGGTCTCCTCATCTTTTACATGCAGCCCTTCCGCCAGGAGCAGTGACCTGTACACCGCTACCTCGGGGCCAAAGCCCTGCAGTCCAAGCCGCTCTTCGCCAGCCCTGGTCACCATCGCTTCCACCAGCTCACGCCGTGCCCGTGCGGCAGCGCTGGATAGGTGATCATAACTGATCATCTCATTACCTATGCGCGGGCATTTGCAATAATACCGGTCGCACAGTTCAGACAGCGTAGCTGACAGTTCCCTGGCATTATGTATTTCTATCCGTCTTCCTTCTGAATACCACAGGACGTCCTCTGAGCCTGGCGAGTAAAGTCTGGCAAAGTGCTCACGAAACTGCTGTTCTGCTACCTTGATCCGGAACTTGACTTCTTTTCTTGCCACACTGTCATGAACAAGTTCGGGGCTTTCCTCGAGCACTGAACGAGCAGCGGCTACCTCCAAAGCAAGTTCATGAAGAGTTGACCGGGAAGGAACGTATGCCACCAGCAGCGGCCGACCATCACGGCACACCTCCGGAACAAAACTCGGTTCTTTAAGCGTGCCGAAACAATACAGGAAGAGCCCATCGAAGCCCTTTTTCGGGGCTAGATCGCCTGTAAGCAATTCCACATCCAGCCAGCGCCGTTCAAAACGCCTGATGGTTCCCGTTTTGTGAGCATGGCGGGAGGCAATAACCGGGGAAAGCGGCAGGTATTCCTGCAGAAGCGCATCAAGTGACCCGATGGACAATTTCATTTTCCTTTCCCGGAGCGCCCCGTACACGTCAAAGTCGGAGCCTTCCCACAACCGGTACTCCCCGGCATATTCCCTGAACAGGAGGATGCCCTTATAAACAAGACTTTCGACGGTTTCTTTGACCATCTTTCTATCCAAACCATGGGAGTATTCCATGATAGCGGAAATGGTATCCAAACTGGCTCTTACCCCGAGGTTGCCAGGTAAAAGGTTGAGTACGCCTATGTTTTTTAAGATAGCCTGATCCTGCGCTGATAGGTGAACAGCGTTTTCTATAATGTCCTGAATCTCAACCCACCTCTGTGACACGGCACGGTTGCTGTACACAGTAGTGCTAATGTTAAAAAAATAATCATAAAGGTAATCCAGACCCACAGCAGGCAATCTCCCTTTGCCGCTGACTTCCGTATGTTCGAGGTATGCGGGTAATGCATGCATATGTCCGCTACACATGAAGGAAAGCAGGGTCCTATCGTTTTGAGCAAATTGACGGCATAGCTCGACGAGGGCGATAGCAGTAAGGGGATGAATAGGGTATAGGCTTGCAATGGTGTTTACATCAAAATCTTGCTTATTTGCCATGTGAGTTCCTTCAACGAACCACCGTGCTTCCTCTGCCCATTTCCTTAGGCGTTCCTTTTGATCTTCCTGTAAATTTTGTTTAAGCACCTTTCGTATTAAATGGAGCATCTGAGCAGTTGATTCTACAAAGGTGATATCCTCGAAACGCCCCTGGACCTTGCTCCATTCCTGCCTTTGAACCGTAGATAGTCCGAACGCGTACTCATCAAAGGCTTGATGCAGGCATACCCACAGATATACCCAATCCACTTCTGCGAGTTGTTGCATGATGAAAATGTCGCCCCGGTCATGATAGTGTGACATGTAGTCCAGATTTTTACCGAACTCGTCTACTACTATGAGCAATGGTCTGTTAGATAAATGATATGTGTCCTTGAATGCAGCGAAAAGCTTCTGGGAGTCAATGACTTTCTGCTCCCGGAGCGATTCCAATCTGGCGATAAGTTCATCCTTATTGGGCAATTCGGAAGCAACCAGCGCATTGTGCAATCCACGTGCCAGAGTGTCGTTCACCGGCTCGTAAGCAGCTGTCACGGGAACCTGAAAAAATCCCGCTTTTCCAACCATCCTGCTCATACTACTCGAAAGTTCTCTATATAGTTTTGAATCAGCACATTTTAGCTTTTCTAAAGCAATTTGTGACCTCCTGCTGCCTGATGGACCGGTAACAGCGAGCAGGTAATTGACAAAAGCTGATTTGCCCATACCATATGGTCCCGTCAACGACCATGCGGAAACCCTTTCGCCCTGCAAAGCATCCACAAAACGACCAAGAATCTCCAGAGTCTTGGCAGTAATTTGATAATCCTCAATCAGGCCTATGTGCTCATAATCTCGTTCCAGATTAACCGAACGAACGATATTCATATCCGGGAATATAAAATCCAATAGTTTCATCTTCTTACAACTCCATCATAATATTTCTGTAGCGCATCCCAATATAGTGCCCTAGGTTCACCATCGAAATAGAGTTGCAGGCTACCCGTAGTCTCGATCAAGGAAATACCATTCAATTCCCTTGCTGCTGTATAAAGATAGGATCCCACCGCACTTTCCGGTACTTTGAAGACTACACCCGGAGAGTTGAAATCGTAGGTCAACCGGTGAAGAGATATGGTCCTTTGTTTTGCCGATACATAAGAATCTATGTAAGAAAAACACGCAGCGGCAAATATCAGTGGCGGAAGGTTTTGCTTTTCCGTGGTGTCAAAGCAAACTGAATTCTTCTCTTCTGCTTTGCGAATAATCCCAAGCTGTGTGAATGGGCATTCAATCTCAGATTCTTTTTCTAACGGCACGTCGGCGTACATCCGGATGATGCAAGAAGCATCCCTTTCAAAAGAATTTTCGGATATTGTTTTAAAGCTCGGATATTTCTGAGCGGCACTGAATATTACTTTGGTTAGTTGTTTGATGTCAAAACTCCAGAGGTTGCATTTATTAAAGGCCAGCGTCCAGCTAACTGCCTCGAGACGCGGCACAAAAAGCTGCCAGTGCAGCAACCATAAGGATGCCACATCCTCCAGGAAAGGGTCCCAGCCGTTATCATCAAGAAGTCTACGCCCCAGTTCGGTCGGCACCATGCACCCATTGTGAGCAGGCTCAATCAATTTGAACGCTTGACACCAGAACCGGATAGAACTAACCATGTTCTTTCCTACACCAAGCCGCTCTATTGCATCAGAAGCTTTAAAAACGTTGCCATCCTGGATTACGGCGTCATACCCTTTTTTCAACCACCCATATCTAGGAGTGAAAGTTTCATGTCTTCCCAGTCTACCCTGTACTATATGGCCGTCCGTATTCAATATTTCAGTCTGCATGCCTGTCGCTCCATCCCTTCATTAAACCGCGATAATTACGAAAATACGCATAGGCAAAAAAACTTTAAACACTAAGAACGGCACATCAGGCCTACCTGCCCCATCTATTTTTTAGACCCTCCCGCGCTGGAGAACCTTTCTTCAGGTCCGAAGAAGAAAGCAATATGAGCAAAGTGGAGGATAAATAACAACATTTCATAATGATTTTCTACAGCAAACACGCGATCTCCTTGTTTAAAAGTGTCAACCTTTGTCGATAGATGTAGCTTGTTGCAACGCACTTCGTCGTTCAGCACCGGGATTTGAACCTCCTACCTGCTTTCTGGAAATCCTGCAAGAAATCATGCTGAAGGTAGTAGAGTAACAAAAAGCTCCGGCAAAAATTCTTACCGGTGCTTCTGGTTCTCTGACCAAGATATAGCGGACTTTAAGCCTTTCACCAAACAACCTCTACCGGGTAACTGGCAATTTGGGGATCCGCAGTTATAATGGGCAGATTTTCTAACTGAGCCTGGGCAATCAGAAGGCGTTCAAAAGGGTCCCGGTGGAAATCCAGGAGGGTATAAACGTGAAGGGCGTGGCGCATCGAAACAGCCAGGGGCTCAATGGCATTGACGGCAAGTTGTTCGAGAATGAAGGGTTCCGGGTTATCCGGCAAAGAGAGCTTGCCAAGCCTGGCCTTAATAGCCATTTCCCAGCCGCTGGCGGCACTGAGGTACAGCTTATTTTCTCCACTGCTAATAATTTTCCGGGCTCGCGGGGACAACTGAGGATCGTCGGTAATCCAACCACAATAAAACGTGGGTGTCCAGCAGCGCTCTCATTTTTCAAACGCCTCTAAAATATTCTCGGGAAGAGGCTCATTAAAATCTGTGCTGATACCGACTCTCCCTTTTGCGCTGCCGGGAACGCGCCGGGCCGGCCGCTCCGTTACTGGAACCAGACGGGCTACTGGCGTGCCGGCTTTTGCAATTACAACCTCCGGCCTTGTCCCCCACCGCCACTAGCAGGAAGAGCGTCGCCAGCACGATTCCAGCCGCGGCCAGCAGCAAACTTAATACCAGCACCACCTTTTTCCCCCAGCCTCAGCACCTCCCCATTCCGGCGGTCTTCAACTGCGGCCCGCACCCCCGGACGCGCCGAACAGCACCGCTAAGCCGCAGTACCGCAAAGCCGGGTCCGCAGCGCATCGCAAAACCTTTGCGGTTCCGCAGGAGAAAGAAAGTACGGTTCCCGGTCCGTTTCCAGCACCACCATCTCGTTTTTCCAGGACGTGGCGTAGACCCTGATCCACCCTAGGCGCTCCACCTTGAACCGGCCGAAATAACCGAAAAGCCCCCACGGAGGGTAGGAGCCCAGCCGGACGATGGCGAAAGGCGGCCCGGCAAAACGCTGCGTCGCAACATTCTTCACCAGCGCGTAAGGCACGAACACCGGGCGAACCAGACGCCTGGTGATCCTTATTCCCTGGGCGTCCAGAATGTAAGCCGCGGGCGTAAAGGCAAAGAAAACAGCCATCAGCAACACTGTCATCAGCACTATGCCGCACAAAACGACAAAGAAACCCGGCAGTTCCGCCGGGTCGGATACGCCGACCGCTACACCCACCAGGGAAAGGACCCCGAGGGGAACGGTTAGCACTAACAGGGCAACTGTGGTCTCCGGGTCGGCAGGCGCCAGGGCAAATTTCTCCTCTGCCGCCGGGTGCGGCTGTCCCGTCCCGGTCACAAGCATCTCTCCTTCCTTCTCCATACTTAAGCGCAGCAGGCCCAGCAGGACGGCCGCGCCGGCTATGCTGGTGCCATAAAAAATCGCCGGGCACCCAGCCAGGCGGCAAACTGCCTGAATTCGCCCCGGCTCAGGTTCCTTAACCCGCCGGCCAGCTTCCACAGGACATGAGGCGGGGCCGGGGAGCTCGATAAGTTAATAAGTTAAGTGCCTGGCACCCAAATCAAATGCGCAGGCCTTTTTCCACCTTGTCCAGGTGGTCAAACATGGCCCGGCGGGCGTCCTGATCCCGGCCTTCTTTAATGGCCAGGAAAATGGCTTTATGCTCGTTCAACAAGCGCTGGGGCGTACCGGGCGTCATATAAAGCTGCATGCGGGCCGTACGCAGCACTCTCTGCATGGTACCGGCAATGGTGTTCATCAGTTCTACCAGCAGGGAATTGTGGGTGGCTTCCGCTATGGCATAATGGAATTTCCAGTCGGCCTTTTCCCCCAGGTCCCCGGCTTGAATATCAGCTTCCATCTGGGCCAGGGCTTCCTCCATCTGGGCCAGCTCCTCCGGGGTATGCCTCAAAGCGGCCAGGCCCGCCGACTCTACCTCCAGTATTTTGCGCAATTCCATCAGTTCTTCCGTGGTGTCCCGGTCCATTATTAATACCAGCGAGAGAACATTGATCAGAGCCTGGGGTTCCACCCGCCGCACAAAGGTGCCCTCACCCGGCCGTATTTCCAGTATTCCCATGGCTTCCAGGGCGCGAAAGGCTTCCCGTACCGCCGAACGGCCCACCTGGAGTTTTTCGGCCAGCTCCTTCTCTGAGATCAGCTTATCCCCGGGATTTAATACACCTTCGGCAATTAATTGCTTCACCTGATCAATTATTTCCTCGTAAATTTTCCTGGGCTTTATTGGTTTTAAGGCATCGTACAACGGCCCCCACCTCCCCGCCTCCTGTCGTATTCTGAAAGGGCCACCAAACTATCCGGGTGGCAGCCGTCCCCTGTTTGCCCGGGTAAATGACGGGCGCCGCCCTTTTCATTTTTGTAATTATTCTACAGGGGCTTCATTTCTCCTACATCCAGGCTGATGTCCAGCGACCGGGCGGAATGGGTAAGCGCACCCAGGGAAATGAAATCCACTCCCGTGCGGGCAACCTCCACAATGTTTTGCTCGTTGATTCTCCCCGACGCCTCCAGGTAAGCCCGGCCGGCTACAAGCTCCACCGCCCGGGTCATGGTGGGAATATCCATGTTATCCAGCATAATGATGTCGGCCCCGGCGGCAAGGGCCTCTTCTACTCCGGTCAAATCTTCAACCTCAACTTCCACCTTCATGGTATGTGGTATGTTGGCCCTGGCCAGCTCCACCGCCCGGGTGATGCTCCCGGCCACCTTAATGTGGTTGTCTTTAATCAAAACGGCGTCGTACAGGCCGAAGCGATGGTTGAGAGCCCCCCCCACCCGCACAGCGTACTTTTCCAGGATGCGTAAACCGGGGGTAGTCTTGCGGGTGTCCACTATTTTGGCCTTAAACTCCCGGATGAGCTCCACCAGCCGGGCGGTATAAGTGGCAATGCCCGACATGCGCTGCAGAAGGTTTAAGGCTACCCGCTCGCCGCTCAAAATGGCCCGGGCCTCCCCCTCCACCCGTGCCAGGAGTTGCCCGGCCTGGACTCTTTCCCCTTCCCGTACCCGAATTTGAAAGGAAATGTGCGGTGAAAGCCGGCGGAAAACGGCCCCGGCCACGGGCAGGCCGGCCACCACTCCCGGTTCCTTAGCATGAATAAACCCGATGGTGGTGTAATCCGGTGGTACGATGCTGTTGGTGGTTACATCGCCGGTGCCTATATCCTCCTTGAGCACTCGGTCGATCAGATCCTCTAGAACGATGTTCTGCATGCCTCCATCCCCCTTTGAATGAACCGCACCCTGCTTTGGCCGGGCAATTGAGTTGCAGTTCTTTATTACAGTTCCTTAATTATATATGAGCCAAACCTCTTAGCGGCGCAGGATAACATGCTTCAGCCACAAGTCCCGGGATTGGGGGTAATCCAAACGGTAATGGCCTCCCCGGCTTTCCGTACGGATCAGCGCTGCCTGGGCAACCAGCTGCCCAACCGCAAGCATATTCCATACTTCCATTTCCTCTATGCTCCGGGCCTGATATCCGGCCAGATACGACCAATCCTCGAAAAAGGCCAGGGCCTTTTCCAGCCCTTCCGCCGTACGGACCGGCCCCACATATTTCCCCATCACACTTTGTATTTCCTGACGCAAACGAGCTGCATCCACTTCAGGGGCATCGGCCAGCTCCCGACAGGAAAATTCCGGATGCCCATGGCGTCGCGGGGGCAAGCTGTTCACCCGCTCCACAATGCGACCTCCGAAAACCAGGCCGTCCAGCAGGGAATTGCTGGCTAGACGGTTGGCACCATGTACCCCCTGGCAGGCCACCTCGCCGCAGGCGTAGAGCCCCTCAATACTGGTTTCCCCATAAAGGTTGGTTTTTACTCCTCCCATCATGTAGTGGGCCGCCGGAGCCACGGGAATGGGGTCTTTGGTGACGTCCAGGCCGTAAGAGGCGCAGGTGCGGCTGATGGTGGGGAAACGCTGCTGGACCATGGCCGGATCCAGGTGGGAAAGGTCGAGGAAAACCCTGTCTGATGCGGTACTGCCCATCTCCTTGAGCATGGCCCGCACCACCACGTCCCGGGGAGCCAGTTCCGCCAGTTCGTGATAACGGGGCATAAACCGTTCTCCGTAACGGTTCCGCAGGTAAGCACCCTCGCCCCGCACGGCTTCGGAAATAAGAAAGGGAGGTGCTCCGGGAAGGCTTAAGACGGTGGGGTGGAATTGAATGAATTCCATATCCATCACTTCCGCGCCGGCCCGCCAGGCCATGGCAATACCGTCCCCCGTGGCCACCGCGGGATTGGTGCTGTGTTCAAAAAGCTGGCCCAGCCCGCCGGTGGCCAGCACCACCGCCCTGCCCCAGAAGACCTTGAGCTCCCCCGAGGAGCCGTCCAGGGCGAGCACGCCATAACAGGTGTTATCCTGTACCAGAAGGTCCACCGCAAAATGGTTTTCCCGCACTTCAATGTTTGGAGCCAGGCGTGCCTGCCCGGAAAGCACCCGCTGGATTTCCGCCCCGGTGGCATCCCCGGCAGCATGGAGAATGCGCCTCCGGCTGTGGGCCCCTTCCCGGGTAAGGGCCAGTTGACCGTTTTCCCGGTCAAACTGCGCCCCCATGTCGATCAATTCCCGCACCCTGCCGGGGCCCTCATTGACCAGCACACTCACCGCCTCGGGATCACAAAGCCCCGCCCCAGCGGCCAGGGTATCCTTTAGATGCAGGGCCGGAGAATCGGAATGACCCAGGGCGGCAGCAATACCTCCCTGGGCCTTATCGGTGTTGCTATCCTCCATGGTGTACTTGGTCAGAACTACCACCCGCCGGTTGAGACGGCTGGCTGCGTACGCAGTATACAACCCGGCTATACCACTGCCCAGGATTACATAGTCCCAATTTTCCTGGGGCAGCTGCCGGGTATCGAAGTTGACCAGATATCTGCCGGCCAATTTTTGATCCCTCCTGTGGAATCAGGTCACCGCCAGCATCCGTTCCAGGGAACGCAGTGCTTTTTCCCGGATCTCCGGCGGCACCGTCACCCGCGGTTCCAGGGTAACCAGTGCCCGGTGCACCTTCTCCAGGGTGGTGGCCTTCATGTTCGGACAAATTAACTTATCGGAAGCCAGGTAAAACTCCTTATCCGGGCATTGCTTGCGGAACTGGTGTAAAATACCCGTTTCCGTACAGACAATAAATTCCCTGGCGTCACTTTCCCGGGCAAAGCGGATCATACCCGTGGTGCTGGCCACGGCATCAGCCAGGTCAATCACTTCCGGGCGGCATTCCGGGTGAACCAGCACCAAAGCGTTGGGATGGGCTTCCCTGGCGGCCAGCACATCTTCAGCAAACAGTTTGTCGTGGGTGTTGCAATAACCTTCCCAGAGGTGAATCCTCCGCCCAGTCCTTCTGGCCACGTATTGCCCCAGGTTCTCATCGGGGATGAAAAGTACCGGCCGGTCCTCCGGCAGCGAGGAAACGATCTTCACCGCATTGGCACTGGTACAGCACACGTCGCTTTCGGCCTTAACGGCGGCCGAGGTATTCACGTAGCAGACCACTATGACCCCGGGGATTTCCTTTTTCTTCTCCTGCAGGGCCTCCACAGTCACCATATCGGCCATGGGACAGCCGGCTTTGATCTCGGGCAGGAGCACAATTTTGTCGGGAGACAAAATGGCCGCACTTTCGGCCATGAAGTGGACGCCGCAAAAAACAATGACTTCCGCGTCGGTTTTGGCGGCCTGCTGGGACAGTCCCAGGGAATCCCCCACAAAGTCGGCAATTTCCTGTACCTCCGGGCGCTGATAGACGTGGCTTAAAATTACAGCCCGCCGTTCTTTTTTCAATCGTTTAATTTCTTCAGATAAGTAACGAATTTTATCTTCAGTAGACATAGTTTCACTCCTTAACCATTTAAACCATGACTATCCAGAGCAAAAACCACATCCTACCATAGCGCCCACGGAAAAATAACCGCAAAAAGCAACCGAAAATGTCTACAATCATGAGATAATTCTAACCACAGGCGTTGAGAATTGTCAAGAGCCAGGTCGTTGCGGAAAATTTAAACCAAAACCGCCCTATACAGCGTTAGGGTGGGGTAATTTGCTTTGTGCCGGATGTTTACAACAAAAGGAGGCTCAGCTTTAGCCCACCTCTCCCGGTGCCTCTTCTCGCCGGATCTCCACCACCCGGTTCTGCCCGTCCACCATGACCACCGTGGGCGAAAAACCGGCCGCTTCCTCCGGGGTCATCATGGCATAGGAAATGATAATGACCGTGTCCCCGGGCTGCACCAGCCGGGCGGCGGCACCGTTAAGACAGATGACGCCGGAATCCCGGGGCCCGCTGATGACGTAGGTTTCAAACCGGGCCCCGTTGTTGTTGTTAACAACCTGCACCTTTTCGTGGGGTAAAATGCCGGCTGCTTCCAGCAGCGCCCGGTCAATGGTGATGCTGCCCATATAGTTCAGGTTGGCGCCGGTTACAGTAGCCCGGTGAATCTTGGACTTAAAGAGCGTAATAAACATGCCAGCTTACCCCCCTTCCCTTGAGACGTTCGGCTTCCGGCCCGGCGTCCTTCTTCAGGTGGCGCCGGGCCGGACGGAAACTTTAAATCTACAGCACCCCATCCGGGCTGCCGAGCACAAGGTTATCAATTAACCGGGTAGAACCGAAGCGTACGGCCAGGGCCAAAAGGGCCGGCCCGTCAAGCCTGGATACCGGCTTCAAATCGGGAATTGACCGGATTTCCACGTAGTCGATCACAGCCCGGGGCTCGGCGGCAATCATGCCCCGCACCAGTTCCACCAGCCGGCCTGCATCCCGCTCCCCTGACTCGTAAGCCCGGCGGGCGGCCTGCAAACTTCTGGGAAGCACGGTGGCGGCCCGTCTTTCCTCCGGGCTCAGGTAAACGTTGCGGGAACTCATGGCCAGGCCGTCTTCCTCCCGTACCGTGGGCACCGTAACAATTTCCAAATCCATGTTCAGGTCTTCAACCATACGCCGGATTACAAGGGCCTGCTGGGCGTCTTTCTGGCCGAAAAAGGCCCTGTCCGGGCGTACTATGTTGAACAGCTTGGTCACCACCGTGGCCACCCCCCGGAAATGACCGGGCCGGGAAAGCCCGCAGAGGCATTCAGTAAGACCTTCGACATCGACATGGGTGGCAAAACCGGGCGGGTACATCTCCTCCACGGAGGGATGGAAGATAGCATCCACGCCCACTTCCCGCGCCAGGGACACATCCCGGTCCAGGTCCCGGGGGTAGCGGTCGTAATCCTCCCGCGGACCGAACTGCAGCGGGTTGACGAAAATGCTGACCACCACCACATCACAGGCCTCTTTTGCCCGGCGCATGAGGGTGAGGTGACCCTCGTGGAAATAGCCCATGGTGGGGACAAATCCCACGGTCAGGCCCCGGGAACGAGCCTGGCGTACAAAATCCCGGATTTCTTTTATCGTGTGGCAGATGAGCAAGGGATACTCCCCCTTCGGTTAATACAATTTGCTCAACACTTCCTCCGACATGTCAAAACCATGCTCCGGGCCGGGGAAGGCGCCGCTCTGCACTTCCTCCCGGTAGGCCTTGAGCGCCCGGGCAATCTCTTCGTGGAGGTTGGCATAACGCTTGGCAAATTTGGGCGACTTCCCCAGGAACATCCCCAGCAGATCGTGGGTCACCAGGACCTGCCCGTTGCAGTGGGGTCCCGCGCCTATGCCGATGGTGCATACCTCCAGGGTTTCGGTAAGCAGTTTGGCCAGGGGGACGGGTACACACTCCAGAACAATGGCAAAAACTCCTGCTTCCTGAATGGCCCGGGCGTCTTCAAGAAGTTTTTTCGCCTGGGCCTCGTCCTTGCCCTGCACCTTGTAACCGCCCATCTGGTGGATGGATTGAGGCGTTAAGCCCAGGTGGCCCATCACCGGAATGCCGCAGGACACCATAGCCCGGATGGTATCGGCCACCTCCTGGCCGCCCTCCAGCTTAACCGCCTGGGCGCCTCCTTCCTGCAGGATGCGGCCGGCGTTACGCAGAGCCTCTTCCCGGGAAATGTGGTAGGACATAAAAGGCATGTCACCGATAACCATGGCCCGCTTGACCCCCCGGGTGACGGCTTTAATGTGGTGAATCATATCGTCCATGGTCACGGGAATGGTGGAATCATAGCCTAAGACGGCATTGCCCAGGGAATCTCCCACTAAAATGGCATCAATCCCCGCTTCATCCACCATCCTGGCCATGGGATAATCGTAGGCCGTGAGCATGGTAATTTTCCGGCCGGTATTTTTTGCTTCCCGGAAATACGCAGTGGTGACCCGCTGGTTACTCATGAGGATACCTCCTTGGATTTGGATACATCTTCACCATTGGCCGAAGCCATAAATACCTCTTCCAGTTGCCGGGCCTGCCCGGCATCAATGCTACCCTTTTCCCTGGCCACCTGGATGGTGTATAACCCCAGCAGGCGGTAGAGCCGGGACTCCCGGTTCCCCACCCGGTCCAGGGCCGGCATGTGCCCGGCAATGGTGGGTACATCTCCCCGGGCCACCGGGCCCGTAAGGGCTTCCACTGGTCCCACCCGCCGGATATTGTTTATTGTGCCCCGCACCAGGGGATACAACGCCTCAAAAGCTTCCTTTTGGGAGAGGCCAAAACGCCCATAAAGGTTGGTCGCCAGGTGCATCAAAGAAACCAGGTAGTTGGAAGCAATGCAGGCCGCCGCATGATACAGGGGCTTGTCTTCAGCCTTGATGATAAAGGCATGTCCTTTTAAGTCGTCAACGACCTGCCGGGCCACGGGAATGGCCGCCTCATCCCCCTCCAGGGCAAAGTAAGACCCGGAGAGGTTTTCCATGGCCCCGGCAACATCGGCAAAGGACTGTAACGGGTGGATGGACACGGCCAGGGCCCCTGCTTCCCGCACCCCGTGCAGTTCACTGGATGCATGGGCGCCGCTGGTGTGGGCCACCACCTGCCCGGAGCGGAACCCTCCTTCCCGGGCAATAAGCTCCGACACCGGGGCAATCTCCCGGTCGGGCGTGGTAATAAAAACCAGATCGGCCTTTAACGTTGCCTCCCAAGGCCGGTCATAAGCGCTGCAATCCAGAGACCGGGCCAGTTTCTGGGCCGACTCAGCCCTTTTACTGGCCACGGCCACCACCGGGTAACCCCGGTCCCTTAAAAGCAGGGCCAGGGCGCTGCCCACTTTACCGCAGCCAACTACTGCCACCGAAGGTTTATTCATCAGTCCCACCCCAAATCGGAAAAACTGGTTCCGGCGAATAAATGTTCTACCCATTTTCAATTAAAAAATGCCTTCCGGGCTCCCGAAAGGCAATCAATCTTCCCCTTATCACCTCCGTCTCGGTCCTTCCCGGCTCCAAGCGGCAAGACTGGTGTTCGGTTGTTGAGGTACTTTTGAACTAAAAGGTATGGTTCCAGCGGGGATACCATCCCATGGGTAAATTTTATCATACACCCCGGCAAAGATACAATAAATTTTTGAAAAAGAGGCTGAAACAAATAACACGCCTGAGTAAATTTCAGGTGAGAATTATTTAACTACCCTCCCAGGTCAAATTTGTAATTACCCGGGGCAGGTATACCACCTTCCTCTTTAGTGATCAGGGAAAATCCCCAACCGTTCCATCGCCAGGCACTCACCTGTCTTACCCCGGGATCGGAGTAATCGCCTTCAATGGCAATCAGCTCATTTTTGCCGTCTCCATCAATGTCTACCAGGTCTATCTCAATAAGATGTTTCTGTGCATGAACCTCTGGCCAAACCACCTTTTTGGGCAGCGGATGCCGTTTACCGGGCGGTAAAAGCCTGTTTTCCGGGTAATTTTGATAATCCGTTTCTCCCAGGGCCTTTAAAATGTTGTATGCTTCCGCAGACCCCATGGCCGCCGGAATATCCAGGCCCCTGGGCAGCATCCTCCTTTCTCCCCGGCTATTTTCCTTTACCTCCCGGTAAACCAAACGCTGGAAAATGGCGGCGTCAACGGTAAACCGCTGCCCCATAAAGCGGAAACCCTTGATTTCCTTTTCCCGGTCGGGCTGGATGGTTTCATCAAAAATAGGCATGGAGTTAATGGTCGGCGGCGGCAGCTCCCGGGCCGCCTCAAGAAAGGTATTCCACTTTTCACTATCGGAAACGATTGTCTTTAGATCGAAGCTCGAACCATAGATATTTCCAAGCAGTTCCTGGAGCTGGCGATAAGTAATGTCGTCACTCTGGCCGACGAAAAAGGATGTGGGCGCGTAAATTTTTTCCCAGCGCTGACGGTTTTCATCCTGAACCAGGGCCAGGGTAATGAGCAGGGCGGATTTGGTTTCATCTTCGTTACTGAAGCGGAAGGTCTGCCTGCCATACCACATCATCGTTTTAAAATAAGCTTTCAGCAGGTCTGTTTTTTCGTAATGCCCCCGGGGTATGTATTGGGAGTAGTCCTCCCGGGGAGCATTTAGCGGATCGTCGCTGCCTCCCACGTTCATCACCGGGGAAATTTCAATCCCGGCATGCTTTCCGATCAGTGCCAGCTCCCTGGCGACCTCACTACTTACCACTGCCGGCACGGCGCTCCCGGGGTTCATTAGTTTGGCAGCTACGGCAAAAAAGCCCAGGTTTCTCTTCGCCGCGTTTTCCCAGGCAGTACCTTTCAACGCGGCATAATGTTTTTCCGCCCGGGAAAGCATGACCCGGTTCAGTTCTTTTAATTCCGGAGCCAGTTTCTCTGTTTCGATTACCCGGAGCAGGTGGTCAAAAAACAAATGGTAGTTGTGAAGAAGGGAATCGGTGGTGACAAACAGAGGCACCGGCTGGTAGCGGTTCATTTCGTAAAGCGTAAAAAATTCCCGGTGGTCCCTGCTGGGCACTACCACAAAGCCGTTTTGGATTAACAGTTTCCGGGCTGCCCCGGAAAGCTGGAACATATCTTTGTTGGTGATATTGCTCAGGTCTTGTGCTACCCGGTAGGGTTTCACGGCAGGTGTAACCTTGACCGGCTCTTCTTCATAGGCGGCAAAGTTTGAAGCAAAGGCGGTGGGTGGCAGGAAGGTTTTTTCAGCCTGTTCCCGGACACCGGGCGTGGCATGATTGGCACAGCCGCCAACCAGCACTACCAGGAGCATCAGGATAAAGATTCCGCCTGGAAGGGAAAATATGAAGGGAAATCTTTTACCCGCCCTTGGATCTTTTTTCCTTCTTTTTAACAAGCTCACTTTCCCATTCAATAGATTCGCACCCCTTTAATGTTCTTTTGTAGCAGCTCCCTCATTTTATACGTGCAGGGCATGCTGCTCGGTTAATTAATAGACGCACTAGCATGCCTCCTGGTTCCTTTTTTAAAAAAATTTTTTTGCTGACGGCAACAAGGTAAACATCACTACCAACACCCCAGTCACCCCGGGCATAGGAACCGAAGTAGCCGATGTGCCGGATGTCTTTTCGCTTTTCGACCATTTCCGCCGCCCACCGGCGGACGGCGCGGTCGACAAGCCGGACGTAAGGCCATTTGAGCACGGACGAACTCAATGATTTCACGGGCATAGCGTACAGACACCCCCACTCTTTTGCAACGCAAGTGAAAAGCCAGTTTAAAAAATAGTGTCTATATCACGGAAATAATAAACAGGCCCCTGAGCGCTTCTCTTGTTCTCAGGTATCTACGTCAACCAGTCACCATATATTGCTGGAAAATATGTCAGTGAGCTTATTTCCCTTGTTTCACCAGTCAAAGTATTATATACTACAATTTTTCCCTAGGCACATTATGCTTCCAGGTTAATAATCCTTTGGAAATAGTCAAACCCCAGGCTTCTAAATGTGAATCCGGATTATATCCTGTAATCCGTTCAATATTTCCAGACGCAATATCGTATACTTCAACATTTTTAACCTCTGAATTGCCAGATCGATACGTTATCCAGGCAACATGAACATCCCATATTACTGGACATATGGAAGGTTCCGAACCTAATATTTTTTTTATAACTTTTGATGCTAGCCAATTTTTGTAACGAACGGTCCCCAAAAAGCAATTGGCCCGCATAAGGTTTAACCAGGCCCGGATGCAGGTACAACAGAAAAAGTGGTTTCAGCGCGTCACTAAAGAAGGAGTTCGGCGGCGAAAAAAAGAAATAATTAGACCAGTCAAATACCAACAGGTGAATAAACAAAATGCGCGAAACCCGGCAACGGGAACACATCCCACTGGTACAGCTGGCTTTAATTCAATTGCTGGTACTATTGCCGGCCTACTGTTTGCCGGCCGTCCTGCCCCTGGTGGAAAAGCAGTGGGGGATCAGCCATGGGGAGGCCGGGATAATGGTGGCTGCCTTTCAGGCCGGGTACATTGCGGCAGCCCTGGTGGCCCTCCCCCTCACCGACCGCATTGACGCCCGCTATGTGATGGCCGGAGGAGCCATTTTATCGACTTTCACCCATACCCTCTTTCCCCTGCTGGCCCGGGATGCCTTATCGGGCACCCTGCTGCGGACGCTGGCCGGAGCGGGGCTGGGAGGCATCTACATGCCCGGGATCAAAGTCATTTCCCTGACCCCCAGATCCCGTGGCCGGGCAGTGGGTTTTTACGTTTCCTCCTACCTGGTGGGCACTTCCCTCTCCTTTGCCCTCACCGGGGCGCTTACCGCTTTTTTTACGTGGCAGGAGGCCTACCTGGCTCTGGCCGGGGTCAGCTTTGCGGCTATCGCCCTTTCTTTCTGGCTGTGGCGCCAACCGGGAACCGCCTTTTTACCCGGCACCCGGAAAGCAAAAATCCCGGCAAACAGTTCCGGGAGAGATGAAACACCCGGTCTTGCTTCGCAGACCGGGCCACCGGAACCGGCGCAGGGAATCCAGCAGGTTGAAACCAGCCAGCGTAACCTGGCCATGGTTCTGGTCATCCTGGCCTATGCGGCCCACATGTGGGAGATGTACGGGTTGCGTTCGTGGTTGACGCCCTTTCTTACCGTCGTTTTCCAAGACCGCTACGCCCAGGCCACTTCCCTGGCGGCCACCCTCACGGCCCTGTCGGTAATGCTGGGGGCTCCATCCACCCTGGCCGCCGGTTGGCTCTCAGATCGCCTGGGACGCACGGGCACGGCCATGGCGATCATGCTCACCAGCGCCGCCTGTTCATTCTCCATGGGCTGGCTGCTACCGGCACCGCCGTGGCTGTTGCTGCCGGTGGGCCTGGTCTACAGCTTGACGGTTACGGCTGATTCACCGATATTTTCCACCGGACTGGCGGAAATCGCCCCCCGGGAAAAACTAGGCCGCATCATGGCCTGGCAGACCTTTGTGGGTTATATTGCCGCCACCGTGTCTCCCGCAGTTTTTGGGCTGATTCTTGACGTTTATTCCGGTCCGGCCGGCTGGATCCTGGCTTTTTCCAGCCTTGGTGCCGGGGTGCTGGGTGGAGCGGCGCTAATGTTTTACCTTTCTTTTTTACCGGCAAGCCGGGCCATGGGCGAAAGGCCTCGGTAGAACACGTCTTGCTGTCACAGGCACCACTTACTTAATTCATGCTGTTATTGAGTCCCTGATCAATGCGTGCCCTTAAAAAAGTGTATAAGAACATCAATCAATGAGTATATAAACAATGCCAACCCAACACCCGCAACAATCTTGCCATATTTTAACCGGCGCAAGAAGCGGCCCTGCTGCCAGGCCGATTCGAAAGGATCTAAATATTGATAGTGAGGATTGCAGTGGCTTCCACATTCGGAGCAAATGTCTTCTACCACGCGTCCCCCGCAGTAGGGACAGAGCTTACCCGGAGCTCTCATGGGGCAACACCCGCTTTTTATTTTTAGACCGTGCCATGAAAATATGCTCAAAAGGTCTCTCCTAACATATGACGTATGGATTATCTGCTTTGTTCCCGCATAGGAGCAAATTTTTATACTCCTTTTTCTACCGAGGCGAGGATGTCCCATGTCTTTAATAAATCTTGGCCCCGGCCAGACCTTGCTCATCAAAGCCTCCCGCATCTGGCGGGGCACGCCGGCACCGCCCCAGGAAGGACTGATATATGTCCAGGGCGGGAAAGTAATAGCCATTTCCGCCGGTAATGACCCTGAGGAATACCTTTGCACAGACCATTCCCGAGAACCGGTACCCGTACTCGAACTCCCCAATTGCACTGTGGTCCCCGGCTTCATCGACTGCCACGTCCACCTGGCTTTGGACGGCAGGGATTTTTCGAGGGCGCAGCAGCAATGGACCGCCCGGGGGGAATTACTTGAGCGGGTGAAGGCGGATTTAACAAATACCCTGGAACAGGGCATTGTAGCCGTACGGGACGGGGGAGACCGGGCGGGTATCGGCCTTGAGGTAAAACAACTGGTTGCAACCGGCAGGTTGGCCGGGCCTCTGGTACTGGCCTGCGGGCATGCGCTGCACCGGCAGGGAAGGTACGGCTCTTTCCTGGGACCGGGTTTAACCCCGGGGGAGCTGGAAAAGGCGGTGGATTCCCTGGCCCGGCAGGGAGTGGACCACCTCAAGGTTCTGGTATCGGGAATTGTAAGCTTTTCCGGGTACGGGCAGGTGGGCGGCCCCCAGTTCACCCGGGATGAACTGCAGCGAATAGTCTACCGCGCCCGCAGCCGGGGGTTAAGGGTCATGGCCCACGCCAGCGGGGACGATGCCGTTCGCCTGGCCGTGGAAGCCGGGGTGGATTCCATAGAGCACGGTTATTTCCTCAGCGAAGAATCCCTGCACTACATGGCTGCTCGGGGTATTGCCTGGGTGCCCACGGTCATCCCGGTAGCCGGCCAGGTGAGGGGAAAATGGCGGGCACAATATACGGCCCGGGAAATTGAGGTCATCACCCGCACCTGGCGGCGCCAGGTGGAAATGATCAAAAAGGCCCTGGAAATGGGCGTTACCCTGGGGGTGGGCACCGACGCCGGGGCCACCGGTGTATGCCACGGACAGGGCTTCCTTGAGGAACTGCTGCTTTACCGGGAAGCCGGCCTTTCCCCGGCGGATATTCTTCTGGCCGCCACCCGCAACGGCGCGGCCATCCTGGGACTGGAGCACATGCTGGGCCGCATCGAACCGGGGCGACCCGCCTTCCTGGTGGCCGTGGAAGGCAACCCCTGGGAGGACGTCAGCGCCCTGGCCAGGGTAAAATATGTATTCCGGCCCGTCTGCAGCTATATATGACCCCCGGCAAACCCCACCGCCTGTTAACACGAGCACAAGCCTTTTCCTGACCATCTTTCACGTTTAATTTAATGCCAGGAGATCCTGAAGGGAGGCCTGCAGGGCCATGAAAAAAGAGGTACTGGCTACATTGCCTTGAAAGTCTTTTAAACGACGCTTGTCAACAGCTCGTATCTGGTCAGGAAGTGCACGGGTGACTTTGCCGTGAAAGGTTAATTCCGGTCGAAAAGTGGCGGGCCTGGCTCCTGTAGAAAGAGGAACGATTACAACGGTGGAAAGATAGTTAAATGGTTCATCGGACACCACCACCGCATAGTGAGGCCCCCGAAGAATATGGCCCGTTCCTTCCAGACTAACTCTATAAATATCTCCTGGACGGGGAATTTCGGCGGGCATCAAAGCTCTCCCCTTTCGGCCCGGGCCATTCTTTCTATATATTCCGAAAAGTCTGCTTCCGCCCAGGCCGCGAGATCTTCTTCTTCCGCCAACCGGCGACACTCTTCCGCAAGCTTCTTCCGTTTTAGCTCCTTGACATACCGTTCTACCGCACTCCGCACGAAGTCGCTCAAAGTCGGAAATTCTTCAGGGTTGCGTACCTCCTCTATGGATTTCAGAAGACTGGTGGGCATGCGAATCGTCGTGCGTACCTGCTCCATAGTTATCACCCCAAATGTCAGACATTGCTGCATACATTTTAGCATACAATAAAGCATGATTCAATACGGCCCGGGAAATTGAGGTCATCACCCGTACCTGGTAGCGCCAGGTGGAAATGATCAAAATTTCAGGATCAAGCCATTCGTCGTTATTACCCTCGGCCGGGATCATCCGGGGACCTCTCACCACCGCAAAATTTAGACCAACGGTACGCAGTATTTGACCCAGCTCCAGCTGCCCGCGGCAGACCCCATAGAAGACCTCGATGATGGCGTGGTAGAGGGAATGGACGTGCCTGTACCCGCTTTCCAGGAACTGCTCCCGCTGAACGGCCGTTTCCACCGCGGCCACCACCTTTTCCGCAGTCATGGAGCCCACCTTACCCACAACGGCCCGGTACCCCAATCTTTCGACCTCGGCGAGCAGCGCCGGAAGCTCTTCCCTCTCCGCCACGGCCAGCTTGATGGCCACCCTTCCGATGGTCTGCATCCTCTCACCCCCGACCATGCATAATATAGCGCCTGTAAGGTTACTCCCGTGGTTTGTGTGTCGCAAAATCGATGCCAACCATGTTGAATAACCAGCCTTGCATCGGATACACTATCATCCGGAGGTGCCAATGTGAGCAAAAACGAAATCCGCAAAGAACAAAAGACCTTCCGGCATGAGCTTGTAAGAGAAGAATCCCCCCTGGAACTCTGGGACCTGAACGCAAAAGGCAAACACTTGAGAGAAAACCCCTATAAAACACCGCCAAATAACCTGACCACCAAAAGAAAGGATAAGTAAGGAGCATTAGGCAAAAGCCCCGGGTCAGTAGCCCAGGGCTTTCCTAATTTGGAGTCAGCCAATAAGGGGGATACTGCCCCCTGGCACCTCCCATCATTTTAAAATCCGGGGTCAGGTTTCCTTTTGCTGGTTCTGCCGGTAGACCAGGCCCGAAGCTACGGCCAGCAGTTCCCCCCGCTGGTTCTCCACGGTAATCCGGTACAACCCGGTATGGCGGGTTAAATTTTCCTCCCGGGCGGTGGCCACCAGTTCATCCCCGGGAACACTTTTCTTTAAATAGCTGATGTTCATATTTATACCAACGGCTGGCACACCCCGGGAATTACTGGCGATACCAAAGGCCACATCGGCCACGGTAAAAATGACCCCCCCGTGGGTAATGCCGTGAATGTTGGTCATCTGCTCCGTCACCTTCAACCTCACCCGGGAATAACCGGGCTCGAGCTCCACTATTTCCACCCCCAGCAACCTGGGGAAAGGGTCATTTAAAAGCCACTCTTTCAATTCCCCGGACAGGGTGACATGTCCATCGCTCATCTTATCTCCCCCGTTTTTGATCCAAACGGATTATTTGTTAGGAACTGGAACCTCTTCCCCAGGAAAAGCGCTGGCAACCGGTGATTGATGCCAGGCTGGCCAGCTTTTACCCCCGGCTACCGCTAATATAAGATAACACAGCAGGGAAAAAGCCCCGCACAGGTGCGCCAAGAAAGCATCAACGTCTTCTTTTTTTGCTATTCAACACCTCATTAATGCTGGTCACCTGTTCCCGTATATAGCTAATTTTGGCCATTATCCGTTCACGATCCAGGCCCACCGGCCATCACCCCAACAAAAATTTCTTCCAGTGCCGCCCGGTACCGCGGGTACAGATCGGCATACCTTCTACTGACGTACTCCATTACATCGGTAATGCGCTCCATATCCCTGGCATAGATTAATTTCCCTTCTTTAATCACCCGAAAAGCAAAAAGCAGTCTTTCCGGGTTCAGCAAAACAATATCATAGGGACGTCCTTCATAAGGCGGAAGCAAAAGAGATATGGCTGATTCCAGCTGGTCTTATTCGACACTATCCAGTATTAATCCCCGGCTCCAATATTAGGCCCAGGTCAATATCACTATCCGGCCGGCATAGCCTCAGAATGGAGCCAAACAAATAAGCACCGGCCACCTGGGGAAAATTTTGCAGTGCTGCTTTAACCTGTTCAACCACCGGATCAAGATTGACCCGCATCAGTTCGTTCACTCTAACCACCACCTCTACAGCGCCGGGACTATTGTATTATGATAGGTGCAACCAATAAATATTTTATCATAATTAAATATGGAAATGACGCATGTTTTTCTATCCCGGCATTGCTAACCAATATGCCCTCCTTGATTTCCCAGGGAAAAGAGGATATACTTTCCATAAGGATATGACGAACATAGTGCCGGTTATGGAGGAAAACACGCAATGAAAATGAAATTATCTATAAATACAAATAAACTGCGACAAAAGGCGGCGGACATCCGTCAGGCCCTGAGCAGGCTTAAGCCGGTGACGGAGCTCACCATGGAAGAGTTTTTAGCTGACGAGCAAAGGGTTGCCGCGAGCAAGTATTACCTGATTGTGGCCACCGAGGCGGCCATTGATATCTGTAACCACCTGGTTGCCCGGCTCACCGGCAGGGCTCCCAACTCCTATGCCGATTGTTTCAACATTTTATCCGGGGAGCTTTTTTTAAGTCCTCCGCTGGCTGAATGCCTGATCCAGATGGCAAAGTTCCGCAACCTGTTAATCCACCGTTATGGCGACATTGATGATGTTAAGGTATACCATATCATTTGCAACAACCTGGATGATCTGGAACTATACCTGGCTGAAATTGCAGCCATGGTAAAATGCGATCTGTGACCATCCGAAAGGAATGGTTTTATGCACAGGCGATTTTCCCTGCCGGAAAAGGAACGCCCATCGATTTGCCAGCTGGCCGCCCGCCTGCTGGTTAAAAGAAAAGAAATTATATTCGCCTATGCTTTTGGTTCTTTTGTGGAAGAAGCTACCTTCCGGGATATTGACATCGGAGTGTATTTGCAAAAAGAAACCATCCCCCGGGAAAAGACTCTCGAATATGAGCTTTCCCTGGGTGCGGAACTGGAGCGGGAAATACATTACCCGGTGGATATAAAGGTGTTAAATTATGCTCCCGTAACCCTGTGCCATTCGGTTACCGACGGCAAGGTGCTTTTCAGCCGTAACGACGAGGTGCGGTTTGAATGGGTGGAAAAGACCTGGGATATGTACCTCGACATGCAGTATTTTTTACGCAATTCCCTGCGGGATTTGTTGTCACCGGGGTAACCAGCCCGGGTGAGGGAATAAAAAGCCCGGCTGTTACAGGCAAGCCGGGCTTCTCTTACGTCAAAGCAATTGACTTTCACTTTTCTCCAGTTGTTCCACCCCCTGCCGGCCAACACCGGCCAGCAGCTCCCTCACCCCGCCCCGGCCCGGGATGACCAGATCGGGCGCCAGGTCGGCCAGGGGCACCAAGACAAAGGCGCGCTCGTGCATACGCGGGTGGGGAACCACAAGATCGGGCTCATCAATTACCTGCCCGTTATAAAGGAGCAGGTCCAGGTCAATTACCCGGGGGCCCCAGCGCACACCCCGCACCCTTCCCAGGTGGTTTTCCACTTCCAGGCAGGCGGCCAGCAATTCCCGGGGGGAGAGGGTGGTTTTTATTTCCGCCACGGTATTGACAAACCAGTCCTGGTCCGTATAACCCACCGGGTCGGTGCGGTAAAAGGGAGCCACCCGCAAAATTTTAATCCCCGGCAGCCGGCCCAGTAGTTCCAGGGCAGCTTTTATATTAGCCTTCTTCTCCCCCATGTTAGATCCCAGGCCGATGTAAGCCATAACTTCCATCTTAAGCCCCCCATATGGAACATTACCAATCCCGTAAACCATCGTCTTTTTCACCGCTTCTTGTTTACTGGATAAGTAACCGGAGGATAAAAGGCGGTTCAGTTCGTCCAGGGAACAGCGTCACTGACCGCCGGGGTAAGCGGACAGGTTTAATCAAGCCGCGCTTTCCCACTTACTAGGCTGGGATAAAGGCTTCACACAGCCGCGGCCGGACGGGGCGCATATGAACATATCTGCTCAGCGCCGGCGCCGGATCTCCACGCCCATGTATGCGAAATGGCCGGGCACAGGGGCGCCGGGTTTCTTTACCCGAACCAGCACCTCGCTTACCGGAAAATGTTCCAGGATGGCACCGGCCACCTTTTCCGCCACCGCCTCAATCAGGCGGCAGGGGGCACCGGTAACAACTTCTTCCACCACCCGGAAAACCCGGGCATAGTTCACCGTCTGTTCCGGGTCGTCGGTCCTGCCGGCGGTAGCCAGGTCCAGGGACAATTCCACATCGACAATGAAGCGCTGGCCCAGGTGCTGTTCCTGGGGTAAAACTCCGTGATAGCCGTAAAATTCCATACCTTTTAAAATTAATCGGTCCACTGGCTCTACACCTCAAACCCGTACAATTCGTAAATATGTAGTAAAACCGTTATGAGCAGGATGCGGCGCTGTCCGGAGCGAACGACTTGCGAAGCGCCGGTAACAGCACCCGGTGAAGCGAGGCTGCCGGCTCGGCTCTCGAGGACGCATGATAAACTATCCGGAAGAAGAGCTTTTAAGTCATATTGTTTCAAGAGGTAACAACGAAGAATGATTAGTGGCGGGCAATCCGCAGAGAGCCAGAGCCGGCCCGAAGCGAGCCGCGGTGCTGTCGGCGCGGAGCACTGGAGTGAGCGGGGACAGCGCCGCATCCAACCGGACTCACTGAATATTTACTAAAATCCAAACTTAAAAAGAATTAAAGGCGGCAATCACTAGCAGCCGCCAGTCTTACCCTTCCCCACAGGCGCAGCGCACGGGCTTTCGCCGCACCATGGCGTCGGTCATGCGGGCCACCCGCACCATTTCCTTTACATCGTGCACCCGGACGATGTCCACCCCGGCGGCAATGCCAACGGCCACCGTAGCCGCCGTACCCTCCACCCGTTGATCCACGGGCAGGTCCAAAGTCTTGCCGATCATCGACTTCCGCGATGTCCCCAGCAGCACCGGCAACCCCAGGCAATCCAGCTCCGAAAGCCGGCTCATGACCTCCAGGTTTTGCTCCACGGTTTTGCCAAAACCAATCCCCGGGTCGATAATGATTTTGTCCCGGCAAATACCCGCCTCCAGGGCCAGGGCGATGCTTTCCCGGAAGAAGTGGATCATATCCCCCATCAGGTCCTCGTACTCCGTGCCCCTCTGGTTATGCATGAGGATCACGGGAACATCGTAGCGGGCCACCACCGCCGCCATTTCAGGATCGGCCCGCAGGGCCCACTGGTCGTTGATGATGTGGGCGCCAATTTCCAGGGCCTCCCGGGCCACCGCGGCCTTGGTGGTATCAACGGATATGGGCACCGGGATCTCCTGCACCAGCTTTTCCAGAACCGGGATTACCCGGCGCATTTCTTCATCCACCGTTACCGGCGTGTACCCCGGCCGGGTGGATTCCCCGCCCAGATCGATAATATCCGCCCCGTCCTCCACGAGGCGGTGGGCATGCTCCACCGCCCGGGACGGATCGCTGAACCTGCCGCCGTCGGAAAAGGAGTCAGGGGTTACGTTGAGAATGCCCATGACCAGTGTCCTTTCCCCCAGCACCAGTTCCTTTCCCCGGCAGTTCAACCTTCTGGCGGGCCGTCCCTCCAGGTGCTGCAGGACACGGCGGATCTCCTCCGCCAGGGCGGGCAAGCCGAAGGGCTGCATCTTGAGCTTGGCCAGCAGGGCGTCAAACTGTTTCAGGGTGCCCATAAGCAAGACATCGGTTTTGTCTACCGCATGGTCGACTACCCCCCTGGCCACAGCCGCCTCCCCGCCCTTGGCCAGCATTTCCTGCTTGAGAATATTGGCCTGAACGGGAGTCAGGCCGCTGATCTTTAAAACCCGGTGGACCGCCTTGGGGGCCATCAACCGGCAGCCGGCCTGGTCCGCCCCCACGGCAGCTATTTCTTTCAGGGCCTGGGCCCGGTTTTTTATTTCGATATTTCGTACCTGTACGGGCAAAATAAACCACTCCCGCGTATCTTTTATATACTTTCAATAAACCAGCGTCTCCCGCAGTGTGTCCATACTACCAGCCTTGTAGCATTGACCGCGGGCGGCACAAAGGGCACAGGGGCGGGCCAGGTCATCGGCCCGGCATAAGAGGCGCCCCAGCAATCCTCCCCCGGGATCCCCCCGGCGGTGGGCGGCAATAGCCCGGGCAATCACCTCAATTTCGTGGGGCAGAAACCCCGCCCGTTCCAGCACCGGGCGGGCCAGGCGCGCCCCTGCCAGAGCGTGGTCTTCACCACTGTCATACTGCTGCCAGCGGGCGATATCGTGCAACAAGCCGGCAGCATAAACCACCTCTTTGGCCGCCTGGTGGCTACCCAGCCGGTTCTGGCCAATAAATTCGGAAAGCTGGTTGCCTTCCACCATTAAAATATAACTGATCCGGGCCACATCCAGCATATGCTGAAAATCATGCCGGCAAAAGGGCCTGTCCACTTCCCGAGCCGCGTTCTGCTCCAGGCAGTAGCGGTAAAAACCATCCTCAATAATCCGTCCCACCCGCTGCAATGGACCCACCCCGCCCAAATCACAAGGAACGAAAACCTACCCGTTTTCCGCCAACCCGCCCTGTTTGCTGCACTTTTCCCAGCGCTGGCAGCGGAAGGGCCTGCCGTCCTGGTCGATACGGTAGAACTCGGTGCTCCCACAACTGGGGCAAACCATCTCCGAGCCCCGGGGGCCCTGGCCGCATGGCAGCTCCCATTCGTGGCCGCAATTCTCGCAGTGAAAGCGGCGCATAACCAGCTGGAAGTTGCCGCCCTCCACCCGGATGGCCTTGCCGTTGACCAGCGCCTCGGCCACCTTGGCCCGGGCGGCGCTCAAGATACGGTGGTAGGTGGGACGGGAAACACCCATCCTTTCGGCACAGGCCTCCTGCTCCAAACCCAATAAATCCTTTAAGCGTATCGCTTCCAGTTCCTCAACTGTGAGGCCCACCTCTTCCAGGTCCCGCAGGGGAACCCCCGCCGGCTTGAAAAAGGTAAGCCGGGGCAAAAACTCCACCCGTCGGCATTTCGGCGGTCTGGACATTGACCAACACTCCCAACTAAACTGCATTTTTTAGAAAATTTCTTACTCCGGCCCTATCAGGATCCATCGCCTGATAAGATTGGCGGCCATTGATATCATTATAATGGCAACCTGAACGAATGTCAATTTAATAACCAGATAGTTCGCATTTCTCTGATACTATTTTGAACAAAAAAAACTACACCCCGGAAATCCGGGGTGTACGAGTGATTTTTTTCTTTTAGAAGAGGCCGATGACCTTTCCGGTATTTACATCCACGTCTATTCTCCGGAAAGCGGGGTCGGAACTGGTTCCGGGCATCAGGCTAATGGTACCGGTCATCGGGCAGAGGAACTTGGCACCGGCAAAGATTAAGACGTCACGCACCGGCAGAACCCAGCCCTTCGGCACGCCCTTGGCATCGGGATTGTGGCTCAAGCTCAAGTGCGTCTTCACCATCATGGTGGCAAAGTCGCGGTAGGCGGGGTTTTCTTCGATCATCTTGGCCTTGGCTTCCGCTTCCGGAGTCCAAACTACACCGTCGGCTCCGTAGACTTCCTTGGCGATAATCTCCACCCTCTGCCGCAGCGGCATTTCCAGCGGGTAGAGGAACTTGAAGTCCACCGGGTCATTGCAGGCATCGATGACGGCATCGGCCAGTTCCAGAGCACCTTCGCCGCCCTTGAGCCAGTGCTCGGACACCGCGCAGCGGGCGCCAGCCTGCTCCACCAAACGGCGCACCAGCTTGATTTCCTCGGGTGTGTCGGTATAGAAGGAGTTGATGCAGACCACCGGGTTGATACCGGCCTTCTTGACAATACCGATGTGATGGATCAGGTTCTCGATGCCCTTCTCCAGCAAAGGCAGGTTTTCCCTGGTGTACTCTTCGGGGATCGGCCGGCCCGGCACCACCTTCGGCCCGCCGCCGTGCATCTTCAGAGCGCGGATGGTAGCCACTATTACAGAAACGTTGGGCACCAAACCGCTCATGCGGCACTTGACGTTCCAGAATTTCTCAAAACCGATATCGGCGGCAAAACCGCTCTCGGTAACGTGGTAGTCGAACATTTTCAGCCCGATCCGGTCGGCAATAATCGAAGACTGGCCAATGGCAATGTTGGCAAAGGGACCGGCATGCACCAGCACGGGCTGGTACTCCACAGTGGAGATCAGGGTGGGGTTGATGGTGTTGCGCATGAAGGCGGTCATGGCACCGGCCACTTCCAGGTCACTGGTGGTAACCGGATTGCCCTTCATATCGTAGGCCACGATGATCTTACCTATGCGTTCGCGCAGGTCTTTTAAATCGTTCGCCACCGCCAGGATGGCCATAAGCTCGGAACTGACGGCAATCTGGAACTTGGACTGCATCATGTAGCCGTCCATCCGGCCACCGATACCGATGATGATGTTGCGCAGCGCCTGGGCACAGAAGTCGATGGTCCAGCCCATTTCCACCCTGGTGGGGTCGATATTCAGGCGGCGCAGGTTCCGCTTGGCCAGCTCGGCATCATCGTAGTTGCGCTCGTGCTGCATGCGGGAAGTAAGGGCCACCATGGCCAGGTTGTGGGCATTCATGATGTCGTTGAGGTCACCCGTCAGACCCAGGGAAAACTCGGTCATGGGGATGGCCAGAGCGTTGCCGCCGCCGGCTGCCGTACCCTTGATGTTGAAGGTGGGACCACCCGATGGCTGGCGGATGGCACAGCCCACATTTTTGCCCCGCTTGCCCAGACCTTCAACCAGGCCGATGGTGGTGGTCGTCTTACCCTCTCCCAGGGGGGTGGGAGTAATGGCCGTAACATTGATATATTTACCGTTCGGCCTGTCTTTCAGGCGGTCGATGATTTTCATGAAATCGAGCTTGCAGATTCTGCCGTAGGGAATGATCTCATCCTTCTCCAGGCCGAGCCTTTCCCGCCATTCACCGGGAGTAGGCATATTCTTTTCTGCTTCTTCGGCGATTTGCCAGTCCGCCATCTTGGTGGCATCGTAAGGCATTTAATTCGTCCTCCCCTTTCTTTTACAAGATTAACTTAATTTTTACCCCTTTGACGCTGCAGCTAACAAATTCCTCTCCTTCCCCCCTCAATGGCAGAAATAACTTGGTATTAATTTACGATATCCCGGTAGGTACCCGGAATATCTATACTGACTTAGAGGTGGTTTTAAGCTTTGCCGCCGTCCGGGAAAGAAAACGCTCCTGGTTTACAATAAAGCGCTCGTGAGTACCGCGGCCGATCAACTCCTGTTCGTCGCGGGCTTCCACCCGGAACACCAGCCGTTTGCCGTCAATTTCCACCAGTTCCGAGCGGGCAACAACCTCCATCCCCACGGGCGTGGCGGCCAGGTGCTCCACATCCACCCGGATACCCACGGTGATCTGCCCGGGCTCCAGAAGGGGGTCCACTGAAGACAGAGCCGCCTTCTCCATCAGACCAATCATCGCGGGAGTGGCAAAAACCTTCGCCCCGCCGCTGCCGTAAGCCAGGGCGGTATTGTCCTCCGTCACCCGGGTAACAGCCTCGCCCTGCAAACCGATCTTGAGTTCTCCCGCCATCTCCCTTCACCCCCTGTTATCCACTTCTAGTTCGTCACTTTATCAGAGAATTCCTGCTTAAAAAAATTTTTTTATATGTTCACAAAAAATTCTGCACAGAACAAAGGAGTGGCTTCCTTCCGCCACCCCTATTCATAAATCCAGCGGTCCACATCCCGCCGGTAGTCCACCAGTTCTTCCGGAGAAAAGAAAAGGTTGATTTCCCGCCCGGCACTGGCCGGGGAATCGGAGCCATGGACTACATTGCGGCCAATGTCCATGCCGTAAGTGGCCCGGATCGTCCCGGGAGCCGCCTTCAAGGGATTGGTAGCTCCCATCATTTCCCGTACCGTAGTAACCGCATCCTTCCCTTCCAGCACCATGGCCACCACCGG
Source organism: Desulfofundulus thermosubterraneus DSM 16057 (assembly GCF_900142025.1). Classification (GTDB taxonomy): domain Bacteria; phylum Bacillota; class Desulfotomaculia; order Desulfotomaculales; family Desulfovirgulaceae; genus Desulfofundulus; species Desulfofundulus thermosubterraneus. The sequence goes on along the minus strand of NZ_FQZM01000011.1, from coordinate 50,220 downwards.
CCCCGAAGTAATGTACTCGACCAGAGGGCCAAAGAAGGGCTTGTCCTTATGTTCTCCGTAATGTTTCTCCGCCAAATCCCGCGGGATGCGCATCATTTTCAAGCCGACAATCTTCAGCCCTTTCTTCTCAAAACAGGCAATAATATTCCCTACCAGGTTTCGCTGTACACCATCGGGTTTAATCATCACAAAGGTCCGTTCCATAAGACAACTCCTCCTGTATGTAATTACCCAGCACTCAACACCCATCGCAACACTCAGCTTCTAAGGTATTAACTTAACCTGGGTGTTGAGTGCTGGGCGTTTAATTCCTGGCGCTGTGCTCCTCTTCCCCGGCCTGTTTCATCAGGGCGGCAAATTCATCCGCCTCCAGGGTTTCTTTATCAAAGAGGGTTTTGGCCACCAGGTGCAGCGTGTCCATGTGCTTTTCCAAAAGCTCTTTGGCCCGGTTGTAACAGCTCTCAATCATGCGCCGGACTTCCTTGTCGATGGCCGCGGCCACTTCCTCGCCGTAGTTCCGGTCCCGGGCCAGGTCCCGCCCTAAAAAGACCGTTTCTTGTTTACGCCCCAGGGTCATGGGTCCAATCTCTTCACTCATGCCGTACTCCATGACCATGCGCCGGACGATTTCGGTGGCCCGCTCCAGGTCGTTCTGGGCACCGGTGCTTATTTCTTTCAACACCAGAGCCTCCGCCACCCGGCCGGCCAGCAGCATGGTCACCTGGTCCAAGAGCATGGAGCGGGTCATGTAATAGCGATCTTCCTTGGGCAAAAGCAGGGTATACCCCCCGGCCCTGCCCCGGGGAATGATGGAAACCTTATGCACCGGATCGGTATTGGGCAGGAGATAGCCAACCACCGCATGGCCGGCTTCATGATAGGACACCAGTTTCTTTTCCTGTTCGCTGATGACCTTGGATTTTTTCTCCGGACCGGCAATGACCCGTTCTATGGAGTCCTCCAGTTCCTGCATGGTAATCTGGGTTTTATTGTTGCGGGCAGCCAGGAGGGCGGCCTCGTTCACCAGGTTGGCCAGGTCGGCACCCGTAAAACCGGGGGTGCGCCGGGCCAGCACATCCAGGTCCACGTCGGGAGCCAGAGGTTTGCCCCGTACATGCACCTTGAGAATCTCCTTGCGTCCCGCCACGTCGGGAATGTCCACCACTACCTGCCGGTCAAAGCGGCCGGGCCTTAAAAGGGCGGGATCCAGGATATCCGGCCGGTTGGTGGCGGCAATGATGATGATCCCTTCGTTGGGGCTGAAGCCGTCCATTTCTACCAGGAGCTGGTTCAGGGTTTGCTCCCGCTCGTCGTGGCCGCCGCCCAAACCCGCCCCCCGCTGCCGGCCGACGGCATCAATTTCGTCAATAAAAACAATACAGGGGGCGTTTTTCTTGGCCTGGTCAAAAAGATCCCGCACCCGGGAAGCGCCGACACCCACAAACATCTCCACGAAATCCGAACCGCTAATGCTGAAAAAGGGCACCCCGGCTTCCCCGGCCACAGCCCGGGCCAGAAGGGTCTTCCCGGTCCCGGGCGGCCCGTAGAGGAGTACCCCTTTGGGAATGCGGGCTCCCAGTTCGGCAAATTTTTTAGGGTTTTTCAAGAACTCTACAATCTCCTGCAGTTCTTCCTTAACCTCATCGGCACCCGCTACATCTGCAAAGGTTGCCCGTTTTTTATCGTCGGTATGCAGGCGGGCCCGGCTTTTGCCGAAGGACATTACCCGGTTGCCCCCGCCCTGGGTCTGCTGCATCATGAAGAAGAAGAGCAATATGAATATTAAGATGGGCAAAAGGCTGGTCAGGATATTGGCCCACCAACCCGGGGAGGGGGGCTCTTGAATTTTTACTTCAACCCCTTTTTCCAGCAAAAAAGCAGCTATCTGGGCATCATTTTTCAACCCTGTAACCTGAAACCTGGTACCGTTTTTCGTTGTCCCGGCGATCAGGTTTGTATGTTCCCGGGACTGAATGGTCACTTCCTGAACCTGGCCCTGATTTACTGCCTGGAAAAACCTGTTGTAAGTCCACTCTTCCATCCCTGTATTAGGTGGCTGGGTATATTTAATCAGCATTATAATAACCAGCACGATCAGCAGGTATATGCTTAAATTTTTCAGGACCTTGTTCAACAAAGCCACTCCTCTCGACAAAGCCGGTCAATTCAACCATAAGTTTAATTCTAACATATTTACGGTCCTGTTACAATTATTTTATGCACCCGGCACTTTTCCCTCCAGGATTTGCAGATAAAGGCACCTCTTTGTATCAGGGGTCACTTTCCATGGTTCGCCGGGACGCACTCCCCCCACCCAGATAATTTCGTCCCCCGCCACAACCAGGGGCAGGCAATCCCGCTCCTCCCGGGGAATCCCCTGCTCAATGAGAAACTTTTTTAATTTCACATGGGCGGCCATGCCAAGGGGCTGAAACCGGTCTCCCTCCCGGCGTCTGCGAACGGTCAGTAGCCCGGGCAGGGTATCATAATCTAAAAGGGCTTCCCGGGCAGAGAGAGACCGGGGATCAGGGGCGTCGTTAATGGAAATGAGCCTGGCTTTGACGGAAGAATTAATCTCTGGAATATAGGTTATGCCCGGCACTTCCAGGGGATAACTGTAATCGGGCACACCAGGGGCATCACCCCCTATCCACAGGCGTAAAACCTGACCCTGGCGGGACGCCCTTACCCCCCGGGGGAGTTCCACCACTTTGCCTCCAACAGGGTTATGCAAAAGGGCCAGCAGGCACTCCACCTGTAGATAGGACAAATCTGCTTCACCGGTGAGGTGACGCCAGGCCCGACGCAAAACACGGCGCACCAGGGCCGGAGGAGAGGATAACAGCTCGGCAACAGCAAAGAGCAAGCAGTGCTCCTTTTGATTTTTTAATGCCCGCCCGTAGAGGAGAGCGGCCTGTTCTTCCAGGTAATCGTTTTCCTCCCGGCAAATGTGCCCCAGGTGTACAAGAGCATCAACCAACCGCGGGTTAAAATCCGCCTCCAGGCGGGGGATTAATTCCAGGCGAATCCGGTTACGGGTGTAAATGGTTTTCTTGTTGGAAGCATCCTCCCGCACGGGCAGGGAGTGTTCCCGGCAATAATCCTCGATTTCGCGCCGGCGGATGTCCAGCAGGGGGCGAATATACTTTCCCCGGACAGGGGGGATACCCTTTAATCCGGCCAGTCCCGTGCCGCGCAGGAAATTAAAGAGAATGGTTTCCGCCTGATCGTCGGCGTGATGGCCCAGGGCCACCCGGGAGGCACCGGTACGCCTGGCCACTTCCTCAAAAAAGCGGTAACGCACCCGGCGGGCCGCATCCTGGGCCGAAAGGCCGGTGCGTTCCCGGTAAGCGGGCACGTCAAATTCTTCTACGTAGACCGGCAGTCCCAGGCTTTTGGCCAGCCCTTCCACCAGCCGGGCGTCGGCCCGGGCCTCTTCCCCGCGAAACATGTGGTTTAAATGGGCCACTGCCAGGGAAATTTGCAACTCCCCTTTCATGCGCCAGAGCAAATGCAGAAGAGCCACCGAATCGGGGCCGCCGGAAACCCCGACCAGCACCTTATCCCCGGGGGAGATCATGCGGAATTTATCCATGAAAATACGCACATCCTGCTCCAGAGCCATCCCCGGCACTCCCAAATACGCATCCGAAATACTACAATTCCACAAATAATATCTTTTTCCTTCCCGGTGGCAGAAAATGTGTTACCTTACGGGTAAATGTTCAATGGTGCCCGTTGCCCACGCTCACTCCAGTGCTCCGCAAGTCGTTCGCTTTGGACAACGCGGCACCTTGCCCGCAGTAGCGGTTTTACTGAGCAATTACCTTTACGGTCACTAAAATAGCCCTCTTCAAGAGGGCGTCGCCTTTTCCACCCGGGCCACCAGCACGGTCATATCATCAGCATTTTGCTTTTCACCGCCCGCCCCGGTCTGGGCCAGCTTGAGCAGCAGTTCAGCCATCTCCTGGGGGCTGAAATCGCTTATTTCCTGGAGTACGCCCAGGATCCAGTCCTCCTTATCTCCCGAACCGCGGTAAGAGTCGATGATGCCGTCACTGACCATGACCAGCACGTCCCCTTCCAGAAGGGTCCTGGCCACGGAAGCCACGTCAATGTCCTTGATAATACCCACCGGCAGGGAACTGGTGCGAATCATACTGACCCGCCTGTTTCTAATAAGAAAGGTAGGTGGGGCACCAATTTTAACAAAATCGGCCTGGCCTTCGTAAAGGTCCAGCATGGCCATGTCCAGGGTGGCAAAAGTTTCCCCGGGTGAACGGAGGATCATGATGGAATTAACAGTTTTTACGGCCAGGTTGCGGTCCAACCCCGTTTCTAAAAGCCTGCCCAGCAGAGACACGGCCGTACTGCTTTCCAGGGCCGCCTCCGCACCGCTGCCCATGCCGTCGCTTAAGACCAGGGTAAACTGGCCTTCCTTTAAGGGCAAGAAGGCGTAACTATCCCCGGAAACGGAGCTCCCGTTTTTACCTATCCCGGCCACCCCTAAGTTGAGGACAAATTTCAGCCCGCTATACAGGCGGAAGGTACACCACGGGTCAGGCTTAAAAACGGGACACTGGATGAAGGGCAGGGCGAAGGATTCGCCCATCAACCGGGATACCAGCGCCGCCATGTCCTTGCATTCGTGCTGCCGCCCGCAGGCGCTGCGGGTGATCATGACCTCCGTTTTGCCATCCCCCTGGCGCTGGACCCGCACTTCGGCCACCGGGAATCCCGCCTGTTTGAGCTTTTGTTTCAGCAGCTGCTCGTCGCCCGTAAGGGCCCGTACCTCAAATTCCAGTTCCGACGAAAGATTCTCAATAATCTGGGCCACACCTTTCAATTGTTCGGAAACAATCTCTTTGCTCTCGGCCAGTCTTTTCAGCCAGTAGCGGTTAAGCTTATAAGTTTCATAAAGGCAGGTGACGGTAATGGCCAGTTCCTTCGGCCGGGAACAGCGCCTTCGAAGCGTATCCGGCAGATCCGCCCCGGTGACCTGCCCGTACATTTCCACCAGGGTAAAAAGATCCAGCAGGCTCTGGTAGGTGCGAAAAAATTCCCATTCCCAGCAGGTGCGGTAAAGACCGCATCCCTGGCACACCTTGGCGGCAATCTGGTTAAACAAAGACTGCAGGGAAGGTTCTTCCTTCTCTTGGGGCGACGTGGCGCAACTTTGATTAAAACTGCGGGAAAGCTCGTCGAAAACCAGGGACCAGTTGCGCATGCGGCCGGCAACCACCGCCTGCACCCGGTCCGCGGCGGGTGTTGCACCCTGCACCTTCAAAACAACGGGGAACAGGGATTTACTTAAAGAGCCGATGTAGCGCCCCGGGATGAGCAGGAAAAGCAACACGGCCAGGGCAGTTTCCCCTATCACCGCCGTCAAATCCCCAAAATTAGCCAGGTAAACGGATAAAATGATATTGCTCAGAAGAAAACCTAAAGCAACCCCGGGCCTGCCGAAACCCCGGCACAACCCGGCCAGCAATCCCGCAAAGGAGTAGCCGCCAACCATAGCCGGAACCGCAGTATAAACCAGCCCCGGAATAACGCCCACCACCGCTCCCACGGCGGCGCCCAAACCCACGCCTCCTAAAAGAGCGGCCAGCAAAATAATCAACCGGCTCAGGAGCCCCTTTAAAGTAAACATGGCTACCTGCAAGTCGCCCGTTCCGGCCACCACCGCCGCCAGCAGCACAAGCATGGAAAACAATTCTTCCCCCGTCAAGGTGGCCAGGCCGGTAAGCTTGTCCAGGGGAGGAAGACCTGCAAGAAAAACCAGGGTTAACAGGGCGGCGAACCCGCCTTCAAAAAAGATGGTAATATACTGGTACGGAGAGGACCCGGTAAAGGCCAGCACACCTGCTTTAACGACCACAGTCAGGGAAAAGACGGCTGCCGCCACCACCAGCTGCGGCCTTTTGACGCCACCGGGCATGGCCTGTACCAATAGCCAGGTCAAAACCACGGTACCCAGTGCCCCGACCAGGGACAGGCCGGAGCTTACAGTAGCCAGGCCAGCACCGGCACCCAAAAGGGCGGCCAATCCGGAGCCCGGAAAGGTACGGGTTGCGGCGGCCACAAAGGCAGCAGCACAGGGAACAATTTCACCCAGCAAGACGGCCCGCCCCAAAAAAAAGCCGGCAATAAACAAAAGCAGCCCCTCGCGGGTCAGGAACGTTGCCCCCGCCGGCCTGCACAAAAACTGCCAGCGTTTTCGTTTTTTCGGCAAACGTTTTCTTTCTTGACCCCGTCCTGCCCGCTGGTAGGGATAGACGTTGATTTCGTCAGACACAAATGCCACCCCTTATCAGTCCCTCAATTGAAAATTATAGTACAGGGGGTGGGCTTTTTTTGTCATCATTGGTAAATTACAACATTTTTTCTTTCGACACCGGACGCGGCCTGGATGGCCAGACCGTGCATTATGTCCGTTTCACTCACCTGCAGGGAAGGCATGTCCAGTTCCCGCATCACTAATCGCACAATGCGCACTCCCGCGGCGATAATATCGGCCCTTTCCGGCTGAAGCCCGGGCAGGCGGCGTCGCTCTTCCAGAGTGCACCGGGAAAGAATAGCCAATATATTTTCCACATCCGCACGGGAAAGCACGAAACCGTGTACCCGGGCCGGGTCATAAACCGTCAGTTTTTGCACCATAGCCGCACACGTGGTAACCGTTCCGCCCACCCCCACCAGGCGCCGGGGAGAGCTGAACCTAACCTGGTTCAGCGTGGGTGAGAGGAGACGGCTGATGGCGGCATCGTCATGCCCTCCCTCGGTCATGCGCACCGCTCCCACATTGACGCTGCGGCAAAAAAGGGACCCCTCCCGTTGCCAGATAAATTCGGTGCTCCCGCCACCAACGTCCATAACCACCAGCCCCGCCGCATCCACCTCAAGCCCGGCCTGAACCCCCAGATAACTGAGATAGGCTTCCTCTTCACCGGAAAGAACCGTTACCTCCAGGCCGACCCGGCGGGCCGCCTCCAGAAACTCTTCCCGGTTGCAGGCATCCCGCACGGCACTGGTAGCCGCCGCCACCACACACTCCACCTGCAAGGGGTGTATACGTTCCAGATAATGCTTTAAGGTCTCACAGGTGCGGGCAACGGCATCCTTGTGCAAATACCCGGAGCCAATTCCTTCCCCCAACCTGGTGGTCACCAGGTCGAAATGAACCACCCGTTCCACTTTCTCCCGGTGGACGTCGGCAACCAGCAAACGGGTGGAATTGGTGCCGATATCAATGACCGCCACGCGCATAGCCAAACCCCTTTCCCTGGCCAACACTAAAAAAGCATTCCCTTTTTCGGAATGCTGTCATAACCAAGTTTATACGGATTATTTACCAGTGCTAAAGAAACCGCCTCCCGGAGCCCCGGCCGCCCCGCTTGGCATCAAGGCTCCTGCGCAGGGACTGCTGCAGCTCTTCGCTTTCTTTAAGGAAACGGCTCAGCTTTTCCTCAAAGGAAGGCTCAAACCGCCTGCGCCGGGATGACCTTTCCCCGGAATCCCTGGCCTGCCTGATGGAAAGCCCGATTTTCCCGCGGGAATCCACGGAAATCACCTTTACCGTCACCCGATCATTAACCTTTAAAAACTGGTTGATGTCTTTTACATACTCATCAGCCACTTCGGAAATGTGTACCAGACCGGTTTCACCACCGGGAAGCTGAATAAAGGCCCCGAAGTTAGCAATACCGGTCACCACGCCTTCCAAAACGCTCCCTACTTCTACAGGCATAACCTGCGGTTTTGCCTCCCTTTTTGCTGAAAACCTTGGTTAATTATATGCCCGGAAAAGCGTAAGTGTCAAGAAAGATTTTAATAACACAAGAAACTGCTATTCCCCCGGCTTTACCGGTACAATACGTGCCTCCCCCGGCTTCACCAGGCCCAGGCGTTCCCTGGCCACCTGTTCTATGTATTCGTCCGACTGTACCGTCTTCAGCTGCTGTTTTAACTCCGCATTTTTCTTTTGCAGTTCCACCAGCTGGGCCTGAAGCTGCTTCAGATCCTGCTGCATGGCATCCAGGCGGTGAAACTGGGAAAAAAATGATAGCACAAGGTAGCATAAAAGTACCAACACCAATAATCCGGGGAGCCGGTTTTTGTTGAAACGCAGGCGCCGCCGCCCACTCCCGGACTGTGACCGCAACGGGAAAGACCCTCCACTTTGATGGGTATAAGAAACCACCGTCCAGTACATCCCCCTCAACGAAGCCGTAAATGTCAGTGGTCCCGCTATGGTGCCGCCCAGCACTCACCAAAATACGACTCTGTTCCCGGTATTTTGAGTTTAATTGACGCTTCGGACCGGATTAGCTGTGCTGCCCCAACACTCACTATTCCTCTCAATCTTTGCAGCGTTAATTACCGGACAACAAAGAACAAACGGTGAAGAATTAATGAAAAGCGGGCGCGTGCCGGGTCAAAGCAGGATCGTTTTTAAAGTTGTGCTTTTTCTACGTATAGAGCTGAAAATCCTTTTCTGATTAGTAAAAAAATTCTTCACGGAAACCCCATCAAACAGTGCCGGACGGCAGTGGGTAAGTACTGAAACGAAAAAAGCAACGTCTATCCTCCCCGGCGGGCGGTAATCATCTGCCGGTAGCGACTGGGAGGAACACCCATGGCACGGCCAAAAACCCGACTGAAATAGTTGGGATCGGGGTATCCCACCTGCTGCGCCACTTCTCCCACGGGCAAATCCGTCTCGGCGAGTAGTTTCTTGGCCTTCTCAATCCGCAGGCGCATTACGTATTCTGAAAAAGTACATCCCACCTGCTCTTTAAAAGCCCGGCTGAAATAATCCGGACTCAGAAAAATTATTCGCGACAGATCGGTTAGTGAAATTTCCCGCTGGTAGTTTTCATGGATGTAAGCCAGGGCTCTTTTAACCGCCCCGGTCACCAGCTTGCCGCCGTGCTCACCGGAACAGCCGTTCCCCGTCAAGGCCAGCTCAACGAGCCAGTTTTCCATTTCTTCAACCGAGAGGCAGAGGGAAAGCTGGCGGGCGAATTTGTTATAAGCATGCACCATTTCTTCCTTCAGATCCCCGTAGCTGCCCATACTGCGCGAGAACGCCACAAGCACAGTCATCAGACGGGCTTTAATCAGATGAAGGTCGGTGCCCCGGCCGTCAAAAATAGAAACCAGGAATTCTCGAAATACCTTTCTAACCTTTTCCGCATCGCCACTGCGCAGGACTTCTATCAATTCCCTTTCTCTGGCCGCGTAAACAATTTCATCCTTGCCATTTTTATGCTCCAGCTCGTCCACATGAACTACCCGCTCCGGACCCAGGTAAAACATACCGAGATGGGCCGCGGTTTGAGCCTCCCAGGCTGCATGGGGCAACTGGCTTATATCCTCACAAAAACGAGAGAGTCCGACAGTTACCCCCAGGGAAAGCTGATCCGCAGCAGTTTCAATAATATCGTTCGCCAGCTGGCGAAGATTCTGTTCCTGGTCCGGCCCCTGGTTCCCCCACAGGCCTATCAAGATGCGGTCACTAATCGGCAGGCATAACCCCCAGGGATGCCGGTTCAAGACTTCTTCCACCAGCCGCTGCAATTGATAACGGAGCAACTCGAACCTGGTTAGAGAAGCAGTATTACCCTCGAGCCGGCTTTCCATGCACACACCGAAAGCGACCCGGGGTAACACCTCCAGCCGTACCAGCCGGGCCTGCTGTTCCACTGCAGCCCGATCTTCCCACAAACCCCAGATAAGCCCCAGGCCGAGATTAACCCGCAGCCAGGGGAGAGCCTCGGTCAGTTGTTCCTGCAACCTTTTATGTTCACTCTGCTCTTGGCGCTCCCTCAAAAGCTGGAGCCGCGTATTTCTCAATACATCTACCAGTTCCTGGGTACGAATGGGCTTGAGCAGGAAATCGCACACCCCGATGCGCAGGGCTTCCTGGACATAATCAAATTCGTTGTAAGCGGTAAGGAAAATAATGGCACTGGCAGGTAAAATTTTTCGGATTTCCCGTGCGGCGGTCAACCCGTCCATACCGGGCATCTTAATATCCAGCAAAATGATGTCCGGCCGCAGCTCCTCAGCCATCTGTACAGCCTGGCGGCCGTTCCTTGCTTCACCCACCACTTTGATTGGTTCTTCTGCCCGTTCAAGAATCAGGCGGATGGCCTGCCTTTCGAGGTGCTCGTCGTCAACAACCAGAAGACTCATTTCATTCGCATTGTTCATAAAAATCCCCTTCCGGAACCATCAACTCTTTAAGGGAATCCAGACTTTCACTGTCGTCCCTTCTCCAGGCGAACTAAAAATTTCCAGGCCGTATTTCTCGCCGAAGCAGTGCCGCAACCTCTGGTGCACATTGCTTAAACCGAGGCCGGTGGTATGTCCGAGCCCGGACCGGTTACCTTCCAGGACCTGGCTCGCCACCCCCGGTTCCATCCCCAGCCCGGTATCGCGAACTTCAATGCATATCCTTTCTCCAAAACACCGGGCGTTGATGAATATGGTTCCCCCGTCCTCTTTGAGTTCCAGGCCGTGCACGATGGCGTTCTCGACCAGCGGCTGCAGGGTCATCAGGGGAATCATGGCATTCAACGCTTCGGGTTGGGCGTGAATTTTAACTTTAATATGATTCCCATACCGTGTTCTCTGGATAAACAAATAGTTAGTAATATGTTCCAGCTCCTCCCGAAGGGAAACCATCTGGTCTATCTTGCGCAGAGTGTACCGGAGCAGCCCGGACAGCGCATAGATCAATTCTTCGGTCTGGGAGGCCCCTTCAATCATGGCCAGCCGGCAGGCAGCATTGAGTGTGTTAAACAGGAAGTGGGGGTTAACCTGGGACTGCAGGGCACGCAGTTCCAGCTGGTGCATCACCCGTTCCATATCGGCCTTTTCTTTAAGCTGCCGGGTGAGACGTTGGCTGGTAATGCGTGATACGCTCATCTCGACAATATAATTGGCCACTATTTGCAAAAGTTCTCCGGCAGCCCGGATTTTTTCCTCCGTAACCACCTCTATCTTGTGCAGCGCAGCGCACATTTTTTCTTCGTCCAGCCCGTACTGGCGGGCCACCTGCCGAACCTGCTTAATCTGCTCCTCCTGCGGAGGCTCCAGCAATACCTGCCCGCAAAGTACCGCTCCCCAGTACACGCCGTCCACAATTAGCGGGGCCGCCATATCGATCAAAGTACAGTGGCACTGGTGCAGGCTGAGGCTTTTCCACTTGGCTGCCGCCTCACCTACACGCCGATCCGATTCATAACACCCTTTCTCACCAACCGGCGAGGAGCGCACCAAACGGCAAAAGGCGGTGAAATTACTGGGCTTGGTGATGGGTGTTCCGTCCACGTCCACCACGATGGCCGCAACACCCGTGGCTCTGGCAAATTTATCCACGACCTCCTGCAGCAGGGATACTGCCACTAATTCCCTCAGATAGCCCTGCACCGGCAGGCCATAAACGTACTCAGCCATCCGGAACCCCTTCTTTTTCATTGCGATTTAGAATGTTTACTTATAATGTTTACTTATATTGCTAACAATTAAATTATTAAACATTGTTACGTCATAGTCAACGGAAAGACTGTCAGTAAATTATGTAAAAAGCCTTCAGCGGATCATTTCCAGCTGAAGGCAAAGATTTTTTGAGGTCATAAAAATTTGATAATTAAAATTATCCTAATGAGCTGCGGAATCCTTTTTACCCTGTTTAGTAAATAAATTGGGTAATATAGCGGAAATGTATCCTAATCCTATCCCGGTGACGAGCGGAATTATCGTTGGCCAAAACTTAGCACCAGTTCCAAAAAATGCTGCACAGCACGCAAACTGTGCCGGTACGAAAGCAAAAATATCAATCGGGGCAAGCATAACCATAATGAATGCAATAATCGTTACTCCGACAGCAACCCCCAATGCGGGACCACCCAGGTATGGGGCGCAGATCACCGCTAAATAACCCAGGATTACACCGCAAACCGATGGGAAAAACGTCTTTTTAACCGACTCTGCATTACCCCCGGAAGCAAAAAACAGTGCCCAACCTACAAAAGCAGGCCAGGTAAGAAGATTAAATTGGCCAGAAAAATATGTCCAAATTCCTGCCAGAACTGCTATACTTAAAGCAAGGGGGAAAAACTGCATCTTAAATTACCTCCTGTATTTTGTGGGGCCGGAGCGAAAAATTCGCTCCGGCTTTTCTCTTTTAGTGATTTTACCAGGGGAATTATCTTTTTGCGAGATAAGCTTTTCCAATAGCATCGGCACCATATATTGCGTTGTAGACCATCTGTGGTGTCACAGGGAAAGGCATATTGTGAACCATCATACCAGGTTCACATACCTTTTCAGCTACGCGCATAATCTTTTCAGGGGTAGGATCTGTAACCCCTATCTGCGCCAGAGTTACAGGAAGCCCGACCCTCGTGCAAAAATCCAGGACCTCATTGATTTCTGCCCACGGACGGTCTTCCAGTACCAGGTGGGCCAGGGTACCGAAGGCAACTTTTTCCCCATGATAGCTATGGTGGGTTTCTTCCAGCACTGTTAATCCATCATGAATAGCATGAGCTGCTGCAAGGCCAGAGCTTTCAAAACCAATACCGCTAAGCAGCGTGTTGGCTTCTATTATCTTTTCAACTGCTGGTGTTGCCACTCCCCTTTCTACGGCAAGCTTAGCAGCCTCTCCATATTCTAACAGGATATCATAACAGAGTCGTGCCAAGTTTAATGCAGTAACGGTAGTATACCCACCAGGAATATTCTTTGCTGCAGATTTAGCACAAGAATCAGCTTCAAACCAGGTTGCAAGAGCATCTCCCATACCAGAAACCAGGAAGCGTACCGGAGCTTTAGCAATAATGGCAGTATCGACAACCAGCAGATTGGGGTTTTGGGGTAGGATAAAGTAACGATCAAAGACACCTTCTTCTGTGTAAATAACCGCGAGGGCGCTACATGGAGCATCCGTAGCAGCAATAGTAGGAACGATAACAACCGGTTTATTCATTAAGCATGCAACTGCTTTGCCTGCATCAATGACTTTACCGCCACCTACAGCAACTATGAAATCTGCCCCCGCTGCTGTAGCAGCAGCTTTAAGTCTCTCTATTTCGCTATCGCAACACTCTCCCCGAAATACTTCAAATACAGAATCTACATTATGCTCCTTTAAACTTTTTTCAATATCTCCACGGGTTTCTTTTAGGGCAGTTTTTCCTCCAGTTATGAAAGCTTTTTGCCCAAAGGTTTTCACCTGCTCACCCAAGGAATGGATCGCCCCGGGGCCCTGCACATAGCGACTTGGAGAAATTAGTATTTTGATGCTCATATTTCTTCCTCCTCATATAATAATTGAATGAAAATGTGCTCGTTGAAAAACAGTTAGTACAGGTACAACAGGTTGATTCTGCAAATACTTAAAACAACTAAATCTCTCCCTTGCAGCTCTTTTAATTCCTCCTCATATTTTTTGTCGGTATGCACACTTAATCTTAACCCGCTACTTTCTCTTCCTTGCCTGCCCATCCCACCCCCTCGTATTGATAAGACCGCGATGCTTCCTCACCCCTCAGGACTCTCAGCACACCCTCGGCCAGGGCAGCCATCTCGTCCTCGCCGGGGTAAACAAGCACCGGGGCGATAAACTCCACTCGCTTTCTTATTTCTTCCACCGCGCGCCGGCTGTGCGCTAGTCCTCCCGTCAGTACAACCGCATCGACCTGGCCGGAAAGAACTGCCGCACAGGCACCAATCTCCCGCGCAACCTGGTAGCATAGCGCTGCAAACAGGAGGTCTGCTTCTGCATCCCCTGCAGCAGCCCGCTCTTCCACCTCCCGGGCACTGTTTGTCCCCAGGTAAGCAACAAACCCACCCCGCCCGTTGATCAGGCGGAGCAGTTCCTCCCGGGTGTAGCGACCGCTAAAAGCCAGGCGCACCACCTCCGCCGCCGGGAGCGAACCGCTGCGCTCAGGGGTGAGCGGGCCTTCCCCGTCCACCCCGTTGCTTACATCCACCACCCGGCCCCGGCGGTGAGCACCGACGGTTATACCACCGCCCAGGTGTGCTACAATCAGATTCACTTCCTCGTATTTCTTACCCAGTTCTGCTGCCGCGCGCCTGGCCTGGCGCTTCTGGTTCAATGCGTGAAACACGCTCCGTCGCTGGATCTGGGGCAAACCGGAAATCCGGGCCACCGGTTCCAGTTCATCTACGCAGATGGGGTCAACGATATATGAAGGAATGTTGTGTGGAGAACCCAGCTCATAGGCCAAAAGGGCACCCAGGTTGGAAGCATGCCTGCCGTAACGTTCTTCCCGCAGTTCCTCAAGCATGGCCCGGTCCACCGCATACACGCCGCCGGGAATCGGCTTGAGCAAGCCGCCCCGTGCCGCGATGGCGGCTAACTCTTCAATGTCCAGGCCTCTGTTCTGTAATTCTCCGCGCAATGCCTGTAGCCGGTAGTCAAGCTGGTCAACCACGCGGGGGAAAACCGCCAGCTCATCCGCAGGATGGGTGATATTCGTAACCCACCGCTTGTCCTCACCCATAAAAAAAGCTATTTTGGTCGAGGTGGAACCGGGATTGATAACGAGAACCTTTTCTTCGTTGTTCTGCCCCGTCATAAAACTTCTTCCTTTCTCCTGCCTGTTAAAACAGCTTTTCCCACAATGACCTGTGGAGGCTGGAAATTACCTCCACACCCACGATCAGGCCGTTCTCCACAGCAGCGACAGCGCGTCCCACGGCCGACTGTACCGCCGCCACCTCACCCTGCAGGAAAACCATGGATTTACCGCCCAGACCCCGCGCCAGGCGGATCTCCAGCAACTGAACCTGCCCGCCTTTAGCGGCAGCATCCCCTGCTTTGATGGCAGCCGCACAGGCAAAGGTCTCAATGACTCCAAGCGACCCCCTTGCGGCAGGAACGGCCGCCGTACCGGTCAGGGCCGGAACCACCGATGGGTGCACCGTACCGAGCACAAGCGAATCCACTACATTTTCGGAGTCAAAATCCACCGCCGTACGCACGGCATTGTGCACGGCCCCTACTTCACCGCTGATCATGGTTACAAACTTACCCGGACAAACGGGGGTGGCCAGCACCAGTTCGACCGGTGAAGATTTGAGCAACGCATCCGTAGCTGCTATGCCGCGGGCAATACCCCGCCACTCCACCATACCTAAGGTATTCATCAACCGCCTTCACCCACCCTTTCTGACTCGATTACCACCGCATCTGCGGATACCTGCGCAACGCGGCCCTCGATGCTGGCATGAATCGGCACACCCAGAGCGTTATCCGGTACCTCAGCCACCACCTGACCGGCTGCCACCCGTTCCCCGGGTTCAACAACCGGTTCTGCTGGCACTCCTGTATGCTGTTTGAGCATCAACCGCACCTTCTGCGGACGCACGCTTTCCTCCTGGAGGGGTGCCGGGATATCGTAACGCGACAGACCCAGCCGGGCTACCAGACGCGCCGTGGGTACGCGGCGATATGACCTCTGGGGATGCAAACCATGTAATTCACCCCCGGGCGGCTTGAACCCGCTGCGGGACATTTGACGCTTCAACCACGCATTCACCCGCCTGGGACTGAGTTCCATGGGACAGGCGAAAACCTCACACAGGCCGCATTCCGAACAAAGCCACGGGGCTCCCCCGGCAACCAGTTCACCGGTCGCATATGCCAGGCCGGCCATATTGCGATCCGGCCGCAGGCCGTGACCCAGCAGATAACGGGGACAAAGTTCCGTACAGTAACCGCAGTGGCAGCACATTCCCCGCGTCCGCCGCAGGTCCATACCAATATCCACCTTTTTGCTTAAAACCAGGGGGTGATCGGCCGGCAGGACGATAATCCCGCCGGTGGTTCTCGTAACTACAGCATCCAGATCCACCAGGCGGCCCATCATCGGGCCCCCTTCTATAATGGCAAATGTATTTATTTGCGGCCCCCCGGCCAGGTGGAGCAGGTGTTTAACAGGCGTCCCCACCGGTACCTGAAGGGTCACCGGCCTTTGTACAGCACCGGTCATGGTGACTATTTTTTCAATT
Source organism: Desulfofundulus thermosubterraneus DSM 16057 (assembly GCF_900142025.1). GTDB lineage: Bacteria > Bacillota > Desulfotomaculia > Desulfotomaculales > Desulfovirgulaceae > Desulfofundulus > Desulfofundulus thermosubterraneus. The sequence continues at coordinate 34,170 of NZ_FQZM01000011.1, read as the reverse complement.
ACAGGCCGGCCTTCCATAGCGCGGTTCACATTGAACAGCGTCTCAACGTTATTGACCACCACACCAACCTGGATGGGGATCCCTCCCGGAGGGATAACGCGCCCGGTAACTTCATACACCAGTACATGCTCGTCGCCGGCCGGGTAAAAATCATCCAGAAAGTGCAGTTCCACCGCTGTTTCCGGTTCGCCGGCCAGCGCTTCCTGCAAGGCTGCTGCAGCGGCCTTGTACTTGGCTTTAATACCTATAGCGGCTCTGACGGCACCCGTTGCACGCATCATGATCTTCAGCCCGCCAATCACCTCGCGAGCAGCACAACGGAGCAATTCCTGGTTGCCGCGTAAGAGAGGCTCACACTCAGCGGCGTTGGCAATTACCCACTCCGCACGGCTCGAAGCCTTCATATAGGCGGGAAATCCCGCACCTCCGGCCCCTACTACACCGGACTGCCGCAACCGGCTTATGATTTCCTCTCTGCTCCACGCAATCACTGCTCAACCCACCCGCTCTTTAAATAATCCGGAAACCATCCACCAGCACGCAACGACGTTGGCGGGTAAAGCTCCTGGCCGAAGTCAGGCCTTCGCCCGTGGGGCCGGCAATGGTAAAAGTACAGTAACCTTCGCCACCGGCACCGATGCCGGCATAACAAGGTGCATTTTTCACAAAAATGGTGGTCTTGACAGCCCGGGCAAATTCTGTCATGTAATCGATATGCTTGGAATGCATGATGGCTGTATGCCGGTTGTTACCCTCCACACGCACAGCCAGCTGGATCCCCTCTTCGACATCACGTACCCGCACAACCGGCAGGACAGGCATCATCTGCTCGTGGGTTACAAACGGATGATCCGGGTCCGTCTCCATGATGACCAGGCGGGTATCGCGACCCATATTAACGCCAATCTGTTCCAGGATATAAGAAGCATCTTTACCCACCAGGTCCCGGTTGAGCACTGTATGGCCGTTCCCGTCCTCCTGAAAAGCCAGCCTGGTCAGGGCGTCTGCTTCCCTCCCCCTTACCAGAAAAGCTCCTTCTCGCTGCATCCGGCGGATCAGGTCGTCAGCCACTTCATCAACCACGATCAGGACTTTCTCGCAGACACAGGGCATGTTGTTATCAAAACTGGCCCCCATGACAATGTCCCGGGCAGCCCTTTCTATATCGGCCGTGTGATCTACCAGTACCGGCGGGTTGCCCGCACCGGCGCCGATAGCCTTTTTACCGGAACTCAGGGCCGCTTTAACGACACCGGAACCACCGGTTACGACAAGCATGTTGATTCCCGGATGGTGCATCAACTGCCCGGCTTTTTCCACGGAAGGTTCGCTGAGGCCTACAACCAGACCGGAAGGACCGCCGGCACGTATGATGGCCTCATGAAGAATCTCGATGGTCTTCAATGAAGTCTTCTCGGCTGAAGGATGGGGGGAGAAAACCACCGCATTACCGGCAGCAATCATCCCGATACTGTTATTGATGATGGTGGCCGCCGGGTTGGTTACAGGCGTAATGGCGCCAATTATACCCACCGGAGCCATTTCGACGAGGGTCAGCCCGTAATCACCGGTATAAGCCGTGGGCTTTAAATCTTCAGTGCCAGGTGTTTTCTGCGCCGCCAGGGTGTTTTTCATAATTTTGTCCTCTACGCGTCCCCTTCCGGTCTCCTGGACGGCCATTTCAGCCAGTAGCCGGACATTGGCCAGGGCCGCCTCCCGCATGGCCCGTATCAGCTCCTCCCGCCGGGCCAGGTCCATAAGAGCCAGTTTTTCCTGGGCCCGCCTGGCAGCCTCCACTGCCTCATCCAAACTGGAGAAGGCGCCCTGTACACCTTCTTCTTGCTGGTTCAACTTCTCTAAAATCTTTTCTACAATAGCGTATATCTCAGCCTGTGCCACCTGCATATTAAAACCTCCCTGTCATGTCTTCTCCAGCTGGCCGGAACCCGTTATACCTTACTGGCACTGCAGTTGATTCCATTTTTCAGCCCCAGCCTGGGCTACTTCTATGTCCTGCTCGACGCTCCCGCCACTGATGCCGATAGCCCCCACAATGTTGTTTTCTTGATAAAGTGGGATGCCTCCACCAAAAGGAACAATCCTACCCCCGTTGGTGGTATTGATGCCGTACAGCGGCCCGCCGGGAGCAGCCAGCACAGAAAGCTTTTCCGTTTCCATCTTCAAGGCCACTGCTGTATATGCTTTACCTGCAGCAATATCCAGGCTGGCCAGCAGAGCGCCGTGCATGCGCTCCAGCAGCACCGGGTTGCCTGCTCCATCAGCCACCACGATCACCATGGGCACCCCGATCTGGCGAGCTTTCTCTTCTGCTGCCGCCGCAATCTGACGGGCTATGTCAAGAGTAATTGCTTCCCTCACATTACCACTCCCTCTTGTTTTTTCCAGTACCCTGGTCATAACCAGCTTCACCAGATGCTCATGCGCTTCTACTCTCGCCAGGACAAACAAAAGGTCTGAAAGGCGATTCAAATACCTGATTATCTCTTCCCTCACGGCTTCCCGCCTGGAAAGCCGTACCACCAGGCGTTCTGCCCGGCGGGTAATGGTTCGAGCCAGGTCAAATGCTGCTTCGGCAGGGACATGCCCGGAAACCGCAAATCCGCGCAAAGTGGGAATTTGCTCAAGTCCCTCGTCTATATCCTTTTCAAGACGGCCGATCATCTCATTTCCCACGCGGGTCCCCCCCGCAGGTATTTCCGGGCGTGCCAGCTCCGAACACACGACAAAAAGCTCTTTTTGTACCCTGGCGGCCACCTCCTGAGCCCATGTGCAGCAGGCCAGCGAACGTGCCAGAGCCAGCGCCGCTCCTGCTTCATCAACCGTGCCGTAAGCGCTAACCCTCAGGCTGTCCTTGTTTACCCTGCTCCCGCCCAGAAGAGATGTTTCACCCCTGTCCCCGGTACGGGTATAAACCCTGAGCGTACGACTTTTTTCCACTACCTGACCACCCACTTTTACCATTTCCTCACCGGCTGCCGGCCAGCTCCACGGTATCAACAATACCGACAATGGCAGCATCTACCGGTACCAGCACATCGGCACCAGTCATTATGCGTGAGGCAGGTGATCCCATCACTACCAGTACCGTTTCCCCAACTCCAGCCCCAACGGTATCCACAGCTACAAATTCTTCAACCCCGGTTTTTTTACCGGGCTGCAGCGTTTCGACCACCAGGAGTTTGAAGCCGGTCAATCGCTCATCCTTCCGCGTGGAAACTACTGTCCCAATTACCCGTCCCAAAATCATTCCTTGTTCGCCTGCCTCTCTTTAAACCATTCACTTCTCAATCTGAACGGGTTCATGCTTCTTCAACCTGCCAGCCGGCATCCCGGATTACATCCCACGCCAGCGGCGTAACCAGTGCCCCCCTGGGAATCCTGACCACACCCTTATTGTTCACCAGGGCAGCCAGTTCCGCCCGGGTAATAACCATGCGCCGTTCAGAACGCTGCTCCACTGCCGGCACACTCGATAAAACGGCAGGCAACTGGTAGGGGCTCTTGGGCACGTTTTTACTCCTTACTAGCGGCTGAGGAGCAGTCCCGGAATCAGCCCGCCTTCCAATCATTTCTGCCACCACACTGCCCAATTCCCGGGCGGGTACCAGAGTCACCCCGTAACCTGCAATTATTTCCAGGTTATCTTTCAACGCCTGAACCAGTGCCGGGCGGCCACGGTTCATTCCCAGGCGGGCAAAACCTTCGCTGGTGGGGTCTGCTGCATCACTGGCCGCTACCACCGGCAGCCCGCGCATCAGAGCATCCACCAGTACCTCTGCTGCCGCCGAATCCAGCAGCAGCGAGGCCAGGCGGGCTGCAGTGGCTCGCGTGAGTACGGGTACGACCACCAGATCACAAAGCTTGAGAACCTCTGTGCCCCTGCCGCGGCTGTTTTCACCTTCAATCAAAACGTCGACAACCTGCAGTTCCCGCCCCCACTTCTCGGGATCATGAATAGCCGCCGCCGACCGGGAAAAAAGGATGAAATACTCCAGCCCCACCCCTCGCTCCTTCTTCAGGCGTGCCAGTTCCTCCAGAGCAGCCCGCGCCCCGATGGTCCCGCCCGTAACCACAACCAGTATCCTGCGATGCCCGGGCGGAGGTGAAGCAGGAACCTGTGCCCTGTTCAGGCGGCGCAATACCTCTTCCACTATTCGATTTACAAGCTCTTCACCGGTCATTTGATCTCGCCTCCCTTAGCCAGCCGGGCAGCAAAGGGCAATCCCCAGCGGGGTCACCAGCAGCGGTTCCGGCGGACACAGCACAGGAACATCCAGGTGACGCTCCATCACTTCAACAAAACCATGAAAGGAGAACGCACCGCCAACGAGGTATACAGTAGGTACATCCCACCCCTGGAGATGACGCCGCACAATAGCTGCTACCTTCTCCATCACCGGGCGGACCAGGGGCAGGAGTTCCGGCTGCCTGCCCGGATCCAGCTTCATGGCCTCAGCCTCATGAAAAGGCAGCCCATAATGCCCGCTGATCACCAGGGTAAAGTGGGTGCCGCCGGTTGGCTCATCGGCAGTGTATACCACTTCACCTTCCTTAAGGATGGAAATGCCCGTCGTACCGCCACCCACATCCACCACCGCTCCATCCCGTACCCCCAGCACCGCGGATGCAGCAGTAGGTTCATCAACTACATTCACGACCTGAAGTTCCGAACTTTCAACCACGTACCTGGTGGCTCTGGAATCCCTGTCTCCAGTTCCGGGCGGTACAGCAGTGGCTGCCGTCAATAATTCCGCTCCCAGCGTCGCGCGCAGGTTCTCCACCAAGCGCCGCACAATATTTACGGCACCCACATAATCCACCACCAGGCCGTCCCGCACCACCTGGGCCGGTTTCAGTGCCCCGGCCACCGGCTGGCCGGTTTCGTCTACAACCGCCACCACAACATTGGCAGTACCAAGGTCGACACCCACACGCAGGCGTCCCTGCCAGGTTTTGAGCGGTTCATCAATACGGGACTTAAAGGAACTGATCAATTCACTTGCCCGCACAACCTGTTCACTGGTCATGGATGATCACCTGTACGTGATCCCCGTTTTTAAGACCGGCCGCATTGGCCTCATCGGTATCGATATGGATTTCCAGGCGGTATGCGGGAGACACACGTACCAGTACCCGGTCGAAAACCACCCGCCGCAATCCTTCCGTCCGCACCCGTACCAGATCTCTATCCTTAAACCCCCAGCGTTCAGCCATATCGGCAGGCATGTGAATATGCCGCCAGGCCAGTATGACACCCTCCTTCAGGTTGACGGCCCCCCTGGGGCCGACCAGAACCGCCCCGGGCGTGCCCGCCAGATCGCCTGAATCCCGGACCGGAGGGTCGATACCCAGAACGTAAGAGTCGGTGCGGGAGATTTCTACCTGCGTTTTCCCCCTCGGTGGACCGAGAACGCGGACGTTCTGGAGGACGCCGCGCGGCCCGACAACGGTTACGCATTCCCTGGCCGCGTACTGCCCGGGCTGCAATTCCCTGATGGGAGTCAGGCTATACCCGGGACCGAAAAGCGCCTCGACATGCTCGGGCGACAGGTGAACGTGACGGGCTGATACTCCCACCGGCACCCGCAGGATATCTTGTTCCGCGGCCTGCTGCCGCCGCTTGACCTGCGCAACTACCGCCCGCACCAGGGCGTGAATTACATCCCCGGGAATTTCCTGCGGCAGCGCCGCCGCTGATTGTTTCATTTCCAAGCTGCTTCACCTACCTGTATTTTTTCCTGTTCCGGGAGTACCGGTGACCCTTGACCAGTTTTATGTCGGTTTTTTCCGGTACCGTAATGCAGGCAGAAGGGGTATGCTTTCCCCTTGCACAGGGAGCAAAGCGGAGCACCGCAAGGGTTTCATGTTTCAGTGCCTGCGGCGCCGTTCGCGTCCACCCCGGGTTTCCCTGCTTCCAGAACCGGGGTTGTTCGTTTTTTTTTCTTCAGGCTCCAGATTTTCAGTAACGGGCTCTAATTTTGCCGCCTCTGTCACGGTATCTCCAGCAGCCACGGTCGACCCGTCTCCGGGGGTCGGCCCGGGTTTAACGCAACCACCGCCCCTGGTCCCGGAACTGTTGATAACAGGCTCCGCTTCCTGATGGGGACGTGGAATGACATGGGAAGATACCACCTTTCCCACCCGCGAAGCGGCAGCTACTCCAGCGCTGACAGCAGCCTTTACCGCTCCCACATCCCCGCGAATCTTAACCACAACCATTCCACCGCCCTGTGTCAGTTCGTAACCGACCATCTCCACATTAGCAGCTTTAGCCATGGCGTCGGCAGCCTCCACAGCTGCTACCAGCCCCACCGTTTCAATGAGGCCCAAAGCCCGGGTGGCCATTTTCCGGTCACCTCCTCTGATAAAAACAAAGGCTTATACGCTCTTGAAGGGCAGCACTTTTACCAGCCGCGCTGCATTTGTGCCCACTATCCGTGCTGCTTCCGGCCTTAAATTGAGATGGGCTGTGAACACAGGCTGGTGCCGGCGGAGCTTGCGGTGGTGAATTACGGCTTTACCCTGGCCGTCAAGTCCAATACCCACTTCAAGCGGGGAAAGGCGAGCTGCCTGGTGGCCCAGTTCTTCAGCATCCCCGTTTCCTTCCTGCACCACCACCGGCACACCTTCTTCTTCCAGCCCCAGCAATATCTCCCGCCTCAGGACCTCGGAAACGTTTCGACCCGGACACATCAAAACCACCGCCGGGCGTTCACCCGTCCACCTGGCGTAAACCGGGCTCATCTGCGTATACCCCCAGCCTGACCATCAACTGCAGACAGAACCAGACCCGTGGCTACCGCGTTGCGCGGCCCCTCGGTACCCCGGATGTTGGCCCGCCCTGTAACCACACCATAGTGGGCCAGCGCATCAGATATGAGGTACGGCACTTCAAAGTCCAGGGCAGACCCGCCAACAAGAACCACAAAATCAATAAGCCGGATGTTTTTCCCCGGGGCCACCTGGCTTAGAGCTCTTAAAGCATTGGTTACAAAAACTTTCTCTTTGGCCGCCCGCCGCACCGCACGAATCTTCTCGACAGATTCACCTACTGGAACGGGAACCAGCTCGCCCCTTTCTTTAACCACCACCACCCGGCCGAAAACACCGGGATCCAGAGCCTGGTCATAGAAGACCACCGTCCCATCCTCCATACGAATGTGGAACAGGCTTTCCACTTTCGCCAGCGGGTGGCGTTTGATTTCCTCAGCCAGGTGACGGTCTTCCAGCCCCAATTCCGAAGCAATGAGCATGGTCACCAGTTCACCGGCCCCTGCCAGGTGAACAAAACTCAATTTTCCCTCCCGATTGATAAAGGCTGCGTCAGTGGAACCACCACCCAGGTCCAGAATGGCTACAGGCCGGTCCACGCCGGGAGTGGTCAATGCCCCCAGGATGGCCATCTGCGCTTCCACCCCGCCAACCTCTACACGGAAGCCCAGTTCCGCTTCCAGCCGGCGGGCAATTTCTCCCATGGGAAAGCGGCTGGTTCTTACCATTGCCGCCAGGGCCACTGCATTCTCATTGGAAAACTCCCCGGCCAGCCCGCCAACCACTCTTTGAGGCACCAGCGTGTCAACAGCGAGAATATCCCTGATCCGTACCTCATCCCTGGACTGGCCGCTTAAATCGGCCATCACCTGCCGGACTTTCTCCAGCATCCCCCCTACGTTGCTACCCGGAGTACCGCTGGCATCCACCAGAGGCGCCACACGGTCCAAAGCAGCCATGATCTGGCCGGCCCCTTCCTCCAGGTCCACCTCCGCCCGGCCCTTCTCACCTTCCAGGATTACACGACCAGCCGGAATGCGGCGTTCCTTTACATCCCCGGCAGGTGTTTTAATTACCACTGCAGAGCGATTGCCGGTGAGTGCCCGGGCTACGGGTACTACATTCCGGGTTTCTTCGGGAGTTAGATCGAATACCGTAGCGATACCATAAGGGTTTGACAATGTTTGAATCACGCCGCCGGGCGGGGCCACTTCCACCGCCGCGGGCATGGAAAGCGGCACCCGCTCGAGATACTGCACCTCGTCGACCACCGGGATGGGCTTTTTGACCCTGTTATAAATGAGCACCCCGTCATCCCGCTGGGCGATAGCCCCCTGTACCTCTACACCTTTATCCAGTGCTTGGTTGATCAGGCGGGCAGCAGTATCGTAGGTAATGCTGGCCGGGACCACGGCTACCACACGGTCTCCCGGAGCGCAGGACGGCAACCGGTCCACGGGTACAGTCCTGCCCACTCCCAAACCGGTGCCGCCCGGAGTGGCCGGGTTATGCCCGATCATGGTGGATTCCGTAATTACCGTTTCGGTAATAGCCTCCATGGCCACATCCGCGATTACGGGCGTTGCCTCATTCAAGCGCAATAAAGAGATGTCATTCAGGCGGCAGCCGGCCCGGGCCACAGCTTCTTCCAGGGCCCGCTTTACACCGGGGACATTGTCTACCGTCCCCTTTATACCGGTAGTGGGAACGAGCGAACTGGCCAGGAAACTGACCCGTCCGCCCGCCTCTACCTTAGCCAGAGCTACTTCGGTTGAGTTGTTCCCGATATCCACCCCTGCAATGATCGTCATTGCCCAAGGCTCCTTCGTCCTCTTCATGCAGTCCGCAGCCGCCCGCGACGCTCGTAGACATCGGCCGCTTCCCGCACAAAGGCGGCATTGATCCTGGCACCGTACTTTTGCTCCAGTTCATCGGCAATGGCCAGAAGTTCCGCCTTGGTCGACCTGTACGGCCGCAAAGCGTTGTAAATCTCCAGGATGCGTTCGTCGGGTACCCCGGTCAGCTCCGCCGCCCGGCGGAAATTTTGAGCAAGCTGTTTACGACCGCAGGCTTCAGCAATCCGGGCCTGCATGAGCAGAGCGTCCGGTGTGATCCGCACGTCCTGGGGTGTAATTCTGCCGTTCAAGACGTTTTCAATGGTTAGTTCTTCCAACTTCTTGCCTGTTGCCGTACGTATTAATTCAGGCCGCTTTTCTGCCAGAGGGTAATCCTTCCCGGGCTGCAGGTCGCACCCGGTTTTTTCCACTTGAGCGCGGGCTTCTGCCGCCGGCGTGTGTTCCTCGCCGGCCACATTGCTCATCTGCTTGATAACCTCACGCACCAGTTGCTCTATATAACGGGCATCCATCCCGGCACCTCCTCCTTAGTGAAACCGGGGTTCCAGTTCCGTAGAACTGGCTCCTGGCTCCACGAACTGTGTTTCTTTGATGTGCATAACCGCTGCCCGGGCCTGGTACTTAGGCCGGGCCATTTGATCGTTGCGAACCGGCACCGGATCCGGGTTTTCACCCTTGGCATAACGGGCCGCGTTCCGCCCGATAGCCCTGTACGTCTCCAGGTCCAGGAGAGGTGACTGCGGAAACAGTTCCAGGTTGCTTAAAGGAGGAAGGTCTTTCTGGTGAATCACTGTCGTCCCGCGGGATTGAATTCCGATACCAATACCGGAACCCGAAAGTTTGGCCGCCTCGTGAGCCACGAATGCCACATCCGATGTTTTTCTGACTCTTATCACACGGGCGCGGCAGCCCTCTTCTTCAATACCGGCCATGATTTCACGCAACACATCCGCGTGAGGCATACCAATAATGGTCCTGGTAAATTTATCCCCAAATGCGGGCGCAAGACCGATTACCACCTCACTGCGGTCACTGCCGGGCCGCGCTTCCCCTTTTTCTGCCAGCACCAGCCCCTGCCCTTGCGCTATCACTGGAGCAGCGGAAGCCCTGTCCACATTCCCCGCATACCCGCTGCTCTGCAACCGTGACATTTCCTGTATTACCTGTTCCACGATCTTCTCAATCAGGGCGCTGTCCGTCATTCCCTTTCACCTCCCCTAGATTTCCATGTTTTCTGGCCGCAGAGCCTGGGCAATATTCTTAATTTCCTCCCAGCGCTCCTTGCTCAAACGGTAACCGGTTCCTGGACCCCGGTAGTCGTTAAGATCGTTTACTGCCGAGATGACATGGAAATTCCGGTCCAGAATGGCAGAGGTATGCAGGTAGTCACCGGATACCCTCTGCTTGAGCATGTTGAGTATATTTTGTGCGATATCTTCAAAGCCGTGCCTGGCCAGGGCCTTGACCACATCCAGGCCGGTTACGCCGCGTGCAATCATGTCCTGAGCCGCCTTGAGGTCTTCTGTCACCTTGCGCGGCGGCATATCTTCGGAACCGTGCGCGTAGGTTGCAGCCTCAACTTCTTCGTCGGTGATTTCAGGCAGGCCCAGTTCCTTAAATACCGCCTGCAGCGCTCTGGCTGCCCGGTTGCGTACGGCAACTACTTCTTCCTCGCTTACCGGCCGCACCCCACCGTCCACCATCAGGTCCCGCTGCAGGATCAGGTAATCGTCCATATCCTCAATATCAAAGTTGGACCCCGCAAACATGTTGTCGTAGTTGGATACCGCGCTGTACCCGGAGAAGATAAAGTCCGTACCTGCTGCGAACTGCGGCAGCATGCGGGCAGTCCGCCGTATATCCGAGTGGGAAAAAGTCTGGTCGTTACCGGAAGCCACTTCCAGATCCAGCATCATGGTGATCAGGTTTTCAGCCGCCACCGCCCGGATACCCGTGGGTACGGCACCCGGCACACCGATGCAGCTGATGGAACCGTTTTGCAGACCCTGCACACCTGCACCTTTGGTAAGCATTACGCAGCGGGCTTCCAGGTAAAGCATGGACTTGCCCTCAGCGTAACCCATCTGTACCTCCGAACCGGTACCCGAAGTGAAGCGCATCTTCAGGCCGCGCGAAGCATAAGCCGAGGCCAGGAACGCTTTGGACCACGGAGTATCGTCACCGTCAACAAATACCTGTTCTGTACCGTACACCGAAATAGTTTCGGCGTAAGAGGTAAGGCCGCGCATCCCGAGCTGCAACTCGGTAGCTTCTTCCAGAGCACACTGAGTGAGCACGCCGCCGCGACCCGTCTGGGAACCCACCAGCAGGGCCAGGGCGTTGAAAGGAGCGTAGCGGACCACGCCCACGGTGGTTTCCTGCTCGGCAAATCCCCGCAAGGCAGCTTCTGCTGCGTCCGCAGCGATTTGTACCGGGTTGTCCCGCAAATTGGTAACGTGACATTGATTGGCCGGCGTCTTCCGGGCACGCATTTTCATCATGCCCATCATGATTTCCACGATGTTCATGTGCCCGAGCACTTCGACCACTTTGGCCGGGGTCATACCCTGAGCCAGCCTGGCGATTTCTTCGCGAGGCACGTTAATGTCCACGATCATCCTGGCAATCTGCGCGGAATCCATGGCCATTACTTCCGGGGCGACATTAACATCGATAAAATAATCAGCAATAAATTGCTCGATCATATCGAAATCTTCACGGCGCTTGCCGTCCATCTCCACAACCCGGCCGTTTTCGATCTTCAGGCTGGGTTTTGGGTCGAAAGGACTGTTCATGGCTATCAGGCCCACTTCCGGCCATTCCGCCACAAACCCGTCCTGGTTGACCGGCCTTTTTGCCAGAACCTCAAAACGTTTGGAACGTTTAGCCATTAATCCTCACCTCCCACGCTGTTAAATATAGGGCCTGGTCAAGGATTGGGGTTTGTCTCCCAAGGTACTGAGCAGGGCGATCCCGACTTCCCGGGCAGCAATAAGAGCCTGGCGGACGGCACCGGAGTCACCCGAGATGAAAAGGATAGCTTCGTTGGTAAAACTTGTCCCCTTGGCCGGGCTGGCGTAACCAATCACCTGCACCTCCGCTGCCTTGACCGCCGTATCGCAGCAGACCACGCCAATGGCTGCAGGTGCACCTACGATCAGGCCGAATGCCCGCCCCAGCGGCGCACCAAACGCCTTCTCCAGGGCATGGCTGGCCCGCGCAGTGTACTGGAACTCCAGATGGCCGGCATCATTAGCGTAAACGTCGCCAAAAGTCCTCTGTAACTCCTGCAGAGCAACTTCCACCGCCCGGCGGGCGTCGGAAACCTCCTCGGCTCCGAAGATGATCAGGCTGCCATGACCGGCACCACCCCTGGTATCCCGGGGCAGCTCAACGGCCACGACCTCGGTATTGGTTGCCTTCACCGCTTCATCCGCCGCCATGATCTGCGGACCGGCACCAGTACGGCCGCCCAGGATGCCGATCGACCGGTAACGGCTGTCCAGCCCCATCTTCTCGTGGAGCAACGGATCAACGTTGGCAATGACCAGGCCGATGGTATCCCCCATGGCCGTACCGACAAATTCGGTAGGCAAGGAAGTCAACCCCCTTCCTGCAACCTGCTCGGCGACAGGAGAGGAACTGGCGGGCACGCTGGATGCCGCAGCACTGCTGCTGGCCGCCCCCACTTTTTTCATCACCTGTTCCAGCACCTTCTGGACAAGTTGCTCATCCACCTAAGCCACCTCCAAATTACTTCTTATCTGGTGCAGGCAAGATCTTTTCCACGTCGGTATGCGGGCGCGGAATGACGTGTACGGAGACTACTTCTCCAACCCGCTTGGCTGCAGCCGCACCGGCATCGGTAGCAGCTTTGACTGCACCGACGTCGCCCCGGACCATGACCGTAACCAGGCCGGAACCGATCTTTTCATAGCCCAGCAAAACTACGTTTGCCGCCTTTACCATGGCGTCCGCCGCCTCGATAGCCGGGACCAGTCCCCGCGTCTCCACCATGCCCAACGCTTCTCCACTCATCAATAATTCAACCTCCTTAGCAGTTGTTTGGATATTTAAATTATGGGAAACTCCTTTCCAGCTGCTTTCCCGACCGGGCGGGAAGCTCTGCCGGAAAGGAAGATTCACCCATCAATGTTAAGTTGTGATACCATGCCGGCGCAGGTAAGCCTGTCCAATGGCATCAGCGGCCAGGATGGCATCATAAACCATGTCCGGCGTGACCGGGAAGGGCATATTGTGAATCATCATTCCCGGTTCACATACTTTGCTGGCCACCCGCCGGAGTTTTTCCGGTGATGGGTCTTTCACACCCAGCTCGGCCAGTGTAACGGGAAGGCCCACGCGGGTGCAAAAATCAAGCACTTCCTCCATTTCTTCTCTCGGGTGTTCCTCCAGCACCAGGTGAGCCAGAGTCCCGAAAGACACCTTTTCCCCGTGGTAGGCGTGGTGGGTCTCTTCCAGCACCGTCAGGCCGTCGTGAATGGCGTGCGCAGCAGCCAGGCCGGAGCTCTCAAAGCCGATACCCGAAAGTAAAGTATTGGCCTCCACTATTTTTTCCACCGCCGGAGTCACTACCCCGCGCTCGACAGCCAGCCTGGCCTGCTCTCCATACTCGATGAGAATCTCATAACACAACCGCGCCAGCCGCAGGGCAGCGGTAGTGGTACGGCCGCCGGGTATGTTTTGGGCAGCCGCCTGCGCACAGGAGGCCGCTTCAAACCAGGTTGCCAGCGCGTCCCCCATCCCGGCTACCAGGAAACGTACCGGTGCCCTGGCGATAATCGAAGTGTCAACCAGGACCAGGTTGGGGTTTTGCGGCAGGATGAAATAGCGGTCGAAAACTCCCTCTTCGGTATAAATTACGGATAAAGCGCTGCATGGAGCATCGGTAGCCGCAATGGTCGGTACAATCACAACCGGCACCTTCATCAGGGCGGCAACCGCCTTACCGGCATCGATAACCTTGCCGCCGCCTACCGCCATCACCACGTCACATCCGGCAGACATAGCCGCCGCTTTCAGCCGCTCAATCTCGGAGTCGCAGCATTCACCCCGGAATGTCTCGAATATGCACGCAACACCCTTTTCCTGGCAACTTTTCTCAATGTCCTCCCGGGTCTGGGCAAAAGCAGTTTTGCCGCCGGTCACAAAGACCTTTTTGCCCAGCCTGCTTACATGCTCACCGATTTCCGCCAGTGCACCCGCTCCCTGAACGTACCTGCTGGGAGCAATCATCACCTTAACCTGGCTCACAAGCACCCCTCCTGTAAATTTGCTCATACAAAACACTTTGAGTATGGACGTAATTTTCTTCTGTTTCAGACTTCTTATTCGAGGCTTATTATTCGAGATAATCCGCCGCCCGGCCTGTGGACGATTACGACTGCATTTAGCACTTTAGTGTGCTCGCAGAACGGCCATAAAAAAATATCGTTCACCCCGGGGGGATGAACGATCTGGACAAAACCGTCTTTTCGTATCTTTTTTGAAGGTTTCAATTTTAGCTGGTATAAATTTACCGTCTTGGACGCCACCGGTTGCTCAAGCGCAACCAAAGGGAATGCAGACCGCCGGAAAAACGGTGTACGTAAGGGCCGAAGACACCTTTACCCACCCGGCCAACCCTCCTGCCCGCCAGGCATAAAGCGCGCCCTCCCAGGGCCGCAGGCCAAACCACCAGGAAAAAAATGACCCGGAAGGGGAAGATAAGTATACGAAAGAATGCTACCGCCCCAGCCGCAATTATTTGGATTGTCCGTAAGAAAAGATATGTGCTCCGGTAAATAAAACGACGGGCTGCAGAACTAAAAAAGATCAGGTGTATTCCTGCCCCCAAGGCCAGTCCCAGAAAAACATAAAAGCGTACCTCACCATCATTGCCGACCAGTAAAAGGCCGAACACCACTACCAGCAGGAACAGCCAGAAGAGCAGGTCTCCAATAAAAGTGCCCGCTTTCTTGAGACGGAGCATTTCCCGCAAAACCCGGTAAAGATCGTAGGCAAAGCCCGACATTAAACCGGTCAACAGGGATAACAGGAAAGCGTTTAATTGTTCAGCCAGAGTCATGGGCATCACCACCTTGGCCAGTAAAAAAAGCGCCCACCCGCGCTTATGTGCTTACTTCAACAACCGTTTCAACACGTTTTTTCCTTTGGCCCGCCCCCTGCCTTTGTCTTCCTGGAACAAAAAGCTGGCGAAGAACCCTTCAGCGGTCAGATTGCCTTTTTGCAGGTCCAGCTGGGTGATATGTAAACCTTCCCCCTTTAAGGTCAGAAAACCCATGGTGGTGTCCAGGGTGATCTCGTTCTCGTCAAAGCTCTCCACATGCCGCACGCCTTCAACCAGCAGGTACTTGCGGTCGGTCAACATTACTTTATGCTTACCCTCCACGGGCTTCACCCCCCGGACTGTTCACTTTCATATCTATGCACCCCGGCGTGTTTTATGCAAAAAAAAACGGTGGCGGGCGCCACCTGCTTACTGCCATAACTTTCTTATTTCAATGTCCTTAAAGTAAAAGCGGACGATATCCTCCGGAGAACGTCCCTTTTGGGCCAGCAACCTGGCTCCCCACTGACACATGCCCACACCGTGTCCGAACCCTTTCCCGGTGAGGACCAGGGCATTGCCCTCTACCCGGGCACTTGTAAGGAGCATGGAGCGTACCCACTCGCTCCCCAGGGCCAGGCGGAGTGCCGGGCCACTTACGGTTGCCTTCCCAACCTGCAGTTGCTCAGCCCGTCCCGAGGGGCCGCGGCGCACTATGCGCACCGATGTAATTGGCCCCGGATCCCGTCCGGTGATTTTCGTTACTGCCGCCCGGACCTGTTCTAAGGGAATGCGCCTCTCCCAGTGCCGGTTCTCGGGTGTGGTAATGGACAGGCAGTTATCCCGCACACCTGCCCGCACATAGGGTGTGGGAGTCTTGGTGTAGGCCAACCCCTCGGCCGCAGAGGCGGTCACACCACCATCGCAGGCGTTAAACCAGGCCTTGATATAATCCCCCCTGTACATAGCCACCTCTCCCCGGGTGCGGGCCACGGCCTGCCTGACGTTATCGTTAATCCGGGAGGGATCGTAGGCCTGAAACTCCTGAGGGCTGGTGGAAGCATCGGTGCCGTGAAGTTTCTTGACCCGTCCGGCCTTGATATTTTCCATGGTAAAGGTGCGGGCCAAAATCGCCTGGGCTGCCAGGGCATTTACCGGCCAGGTCGGTTCCATTTCCGCCGCCACCACGCCGGCCACATAGTCTTCCAATTTTATGTTTTTCCTTTCACCGGTTTCATTAACATAAAGGCTGATCGTAGGCTCCCGACCGGGAGCAGGGGGTACCGGTTTGCGGGGTGCCGCTCTGGTACAACCGGCTATCAACAGACCGATCAAGGTGGTGACAATAACTGCGCGGGTAAACGTGGGCTTTAACATCTTTCTTCCCCTCCGTAGCGAAATAGCCATTACTCGGATTTGCCCCTTATTTTTTGCCCGGAGGGGTAAAATTATGCCCACGCCGGCAAGGCCCGTCACACCTCCTTGCTTTTTAAATTCCGTACGGCCGGCCGGTACGGTAACGAAACGGTTCCCTGTTGATGGCGGGGTACCGCTCTTTCGCGTTTTTAAAGGCTTTTAAAAGAAGCCACACGCATTCCTGGACCAGGCGTCCTCACCTTTTTGTGGAATACCCGCACCACCAACCATTTCCCCCTTTGCCGGCCCCTTAAACCGTCAAGGCCCTCTCACCTCCATACCCGTTCGCCATCGCCACACCCGGTCCGGTCCACGGCACAAAACCTTAAAAGCGGAGTACGGCACCTTCCCTCCTGAACACTGAAACCTTCCGCCAATGGCTTCCCCTCTGCACTTTCCAGAGATTCCAAGATGCTTGTCGAAGCACAAGCCTACCACCCCCGTTGGTATTTATTGTTAATGTTACCATAAATACACATGATAGTCGATAGTTATTTTTGGCTAAAAGGGAATAAAATGAGGCTTGTCCTTTCATTTAGCTCGTGCATCCGCCATCTTTTGCGTTGAAAATAAATAGAGGCCCGGTTTTCAGGCCTCTTTACACATTTGATTGTTATGTAGCTGAAACGGCATCCCGCAGGGCCTTGCCAGCTTTGAAAACGGGAACGCGAGCGGCTGCAATCTCGATTTCTTCCCCTGTTTGTGGATTGCGGCCCTTGCGGGCGGCCCGTTCACGGATTTCAAAGGTGCCAAAGCCGACCAGCTGAACCTTATCCCCCCGGGCCAGAGCTTCCTCAATAGCGGACAGTACGGCGCTCACAGCCTTTTCGGCATCCTTTTTAGTCAGCTCTGTTTTCTCTGCCACCTGGGAAATGAGCTCTGCTTTGTTCATAAATACCCCCCTCAGAAGGTTTAGACATAGTCTGACTTATTATTCGCTAAATCTCCCGGGTTTCCTCCCAACATGAAAATTATTCCGCTTTTTTTCTGCCTCTTCTACCTTTTTTGCTTCCTCCCACCAGGCGTCGAGCTGGTCCAGGGTAAAGCTGGACAGCTCCCGGCCGCATTGTCGCGCCCTTTCCTCTATATGCTGGAAGCGGCGTCGAAACCGGTTGATAGTCCCGCAAAGGGCTACTTCAGCTTCCACACCCAGCAACCGGGATAAATTGACCACCGCAAAAAGCAGATCTCCCAGTTCCCTTTCCAGCTCCGCCTTCCGGCCCTCGGAAAGGGCCTGCCTTACTTCCTGCAATTCCTCGAAAACCTTGTCCAGAGCACCCCGGTAATCGGGCCAGTCAAAACCAACCCTGGCTGCTTTGGCCTGAAGGGAGCTGGCCTGCAACAGGGCCGGCAGGGAGCGAGGAACATCCTTTAAAAGAGAGGCCGGCCTTTCCTTGCCCCCCTCCCGCGCTTTAATCTGGTCCCAGTTGGCCAGGACTTCCGCGCTATTCTGCACCAAAACATCTCCAAAGACATGGGGGTGCCGGCGCAGCATTTTAGCGGTAATTCCCTTTACCACATCATTTATGTCGAAGAAGCCCTTTTCCCTGGCCAGCTGGCTGTGAAATACTACTTGTAACAATAAGTCTCCCAATTCCTCACAAAGTTTATACATGTCTTCCTGGTCAATAGCTTCCAGCACTTCGTAGGTCTCTTCCAGCAAGAAAGGGCGCAGGCTGCGGTGGGTCTGTTCCCGGTCCCAGGGACAACCCTTCTCGCCCCGCAGGGTGGCCATAACCTCAATCAGGGAGTCCAGTGGATAACGACATTTACCGGCTGCCCCGGAACAAGGGGGGAGGTACAGGCTGGTCAGGTGATCAAACCAATCCAGCCGGTCCAGTTCGTACAGGGGGTGCTCCTCAATTCGCTCCAGGCCGGGCACCCCTGCCGCCCGGATCACTGTCACCGGGTGGGATGCGGGATAGTACTCCATGAGTGTTAACTTGACATCCGAAGCCACCAGGCGGCTGTACACCTGGAAGATGATATTGCCTACCCCCGGCACTGGTTCCAGCCGGTCAAGGCGCAAACCGTCCACCAGGTGCAACCCGCCGGCCGGGTCCAGCCCCAGGGCGCTGCAGATCACATCCACAAAGCTCATGGCGGGCAGCACGTCCACCTTCAAGCCCCGCCGGGGCCCTTCTTCCAAAAGAATTCCCACGGTTTCTTCTGCCATCAGTGGATGGCCCGGCACGGCAAAAACCAGGGGCTCTTTGGCCGCTTCCCTAAACAGGGCTTCAGCCATGTGCCGGTAGATTTCCTGAAAATCCCGGCCGGTTTCGTAGAAGCAATCAAAGGTTTCAAAGGAGATGCCCTTTTCTTTAAGCCAGGGAACTACCGGATGACGCTCGGTGCGCAAAAACAAGCGTTTTGCCTTGCGCAACACCTCCCACACGGTCAGGGGCAAGTGACCGGGATTGCCCGGTCCCAATCCAACTACGGTAATCTGTGCACCCATAATTAAGCCCGCCCCAAAACGGACATTTCACCCCCCAATGTTTATATCGTCAACACGACAAAAATTATTATACATCATGTCGCGGGCATTTAGGATTATTATATTTGCCTCTATGACAGGAGGGAAAATAGAAGGGCTTACCCATAAAAAATAAGTGGCCGGGTAGGCCACCTTTTACTGTTCCATTTGCTTTGCCAGGAAGCCGGCTGCCGTTTCGGCCAGCTTCAACTCCAGTTCCCCCATTTTCACATCCGGTTCCTTGGAGGCCAGGATAACCGCTCCAATAGGGTCGCCTTCGGCAATGATGGGGGCAATAACTTCCGATGAATACTTGCATTCCCCTTCGTCCGCGGTCAAGCATTCTTTGCAGTAGGGATCTTCCCCGGGATGGTTGATGATCACTGCCTTGCGTTCTTCCATCACCTTTTCCACAGCCGCACCAATGGGTTTATTTAGGTATTCCTTCTTGGGCGCCCCGGCAACGGCAATAATGGTATCCCGGTCGGCAATGCAAGCAATGTGCCCCAGGGCTTCATGCAGGGAATCGGCATATTCTTTGGCAAAGTCCCCCAACTCGCCAATAGGCGAGTACTTTTTTAAGATTACCTCACCTTCCCTGTCGACAAAAATTTCCAGAGGGTCCCCTTCACGGATGCGAAGCGTCCTTCTAATTTCTTTGGGAATTACGACTCTCCCTAGATCATCAATGCGGCGAACAATGCCCGTTGCTTTCATGGTCACCCTTCCCTCCTTTTTTGCAATCTGGAACGATTGAACTTTCCAGTGATAGTATATAACAGGAGGGAGAGACTTATTCATTTTTTTCCAATGTAATACAAATATTTTTCATTTTTGTGGACAAAGGCTTTTTTTCGCTTTTGCTGGACAAAATCTCCTTACCTTGTCCACCGGCGGCGGGGTCCACCATTTAAAAAAACAAGAGAATGACGATCAGAATTATGGCTGCCAGGGAAAGGGCCAGATAATCCTCTAGCCTTTCCGTTACATACACGGAAAAAAACTCCTCCTCATCCCCCGGGGAACGTTCGTCTTTGTCCGGATAGTGCAACATTTCTCCACCCCTTTTCATCTTCAGGGATCCCGCGGTACAAACAGGATCACCACAATCAGGGCCAGCAGGGCCTTTAAAAAAGCAGCCACAGTGCCCACCAAAAGCGGCTTGCTCCCGGCCCGGCGCAATTCGACTAGAGATATACGCATCCCCTGGCCGGCCAGACCGATGGCAAAAAACCAGCTGTACAGGTGCCGGATGATGGTGAGTTCCCTGGAAGGCGGCGACGTAGGCCCCAAAAAGCCAAAGGAAGTGAGCAAAACCATGGTCAAGAATCCCAGCACAAAAACGGGAAATCTACTCCACAGACCGGTATTAATGTTGACTTCGTCCTCACCCGTAAAATAGCGGCTGGCAAACAAGGCCAGGAAAAGCACCACGAAGGGCAGGAAAATTACCCGCGTCAGGTTGTAAATCTCCCCGGTTTTCAGGCTTACCGAAGGATGGGTGACGGTACCGGGGTCAAAGGTGAGGCATACGGCCAGAACCTGGCCGGAATTCATGATGCCCGTGCCGGCCCATACGCCAAACTGGTGGGGGCTCAATCCCAGCAGCGTACCCACAAAGGGAAAGACAAAGAGGCTGATCAAGCCAAAGAACAGGATGGTGGCAATGGAGTACACCACGTCGGTGTTTTTGGCCCTAACCGCCGGGGCGGTAGCCAGGATGGCCGAAACACCGCATACCGCCGTGCCTGCCGCCAGGGTGGCTGCACCGGCCGGGTCCATCCCCACCCTGCTGCCCAACCAGACGGTAAACAGCAACATAAGGACGATAAAGCAGACAATAATGATTACTGCCGCGCTGCCCAGGGCAGCCAGATCCATGACGCTGTAAAGCGAGCCCAGTAAAATAACGCCTATTTTAATGAACAGGCTGGAAGTCCGGATACCTGCCGCCGCCCAGCGAGGTATGCCTAAAAGATTCCCCACCAGCATACCCAGGATAATGGAGATGAGAATGTGATTTAGATGAAGAATATCAATAAAAACCCTCCTGGCCAGGGGGCTGCCGGCGAGAAGACTCTCCAGCCCCGGCCACCAGGGCAATCCCAAATCGCTGCCCCCCCGGGCCAGAAAGGCAATGGCCAGCATGAGCAAAATACCGGGGATAGTTTTGGCGAAAATAATCATCTTGCCCACGAAACCAGCCTCCGGGGAGAAATGGCTAAAATTTATATAAACCTTTTTTAATTTTAGCAAAAGGGAGGGACAAATTAAAGCCCTACCCGACAGGCGGGCAGGGCAAATCGGGAGATACTGCCTTAAATCTTCGCCCAGTAATTCCCGAAGATGAGCACCGACAGAATGTAACCCAGGGGTACGTTTACGGCCACGCCCAGGGTAAAGGCAGCCAGGGGCTTCCAACCGAAGGCGGTCAGCTCCCTGAAGCGGGTGGTAAATCCGATGGAAAGGAAGGTAAAGACGAAGGTCCAGGTGCGCAAAGTCTTTATGGGTCCGATAACCTCGGGGGTGAGCACCTTTTTAAATTCCACCGGTGAAAACTGCATGGCCACAAAGGTCATGATCAGGGAGGCCAGGAAGAAGCCGATGACAAACTTGGGGAAACGCCACCATATTTCCATGGCGTTTACCTTTTCACCCTGTCCGGCGGAGCAGCTGCGCTCCCACACCGTGCAGGCGATAATGGCCATGATCAGCGACCACAGGCCGATCCAGATGTCCCGGCCCACCACCTTCATCAGGGTGAACGACCGGATGGCCGCTTCGTCACCGATGGCCGCAGCCGCTGCAAAACCAGCCGCATCGGCAAATTCGGAAGTACCGATCCAGGCCCCGGCGATGCCGGGCGGCATACCCATAGCCTTAGCCGCCAGGGGCAGAACGATAATCATTATGATGGCCCAGATGACCACCAGGGAAATGCCGATGGAGACGTGTTCCTTTTTGGCCTTGACAGCACCACCAAGGGCAATGCAGGCCGATACGCCGCAGATGGATCCGCCTGCGGCCAGGGTGGCACCGAAGCGCCTGTCCAGGCCGAACAGCCTGGTGGCGGCAAAGAAAATAGTCAGGAAGGTAGCCACCGCCACAATGGTGGCCTGCAGGAAGGCCACCGGACCGGCCTGGATGATCAGGGTAAAGGGCAGCGTGGCACCAAGCAACACAATACCGGTCTTGACGTAAAATTCCGTGCGGAAGGTGGTATCCAGCCATTTGGGCAGTTTGAAGACATTACTGACGATCATGCCCAGCAGCAGGGCTAAAAGAGGCGGCTCCAGGTTCAGGTCGATGGCCGTTTTCCAGGAGCCAACAACCAGGATGACCGTGGAAATAACGAAAAGGATGGTGAAACCGGGAATGAATTCCCCTGCCTTGAAGCCCATGACTGCGCTGCTTATGGTGAAAAGAGCGATAAAGAGTACATAAAGTCCGGCGTACCAGGTCCACTTGGCAGCGAAATGTTTGGAAACTTCACTGAAATCCACCCAGGTAGGCGGCGCCACAGCAATGGGCTTGATGGAACTGCCGGCATAGAAGAAGATCAGGGCGGCCAGCACAACTCCCAGACCCATCCAGATGGCCCAGTAGTCTTCTTTTTTCCAAAGATCGGACCACCCGTGGGGCTGTGGTACTGCAGGTGTACCCGCACCAGCTTTCATTTCGGCAGTTTGTGCATGTCCGTTCAAGTTTTTTCCCTCCCTATAACGATACTCCGCTTTCACGCTTGTGCTCAAAGTCCCTTCAAACTACTACACCTTTTTCCCGCTCCTGCTAAAACACCTCCACATTCTTATGCTCTATATTAGCCAAGCTTATCTTAGTGCACCTTCGCCTCAGGATCAACGACTGCAGGGCAGGAAGAACTGAATGATCAAATAAACGAAGCTTTTCATTCACAAAGGTGAACTTTTTGGTTCATCAAAAGGAGCGTTTTTGCGCTGTCTGCCGTAACGATTCTGGAAAGAGACGCCACATCCAGCACATAACCAGAAGATTCCCGTAGGAATTATACCGGCCCTGCCGTATTCTTATATTGTGCACTCTTCTTGTTTAACGAACGGAAAGGCAACCTGTTATGAGGGTAGAAGGTGAGGCCAGTGAATCAAAAATGGACCGGATGGCCATGGACCGTATTGTTCATCACGATACTGCTGCCGGTTTTGCTGTTAATTTACACAGGCTACACCCTGCCGCAGCAGTTAAGCCAGGTAGAGCTGGAATTTCAGCGCCAAAATGAGCACCAGGAAATAACATCCGGTATTTACCACCTGACCGGTGCCGTACAGGATTATATCTTTTACGGTGATGCACAGGCGTTAAATGATTTCCGTCACTACAGTGCAGAAACCATAAAAAAGGAACTGGAATTTTACAACCTGGTGGAAAAGTCCAGAAAGCAAGATGTAGCGGAATTAATGGCCCTTACCAGGGCCTATATCTCCTTTGTAGAAAATGAGGTCATACCCCGAGGAGTACTTGGACGGGACACCGGCCGTGAACTTTTGCTGTGGCAGCACCGGGACCTGAACCGACAGCTGGCCTACCGGGCCGCTGCCCTGGCCGGGGACGGCGGGCAGAAAAATAAAGACCTGCTGGAACGTACCGTGGCTTTATTGCATAAGGAAGGCCTGCTGATGTTTTTTCTTTCTCTCCTTTCCCTGGGAGCAATACTGTACGCCGGCACGGCGGCCCGGCCCCTGGCGGCCTGGTATTCCTGCCTGCAGGACCTGGTGAGGGACTCTTCCAGGGCCGTGGTCTTTGTGGATCGGAAGGAAAGAGTACAGTATTTAAACCCGGCGGCGGAAAAAATTTTTAATCTTTCCCGTGAAACGGCAGCCGGAAAAAACCTGGGGGACATCCTGCTCCTGTACCCCCGCTGGCAGAAGGTGGCCCAGCCCATTTACCAGGCCCTTTTGCAGGGGGAAGAAACGGCGGACTGCCCGCTGAGCTATAGCCGGGAAGGAGGCCGGCTGCTCTTGACCGTGAACTGCGCCCCGGTCTACCTTTTCGGCAGAACGGCCGGTGCCGTGCTCACCGCCCGGCAGGCGCCCGAACCGAAGGACGGCACCATTCTGCTGGACACCATTGAAAGGGAAAGAAAGCACCTGTCCATTGAAATTCACGACTGGATCGGCCGGTATCTGTCCAGCATCATCCACGGCCTGGACTACGTGCTGCGGGTACACGGTGAAAAGCTGCCGGAAGAGGTGCAAAAGAACCTTTGCCTGCTGCGTACCCAGTGCCAGAATGCGGCCATCGACATGCGAAGCATCATGAACGACATTCACCCCTACCTGATCGAAAAGGTGGGGCTAATCCCGGCCCTGGAATCCTACAGCGCCAATTTCGAACGCCTCCATAACCGCAAGGTTTACATTTTCTATCACCAGCGTTCACTGAGACTGGGCCGGGACAGGGAAATATTCATTTACCGCATTATCCAGGAAGCCCTAACCAATGTGGCCAGGCATTCGGAGGCCACGGAGGTGGACATCCACTTCAACGAAACAGGCGATACCCTGCAGATAGAGATTCTGGACAACGGGGGAATGCGGGAAGTGAAGCCCGTACCCGGGAAAGGATTGTGGGGAATGAAGGAAAGAGCCGGGTTTATCGGGGGGGACCTGGCATACGGCTTTAAGGACGGGGGGTTCTGCGTAACCCTGACCGTACCACTTACTGAAGGGGGGAAAGGCTGTGAAGACGATCGGGATCATGCTGGTGGAAGACCATAACGTTTTCCGGGAGGGCTTGAAAAAGCTAATTGATATGGAAGAAAACATGCAGGTGGTGGCCGAAGCTGATTCCTGCACCACGGCACTGCAGAACATGAGCCCGGAAGTGGACGTGGTCCTGCTTGATATCGGCCTGCCCGACGGTGACGGCCTGGACCTGTGCAAACGCATGACCCAAACCCATCCCCATATAAAATTTGTAGCCCTGACCACTTATGACGACGTGACCTTTATCCGCAAGGCCATGGAGAAGGGCGTACACGGGTTTGTACCCAAATATGCCTTTTTTGATGAAATTCGCTCGGCCATCAATATGGTATACAAGGGCGGGACCTACCTCTACCCGGGGTTGCAGGCGGAACTGCTGTTAAAACCCGATAGCCCCGTGCTGACGGACCAGGAAACCAGCATTCTGCAACTCATTGCCCGGGGCGAAGACCAGAAGGAAGTGGCGGCCAAGCTTTATATCAGCCTTTCCACCCTGCGGCGCCGCATCCGGGGCATCTGCACCAAGCTTGGAGTAAGAACGCTGGAGGAAGCCCTGGCTGCCGCAGCCCGCAGGGGACTGGTAAGGTAGTGCCGGCCTCCTGCGGCATCCCAATCTGCGAGGCAAACCGGGCAAGGGCAGGAGATGAATCATCCGGCAGTTGGCAAAACTGGTAGTGGCGGTGGGTGCTATGAAAAAGTCTCTGACGGTAAACAGTGCCTGGCTGATGTTAATAATGCTCTTCTTCCTGACCGCGATAACCATGGTCTTCATTGTGGAATTCCGTTTTTTAAAAGGCATCATGAACGACTATGAAGAAACCATCCGCCAGGTGGCCGTCAATAAGACAAGCTTTTTCCTCAACGACCTGCGGGGAGTCACCGAAGGAGCAGCCCGGAAACTCAACAGCCGGCCCGACAGGAACGCCGCTTTAAAAGAATTACCTGTTTTCGATCACCGCATTACCGGCGCATACATTCTGGACGACACAGGAAGAGTGGTAGCTCGAACACGGATACCCCCAGGAGACCTGCCACTGGAAAAGTTCCGGTCACAGCCGCCCCGGCAGGGATCCCGGATTCTAGGGGTACATGCCGGTGACGGTGCTCAAACGGTGGTAACCGTGGTCATTCCCCTTGGCAAGGAATGGCTGGCCCTGGATTTCAGCATTGCGGATTTTCAACAGGAGCTTACACAGGAATTCCTGGGTAACACCTGTAAGGTAGCCGTTTTTGCCGGTGGGAAGACTCCCGTAGTGTGGCCCTTTGAAAGGGAATTGCTGGACCAGTTCAGCGGCCGGGAAGAAAAATTCTATGCCAACCAGTTAGCATATGACGTAAATTCCCTGACCATGGGTGATCCCCCTTGGCTGCTGTACTTCTTCCTGCGGGAAAATAACTTCGACACCTACCGCATCATTACCATCATGCTACTGCTCTTTGCCCTCTACTGCTGCCTCTATCAGTTCCTGGTGGAATTGTGGGGGGTGAACAGCGCCCGGACTTACTTCGAAAACATAGATTTCAACATCTTTAACCATGTGCATGAGGGAGTAATCATTTCCAACAACGCCGGGCGGGTGCTCTTCGCCAACCAGGCGGCCCATGAGATTTTCAGCGCAAAAGGACCCTTGAAGGGTGCGAAATTAAAGGATATATTGGGGCATATCGGGGACGTCCCGGGCGAAAGGAACCGTTATGGCACCCTGACCCTGAAAACCGCCGACCGCCTGCTCGAGACCATTCATTCGCCCATTGTGAAAAAGGGCAAGGTGCTGGGGGCGCTGACGGTAATCGGTGCCGGCAGCAAGGAGGAAGAAACCTGCGGCCGGGTCCTGTCCCGCCTCATGGAAGCTCTGCCCCAGGGAGCGGTCTATGTGGACCGCAATCACAGGGTGGTCCACGCCAACCTGATGGCCCGCTGCTACCTGGGCAGCCTGGAGAAGGACATCAGCATAGATGCCGTAGACCCCGAGCTGGCCGGCTTCATTTACCGGAACATGGGCTCCCGGTCCGTGAAAAGGGTGCACCTGGACTCCCGCCACCTGGACGGGGAAGTGATTTTCGTCTACGACGACGAAGGGGTATATGCCGGAACGCTGGTGCTGCTGGAGGCTCCGGAACAGGGGGGTAGCACGGCCTCCACACCGGAGCAAGCGGGAGCCAGAACAAGGTAGCTGGAAAGTGGGGATAACTCAGGGCGTTTGGTTATCAATATGGTACTGTCGCAAAACTAGAAAACGAAACGGGCGGCGGTCGTCCCTTAAGGAGCGACCCAGCACTCACTGGAACACCTCTCTCTTTAGAATAGCCATTGCTCATATACCTCCAACGCTACTTCGAAGAAGTGCTTTACCAGTGAGTGCTGGGCTGGAGGGCCGGATACGAAACACGCCCAGCACTCACAAGAGCTCATAAACCTTCAAAGGCCGTTAACGTAGGCCTGAACGCTGATTACCTGTCAGGTAAGTTATGTCCAGTGAGTGCTGGGCAGAGGTTAGCGAACCGGCAGCGCGAATCGCGCTGGTAATGGTATTGGTAGAATGGCTGAGCTACTTAATAACTATCCCTGAGGAAGAAAGACTATCGGCGCATATACAGCGCTACCAGGTTCGCTCCGAGGCAAGTATGGCAGCGGCATCGGTAGGTTTTATAAAAATCAAACTGTTTCAGTTGCCGCTGCGGAGCAATATGTGTATTTTCTGGAAATTTCTTTTGCGTCCGGGCCGTAGCACGGAGCGACGAGGGACAACCGCCGCCCCGGTAGTTATGCGACAGCATCCAATTATGGTAAGTGCAGGAGATGAGAGATTATGGTGAACTACCGGGTTACGGTGATACTGAAACTTTTGGAAAGAAACTGGCTGCCCGGGGAAGTCCCTCCCCTGGAGAAAATCCAGGGCGCGGGCATGGTCCGGCCGGAAGACGTGCGCCGGCTGGGTGATTTCCTGAAGGAAAGGTTGGAGCGGGTGGCTTCCATGATGGAGCTGTTGCAGGAAAGGGGCTTCTGCTGCCGGGGCACCCGGAAAGCCGTCATCCTGGAAGGCAGCAACCTGGAGGCGTATCAGGTGAAAGAGCTGCTGCAGGAGCACGGGTTTGAACCGCATGAGTACGAGATCAAGCTAGAATACACCCGGCAGTGGGGGATAATGTAGACGAAACGGGCGGGAAAGGTTCACGAATACCGCTGGCTCAATCCTGCTTACCGGTTTGCCTCGCTCCCGCCCGGCCGGGTAAGCTGCGCGGCCGGAACAAGCCGCAGGCGGGGCTGTCCGGCTCGCCACAGGCGAGCACGGCCTGCAATCCCTCCCGGCCAGCCATTTTCAAAATGTCCAGGGCATGGACTTGAAGGGGCACGCGCCTTTCCAGCATGCCGTATTCGGGAAGCCCGGCCACACAGCCCCAGCGCACTTCCTCTCGTCCTTGTATCCTGACCAGAAAACGGCAGTCATTGCAGGTATGCACGGCCTTCTCCCGCATTTCCGGCAGCATAAGCCGGCGGTTCCAAAATTTACTGCCTTCCATATACATCCCCACCTCCATCCCACCTGTCTTGGGGTCCTTTCATAAGAAAAGACGGTGCGGTACGGGGTGGTTCTACATAGAACACCCCCGCCCGGGTGAGGGACACGGCCCGGAAAATGGCCTTTTCCCCGTACCGCTTCTTGATGGTATCGCAGGCCTGCTCCGCCCTTTGCCGCTTCTCTCTTTCACCGAAGAGGGTCAGCTGTTCCGGTAGGCGGGCCGTTAAGCCGCCCAGGGTAAGCCCTACCAGGCGCACCGGCCAGTGGGGGGACCAGTGCTGTTCCAGCAAATCCGCCGCGGCCCGGTAAATATCCCCGGCCAATCTGGTGTGGAAAGGCAGGGATTTCCGGCGGGACAGCCAGTTAAAGCGGGTGTCCTTCAGGGACAGTACCACCGTTTTGCCCGCATATCCCCCCGCCCGGGCCCGCCGGGCCACCCGGTCGGCCAACTCCCACAGTACCACCTTGATCTCCTCGCCCCGGTAATCCCGGGGGAGGGTGATCTGCTGCCCGATGCTCTTCACCTGCTTTAAGCTACCGGGATCCACAGGGCTGTGGTCAATACCCCGGGCGCAGAACCACAGGGTTTCCCCGTAGACGCCGAAACGTCTTTTAAGAACATCCATCGGGAAGTTGGCCAGGTCGCCAATGGTATGTATGTTCAACTTTCTCAGGTGCTCCTCGTAACGGGGGCCTACGCCGAAGAGTTCCCGTACCGGCAGGGGCCACAAGCGCCGGGGTACATCTTCAAAGGTAAGCACGGTAAGGCCATCAGGTTTTTGCAGTTCCGCCGCCATTTTGGCCAGGAGCTTGTTGGGGCCAATCCCCACACTGCAGGTAATGCCCACCTCCTGGCGAATACGCGCCTTCAACCGGCGGGCGATTTCCACTGGGGAACCCAGGAGCTTGTGGCAGCCGGTAACGTCTAAAAAGGCTTCGTCAATGGAAAAAGGCTCCACCAGAGGGGTGAAGTCGTACAGGATACGCAGGATACGGGCGGAAAAGCAAACGTAGAGGTCGTGCTGCGGCCTGATGAAAACTCCTTCGGGACAGGCCAGGCGGGCCTCGGCCACCGTCAGACCGGTCTTCACCCCTTTAGCCCTGGCCTCGTAGCTGGCAGCCAGGACCACGCCGTGGCGTTTGGCCGGATCCCCGGCTACAATCACCGGCTTGCCCCGCAAGCCCGGATCCAGGGCCTGATGGACGCTGGCAAAAAAGGCGTTCATGTCAACCAGCAAAATGGCCCGGGACATAATTAAACCTCCTGCACTGGAACAAGTGTTCTAGATCCATTTTAACTGGAACACCTGTTCCGAGCAAGAGGTAAAATTTCCCGCGCAGTTAACTACATAGGTAGCCATTTCAAAACCTGGTTACCTAAAAGCTGCGGCTTTTTCCCGGCAAAGCCTTGAGGCTCAAAGCTCCCCAAAAGCCGGTGCACCATCCTGCTTAACCCGGACCTGCGCACTGGCCTTTGCCTAAACTTCTACAATTTAATGATCAGGGGTACCAGAACCGGCACCAGGGCTGAAAGAATTGTGCCGCTAACTAGAGCGATGATAGTGGTATCGGCATCGGTAACGCGGGCAATTAAGGGCAAGGTTGTATCCATGGTGGTGGCTCCCCCGGGGGCCACCGCCACCAGTTTTCCCAGCCTGGCCGCCAGAACGGGGATCAGGGCAAAGGCCATGAGCTCCCGGAACACATTGGTTAAAAAGGCCAGCGCCCCCGTTTCCACGTTGTAAATTTTGGCCAGCAGCACCCCGGAAAGGCTGTACCAGCCGAACCCCGCACCGATGGCCCCGGCCTCATGCAAGGGCAGGCCCAGAAACATTCCCCCCAAAACGGCCCCGGACAGGCTCCCCGCCGCCACCAGCAGGGGCAGCAGTAGCGCCCGCAAACCCAGCGCCCCGAGCCGCCTCCAGGCTTCCTTTTGTCTTCCCAGGTCAATCCCGGTACCCACCAGGATCAGGCAAAGTGCCACGGTAGTGACGTTGTCCAGGAAACCCGTCCATGCGTCTGGAATGAGCCAGTGGCCGGCGGCGACCCCCAGGCCGACCGAGGCAATGACCAGCCAGGTCACCCGCTCTCCCTTCCCTTTTTCCCGTCCCCGAAATCAACCGGCAGAAGGCGATTCAACAGCCGGGTGAACAGGTAAACAAGCAACACGCTGCCTGCCACGCTGGCCCCCGCCAGGACCAGGGCACGCAACCCCATGGTATCCAGGCTGCGCAGGACAGCCTCGTTGGCACCCAGCTGCGCCCCCATGGACCCAAGTAACACAAAAAGAGCCGCCAGGGTTGCCTTCTGGACCAGCCTCACCCCGCGAGGAGATAAGGGACAGGCCCAGCCAATGAACACCCCGGCAGCCAGGCTTAACAAAACGAAACCCATCGCGGCCCCCCTTTAGTGTTCTTACTAAACCTTAAGATACTACACCGGGGCAACCGCTGTCCAGAGATGTTTGTCCGGGCTACCCCGCCAGGGAAAACCGCTGCAACAAAGGGAAGGGATCGACCAGGTGTTTTTTCAACCAGCCGGGTGCCTCCCCCAACCCGAAAGCCAGGCCCATTAATTCGGTAAAGTAAAACACGGGGATGTCCTCTTGAGCCGGGCGGCGCATCTCCAGGTTGTTCTGGCACAACGGACAGGCGCTGACCAGGGCGTCAGCCCCGGCTTCCCGGGCGGCGGACAAAAGCCGGGCCACCAGTTGCTCCACCACCTCCGGCCGGGTCAGGGAAAGCCCGGCCCCACAACAGGTGGTTTTATAACACCAGGGAACCGGCTCCGCCCCCAGGGCAGCAGCCAGCTCATCCAGGGAGGTGGGATCCTCGGCCCGGTCAAAGGGACGCACTTCGGGCGGTCGGACTAAAAGGCATCCATAATAGCAGGCTAGCTTTAGACCGGTCAGGGGCCGCCGTACCGTTTGGGCAACCCTTTCCATGCCCACCTGTACCCTGACCACTTCCAGAAAGGAATAAATCTGGATCTCACCGGTGTAGGAAAAACCCGCCAGCATTTCTCCCCGCGCCCTTTCTTCGGGGTCATGCCTCATCTCGTGGTCGGCCTTGGACAGCCGGGTATAACAGGCCGAGCAGGGCACCACCAGGTCCCGCCCCTGCTCCTGGGCCAGGGCGATGTTGTGGGCCGCCAGGCCTAAAGCCAGGTCTTTGTTCACCGCGTGAGCGGAGGAGGAGCCGCAGCAGGTCCAGCCGGGCAGCTCCACCAGCTCCAGCCCCAGGGCCCCGGCCACCGCCCGGGTGGAAAGGTTGTATTCCACCCCGGTGGCCTCCAGGGAACAGCCAGGATAGTAGCTGTATTGCATGATGATGCACCTCTTCCAGAAAACGATCAAAAACGCTTGTCGCCAGGGAGGCACGGCGTTGCCCCTGTTTACCCCTGTCCGCCGGCCCGCTCAAAAATCCGGCGCACCGCCGGGTCTTTTTTCAGCCGCGGCACCAGGGGCAGCTTGCCCCGTCGGAAGAGCTGCCAGCCCAGCTTCATGTCCGCAAAAAGGTTGCCGGTTTTTAACTTGTACTTCAGCATCAACATGGTTTCGTGCACCCGGCCGGCAGCCCGGATTTCGCTTAGAAACAGGTTATGAAACAGGGGGCCGGTCTCACCGGCCGGTGCAATGCCGCGGGCAGCAGCCATTTGTTTTAAAGTGTCCATAACCTCTGCAATACGGATGCCGTTGGGACAGCGCAGGCCGCAGGTTTCACAGGACGTACAAAGCCAAATGGTCCTGCTCCTCAACACCGCGTCCCTGGCCCCGTACTGAATCAGGCGCATAATTTCATTGGGCGTATAGTCACCTTCCTGGGTGGGGTAACAGCCGGAGGCGCATTTCTGGCACTGGAAGCAGAGCTCCAGGGGCTGGCCGCTTAAGCGGGCCACCTCTTCCCGGAACGCCGCATCCACTGTTATTGCCCCTGCCGGAAGGTGGAGAGTGGCCGTAGCCATGAAAACTCACCTCGCATCACTCACATCACCGCCGCCCGGCGTTACCGGGGCTCCAGCTCGTGCTCCTTGTAGGTGGTCAAGGGAGGCGGCTCATCCATGCTGGCACCGGGCACATAGGAGAAGAGGTCCTGCAGCTTTTGCCCGATGGTACGGAAAAGAAGGGTCAGGGGGATCTTGCTGGGACATCCGCTCTCACACTGGCCGCAGCCCACGCAGCTGACGCCCATGTGATGCATGCGCGTCAGGTGATACAGTAGCGTGTTGGTGGGCAGCTCCAGCGCACCCCGGGCCGCCGCCCAGTGCAGGTACCTGGACGGCTCGTGTTCAAACAGGTTGCTGTCAAAAACACACTCCCGGCAGACACAGATGGGACAAACCTCCCGGCAGTTATGGCAGCCCAGGCAGGGGGCCAGTTCATCCAGCAGCCGGTTGACGTCCGCAACCCGTGAAGCAAAATCCCGGCACATTTCCTGCGCCAGCTCCCGGCGCTCTTTTTGCAGGGATTCCACCAGGGACTGCCTGGCCGCCGGCAATTCCCCGGGCACTAAAATGCCGCCGTCAAAGAGAGCGTCCAGGTTAACCCGTTCATCGTCGTAGGCAATGTAGAGCTCCCTGTGAACATCACAGTCCACCCAGTGCAGGGATAAATGGGCACCTGACGGAGATATGGCCTCGCAGATGGCACAGGCCGTTCTAGTTTTCGTGCCGTTCAAGGCCGCCTTGCCGGAGCCGGCCGCCTGCGCCAGCCAGGCGTCGGTATCAAAGCCCGCCCCCGTCAGGTGGTAATAATCGGCCGGCTCAAAGGTGCCCAGGCAATCCGTACCGATGATCAGCACCTGCTCCAGGATAATCTGCTGGAATTTGGCCATTTCCACCAGCGCCCGGATTTCACAGGGACGCAAAACCGCCCCCACTTTCACCCCGGGATCCCGGGAAGTCAGCCTGCTTACGGCCCGGGCAGCATTGATAATAGCCACGGGGGCAAAGGGGTTCGCGCCGGACAGCCCATCCCCGGATACGGCTAGGGCGGGCACCACCATGCGCCGGGAAGGCACTTCCCTGGGAACGATCAGGGCATCCACCACCTGCCGGTCCAGCAGGGCCTGGAAAAAGTTTGCCGCGGCCTGCCGGGGGGAACCGGATTCAACTTTAAGCAAAGCCGTTTTCATAAGCCATCACCTTTTTGCAAGCGACCCATTAACCCCTTCAAATATCCCAGCGGCGGCGCAGGGGGTTGGGCCCCAGTTTTTTCAACTCGTTAACCATTTCCTGGACTGTTTCGGCAAACCGCTTGCCCTCGGAAGCGCTGATGAAACGGAACCACACCCGCTCTTCTCCGATGCCAAACTGTTTTAGGATGGCCCTTAAGGCCGCAAGGCGGCGCCGGGCTTTGTAATTGCCACTACCATAGTGGCAATCTCCCGGGTGTCACCCGCCCACCAGCACGCCGTCGGCCCCGTCCATCAGAGGGCGCAGGATATACAGGGGATCTACCGAACCGGTGCACATAACCCTTACCAGGCGGATGTTGGGCGGGTACTGGATGCGGGAGGTCCCCGCCAGGTCGGCACCAGCGTAGGAGCACCAGTTACACACCAGGCCGACAATTTTAGGCTCGAAGGAAGCCACCACTTTCAGGTCGGGTTCCTGCCGTTCTTGCGAAACCGGGTCCGCTAACGGCGGTTGCGAAAGCATCACGCTCATGGGAAAACCTCCTCAGTTGAATACTTAACGGTGCACGGACTTGGTGCGCCGGTCTTTTAGTAACGGCCTTCGGAAGACCAATTCTCGTGCGTTGTTACACCGCTTCCAGGGCCGCGCTGACCATGGCCAGCAACTGTCCCTTTTCGTAACCCTTCTGCTGGGAAGCGCCGTTGGGACAGGCGGCCACACAGGCCCCGCACCCCTGGCACAGGGCTTCGTTCACATCGGCCACCCGCCGCAAGGGGTCTATGCTCCGGGCCTGGTAGTCACACACCTTAACGCACATGCCGCAGCCCACGCAGAGTTCCTCCTCCACCGTGGCGGTAATGGCCACGTTGGCCAGGCGGTCCCTGGCCAGCAGCGTCACCGCCCGCATGGCCGCCGCATTGGCCTGGGTGATGCTTTCCCCCACCAGCTTGGGCGAGTGGGCCAGGCCGCACAGGTACAACCCTTCCGCCGCAAAGTCCACCGGCCGCAGCTTCATGTGCGCTTCCAAAAAGAACCCGTCGCTGTTCAAAGGCACCTTGAACAGCTGGCTCAGCCTGCCGTTGTCCTCCCCGGGCACCACGCCCGTACTCAAGACCAGCACGTCCGGCTCGATGGCCAGTTCCACCCCCAGAATGTGGTCCAC